>NZ_JBPFDM010000006.1:0-214801 GCF_059414945.1 Arthrobacter sp. SAFR-179
ACCGAAGGCCAAATGGCCGCCGCCGACGTCAAGGACCGCGCCACCGACGCCAAAGACAACGTCCAAAACACCTAAACCCCGTGGGTAACCACGCACCATGGCAAAGCCGGATCCGCACCCCGCGGACCGGCTTTGCTGCTGCCGGGCCTAAGTGCCGGGCCGCAAAGCTTCCGCTAGCGTTTGCCCTTCTTGCGTGAGCCGCGGCCGCGGCCCTTGTCCGGGTTGGGTGCGTAGCGCTGGGCCACCTTGGGCGCCTTCTTGGCGCCGGTCCCCCGACGGTCCGGCTTCGGCTCCTTCTTCACCTTCTCAGGCTGCGCGGATGGCTGGCGTGAACTTTGGGCGGTGCGGCCACGAACGATGCCGATGAATTCCTCCAGCACCTCATCCGTTGCCTCGGTGGGCCAGGCCAGCGCGATTTCGGTGCCGTCCGCCCCGCTGAGCCTGCGCGCCACAGTGTCTTTGACGTTGAAGTGGCGGGCCACCGACATGGGCAGGACCACCAGGCCGGCGCCGGCGGCAACCACCTGGAGCGCGGCCTCGGGTCCGCCCAGGGCGGCAACGTCGAGGAACGATTCCTGCGAGAGGTCGGCGAGGGCCACTTCCTCGAACACGGAAATCTCGTGACCCTTCGGCGCCACCACCACGGGCTGTTCCTCGTAGAGGGGTATGGCACTGAGCCCGTCCCGGTCGATGGGCAGACGGACGAAGGCCATGTCCGCCTGGCTCTCCCGGAGCGCCCCAAGCTGCCCGTCGTCGTCGACCATAAATGCTTCAAGGGGAATATGTGGCATCCGCTCTTCCCAGCGGCGGATCCATTTGCCCGGGGTAACCCCGGCTACATAAGCGATGCGAAGCACGCGTGGCGCCGCCCCGTCAGGAGCGGCGTGGGCGTCAGGCGTGGGGGCATTGTCGGCGGGCACGTCTTCACAGTACCCGCCGCCCGGATACCCTTGAAGCATGACCTCTGCAAACTCCCAGTCCATGAAGCCGGCCACCGTTGCCAAGAAACTTGGCATCTATCTCCCGGCCACGCCGCAGGAGTTCCAGGATTCGACCATCAGCCGCGAGGACTTCGCCGAGCTTCAGGCCAACCCGCCGGAATGGCTCGCCGAGCTCCGCCGCAACGGCCCGCACCCCCGCCCTGTGGTAGCGCAAAAGCTGAACGTGTCCATCAGCGGCCTGGCCCGCGGCGGTGTGGAGGAAGCGCTCACGACGGCGGAAATCACCGCACTGCTGCAGGCTCCGCCGCAGTGGCTGGTCACCGAACGCGCCACGCACGCGGCCGTCCGCGCCGAGGCGCAGAGGGTCAAGGAAGAGGCTGCGAAGAAGCAGGCCAAGAAGGACCGGGCACAGGCTGAATAGCCGTCAGTCCTGGTGGATCTGAATGTAGTTGCCGCAGCCGTCGTCGAACACCGCACTGGTGCCGAACGGATCCGTAGTGGGCGGGGTTTTGAAACTGACTCCGGCGGCCATGAGCCGCTCGTACTCCGCCTGCACATCGGGAACCCCGAAGACGATCGCCGGAAGCCCTGCCTCGCGCACGGCGTTCATGTAGTCCGCCCCGATCGGGTTGTCGCTGGGTTCAAGGAGAAGGCCTGCTGAGCTGCTGTCCGGCGCTCCCGGATCCTTGATGATGTAAAGGTTGTACTCCGGCATCGCCATGAGCGTGTCAAAGCCGAGCGTGCCCGTGTAGAAGGCGTGGGCCGCGGCGGGGTCCTGGACGTGGATGCTGCACATCTTGAGTCGCATGCCTTCACGCTACCTCCCACCCGCGGGTCCGTGGCACAGCCTGACTCCCCTTTTTGGCCGCCATTGACGCTTTGCCCGGAAGACGGTCCAATGGAAGGACCAGCCCTGGCTTACCGGCCGGGCCTGGTCCTTCGATTGGATGCTGGAGGTGCAGGATGTCCGTCGTGGTGGAGTCCTTGATGCACGGTCTGCTTCAGGGTGCGTGGGCGGTCCTGCTGTGCGGCCCCGTGCTGGTGGCCAGCGTGGCCGCCACCGTTTTCGTCGTACGACGCCGGGCCCTGGCTTCCACAGGCAGTGGGGCCACGGGCAGCGCACCCGAAGGCGGGGACCAGCTTTTCTGGGATCTCTTCCTTGGCGCCTGCGTGGCCCTTCCTGCATTGTTGATCCCCGCCCTGGTATCGCCATGGGCTGGACTGGTCCTGGCAGGGGCGGCTGCTGCGTCAGGCGTCGCCGCGTACCGCGGGAGCCCACGGTTCCTGGCCTGGCGCAACGCGCGCCGGGAAGAGCGGCAGCGGCTTTCCGCCCATCAGGCCGCCGGGGTCCGGCATGACGAGCTCATGCGCCGGTGGCGGCGCTACGAACTGGACCCGGCGTGCAGCATCGACTATCCGGCCCTGACGGACGTCCGGCTGCCGGAAACGTCCGCCCTCATCAAGGCGATGCGGACAGCGGACCAGCTGCGGACTGCCACGCACAAGGGTTACCCGGACGCCGTCGGAAGCCTGGCAGCATCGCTGGCTGCAGCGGAACGGGCGGCGGGGATTCCCGCCGGGCTGCCCGCTGAACAGGCGGGCTGACGTTAACTGCTGTGTCGCAGGTGTTGCACCGGCAGGCAGGCCCGGCGATAGCATCCGAAGATGAAGCCTGAAGAAGTTCCTGTCCACGATCAGTACGGCCGGCTGCTGGAGGACCGCGGAGTCTGGCGCCAGGCCACCACCCTGGAGGCCGCCGGCGAACTGACGGCCCGCTGGCTGGAAGGCGGCAGTTCGTACCAGCCGGGCCATTTTGCCGCCGGCTCCGACGACGAGACCAAACCCATCGCCGCAGCCCTGGCCGAACTGAACCGGAACGGACTGTTCACCAGGGAATCCCAGCCGGGAATACGGGTTGGCGATGCTGCA
This sequence comes from Arthrobacter sp. SAFR-179, assembly GCF_059414945.1. Classification (NCBI taxonomy): domain Bacteria; kingdom Bacillati; phylum Actinomycetota; class Actinomycetes; order Micrococcales; family Micrococcaceae; genus Arthrobacter; species Arthrobacter sp. SAFR-179. Next base: position 2,871 of record NZ_JBPFDM010000006.1, read on the forward strand.
CAGCGGCAGTACGTGACGGGCTTTTGCAGCGCCGGCACTGCAGGCAGCCTGCTGGCGCTGTCCACCCGCACGGAACTGGTGACCGTAGCCCACGCGCCGGGCGAGGCAAGCAGCGCTGCCATTCCCGTGACGCTCGCTGGACCGGAGATCACCACGGTGCTCGGCTCCAGCGAGAATCCCGTGGAGGAGGATCAGATCCGGGACTGGGCGGATGAGACCAACGATGCCCTGGCCCTCCTGCTCGCGGATTCCTGGTACGTGGAAATCCTGGATCCGGTGTGGGGGCGCAATGACGTGTTGCTGCCGGCAGTGCTCGTGGCATTGAAAGAGGCGGAGCAGCCTTAGCCGCCCCGCCCCGTTCGATATCCGGCCTTACAAGCTGCGCCTTACAACTCCACGGTGCCGCTTTCGCCAACACTCATCCGGCTGTTGGTGACCTTTGACTTCACCCACTGCAGAACCGTGGCGGCCGTGCCGCCCGGGCTGGTCCAGTACTCGGCGGAGTCCGAATCGATGCGCAGCAGGCACACCTCGGGAGTATCCGGGCCGTCGGGGAACCAGGCTTCAACCGCCTGGTTCCAGAGTTCGTGGATCTTGGCCCGGTCAGTGACCACCTCGGCGGTTCCGGCCACGGACACCCATTCGGTGTTCTTGCCAAAGGCGGCGTTGACGCGCGGATCAGCCCGGACATGCGCAACCTGGGATGTGCCGAGCCCTGTGAAGAACCACATGTCGCCGTCGTCCTTTACCTCCTGGACAGCCAGCGGCCGGCTGACGAGGGCGCCTTCTTCGTTGATGGTGGTGACCATTCCGATCTTGGAATCGTTGATGATCTCCGTAACCTTGCTGATGCTCTGGGCGTCAGTCATGCCTCACCTCGTTCGTCTGAAGTCGGGGACGCTCCCCGCCGCCAGCCTATTAGTAAGCATGCTTATTTACCAGCCGGCAGTCACCGGCACCTTAGCGACCTCGGCGATGCGGGCAGCGGTGATGCGGCCCATCCGGATGGCGCCGTCCACGTGCTGGTAGCCCTCGGCCGCAAGGTCGGAGGATGACCAGTAGATGGGGCCCACGGGCGTGTTCTGGTCCTTGCCATAGCGGTGCAGTCCGCCCAAATCGTAGCTGGATGCGTAGGCGCCGCGGGTCCATTCCTCCGAGCCCCAGTCGGACTCGTAGTACACCTCCGGGGCCAGGGCCTCGTCGCCGAGGTAGCCGGCGATCGATTCCAGGATGGCCTTCTTGCGCTCATCAGGGCTGAGCTCGAAGACGGCGTCCGCCTTCTCGTCCGAGACGAAGCCCACCAGGGTGCCGCGCGGGTCGCCATGGTTGGTGTTGTCGTAGACCTCCTGGACCAGGGCGTCTGCCCCGAAGCAGGTGCCGGAGAGTCCCTTGTCCCGCCAGAAGGGCGTGCCATAGACGGCATGCACCTTGATGACCAGGCCCAGGGACTGGTGCTGGTGCATCTGGTGCTGGCGGCGCGGCAGCGGCGGGTTGAAGGAGACCCGGGAGTAGAGGTTGGGCGGAACAGCCATGATCACAAACCTGGCATTGACCGTGGCGCGGTCCGATATCACGGAGACGCGGTGGCCGCCGTCCGAATCAGGTTCCCAGTTGATGGTGCGCACCGGGGAGTCAAGGATCACGTCGTCACCCAGTTCCCGGGCCTGAAGCAGCGAGACCTGCTGCATCCCGCCCACCACGCGGCGGTCAAGGATGAAGTCCTCGTCCGTCAGGTGGGTGAACGAACCTGCGGAAGCTGCCATGAGGACCGCCTGCAGGGCGGAGAAGGCATGGGCGGGTTTAGTGAGCATGCCGCCGGCGATGAAGAGGCCGATGTTCCTGCACGCTTCCTCGTTGGCCGAGTTCTGCCGCAGCCAGTGATGGAAGGAAACGGTGTCCAGTTCCCGCGCCTTGGGATGGGCCCACGGTTCCGTCGGGCCGATTTCCGCGGCCAGGCCATCCAGCAGGGCCACCAGGCGGTCCATCTCGACGGCGGTGTCCGGGTCCACGGGGAAGGTGTCGCCGGTGTAGCGCACGGGTGTGCCGTCCGCGCCGATGTAGATGGACTCGCCGTCCCGGTAGCGCGGATAGGTTTCGAGGTTCAGCTCCTGGAGCAGGTCCAGGAGGGCGGTCTGGTCCGGGGAGACCCACTGGCCGCCGATCTCGAGCATCGCACCGTCCACGGTGTCGGTCCAGGTGCGGCCGCCCACGCGGTCGCGGGCCTCCAGCACAGCGACGGTGAGGCCGGCTTTCTTCAGTTCACGGGCAGCGGTGAGTCCGGACGGCCCGGCTCCTACGACCACGACGTCGCGGTTCAGGTTCAGCATGATGTCCTCTCTGCGTCCCTTGGTGACGGGGACCACTAAATGAATGCCATTCATTTACTAGAACTATAGCTGGTGACAGCCGGGAGCGGAAGATCCGGATGGAATAATGCAGTGGACACCGACGAAAGGGCAGCAATGCCGGCAGTATCAGCCGCACAGGGACGCTCCACCAGCAACGGCGGAGCACAGAGGAGGCGGGCAGGCCGACCGTCCGCGGCGGTACTGGACAAGGCCGGAATCACGGCAGCCGCGCTGGAACTCATCAGCCTCAAGGGCTACGACGGGCTGACCATGGCAGCGCTGGCAAAGGTGCTGGAGGTAGCACCCTCCGCCCTTTACAACCACGTGGCCTCAAAGCAGGACGTGCTGCTCCTGGTCGAGGACCACCTGATGTCCCTGGTGGACCTCTCGGGATTCGGCAGCGGGGGCTGGGAGGACGCCGTCCGGGCCTGGGCATGGAGCTACCGGGATGTGTTCGCCAAGCACACTCCGCTGATCCCCGTGATCGCCGTCCTGCCCGTGACAGACGCGCCGCAGACCCTTGCCATGTACGAAACCGTGAGCAAGGGGTTCCTCGACGCCGGGTTCCCCCAGGAACGCATCATCCCCGCCATCGTGGCACTCGAGTCCTTTATCTTTGGGTCGGCGTACGACGTCACCGCTCCGGAGGACATCTTCGATTCCGGCTCCATGGCCGGGTCCACCCCCAACTTCTCCGCGGCGGTGCGCAGTTCGGCGGCCGGCCAGGAGCGTGGACGGCCTGCCGATACGGCCTTCAGCCTGGGGCTTGATGCGCTGATTTCCGGCCTGGGCGCGCTGCGGAAGTAGGAGACCGGGAAGGCCCGAATCAGGCGTCCACGGTGACCACGTTTTTGCCCCGGGTATGCCCCTCCATGTTCAGGCGGAAAGCGTCGGCGGACTGGGCCAACGGGAGCACCTTGGCAACCTCCACCCGGATGTTCCGCTGGTCCACCAGTTCGGCGAGTTCCTGCAGATCCACTCCGACCGGGCTGACCCACATCCAGGTGCCGCCATGCTCCTCCACCTCGCTGTCGGCGATGGATGCATGCCTCCCGCCTTCGGCCAGTACCGCCAGGGTCGCGTCGAGATTGCCCCCGGCGAAATCGGCAACCACTTCCACGCCGCCGGGACGCAGCGCGCGTACGCGGTCAGCAAGGCCCTCCCCATATGCAAGTGGTTCGGCTCCCAGGGAGCGGAGGAATTCGTGGTTCTTTTCAGAGGCCGTGGCAATAACCTTCGCACCCAGTGCCACCGCGATCTGAATGCCCAGCGACCCCACCCCGCCGGCACCCCCGTGGATCAGGACAGTCTCACCGGATGTGAGGCCCAGCCGGTTCAGGACTTGGTAAGCGGTCAGCCCGGCCAACGGAAGCCCCGCCGATTCATTCCAGCCAAGTGAGGCGGGCTTGCGGGCAAGCAGTCTTTCCGGCAAGGCGATGTACTCGGCAAAACTTCCGCCATGGACATAATCCTTGCGGCCGTAGGCTATGACCTCGTCGCCGGGCTGGAACTGCCGTGCATCGATACCCACGGATTCAACAACCCCCGCCACGTCCCATCCGGGGATCGCTGGAAACTGCAGGTCCATTGCCGCATCCAGGTAGCCGGCCATGATCTTCCAGTCCACTGGGTTAACTGCGGCCGCCTTTACTTTGACCAGGACCATGCCCGGCCCCACCTTGGGCAGGGGCACATCGGTCAGTTCGAGGACGTCCGGGGTTCCGTATTCACTGTAGGTAATTGCCTTCATGCCTTCGATAACGGCGCAATGGGACGCCGCTATTCCAGCTCCCCTGGAGGAGTGGCTCATGACACCGGCCACTCACACTTGTAATACAAGTACTGAACTTATATCCTAAGGGTGTGGGCGAAGGAGCCCAGCCCCCGCTTCCAGGAGAATCCATGAGCACCGTCGATCTGATCCGGCACGTTAAGCTGTCCACCGCCCGCCTTCACCTCGCCGTTCCCATCAGCGACGCCAAGGTCTTCACCGGCCGGCAGAAGCCCATGACCGAGGTGGTCTTCCTGTTCGCGGAAATCACCACGGAGCTGGGCCACTCCGGCATCGGCTTCAGCTACTCCAAGCGCGCAGGCGGCCCCGCGCAGTATGCCCACGCCAAGGAGGTCGCCGCAGGCCTCATTGGCGAGGACCCCAATGACATTGCGAAGATCTACACCAAGCTGCTCTGGGCAGGCGCCTCCGTGGGCCGGTCCGGTGTCGCCACCCAGGCCCTCGCCGCCGTCGACATCGCTTTGTACGACCTCAAGGCCAAGCGCGCCGGGCTGCCGCTGGCGAAGTTCCTGGGGTCCTACCGCGATTCGGTGCGGACCTACAACACGTCCGGCGGCTTCCTGAACGCCACCCTGGACGAAGTGAAGGCACGGGCCACGCAATCGATCGAGGAAGGCATCGGCGGGATCAAGATCAAGGTGGGCCTGCCGGACAGCAAGGAAGACCTCCGCCGGGTCGCGGGGATCCGCGAACACATCGGCTGGGACGTTCCGCTCATGGTGGACGCCAACCAGCAATGGGACCGCGCCACCGCCCTCCGCATGGGACGCCGCCTCGAGGAATTCGACCTGGTCTGGATCGAGGAACCGCTGGACGCCTACGACTTCGAAGGCCATGCCCATCTGGTGCAGGTCCTGGACACGCCCATTGCCACCGGTGAAATGCTCGCCTCCGTCGCCGAGCACAAGGGCCTCATGAACGCCAACGGCTGCGACATCATCCAGCCGGATGCCCCGCGCGTCGGCGGCATCACCCAATTCCTGCGCGTGGCCGCCCTCGCGGACGAACGCGGGCTGGGCCTGGCACCGCACTTCGCCATGGAAATCCACCTCCACCTCGCGGCGGCCCACCCCCGCGAACCGTGGGTGGAGCACTTCGACTGGCTGGACCCGCTGTTCAACGAGCGCCTCGAAACCAAGGACGGCCGCATGATCGTCCCGGACCGCCCCGGACTCGGGGTCACGCTCAGCGAGCAGGCACGTGCCTGGACCACCGAGAGCGTGGAGTTCGGCGCGTAATCTTGAGCCATGAGCCGGAACCTCACCGCAGACCTTGCCGCTGACCTTCGCACCCGCATCGTCGACGGCGTGATCCAGCCCGGCGAGAAGCTGCCCAGCGAGAACACGCTCATCAGCGATTTTGGTGTCAGCCGTACGGTGGTCCGCGCCGCCCTCACCCGGCTCCAGGCTGAGGGGCTTGTCGAAACCGAGCGGGGGCGCGGCAGCTTCGCCCTCACTCCCCCCACGGACGCGCCCAACGCGGTGGCGGGCGGCCGTCCGGTGGCCACCACCGAAGACAGGCTGCACCTACTGGCCTTCCGTATGGGAGTGGAAAGCGAAGCTGCCGCACTGGCCGCGCAGAACCGCACCGACCGGCAGTTGCGGGCCGTCAGCGCGGCGCTGGACGCCTTCACTGAAAGCGCGGACCATCCCGCCCATGCCATGAAGTCGGATTTCGAGTTCCACCGGGCCGTGGCGGCCGCATCCGGCAACCCCTACTACTCCGACTGCCTCGCTGCCCTGGGCCAGACGATGATCGCAATGCCGCGCACCCGGCTGATGACCGGCGTCGAGCACTACGCCCGGGACCACTTCGAGCAGGTGGTGCTGGAGCACCGCTCCATCAGGGACGCGATCGCGGACGGCGACCAGGCTGCCGCGGAGGCCGCCATGCGCAGCCATTTGGCCAACTCACGACGCCGGTTCAAGGCTTCGGCGCGCCCGTCCAGCTAACTTTCCCCCTCGCACGGACTACTCCCCTCCGCGTTCCAAGGGGATTTGACCATATGCCGGGGAGAAGGCGCATGCCGCCGGGCCCCGGGAAAGCAGAAGAGCCCCGGTCGTAAGACCGGGGCTCTTTCCATTGCGTGCGCGAGGGGGGATTTGAACCCCCACGCCCTTTCGGACACTGGCACCTGAAGCCAGCGCGTCTGCCGTTCCGCCACTCGCGCGCAACTTCTTCCACTCGGCCGGTCCGGTTTCCCGTTCCGCGCCTCGTAAAAGCAGCGAGATCAAGCATAACGGACAGATGCCGCAAATTACCAATTGGCCGCCCTTGCCCCTTCTACAAGCCCGGAACAGCGGCTCAAATGAGCCGCAATACCAGCCCAAAACCGCCCGCCGGAGCCGCGGCAAGACCGTGCCGGGCAGGGCCGGATCTGAACTTTTGCCGGCGCCCGGCCGTTGTGGATTAAGGTCATTCGCGGGGGTGGCCAGTAGTATCGGGTGTAGGAGTGGCCGCTGCCGGCGGGCACGCCACGCAGTGCCGGACCGCCCTGCAGGTGCTGGTCAGCAACAACTACTGCCCCGGAGCCGGGGGGAAAGGAGAAGAACCATGGGTCTGCTGGACAAGGTTGAACGTGGCATTGAAAAGGCCGTCCGCGGCGTCTTCTCCACCGGTTCCAAGGCCCAGGTCGAACCCGTGGAGATCGCCAGCAGGCTCCGCCGCGAGGTGGACCACAAAGCGATCACCGTGGCGGCGGGACGGACTCTGGTTCCCAACGTCTTCGACGTCCAACTCAGTGACGACGACTTCGGTCGCGCCCAGGAGTGGGGCACGCCGCTGGCCGAAGAACTCTGCGACGTGGTCATCAACCACGTCCGGAGCCAGGGCTACATTCTCCAGGGGCCGGTCCGGATTTCCTTCCGCCGCGAGAGCGCACTTCGCGCCGGTGATTTCGAAATTGCCTCCTCCACCGAGAAGTCCCAAGGCTCCGGCGGAAACCAGCCCAGGCCGAACGTCCCGGCAGCACCGAGCCGCGCGCCCGTGAGGCTGCAGCCTGTCCTGGACATCGAGGGCCAGCGCTATTCGCTAAACGCCCCGTCCATCATCCTGGGCCGGTCATCCGAGGCAGATATCCACATTGAGGACACCGGCGTATCGCGGCGCCACTTGGAAATCCGCACCGCCAACGGCGTCACCAGCGCCGTGGACCTGGGGTCCACCAACGGCAGCTACGTCAACGGCCAAAAGGTCTCCGGCAGCACCGAACTCACAGACGGATCCACCATCACGATGGGACGGACAAAGATCATCTTCCGCCTGCTTCCTGCCAACCCGGGTGGCCACGCATGAGCGACCTGACCATCACCGCGCTGCGGTTCGGCTTCCTGCTGCTCCTCTGGGTGCTCATCTTCAGCATCGTCTCCGCCATGCGTCGGGACCTCATGCTGGGCCGGAAAGCCGCATCGGGCGTCCCCACCGCCCGCCAGGTCCGCCGAAACCCCGAATTGGCGGAGAACCAGCAGTCCGTCAAGCAGCAGGCCCGCCAACTGGTAGTGGTCGAAGGACCGCTCAAGGGCAGGACCCTGCCCCTGGCAGCCAGCCCCATCCTGCTGGGACGCGCCCAGGAAGCCACCCTGGTACTTGAGGATGACTACGCTTCCGGCCGCCACGCCAGGCTCTTCCCCCAGGGCAGCCGCTGGTTCATCGAGGATCTCGGCTCCACCAACGGAACCTACCTGGGAGACCAGCAACTTACCCGTGCCCTGCCCGTCGAGCCAGGGGTACCCGTGAGGATCGGCAAGACGGTCATTGAATTGAGGCCGTAACCGTGGCCGAGGCTGAAAACTCCGCAACCGGCTCCAGCCCGGCGCAGCGGCCCCTCATCATGCGCTTCGCGGCGCGGTCCGACGTCGGCCGGATCCGTTCCAAGAATGACGATTCCGCCTACGCCGGGCGCCACCTCGCCGTCGTCGCAGACGGCATGGGAGGGCACGCGGGCGGTGACGTTGCCTCAGCCGCAACTGTCCTGGACATGATCCACCTGGACAGTCCGGACCACGGCGACGAAGCCGGCACGATCCTCGCCGATGAAATCCAGACCGCCAACTCTCTGCTCTCCGAACTGGTGCACATCAACCCCAAACTGGCGGGCATGGGCACCACTGTGACGGCGCTCCTGCTCGCTGACGGCAAACTGCACTTCGCGCATATCGGTGATTCACGCGCCTACCGGCTCCGCGACGGCGAATTCAAGCAGATCAGCGTGGACCACACCTTCGTCCAGCGGCTTATCGACGAAGGCCGGCTGCGTCCCGAGGAAGCTGAAACGCACCCCCACAAGAACGTCCTCATGCGCGTCCTGGGCGACGTGGACGCCAGCCCCGAACTCGATCTGGACACCCTTGAGGCCCGGTCCGGCGACCGCTGGCTGCTGTGCTCGGACGGATTGAACTACGTAGCTGCCCACGCCGTGGAGCGGACCGTCCGGGAGACCCACAACCTGCACGAGTGCGCCGAAACCCTTGTCCAGCTGACACTCGAGGCCGGTTCGCCGGACAACGTCACCGTGGTCATGGTGGACATCGTGGAGGAAACGCCCGACGACGTTAGTACCGCCGCCGTCGAAATCGTTCCGCCGGTGCAGGGCAGCAAGCCCGCTGCCGCGGCAGCGGACAGCGGCGGCAAGGGCGGGTCCGCCCCGAACGATGCCAACCAACAGCCGCGCCCGGAAAAAGACCCGGTTGACGACGGCCTGAAGGACGCGGAAGCCGCTTCCCCCGAGCCGGGCAGCACGGATCCCCACCTCGGCGAGCATCTTTCGGCGGAAGTCCTCAGGGAAGAACTTGCCTCCCGCCCGCATGAACTCGTGGGTGCAGCGGCCGCAGCCGCCGAATCCGGCTCCATTCCAACTGTGGCGGGGCGTACCGTCGCACGGCGGGCGGCCACGCTGCTCACCCACAAGGCGGAACCGGCCAGTGAGCCGGAGGACACCCTGCCGGCACTGCGTCCCCGCCGCTGGGTGGCCTGGTCCGTCGCAGCCGCCGTCCTGGTTGTGGTGGCCGTTGGCCTTTGGCTCGGGTACGCGTGGACCCAGACCCGCTACTACGTGGGCGAGTTCGATTCCCGGGTGGCCATCTACAACGGCGTGTCCCAGCGGCTGGGCCCCATCCAGCTGTCCTCGCTTGAAACCGTGACCGAGATCCGCATGGACTCCCTCCCGCCGTTCTCGCAGCAGCGGGTGCGCCAGACCGTCCCCGCCAACGACCTCTACGACGCGCAGCGGATCGTCAAGAACCTGGAACTCACAGGAACCACCTCGCCCGAGGACGAATGCCCCAAGCCTTCGGCCGGCCCCACGGGAAGCCCGAGCCCCTCGGGAAGCGCAGCACCCCCGGCCAGCGCGCCCGCTCCGCCGCCGTCCGCATCGGACGCCCCGGCACCGGCGCCTTCACCTGCACCATCGGGAGCTTCTCCTTCCCCCACTCCGACCATCACCTGCGAGGCTGCCAAATGAGCCAGGTAAGCACTTTGCCCAAGCCTCGCCGCAACGTCGAACTCGCGCTCCTGCTGCTGGCGCTTGCCGTGGGCATCGGCGCGAACATGCTGGTGGGCGTGGACCAGGAGAAGGCCTTCGATTCCGACTTCTGGTTCCAGTCCAGCCTGCTGGCGGTCGCAGCCCTGGTGTTCCACGGCGTCCTGCGCTTCCGCGCAAAGTATGCCGATCCCGTAATACTTCCGATTGTGGTTGCTTTGAACGGTCTGGGCCTGGCGATGATCCACCGCCTCGATGCTCCCGGCGAGGATACGGGGAACAACCAGCTCCGGTGGACCCTGATCGCCATGGCTGTGGCCATCGCGGTGGTGTTTTTCCTCAAGGACCACCGGATCCTGCGCCGGTTCACCTTCATTTCCCTGGCTGCGTCGGCCCTGCTGCTGATCCTGCCCCTTGTGCCGGGAATCAGCGCCGGCGAAATCCTGGGCGCACGGGTGTGGATCAGGTTCGGCCCCATGACGTTCCAGCCGGGCGAAGTAGCCAAGATTACCCTCGCCATATTCTTCGCAGGGTATCTTTCCTCCAACCGTGACCTCATCCTGCTCGCCGGCCGCAAGATCGGTCCCCTGCAGTTCCCCCGGTTCAAGGACATGGGCCCCATGATTACGGCCTGGCTGGTCAGCATCGGTGTCCTCATCTTCCAGCGGGACCTTGGATCCTCCCTGCTGTTCTTCGGACTGTTCATCGTCATGATCTACGTGGCCACCAGCCGGATCAGCTGGGTGGTCATCGGCCTGGCCCTGATCCTCGGCGGCGGTTTCGTGGCGGCCCAGGTGTTCTCCCACGTCCAACAGCGCGTCTACGGCTGGCTCAACGCCTTCTCCCCCGACGTCTATGAAAACGGCAGCCGCCAGGTCATCGAAGGCCTGTTCGGCATGGCCAACGGCGGCCTGGTGGGAACCGGCCTTGGCCAGGGACGCCCGGACCTGGTCCCCTTCGCCAACAGCGACATGATCATCGCGTCCCTGGGCGAGGAACTGGGGCTGATCGGCCTGTTCGCCGTCGTCCTGCTGTACCTGCTGCTGGTCACCCGCGGATTCCGCGCCGCCCTGGGTACCCGCGACGCGTTCGGCAAGCTGCTCGCATGTGGCCTGTCCTTCGCGGTGGCCCTTCAGTGCTTCGTCGTGATCGGTGGCGTCACCCGGCTCATCCCGTTGACGGGGCTCACCACGCCGTTCCTCGCCGCCGGCGGATCATCCCTCCTGGCCAACTGGATCATCGTGGGACTGCTCCTGATGATTTCCCATGCAGCCCGCGGCCCGGTGGACACCACACCGCTTCCGCCGGCCGGCGCGGCAGCAGCAACCGGCATTGACACTCCAACCGAGGCGGTGAAGCAGGCATGAACCAGGCAATCCGGCACTCATGGGTGGCCGCCGTGGCCATGTTTGCACTGCTGTTTGGGGCCCTCAGTTATGTGCAGGTGGTGGGCGCGGACGACCTCAAGACCAACCCCCTGAACCAACGCGCCATCCTGCAGAACTACTGCAATGACCGCGGGGCCATCATCGTTGGCGGCACCCCCATTGCCGAGTCGGTGGAAACCGGTTCGGAGACCTGCAAGTTCCAGCGCACCTATACCCAGCCGGAGCTCTATGCCGGCCTCACCGGCTACTTCTCCAAGAACTACGGTGCCACCGGACTGGAGCAGTCCATGGGCGCCGAACTCGCTGGCAACTCCGACCAGCTCTTCCTGGACCGGGTGGGCCAGCTCTTCCTTGGCAACCAGCCCAAGGGCGCCTCAGTGGAGCTCACCATTGATCCCCAGATCCAGCAGCTGGCCTACAGCCTGATTCCGGATGGCCAGCGCGGCTCCATTGTGGTGACGAATCCCAAGACCGGTGCCATCCTGGCCATGGCCTCCAAGCCTTCCTACAACCCCAACTCAGTGGCCACGCAGGACGCCGCCGCGGAACGGGCCAACATCAATGAACTGGTCAAGGTCCCGGGCATTAACCTGAACCAGAACGTCAGCGGCCCCACCGGGGAGCTGCTGGCGCCGGGCTCCGTCTTCAAGCTCGTGGACACGGCCGCCGCGCTTGCCTCGGGGAAGTACAACAAGGACAGCGAACTTCCCAACCCTGCCGAAATGCCCTTCCCGGGCATCCAGTACAAGCTGCCCAACTACGCGGGCGGCAACTGCTACACCAGGGACACGGCCAGCTTCGCCTTCGCACTGCAACAGTCCTGCAACACTCCCTTCGCGAGCATCGCGCTGGATCTTGGCCGCGACGCCATCGCTGAACAGGCCAAGAAGTTCGGCTTCGGCGAGGACGTCGGGGACCAGCTGAAGCTGGGCCACGCGCTGGGCAACGGATTCCCCGAGAACCTGGACGGACCCGGCCTGGCACAATCGGCCATCGGCCAGAAGGACGTCCGCGCCACGCCGCTGCAGATCAACATGATGACCTCCGCCATTGCCAACGGTGGAAAGCAGATGCAGCCCAACCTCATCAAGACCCTGCGCTCCCCGGACCTTCGGGTGATCGACGAACCGCAGCCGCAGCAGCTGCGCACCTCCACTACCCCGCAGATCGCCAGCCAGATCACGGAATGGATGGCAAGCGCCGTCAGCGAGGGCATTGCCAAGGGTGCCGCGGTCCCCGGCGTCCAGGTGGCCGGCAAAACAGGGACCGCAGAGCTCGGGAACGGAACCAACAACTCCTGGTTCACCGGCTTCGCCCCCGCAAACAACCCGCAGGTGAGTGTCACGATCGTCATGGAAGGCGTGAACATCACCACCGGCGCACAGCTGACCAGTCCTAACGCGAAGAAGATTTTTGAGGCGGTGTTGAATAAGTGAGGCCTACAACCGGAATCACCCTCGGCGGCAGATTCCAGCTGACCACCCGGATTGCGATCGGCGGCATGGGGGAAGTCTGGAAAGCCAAAGACCTCGTCCTGGGCCGCATCGTCGCCATCAAGGTGCTGAAGGAGGAGTACACGGGGGACCCCGGATTCCTCCAGCGCTTCCGTGCGGAGGCCCGCCACACTGCCCTGCTGAACCACGTGGGGATCGCCAACGTCTTTGACTACGGCGAAGAAGAAGGCTCGGCGTACCTGGTCATGGAACTGGTCCCCGGCCAGCCGCTGAGCAGCATCATCGAGCACGAACAGGTGCTGTCACCGGACCGTACGCTCTCGATCATCGCGCAGACCGCCCGCGCTCTGGCCGTTGCCCACGCGCAGGGCCTGGTCCACCGCGACGTCAAGCCCGGCAACCTCCTGATCACTCCTGACGGCCGCGTCAAGGTCACCGACTTCGGCATCGCGCGCCTCGCCGACCAGGTGCCCCTCACGCAGACCGGCCAGGTCATGGGAACCGCCCAGTACCTTTCACCGGAGCAGGCCACGGGCCAGACCGCCACGGGATCCTCGGACATCTACTCGCTGGGTGTCATCGGCTACGAGTGCCTCAGCGGGCACCGCCCGTTCTCCGGGGAATCGCAGATCGCCATCGCCCTGGCACAGGTGAATGACGCTCCGCCTCCCCTTTCGGAGAGCCTGCCGGCCCCAGTGCGCGCCCTCCTGATGTCCATGCTTTCGAAGGACCCCAAGGACCGCCCGGCGAACGCCATCAAGCTGGCCGAAGCAGCCGAGGCTATCCGCAACGGTGACATCAGCGCAGCACGCGCCGCGGTGCCCGGCATGCTTCTTTTCGACGCCGATACCGGGCCCATCACGGCCCCCGTTGACACCGCCACTGCCCCCACCGGAGTCATTGGCACCCAGCACGATTCCACCCCCACAGCCACGTCCGCCCTGCCGGTACTCGGTGCCGGGGCAGCCGCCGGAATGGCCGCAGGCGCCGCCGCCGATGGGGACACGCCCAAGGGCCCGCTTGCCCGCGCCAACGCGCTGGCCGCGGAACGGAACTGGGACCAGGAGGAGGAAACGTACGACGACGTGCCCTCCGATGAGCCCCGGCGCAAGGGACGCAGTCCATGGACATGGCCCCTGGTGGCCCTGATCCTGCTGCTCCTGTTTGCGCTGGTGGGTTTCCTGCTGAACCAGATGGGCCTGTTCTCGCCGTCCGGCAACCCGACGTCGGGCACCACCACCAGCAGCGCGGCCCCTTCATCGGCGACACCCACGCGGACCCCGTCGGCCACTCCCACGCAGACCCGAAGCACACCGATGCCCACTCCCACGCCCGAGCCCACACAGGACACGGTCAACGTGATACCGGCCGCTTACCTCGGCAAGGATTACCGCCAGGTCCAGACTGCCCTTGCGAACCTTGGACTCCAAGTGACCGTCCTGCCGCAGGAGAGCGGAACGGCCGCGCCCGGCACCGTCCTGGAACTGAATCCCACGGGCCCGGTGCCAAAGGGATCGCTTATCACCGTTATCTACGCAACCGCTCCATCCCCGGCCCCCACAACAACCACGGCACCCAAGCCGACGCCTACCCCCACCACGTCCTCGCCCGTTGCAGGTCCCACGCCCATCTCGCCCCTGGCAACCTGCGCGGCCGGCCAAACCGCCGGAACGCCGGCAACCTGCGCACCGTAATCGTTGGGGCCACCAGTGAATGAGTCACCACGCACACCGTTGCACCGGGAGGACAGCCTGCCGGTGGATAACCGGCGTGTCCTGAGCGGCCGCTACGAGCTGGGCAGCCTTATTGGCCGGGGTGGCATGGCGGATGTCTACCGCGGGACCGATACCCGCCTGGGCAGGACAGTGGCCGTCAAACTGCTCCGGCCGGATATGGCCCGGGACCCGCAGTTCCAGGCACGGTTCAAGCGTGAAGCGCAGGCAGTAGCCGCCCTGAACCATCCCTCCATTGTGGCCATTTTCGATACCGGTGAACACCTGGTCCACGACGGCACTGGCGAAGACGTCCGGGTGCCCTACATCGTGATGGAGTACGTCGAGGGCAGGACCCTGCGTGACCTGATCCGCGCAAATGAGGTCGGCATCGACCAGGCCATCGATTACTGCCTGGGTGTCCTGGGCGCGCTCGAGTACAGCCATAAGGCCGGAATCGTCCACCGGGACATCAAGCCGGCCAACGTGATGTACTGCCCCGGCACCAATTCGGTAAAGGTGATGGACTTCGGCATCGCCCGCGCCATCGCCGATTCCTCGGCGACCATGACCCAGACCCAGGCAGTGGTGGGAACGGCGCAATACCTGTCACCGGAGCAGGCGCGCGGCGAATCCGTCGACGCCCGCAGTGACCTCTACTCCGCCGCGTGCCTGCTTTACGAAATGCTGACGTCGCGTCCTCCGTTCGTCGGAGACAGCCCGGTGTCCGTCGCGTACCAGCACGTCCGCGAAATTCCGGACCCTGCCAGCAGCCTGAATCCGAAGGTGTCACCGGCCCTGGACACCGTCCTCGCCAAGGCCCTGCAGAAGAACCGGGATGACAGGTTTCAGGATGCTGCAGCCTTCCGGCGCGCCCTGAGGGCTGCGAAGGCCGGCGTGCCTGTCCCTGCCGTGCCGGCGTCCGAGGCGCCTACCGATCCAAACGACCACGTCCCGCAAGCGGCCCCGCCCACCGAAGCCTTCACGGCAACGGGCGCAAGTTTCCTTGATGACGCCCCCACCGGCCGCCTGGCAGCAACCACGCTTGATGGCGAAGGCGGACCGGGCGTTCCGCTTGAACTTGCGGATGAGGATGGGCCGGACGAATACAGGCCGAACGGGTACCGGGCAGACGGGTACAGCGCGGCTGCGCCGCTCCCGCTTGGCTTCCCTCCGGAACGTGAGCCGAGCACCCGGCAGAAGTCCCGCCGTCGTGCCTGGATCGCCACCCTGGTGATCTTCACCCTGCTGGTACTCGCGGGCGGCGGCCTGTGGCTTTACCAAACGGTCAACCGGCCGGCCCCCGCTCCACCCAAGGTCCCAATACCCGCCGTCGCGTCCATGACGGAGAGCGCGGCACTTCAGGCACTGTATGACGCGGGACTGCGTCCCAGGATCGCACGGGCTGCAAACGATACGGTGCCCAAGGGAACCGCCATCGGGACTGATCCAGCGGCAGGCGGTTCGCTGGATCCGGGGGCGGACGTCATCCTCAACATTTCCGAGGGCCCCAGCTCGGTGAAGGTCCCGGACAGCCTCCCCGGCAAGACTGAGGCTGCCGCGCGCGACATCCTCCGCCAGGCGGGACTGGCCGGCGCGCCGACCACCAGCACGGCCAACAGCGCCACTGTTCCGGCTGGAATCGTCATCACCTCCAACCCGGCACCGGGCCAGAGCGTTGGCGTGGGCACCAGCGTGGAGCTCATCGTTTCCACCGGCAAGGTGGTGGTCCCGGAGCTGCGGAGCCTAGCCCGTGAAGAGGCGGAGGCGGCCCTGAAGGAGCTTGGCCTGGTGCCTTCTGTGGTCGAGGCGGAGAACTCGCAGGTGGAGCCGGGCAGGGTCACGGACCAGAGCGATCCTGCCAATGCCGCCGTCGTCCAGGGAAAGACCATCACCATCGTTGTGGCCAAGGCGCCGCCGCCACCGCCGCCACCGCCGTCACCCACGGAGACGCCGACCCCCACGGCCACACCGAAGCCGACGCCGACGCCCACCAGGAAGGGCTGACCTCACCCTGGTGGGCCGGGTCGCTTCCCGCCAGCTTTACTGGCGGCTAGTGCTGGATGAGGGGGCTCAGTTTCGCCGCCCGGGCCGCTGCGCCTTTCATGCCCAGCGATTCCAGCCAGTTGCCCAGCATCTGGTACCCGCCTTCGGTGAGGACCGACTCGGGATGGAACTGCACACCGCAGAGCGGCGCCGTCCGGTGCTGCAGGCCCATGACCACACCGGACGCAGTTTGCGCGGTGACTTCCAGGACATCGGGAATGGATTCCCGGACCGCGGCCAGCGAGTGGTAGCGGGTGGCCGTGACGGGGGAGGGGAGCCCAGCGAAAACGCTGGTGCCAATGTGCTCCACCTGGGACGTCTTGCCGTGCATGAGTTCAGGGGCGTGGGTCACCTTGCCGCCGAAGGCCTCAGCCAGTGCCTGGTGACCCAGGCATACACCGAACATGGGCACGCTGTTTTCACCGCACCACTTGATCAGCTCGATGCAGATGCCTGCCTCGGCAGGGTTGCCCGGGCCGGGTGAGATGAGGACACCGTCGCGCGTACCGGCCAGTTCAATTGCCTCCTCCAGCGTAACGTCGTCGTTGCGGACAACAGTGGTTTCGGCGCCCAGCTCCTGGAGGTAGCCCACCAGGGTGTAGACAAAGCTGTCGTAGTTATCCACTACAAGGATCTTGGTTGTGGTCATGGCTGGTCTGTGGAACCAATCGTCGAGTCGGTGAATTGGGTGAAATGGGACATCCAGGGGAACAGGAACTGGACCATCAGTACCAGGGCAATGAAGACCAGTGCCAGCGAGATGGTGATCCTGAGCCAAAGCGGTCCGGGAAGGTGGCGGAAAATCCAGGCGTACACGGTCAGCTCCTTCCGGTGGCTGCTGCAACCTGCGCGGCGATCTCGGCCGGCGATCCGGCCGCAGCCGGACGCCAACTGTCCAGCAGGGCGTAGGCGATGATGCGTTCTTCCGCGCCGAAGCGGGGATTGCAGCTCGTCATGGTGAGGTAGCTTTCGGTGGGCGTGGCACCGGGCTTGGTGGGGACCGGCTCCAGGACGTCGGTGCGGGAGGGCATCACAATCTGGTTGTTCCGGAAAACGTAGACGTAATAGCCGTCCTTTGTCTGGACGTAAATTTTGTCACCGGGCACCAGCGTGTGGATGTTGTCCAGCACCGCGCCGTGCGTCTGCCGGTGCCCCGCGACGGCAAAGTTGCCCACGGCTCCGGGCATGGCCGTGTTGCTGTAGTGGCCAAGGCCCAGGGTGTCCAGGACGTCCTGGCTGGTTCCCTGGACGATGGGACGGGTGTAGCCGGGGCCAAACCGCGGGATGTACATGATTCCGATCGTTCCTGCATGGCCCGGGGCGGTGCCCACCACCGGTTTGCCGAAATCTTCAGCTGCAGCCGGCGGCGCGGAGGGGGCTGCTGGTGCGGGAGCGGCGCTGCTGAGGTCCTGGGCAAATTCCTTGATGACCTGGCTCTGCTTGGCGTCGGACTCGACGTTGGTCCACCACAGCTGCCATGCCACAAAGAGAAGGAGGATGACGCCGGCGGTTATCAACAGCTCACCCAGAACCTGGATGATGCCAGGCAGCAGGGCACGGCGGGACGCGGGCGCAGTGGCGGGCCCCGCCTTCTCCTGCAATACCACGCGTTCTCCTCCGGGCGTCCGCCCTGGGCACAGGCTGCCCATCAACTGCGGCTAGAATTGGCTGCTAGTAAGAATCCAGATTTGACCAAGATCGCGCAGACCGCTGGCAACTTCCTTCTTGCAGGATACCAAGCCCGGACCGCCGAGCTTGCCCAGCCCGCCAAGGAGAGCCAGTGCCCGAGTCAAAGCCTCGCAAGAAGACCGCCAGCACCGCCCAGCCGGCTTCCCCCCAGGCCTACAAGCCCAACCCCGTGTGGTTCAAGCCGGTCATGTTTGGCCTGATGATTATCGGCCTCTTCTGGATCATCACCTTCTACATCAGTGAGGGCCGCTTCCCGGTGCAGGCCTGGCAGTCGTGGAACATCGTAGCCGGCTTTGGCATTGCGATCGTGGGCTTCCTGATGACTACCCGCTGGCGCTCCTAGCGGCGCCCGCGGACCTTCCAAGGAGGACGCACTGGCTCCCGATTCCGCCGGAGTAATTATCGGCGAGGACGGCCTGGCCCGGCCGGCGTGGGCTGCCTCGGATCCGCTGATGCGGAACTATTACGACCAGGAATGGGGCTTGCCCGTCACTGACGAGCAGGGCCTGTACGAGCGCATCTGCCTGGAGGGTTTCCAGGCAGGACTTTCATGGGCCACCATCCTGCGCAAGCGTCCCGCGTTCCGTGCCGCCTTCGCAGGGTTCGATCCCGAAGCCGTGGCGTTGTTCGGCAGCACGGACGTGGACCGGCTGATGCAGGATCCGGGCATCATCAGGAACCGGCTGAAGATCCTGGCCACGATCAGGAATGCGCAGGCAACCTTGGAGTTAAGGAACGACGGCGGGCTGGTGGACTTTGTGTGGGGTTTCGCCCCAGATAGCACCCCGCGGCCGAGGGTGGCTGCCGAGATCCCCACGCAGTCCGCGGAATCGGTTGCCTTGTCCAAGGCACTGCGGAAGCGCGGCTTTTCCTTTGTGGGACCCACCACCATGTTTGCCCTGATGGAGGCTGTGGGAATGGTGGACACCCACCTCCTGGGCAGCCACCGGCGTGGATCCTCCGGCATCTGGCCCGGATAGCACCTCCCGGTACGAAGCCGGTTATCCCCAGCTGTTGGGAAAGTTATCCACAATGTGGAAAAGCTCGTCAAAGGGTTCAGGATAGAGCGTTTGGCCCGCCGGGCAAGGCTGGTCCAGTTGAACCGGCCGGGAAGATGCCGTTATTAACAGTGTGGAATACCTGTGGATAAAAGGCAGCTGGAGCCCTATGGATTCCTGTCCTGAACACCGGAGCGCTGTCAGCGGTCCCGCTTCACGGGGTGGTGGCTGGTGATGGAGACACGGTTGAACGCGTTCATGGTCACCGCAACCCAACTTACCGCTGAAAATTCCTCTGCCGTCAGGCACTCCCGCGAGGCGGCCTCGGCATGCTCGCGTGAGTCCTGGTCCGGGAGCTCGGTGATGCTCTCCACCAGTGCCAGTGCTGCCCGCTCCTTGCCGGTGAAGAGCGCGGTGTCCCGCCAAGCCGGCAGGACCGCCAGCCGCTGCGCGCTTTCCCCTGCCTCGACCGCCTTTCGCACATGGAGGTCCAAGCAGTAGGCGCAGCCGTTGATCTGCGAAATCCGGACGTTGAGGAGTTCCAGCAGGCCCCGTCCGATTCCGGCTTCCTCTGCTGCTTCCTGCACCTTGAGGCCCAGGCCACTGATCGCCTTCCAAAGGGCCGGATGCTGTTTGTCCAGGTACAGGTGCTCGGTGACGCCCACGGGGATCCTTGTCGCTTGAAAGGCTTGGCAGGCAACCATCATAGGCAGGAGTCGACCGGGCAACCGGCCCACTTATCCACTTACCAACATCGCAATACCCACAAGTTATCCACAGCTGTGGGTAAAGCCGTGGAAATCTTCGGTCTACGGCCGCCGCGGCTTACTCCTGCGGGATTTCCATTGCTTGAACTACACACCTGTCAGTTATTAACACTGTGTATAAGGGTGTCGATAACATGCAGGCGGCACCCGGGGACAAGCCCTCTGACGCTGTTTGCAATGTCCTTATCCACAAAAAGCGGGAAGATCTCCGGCTTATCCACTTACACACAGCGATATCCCCACAGGTTATCCACAGATGTGGAGAACGCGGGCCAGCTTCCGGCCGAGGGCCTGGAGAGGGCCGGGAATGGTGAGGCCGACAGATGAACTACAGGCGTGTAAGTTACCAACACTGTGGATAACCGCTGTGGAAAACGACGATGCCCCCGACACCGCAAGGTGTCGGGGGCATCGGTAACTACAGGCGCCGGCAGGCTATAGCGTCACGCGGACCCAGCTGACTGCTATGAGGAGCGCCAGCACTGCTGCTACTCCAAGGGCCTGGATCAGACCCTGCCGGCGGCCGCGAGGGGTGTAGGCGAAAACTGCAGCACACAGGGCGCCGGCCACGAGGCCACCAAGGTGTGCCTGCCACGCAATCTGGGGGATCACGAAGCCGATGACACCGTTGATGGCGATCAGCACCCACAGTTGGCGCGTGTCCCCGCCGCGGTGGCGCTGAATGAGAAGCATCGCTCCAAAGAGTCCGAAGATTGCCCCGGAAGCACCCACCACGCCATACAACGGCTGACCGGGCAGATACAGGGGTGTCAGGAGCAAATAGCCCACAGAGCCGCCAAACGCCGAAACCAGGTAGAGCACCAGGAAGCGGATGCGTCCCAGAAGCGGTTCCAGGGCCTGTCCGAACACCCACAGCATGTACATGTTAAGGGCGATATGCAGGATGAAGCCCTGCGAGTGCAGGAAGGCGGAAGTGAGCATCCGCCACGGTTCAAACTCACCCCAGCGGGGCTCCGCGTAAACGTTCGCAAAGCCGAGGCTCTGGTAAATCAGGTCATTGGGAACCAGCCACTGCAGCACGTACAGCACAGCGCAAGCGGCGATGATGCCGAACGTCACCAATGGCCTGCCAGTGGCAACGGCACCGCCATAGACGGTCCGTACCTCCGGCGTCGTACGTCTTGTTTCGTTGACGCAGTCAACGCATTGGAATCCGACGGCGGCCGCCCGCTGGCAGTCGGGGCACGCCGGGCGCCCGCAGCGCTGGCAGCGTACGTAGGACGGCCGGTCCGGGTGCCGGGGGCAGACCGGAACCTGGGCGGACGGCTCGGCCGACGGAATTCCGTAACTCATGGTGGAGCGTTACAGCTGTTCGATGTCGATGCTGTTGATGGTCACGTCTTCCACCGGGCGGTCGCCCATGCCCGTGCGCACACCCTCGATGGCGTCAACGACCTTCTTGGATTCGTCGTCGGCCACTTCGCCGAAGATGGTGTGCTTGCCCTGGAGCCAGTCGGTGGGGATGGTGGTGATGAAGAACTGGGAACCGTTGGTGCCCTTGCCCATCTGGATGCCCGCGTTAGCCATGGCCAGCTTGTAGGGCTGGTTGAAGCTGACTTCGGGGTGGATCTCGTCGTCAAAGCGGTAACCGGGGCCACCGGTTCCGCGGCCCAGGGGATCGCCCGCCTGGATCATGAAGTCCTTGATGATGCGGTGGAAGATGGTTCCGTTGTAGAGCGGGGTGCCCGTCTTGTCCTCACCGGTTTCCGGGTGGGTCCAGGCCTGCTCGCCGGTGGCAAGGCCAACGAAGTTCTTGACCGTCTTGGGCGCGTGGTTGCCGAACAGGTTAACCACGATGTCGCCGAGGCTGGTGTGGATGGTTGCTTTTGAAGTTGCGATGGCAGTCATAGGCCCCATTCTTCCACGCCGGTTATGGGCGGCCACGGCTGCGGGCACAGTTCCGCGCTGGGTGAAATCGCCCTAAAATCCGCAGGGTGAATAGCCCGTGGTGATCTGGGCACGTAGGCTAACGACAGAACCGTCACATTAATCGGGAGGTAGTTGTGAAGAAATCGGATCGTATTGCCCGTGACCTTGAGCAGTCGGTCACCAGTGCGGTGGAAAACGCCAAGGATTGGGCCGCCCCCCGGGTGGAAGCTGCTGTTGACTGGGCTGTTCCCCGTCTCCAGCATGGCCTGGATACCGCATCTCCCAAGATCCAGGAGGGCCTCAAGACGGCTGCGCACAGCCTGGCCGACGGTGTTGCCACAGTAACTCCCCGGATTCAGGACGGTCTGGCCCAGTTGGCCCCCAGGATCAATGACGTCGTCGACGGCACCTCACCCAGGCTGCACGAAGCCTTGGACAAGGCCACCCCCGTTGTCCTGAATGCCCGTGACCGGGTAGTAGTGGAATACCTGCCCAGGCTTTCGGACCAGATCGGCGTGGCCTCCGGTGCAGTTCACCGCACGTTGGAAAACACCCCGGCACGGGTGGACGCCGTGGCCCAGAAGCTGGGCGATGTGGGAATTATCCACGCCATCCAGGAACAGGCCCAGGCAACCGGCACGCAGCTGAAGGCAGCCGCAGCAGGCGCCAGCCGGGCAGTAGACGTTCAGCTCGCGCAGCCGGAAAAGCCCAAGAAGCGCGGATGGCTGGTCTTCGGAGTTATTGCTGCTGCCGTGGCCGCGGGTGTCGCCGCATGGAAGGCATCCAAGCCGGTGGAGGACCCCTGGAAGACTCCCTCGCCGGTGACACCCACTCCTGCTCCGGTTCCCGCCACCACCGTCAGCGATGTCAAGGACAGCAGCGCGGACACCACCGGCAGTGCTGCCTCTGCTGCCGGATCCGCCACGGCTGCCGCTGCAGGCAAAGCCGGCGACGCAGCCGATGCGGTCAAGGAAAAGACCGCGGACGCCGCTGAAAAGGCCAAGCACGTGGCCGCAGACGCCGCTGAGGGTGCAAAGAGCGCCGCCAACGACGACGCCAAGACGGCCACCGGGGACGACAAAGGCAGCAACCAGGCCTAGTTTTCCTTAGATTCCATCCCGCACTCGAAGGGGCTCCGTTACACGACGGGGCCCCTTTTGCGTACCGCTCCACGCCTTGCCGCAAACCTTCCTGCCGGGCCGTCCACATCCGCACGAGCCCGCTTCAGAAGCGGGGCCACCGCTGGGGGCAGGCCATGGCCCGGATGCTAGATTTATAGTGATGCCAGCCAATCAATCCTCTGGGGATGCCGTGAACGACGCAGCCGTACAGCTCCGCGTGTCCATCGTCATCCCGGCATACAACGAGGAAAGCGTGATCAGGCAATGCCTCATAGCGGCTATTTACCAGTCTGTTCCCGCCCACGAGATCATCGTGGTGGACAACCTTTCCAAAGACCGGACCGCTGACATCGTCCGCCAGATGCAGCTCGAGTATCCGGAAAGCCCCATTATCCTGCTCAGCCAGGACCGGGAGCAGGGACTCATCCCCACCCGCAACTTCGGGCTGGACAATGCCACCGGGGACATCCTGGGGCGCATCGACTCGGACTCCATCGTGGAACCCGACTGGGTGGAGCAGGTGCAGAAGGCCTTCGCGGACCCGTCCGTCCAGGCCGCCACCGGCCCTGTGGTCTACTACGACATGCCTATGCGGCGCTTTGGGCTCAAGGCAGACGACAAGATGCGCCAGTTGATGCTCAAGCTGGCCAAGCACCAGTACCATTTCCTGTTCGGCTCCAACATGGCCCTGCGCGCCACCGCCTGGGAGACCATCCGCTCCGAAACGTGCCGGGACGAGAAGGACGAGATGCACGAGGACATCGATTTGTCCCTGCACCTGGCCGAGCATGACCTTCCGGTGCGCTACTGGCCTCAAATGGTGTCGGGGATGTCCGCGCGCCGGCTGGAGGATTCACCGCGCGACTACCGCTACTACGTCACCCGTTTCGACCGGACCTATAAGGCCCACAACGTCAGGAAAATGGCTTTGAAGGCCCCCATGGTGGTCTTCTTTTCGGTGTATTTCCCGGCCAAGCTCCTCAGGGCCATCCACACGGTCAACACAGCCCAACCCATCCGCCGCGGCGGCCAATAACTTCAGTCGGCCCCGAGCTCGGCGAGTTCCGACGGCGGTTCATCCTTGGGTGCCCTTCCGCGCCTGCCCGCGTTCCGCTGGCCCAGGACCACGACGGCGAGTCCGGCCAGAATCAGGCCGAGTCCGGCGTAGGTGCCGGCCGGCAGGGTCTCGTGCAGGAACACCGCCGCCAGCAGCGCAGCGCCCGGGATCTCCAGGAGGATGATCATGGAGACCAAGAGCGGGCTCATGGTGGCCAACAGGTGGTTGAACGCAGTATGGCCCACCAGTTGCGCGCAGACGGTGATCGCAGCGATGCCCAGCCATCCTGCGGGCTCGAACCCGGCCAGCGGCTGGCCCGCGAACAGGGCCAGTACGGCCACCAGGGCGGCGCACATCCCGTAGCAGAGCGTGGTGTAGGTACCCGTGGTCATGCTCTGCCGCGCCTTGCCCCCGGCCAGCGTGTAGAGGCCGGCCAGCGCACCGCCGGCCACCGCCAGCAGGTCTCCCGTGAGCGCCTGCGATGAGGTTCCCAGGTCAAAGCCTGTAATGGCAACGACGCCGCCAAAAGCGATGCCCAGCCCGGCCAGGACCTGCCAGCGGTGACGGGTGCCGCGGAAGAGCTGGAAGACCGCAATCCAGGCTGACTGAAGGCAAACCAGGGCCGTGGCGGCGGCTACGGACGTGAGCTGCAAGGAGGTGATGAAGCAGGCAAAGTGCAGTGCAAGGGCGACGGCGGCCAGAGACGACCAGCGGAACTCGCGGCGGGTTATGCGGCCGAACTGGCGGGGTTCACGAACCAGGGTGGGGGTGGCCATGACGGCTGCTCCGATGGCGTTGCGCCAAAAGGCAATTGCCAGGGCGCTGACGCTGGTGGCACCGAGCGTGGCTGCAATCAAGGGGCCGGACGAGGCGACACCCAGGACGCCCAAGGCGGCGAAGAAGAAGTTCATGGCGCACCCCTGAAGCTCGTTCCTAATGGAGATGGAAAGCGAAAAGTCCCGGCCAGCGTTTCCGCTGACCGGGACTTTCTTATGGTGGAGGCACGGGGACTCGAACCCCGAACCCCCTGCTTGCAAAGCAGGTGCGCTACCAATTGCGCCATGCCCCCATAAGAAGCAACCCGTCCATCATACCCTAGAACCGCAGAGCCCCTGACAGGCTCCCGGAGTGGGTGTCCGGGCTAGTCCACCGTATCGGTTGACTTACTCCAGACCGTCTTCTGGGCTTCGGATTCCTGTGCTTTCCGGTAGACCAGGACGCCTGCGATTGCGGCTGCCAATACAAGCAACTTCTTCACGTGCTCCCCGTTCCAGTCAAGTTCCGGATGGATCCGGACCAGACCTATTGTGAAACCTGCACAGGTTCCGTGGGCGTACCAGGACTTGAACCTGGGACCTCTTCGTTATCAGCGAAGCGCTCTAACCGCCTGAGCTATACGCCCCGATGCCTCATCGGGCCGAGACATGACTTTACAGCACATCCCGGCCCGATCTCAAATCGGGCCTTTCCGCCGCTTTTCGGGCGGCGGAAATGGCTTCCTAATCGTCGGTGAGGGTAACGCCGATGCCGCCCACGAGGGTGGCTGAAATGTTGTAGAGGACGGCGGAGAGCATGGACAGCGCCGTCAGCAGGACAACGTTGACCACGGCAATGATGGTGGCAAACGAGGCCACCTGTCCCAGCGAGGCCACCTTCTTCAGTTCGAAGCCGCCGCTTTCAGAGCCCGCGAGCGTACCGAGCAGGCTGTCCACCTGGTCGAAGATTCCGGTCAGGTCCAGAACTGTCCAAAGGACAATGGCGGCAACCACGGTGACAATTCCCAAGGCCACGGAAAGCAGGAATGCCATCTTCAGGACGGACCACGGGTCCACCTTGCTGATCAGCAGCCGGGCGCGGCGGACCTTTGCCTTGGGCGCCGGCTTCACCAGGCCAGGCGTCCCCTGTCCGGGAGCCCCCTGCCCGGGACGCTGTCCCGCCGGTGCCGGGCGCTGCCCTTGCTGGCCCTGCTGTCCCTGGAAGGGACGCTGGCCGGGCTGGGCGGGGCGGTCACCCTGCTGCGGACGCTGGCCCGGCACGGCAGGGCGCTGGCCTGGAGCCCCGGCAGGAGCTGCCGGCCGCTGCTGCGGACGTACGGGGGCGTTTACCCGGGGTGCCCCGGAAGGCCGGTTCCCGTCGGGAACAGTGCTGTTCGGCTTGGGAAATGAGTCGGAATTACTCACTCGTTACCTCCGTGTTGTCTTCGTTCGGCTCAGCGTCGCCCGAGGCGTCCTCTGACTCAACGGCCGGTGATTCTTCTGCCATTGCTGGCACGGCGGATTCCCCAGCGGGCCCGCCATCTTCAGCCAACGTTACGTCATCTCCGGAAGATTCCTCGTCCTCGAGACCGCGTTCGCTGTTGCGCGCCACCTCGATGATCCGGTCATTCTTGTCCGGCTTGGCGAAGATGACGCCCATGGTGTCACGACCCTTGGCAGGAACACCGGCAACCGAAGAGCGGACAACCTTGCCGCCCTCCATAACCACCAGGACTTCATCCTCTTCCTGGACAATGAGTGCCCCTACCAGGTGCCCGCGTTCTTCCTGGTACTTGCCTACCTTGATGCCCAGGCCGCCGCGGCCCTGAAGGCGGTATTCCTCCACAGCCGTGCGCTTGGCATAACCGCCCTCGGTCACGATGAACACGAAGGAACCGTCGGTGACCACGTCGGCGGCCAGCAATTCATCGTCTTCGCGGAACTTCATGCCGGTAACACCCGAGGTGGCACGTCCCATGGGGCGCAGTGCGTCATCGGTGGCAGTGAAGCGGATCGACTGGCCCTTGCGGGACACCAGGAAGAGGTCGTCGGTTTCCGAAACAAGCTGGGCCGAGACCAGCTCATCGCCGTCGCGCAGGTTGATGGCGATCACGCCGGCGGAACGGTTGGTGTCGTAGTCCTCCAGCCTGGTCTTTTTCACCAGGCCCCTCTTGGTGGCCAGCACCAGATATGGCGCCTGCTGGTAGTCCTTCAGGTCCAGGACCTGGGCAATGTGCTCATCCGGCTGGAACGCCAACAGGTTGGCCACGTGCTGGCCCTTGGCGTCCCGGCCTGCTTCCATGAGCTCGTATGCCTTGGCACGGTAGACGCGGCCAAGGTTGGTGAAGAACAGCAGCCAGTGGTGGGTGGTGGTTACGAAGAAGTGTTCCACCACGTCGTCACCGCGGAGCTGGGCACCCTTGATGCCCTTGCCGCCGCGCTGCTGCGACCGGTAGTTGTCGCTGCGGGTGCGCTTGACGTAGCCGCCGCGGGTGATGGTGACCACCATCTCCTCTTCGGGGATCAGGTCCTCCATGGACATGTCGCCGTCGTAGCCCATGAGGATCTTGGTCCGCCGGTCGTCGCCGTGCTTGTCCACGATGTCGCCCAGCTCGACGCTGATGATCTCGCGCTGCCGCTGCTCGGAACCCAGGATCGCGTTGTACTCCTCGATCAGGGCTTCGAGTTCGGCATGCCGGTCCTGGATCTTTTGTCGTTCCAGCGCGGCCAGGCGGCGCAGCTGCATGTCCAGGATGGCCCGGGCCTGCAGCTCGTCGATGTCCAGCAGTTCCATCAGCCCGTCGCGGGCGGCCTCGGTGGTGTTGGAAGCCCGGATAAGGGCGATAACCTCGTCGAGCATATCCAGTGCCTTGAGGAGGGCACGGAGGATATGGGCTTCTTCCTCCGCTTTGCGCAGGCGGTACCGGGTGCGGCGCGCAATGACGTCCATCTGGTGCGTCACCCAGTGCCGGATGAACGCATCCAGGCTCAGGGTCCGCGGCACACCATCAACAATGGCAAGCATGTTTGCGGAGAAGTTGCTCTGCAGTTCGGTGTGCTTGTAGAGGTTGTTCAGCACCACCTTGGGCACTGCGTCGCGCTTCAGCACAATGACCAGGCGCTGGCCAGTGCGTCCGGAGGTCTCGTCACGGAGGTCGGCGATACCGGAGATTTTGCCGTCCTTGACCAGTTCGGCGATCTTGATGGCCAGGTTGTCCGGGTTGGCCTGGTACGGAAGCTCCGTGACCACCAGGCAGGTGCGGCCCTGCAGTTCCTCCACGGCAACCACTGCCCGCATGGTGACGGATCCGCGGCCGGTCCGGTAGGCGTCTTCGATTCCCTTGTGGCCCAGGATGGTGGCACCGGTGGGGAAGTCCGGACCCTTGACCCGCACCAGCAGTTCCTCGAGGAGTTCCTCGCGGGTGGCGCCGGGGTTGGCCAAGTACCACTGCACTCCGTCGGCTACTTCGCGGAGGTTGTGCGGCGGGATGTTGGTGGCCATGCCGACGGCGATGCCGGAGGAACCGTTGACCAGCAGGTTGGGGAACCTGGCCGGCAGGATGGTGGGTTCCTGGTTCTTGCCGTCGTAGTTGTCCTGGAAATCGACCGTTTCCTCGTCGATGTCCCGGACCATTTCCATCGCCAGCGGGGCCATCTTGGTCTCGGTATACCGCGGTGCCGCTGCGCCGTCGTTGCCGGGCGAGCCGAAGTTGCCCTGGCCCAGCGCCAGCGGGTAACGCATGGTCCAGTCCTGGATCAGGCGCACCAGGGCATCGTAGATGGCGGTGTCACCGTGCGGGTGGTACTGGCCCATGACCTCGCCCACCACTCGGGCGCATTTGTTGAAGGACCGGTCGGGCCGGTAGCCGCCGTCGAACATCGCGTACAGCACCCGGCGGTGCACAGGCTTGAGGCCGTCACGGACGTCCGGAAGGGCACGGCCCACGATGACGGCCATGGCGTAGTCCAGATAGGAACGCTGCATTTCCGTCTGCAGGTCCACCTGTTCCACGCGGTCGATCAGCACGTCGCCTTCAAGAACGGTGTCCGGAGCTCCGGCCTCGGGGGCGGGAATCTCGGGGGTTTCGTCGCTCATTCTTTAATTTCCGTTTCAGGTATATGTCTGGTTCTGAATACTTTGGAGCGGGTCCTTAGATGTCCAGGAACCTGACGTCCTTGGCGTTCTGCTGGATGAAGTTGCGGCGTGATTCGACGTCTTCGCCCATGAGGACGGAGAAGATCTGGTCGGCGGCCAGGGCATCGTCCATGGTGACCTGCAGCAGCGTGCGGTGATCAGGATCCATGGTGGTGTCCCACAGCTCGGTGTAGTCCATCTCGCCCAGGCCCTTGTAGCGCTGGATGCCGTTGTCCTTGGGGATCCGGCGCCCGGCAGCCTGTCCCGCCACCAGCTTGGCGTCGCGTTCACGGTCGCTGTAGACGTAATCATGCGGGGCGTTGGACCACTTGATCCGGTACAGCGGGGGCTGTGCCAAGTACACGTAGCCGTTTTCGATCAGCGGCCGCATGTAGCGGAACAGCAGGGTCATCAGCAGTGTGGTGATGTGCTGGCCATCCACGTCGGCATCCGCCATGAGGACAATCTTGTGATACCGCAGCTTAGCGAGGTCGAAGTCCTCGCCAATGCCGGTACCGAAAGCGGTGATCATGGACTGGACCTCCGCGTTGCCCAGGGCCTTGTCCAGGCGGGCGCGCTCCACATTCAGGATCTTGCCGCGCAGCGGCAGGATGGCCTGGGTCTCGGGGTTGCGGCCGCGCTTGGCGGAACCACCGGCGGAGTCGCCCTCCACAATGTAGACCTCGCACTTTTCCGGGTCCTTGGAGGAGCAGTCGGACAGCTTGCCCGGCATGCCGAAGGATTCCAGCGGGCTCTTGCGCCGGGCGTTGTCCCGGGCCTTCCGTGCTGCCATCCTGGCCTGCGCGGCGGAGATGGCCTTGCGGATGACGTCGCGGGCGGGGCCGGGATTGCGCTCCAGCCAGTCACCCAGACCATCGGTAACAACGCGCTGGACGAAGCCCTTGACCTCGGAGTTGCCCAGCTTGGTCTTGGTCTGGCCTTCGAACTGGGGCTCTGCCAGTTTGACGGAGATGACGGCGGTGAGGCCCTCGCGGATGTCGTCACCCGTGAGGTTGTCGTCCTTCTCCTTGATGATGCCCTTTTCCCGGGCGTACCGGTTGATGAGGGATGTCATGGCAGCGCGGAAACCTTCTTCGTGCGTGCCGCCTTCATGGGTGTTGATGGTGTTGGCGTAGGTGTGCACGCTCTCGGAGTACGCACTGGTCCACTGCATAGCCATTTCCAGGGCGATGCGGCGTTCGGTGTCCTCGGTTTCGAAGGCGATGACGTCCTCGTGCACCACCTCCACCTTCTTGCCCGAGTTCAGGTGCTTGACGTAGTCCAGCAGGCCTTCGTTGTACTGGTACACCACAGTGCGGTGCTCGGCGCTGACCTCACCCTCGGTAACCAGCTCGTCGAGATCGAGATCGGCGTCTGCCTCGTCGGTGGCCGCGTCGCGCTCATCCGTCAGGGTGATCCGCAGGCCCTTGTTCAGGAAGGCCATCTGCTGGAAACGGGCGCGCAGCGTCTCGAAATCGAATTCCGTGGTTTCAAAGATCGCCGGGTCCGGGTAGAAGGTCTGGGTGGTGCCGGTGGCATCCGTCTCTTCACCCTTGACCAGGCTGCCCTGCGGCTTGCCGCCGTCGGCAAAAGACATCCGCCAAACGTGCCCCTGGCGCCGCACTTCGGTGTCCACCCGGCTGGAGAGGGCGTTGACCACGGAGATGCCCACACCGTGCAGGCCACCGGAGACCGCGTATCCGCCGCCGCCGAACTTACCGCCGGCGTGCAGGATGGTCATAACCACCTCGACGGTGGGCTTGTGCTCGGTGGGGTGCATGTCCACCGGAATGCCGCGACCGTCATCCACTACCTTCACGCCGCCGTCAGCCTGCAGGACCACCTCGATGTGGCTGCAGTAGCCGGCCAGTGCCTCATCCACGGAGTTGTCCACCACTTCATAGACCAGGTGGTGAAGGCCGCGGGGGCCGGTGGAACCGATGTACATGCCGGGACGCTTGCGGACAGCTTCCAGGCCTTCCAGCACAGTGATGTCGCTGGCGCCGTATTCCCTTTGGGTGCTTGGCGCGGCCGGGGTATCAGGGGTGCGGCCATCCTCGACTGCGGTATCTGCTGCCAGAATATCTGTATTGTCGTTAGCCACAGGCGCTGCGACTCCTCTGTTCTCGATGATGGCCGGCCGGTTTCTCTTCCCCAGGGAAAAGCCACCCGCCAACAGGCACAAACTTATGGCGCCGGTGACTTGCTGACGGTCGGTGATCCACGCTCCGCACGCGGAGAGCGCGCGGAGAACGGACTGATGTCAACGTTTCATCCGCGCCCAGTTATCTGCCCCAATTCTACCGCGAACAGGCTCATATCCCCGCATTCCAGGGCCTTCGCCAGTGGCGGAATATGGCTCTGCAAGGCACTTGGCCCCGCCTAGGGCGGCCCAGCGGTACCCCCTCCGGGTGCCTATACACGCTTCGGTCCTTACAGCGCCCTACACGCCCTCGGGCGCAGTTTCAAGAGCTGCCGGCCCGGCTATCCGTAGGTGTCCCGCGGCCCACGGCCGTTGACGCTGCGTCCACCCTTGCGCCAGCTGGGCGCTGAGGGGCCAAGCACCTGGATGCTGGTCACCACGCCGTCGCCCAGTTCCCGGCGGAATTTCTCGAGGAGGCTGCTGCTCAAAAGCCGAAGTTGGGTGGCCCAGGCAGTGGAATCACAACGGACGTGGAGCGTGGTGTCGGTAAAGCTTTCGGGCGTGCAGTGGGCCGAGATCTCCGGTCCCACCAGCGTGGCCCACTCCGCCATCACCGAGCCCACAGCCACGGGTGAAGTCCAGCCGCGCTCTGCCACCAGGCGGCCAACAACCTTTCCCAGGCCCAGGGGATCGCGGCCCGTGGCGTGGAACTGGCTGAAGCCGCGGGTGTCACGGATGCTGCCCTTGGCCTTTTGGGAACCCGGCCGTGCCACCTTGCGGCGCACTTCGCCGCGTGCAGCGGCGGCTTCGCGCATCCTGTTCAGCGCGGCCTGGGGGGCATCGATGTTGTCAGGCTCGCGGCCGGGTGGGGGCCCGCCGCCCTGGTCACTGCTCATCGATACCTCCCGGGATGACCTTCACCCGCCGCCCGGACAGCTCTTCCGGAATATCGGCGTCGACGGCGGCGGTCACCAGGACCTGTTCCGCGCCGGAGACTATTGCCGCAAGTTTACGCCGCCGCTGGACATCCAGTTCAGCAAAAACATCGTCCAGGATGAGGATGGGAGCCGAACCGCCGGTCCGGGCATCGTCAAGCATCACATAGTACGAGGCCAGTCGGAGGGACAGGCACATGGACCATGTTTCCCCGTGCGAGGCATACCCCTTGGCCGGCGCCTGGCCCAGCATCAGCTCAAGTTCGTCACGATGCGGACCCACGAGCGATATGCCCCGTTCCAGTTCCTTTTTCCGTGACTCCGCAAAGGCCTGGACATACTGTTCCGTGAGTTGATCCACCGACAGAAGACGCAGGTCTTCCGGGCCGCCCGAAGTAGTTCCGGCTGCGGCACCCTGCATGCCTCCGGCCGGGACGCCGTCGTCGTCCATCTGGTTCTGCAGCGTTGAACGGTAGGTGGCGTCAGCGGGCTTCGTTGCGTCCGTGAGCTCCGCGTAGGCCCGGGCGAGGTGCGGACGAAGGCGTTCCACCAGTTCGAGCCGGGCATGCAGCAGCTCCGCTCCGGCCCGCGCCATGTGCTGGTCCCAGACGTCAAGGGTCGATTCATGTGCGGCCGTGAACTTTCCGGCGCGCGCCGACTTCAGCAGGGCATTGCGCTGTTTCAGGACACGGTCGTAGTCACTGCGCGTGGCGGCATGGTGCGGGATAAGGCTTGCCAGCAGCTCATCCAGGAACCGGCGGCGGTTGGCCGGATCGCCTTTGACCAAGGCCAGGTCCTCGGGCGCAAAAAGGACGATCTGGCAGATGCCGAGCAGGTCCCGGGCACGGACCGGATTACTGCGGTTGATGCGGCCACGGTTGGCGCGGCCGGCGTTGATTTCCAGCTCCAGCACAGTGACCTGGGTACCGCGGACCAGCCGGGCACGCACCAGGGCGCGCTCGGTGCCGAACCTCAGCAGCGGCGCATCTGAGCTCACCCTGTGAGAGCTGAGCGTGGCCAGATAGCCGATGGCCTCCATCAGATTGGTCTTGCCGATGCCGTTGTATCCCACCAGGACGGTGACACCAGGGCCCAGCGCGAGGTCAACCTGGGCGTAACTGCGGAAGTCGGTCAGTGAAAGGTGTTCCAGATACACGCGGTTTTCGGCAATTCTGGGAACGCTGCTGGTTCCCTGTGGGTGCTACTTGGCGGGACGGGTTGCGTGGCCGCCAAACTGGTGGCGCAGAGCGGAAACCATCTTCATGGCAGGAGAGGTGTCTTCCCGGGAGGCGAACCGGGCGAACAGCGCGGCGGTAATGGCCGGAGCGGGGACGGCGTTGGCAATAGCCTCCTCCACCGTCCAGCGGCCTTCGCCCGAATCCTCTACGTAATCGTCGATCGAGGACAGCCCCGGATCCTCGTCAAGGGCCTTGACCATGAGGTCCAGCAGCCACGAGCGGACCACAGTTCCCTTTTGCCAGGCCCGGAACGTGCCGGGCAGGTCGGTGACGATGTCCTTGGCGGCCAACAGTTCGTAGCCCTCGGCGTACGCCTGCATCAGGCCGTACTCGATGCCGTTGTGGACCATCTTGGCGTAGTGGCCGGCACCGACGCCGCCCACGTGCACAAAACTGTCCGCCCGTTCACCTTCCGGGCGCAACGCGTCAAAGACCGGCAGGGCGCGTTCGATGTCGGCGGCGTCACCGCCGGCCATCAGGCCGTAGCCGTTCTGGAGGCCCCAGACGCCACCCGAGACACCGCAGTCCGCGAAGCGGATCCCCTTGGCAGCAAGCACTTCGCCGTGCTTCTGGTCTTCCGTGAACCGGGAGTTGCCGCCGTCGATGACCAGGTCGCCCGGCTCCAGTTTTTCGCTGAGTTCGGTGATAACGGCGTCCGTGATGGCCCCTGACGGGACCATGACCCAGATGATCCTGGGCGCCGGGACAGCGGCCATCAGGTCATCGACGCTGGCGGCATCGGTGACGTCGGGGTTCCGGTCATAGCCGGTGACCTCGATGCCGCCCTTGCGCAGCCGCTCGCGCATGCTGAATCCCATTTTGCCGAGGCCGATCAGTCCAATGTGCACGTGGAACTCTTTTCTGCGCTAGTGGGAGGGTGGCGGTGGGTGGGGCCCCATCGGCGAGGGGCCGGCCTGAGCTTGCGAAGGCTGGGAGCCGATGGGGATTAGTTGGGAAGGCGGACCGGCATCACCAGGTAGCGGTAGTCATCCTGGTCCTCGCCGTCGGCATCCGCCTGCGCCGTGATCATGGCGGGTTTGGGTGCCGTGGTGAAGGAGAAGCGGACGAACTTGGTCTCGATGACACTGAGGCCCTCGATCAGGTAGTGCGGGTTGAAAGCCACCGTGATGTCGTCACCGGAAAGCTGGGCTTCAAGCTCTTCCGAGGCTTGGGCGTCCTCACCCGTGCCGGCATCCAGGTTCAGGAGGCCTGAGGTGAAGGCGAGTCGGACCGGGGTGTTGCGTTCAGCCACGAGGGAGACACGGCGCACGGCTTCCACCAGTTCCTGGGTCTGGACCGTGGCGTGGATGGGGGTGGACTCCGGGAACAACGATCGGATTTTCGGGTAGTCGCCGTCCACCAGCAGCGACGTGGTGGTGCGGCCACCGCTTTCGAACCCGATCAGCCGGCTGTCGTCGTCGGACAGGGCCAGATTGATGTCACCGCTGTTGCCCAGGGTTTTGGCGACCTCGTTGAGTGTCTTTGCCTTGACCAGGGCACTGGTGGAGATGCCGGGAGTCACCGGCTTCCACGGTACTTCCCGCATGGCCAGCCGGTAGCGGTCAGTGGCAAGAAGGGTGATCAGGTCGTCTTCGATCTCCATCCGTACGCCGGTGAGGATGGGGAGGGTGTCGTCCTTGCTGGCCGCGATGATGACCTGCGATACGGCCTGTGCAAAGGCGTCACCCGGAACGGTTCCGCTGATGGCCGGCAGGGCAGGCAGCGGGGGGTATTCGGCCTCCGGCATTGTTGCCAGATGGAAGCTGCTTCGGCGGCAGGTAAGCGTGACTTTGTTGCCGTCCGTTTCGACGTCGACCGGCGCGGAAGGCAGGCTGCGGCAGATGTCGGCGAGCAGCCGGCCCGAAACAAGGATGGTTCCTTCGTCCCTGATGTCCGCCGTGATTTCAAGCCTTGCCGAGGTCTCGTAATCAAAGCTGGAGAGGCTGACGGTTCCTGCTTCAGCCTTCAAAAGCAGGCCGGAGAGGACAGGCACTGGCGGCCGCGGAGACAACGAACGGGCTGTCCAGGTGACGGCTTCTGCCAGGACGTCCCGATCGACTCTGAACTTCACGGAAGGGTGCCGCCTTTCATTGCTGCTGCCATGTAAACCCGGGAATTTCGAGGGGAAACTCCGGAAGAAGTTGGGCGCACCCTGGCTGGTGCATGGTCCGTTCAGACCGAAACCACACAAAAACCCAGGGATGGGAGCGCTGCTGACAGCTTAGCCGGAAGATCCTGGATTAACCCATCCCCCATGATCAGGCCCGGCCCGCTTTGGGGCCTTCAGGCCCCGTGGTCGAACACGCGCATCGATCTTGTTGTTTGAGGGAATTCAATTTTTTGGGATTCGTAGTGTTAATAACTGCTGTGGAAACTGTGGATAACCCGGTCCTGCCCCACCGTTCCGCGGTTAAGCCCTGTTCACGGAGTGTGCGTTAACTGGGTTTTAAACAGGGTGTGGATGGGGACAACGTGAAGGACGGTTTTTAACGATCCACAGGTGCCTTAAGGGTTTTAAGCCCATTAACCGCGCTTGTCCCCTTAAGTATCCACAGGCTTATCCACATGCTCCTGTTAATAAGGTATAGAGCGGCGGCCGCAATGTGGATTCAGGAGTCCCGCTGCTGCTGCTTGATCCGGTTGGTCAGCTCTGTCACCTGGTTGTAGATCACACGGCGCTCGGCCATCAGCTCGCGGATCTTGCGGTCAGCGTGGATCACGGTGGTGTGGTCGCGGCCGCCAAGTTCCTGTCCGATCTTGGGAAGCGACATGTCAGTCAGCTCCCGGCAGAGGTACATGGCGATCTGCCGTGCGGTAACCAGCGTCCGGGTCCGGGACTTGCTGCACAGTTCTTCCATGCTGAGCTTGAAGTAGTCAGCGGTCTGCTGGAGGATCTGGGCGGATGTGATCTCCTGTGCGCCGTCGTCGGTGATCAGATCCTTCAGGACCATCTCCGCAAGGGCTACATCCACGGGCTGGCGGTTCAGGCTTGCGAAGGCCGTCACCCGGATCAGCGCGCCTTCAAGTTCGCGGATGTTGCTTGAAATCTTGGAAGCGATGTACTCCAGGGCATCATCCGGTGCCGACAAGCCCTCGCTCAGCGCCTTCTTGCGGAGGATGGCGATACGGGTTTCGAGTTCCGGCGGCTGGATGTCTGTCAGCAGGCCCCATTCGAACCGGGACTTCATGCGGTCTTCGAAGCCTGCCAGCAGCTTGGGCGGCTGGTCCGAGGTGATAACCACCTGCTTGTTGTTGTTATGCAGCGAGTTGAAGGTGTGGAAGAACTCCTCCAGCGTCCGGTCCTTGCCGGCCAGGAACTGGATGTCATCAATGAGCAGCACATCCACATTCCGGTACGTGGTCTTGAAGCTGGCGCCCTCGTCATCACGGATGGAGTTGATGAAGTCGTTGGTGAATTCTTCGGAGTTGACGTAGCGGACCCGGATTCCGCTGTAGAGCCGCCGGGCGTAGTGGCCGATCGCGTGCAGCAGGTGGGTCTTGCCCAGCCCGGAGTCACCGTAGATGAACAGCGGGTTGTAGGCCTTGGCCGGCGCTTCGGCGACGGCGACGGCGGCGGCGTGCGCAAAGCGGTTCGAGGAACCGATCACGAAGGTATCGAAGACGTATTTGGGGTTCAGCCGGCCGAATTCATGCGAAGTGCTGGGCAGCATGGGTTGCGGCTTCTGCTCGATCAGCTGGTCAGGCGCGTAAGCCGGTTCGACGACGGGCTCGGGCTCTTCGTGGATGGGAACCAGATCGGTGTCGACGTCGATCGCGCAGCGGATGTCCTCGGAGAACACGTTGTGCAGGGCATCGTCCAGGGCGTCCTTGACCTGGGTCTGCAGCACTTCCCTGGTGAGTTCGTTGGGGACGGCAACCAGGAGGGTGGAACCGATGAGGCCCTGTGCCTGGGCGAGGATGACAAAGCCCCTTTGGCGTGGGGATACACGGTGGTCCTGTTCCAGCAGGCTGACAACCCGGCGCCAGGAACTTCCGACAGTATTGGCGTGGTTGGCTTCGTCTACTGTCATCAATCGGTTCCCTCAAAACTTGCTTTGCCTGCATTGCCTGCAGCCCAAGTCCGGAACCAGGGTGCTGGCCCCACTTAATCCACAGGGTTATGCACAGTGCGTGGATAATCGGCTACTGGGACACTCTAGGGGATGAAAAGCCTAGAAGATAGCTGGGGATCCGGCTGTGGATAATTACACCAGTGTGGTTCTTCAAACGGCCCTGTGAGCCACTTCATCCACAGGCTGTTGGGGATACTTAGGCACAGCTGGGGACAGCCCGGGAGGACCCTTCGGGTTTGACTCGGGGCCGTAAATTGCCCTAACGTTGTGAAGTCCTTTGTGTCCGCTTTTTGGCCCCATCTGAACTCCCCAGGCGCAGTGCGTCAGGGCAGCCGGGGGAAGCGTGCATATACAAAACTTAGCGTCGGCCAGTTCTTCCCCATACTGATCGGGTGGGCGCACCTTTGATCCACTGGAGTAACTAACGTGAGCAAGCGGACTTTTCAGCCGAATAACCGCCGTCGAGCCAAGAAGCACGGCTTCCGCCTTCGTATGCGTACCCGTGCCGGCCGTGCCATCCTGGCAGCCCGTCGTGGCAAGGGCCGCACCGAACTGTCGGCCTAAATAACTGGCTTGTCGGTAGACATCCCTTTGCGAGTTTAAGGTGCTGGCCGCCCGCAACCGCTTGAGGACCTCAACCGATTTTTCAACAACTGTACGTTCCGGTGTCCGCAATGGGCGCCGGAACGTAGTGTTATATGCGGCAGCCATTGCTGCCGACGAACCCAGCCGGATCGGGTTCATTGTTTCCAAAAGTGTAGGGAACGCTGTGGTCAGGAACCTCGTTAAGAGGAGACTGAGAGAAGCAGCTGCTGCCTCCTTGGGCGAGCACCGTACGGGACTGGCTATCGTGGTCCGGGCGCTTCCGGCGTCCGCGTCCGCCAGTTGGGACCAGCTGTTGTCGGACTACAACGCTGCACTGGAATCTACGCTGAACCGGCTGGCTGGCCGCCCTCCACGGGCTGCCGCGACAGGTTCAGCCGGTACAACACAGAAGGGGACAACGCGTGCCTAACGCCACCGCCGTCGTCGCCCTTTTCCGCAACCTGGCCGCCGCCGTCGGGAGGTTCTTCTGGAACCTGCCCCGGAACATCCTCATCCTTCTGCTGATGGCTTACCGCAAGGTGGTTTCTCCCTTGTACGGGCCGGTCTGCCGATTCTTCCCTTCATGCTCGGCCTATGCCCTTGAAGCGGTCACCGTCCATGGAGCCGTCAAGGGCAGCTGGCTCGCGGTCCGGCGCCTGGGCCACTGCCATCCATGGAACGCCGGCGGAGTGGACCACGTCCCCGCCGGCCACAGGGAATGGCCCGCAGGCCAGACCCCCAAAATTGTTGTGCTGAACAATCCGGACAGGTACCTGATTGCTCGGACTGATGAAGAAGGCCGCAGTGCGGCCTGACGAATAGGGATAAGTATGGACTTCTTTGGAACAATCATGGCCCCGTTCAAGTGGCTGGTTTCCATCATCATGATCGGATTCCACGATGGCCTGAGCGCCATCGGGATGCCTGCTGCGAACGGCTGGACCTGGACGCTGTCCATCATTGGACTCGTGCTGGTGATCCGTGCCGCACTGATTCCGGTATTCGTCAAGCAAATCAAGGCCCAGCGTGGCATGCAGCTGCTGCAGCCGGACCTGAAGAAGCTCCAGGACAAGTACAAGGGCAAGACCGACCAACTGTCCCGCCAGGCCATGGCCCAGGAACAGATGGCCATGTACAAGAAGCACGGGACCAACCCGTTCTCGGCCTGCCTGCCCATGCTGATCCAGATGCCGTTCTTCTTCGCACTGTTCCAGGTGTTGTCAGGAATCACTGCAGCGCGCCAGACTGGTGCAGGCATCGGTGCCATGAGCCACGAGCAGGTGGTGCAGTTCGATGAATCCAGCATTTTCGGCGCCCCACTCTCCGCATCCCTGTTGCATGGTGGCGGCGGTAACCAGGTTGCTGTGTGGATCCTCTCGATCATCATGATCCTGGCCATGACGGCGTCGCAGTTCATCACCCAGAAGCAGATCATGGCAAAGAACATGTCCGAAGAGGCCATGGCCAGCCCCTTCATGCGCCAGCAGAAGATGATGCTCTACATCCTGCCCCTCGTCTTCGGCGTGGGTGGCATCAACTTCCCCATCGGTGTCCTCATCTACTGGACCACCACTAACCTCTGGACCATGGGCCAGCAGTTCTTCGTCATCCGCCGCATGCCGACGCCGGGATCCCCCGCAGCCAAGGCCCTCGCCGAACGCCGTGCCGCCAAGGGCCTGCCGGCCCTGTCCGTCCTTACCGGCAAGCGGGACGAAGCAGCCGACACCGCTGGCTCCTCCGCAGTTGAGATCAAGGGACAGCGCGTCCAGCCCCAGCGCAAGAACAGGAAGAAGAAGTAATGTCAGCCGAGAGCACCGAGCACGCCTTCTCTGAAGAGATCGAAGATCAGGACGAGTCCGTGAACCAGGATGCTTCGTCCCCCAAGGGCTCCGCCGCCAGCCGCCTCGAGGAAGAGGGGGACGTGGCTGCAGACTACCTGGAGGAACTGCTGGACATCGCCGACATCGACGGCGACATCGACATTGAGGTCCGCAACGGCAGGACGTACATCTCCATCGTGGCCGAAGAGGAGTCCGTTGGGCTCGAAGGCCTGGTTGGCGAAGACGGCGAGGTCCTTGAGGCCCTCCAGGAGCTCACCCGGCTGGCTGTCCTGTCCGCCACGGAGAACCGTTCCCGGCTTGTCCTGGACATCAACGGCTACCGGCAGGAACGCACCGGCCATCTGCAGAAGATCGCCGAGGATGCTGCAGCGTCTGTCAAGGAGACCGGCAAGTCTGTGGCGCTGGAACCGATGAGCGCCTACGAACGCAAGATCGTGCACGACGCCGTAGCCGACCTCGGCTTCGTGAGTGAGTCCGA
Source organism: Arthrobacter sp. SAFR-179 (assembly GCF_059414945.1). Taxonomy (NCBI): domain Bacteria; kingdom Bacillati; phylum Actinomycetota; class Actinomycetes; order Micrococcales; family Micrococcaceae; genus Arthrobacter; species Arthrobacter sp. SAFR-179. The sequence continues at coordinate 42,792 of NZ_JBPFDM010000006.1, forward strand.
GGGCGAAGGCGCCGGACGCCACATTGTTGTTTCCGCAGACTAGAGAATGCTGACCCGATAACCATGGTTGACATCACGGCAGCAGAGCTTCGCGCTGCTGAGAAGATCTTCGGCGACCGCCTGGAACTGGCCAAGCGCTACGTGGAGCACCTGGCCACGTCCGGGACGGAGCGCGGCCTGATTGGGCCGCGTGAGGTTCCGCGCCTGTGGAGCCGCCACGTGCTCAATTGTGCTGTCATTGAAAGCGAGATTGCCCAGGGAAGCCACGTTGCCGACGTCGGAAGCGGCGCCGGACTGCCGGGGCTTTGCCTTGCCATCGCCCGTCCCGACCTTGAGCTGACGCTCATCGAACCGCTGGAGCGCCGCGTGATCTGGCTCCAGGAAGTGGTCGATGATCTCGGCCTGGACAATGTCACCGTGATGCGCACTCGTGCTGAGCTGGCGGTCGGGCAGGTGGAGGCTGACGTGGTGACGGCCCGGGCCGTATCCGCTTTGTCCAACCTTGCCGGCCTGACCATCCCGCTTCTTGGCGGCCACGGTGAAGTGGTGGCCATCAAGGGCCGGAGTGCGGGCGAGGAGATCGAAAAGGCGGCCAAGACCATCCGCAAGCTGGGTGGTGTCGAGACCTCCGTGCTGACCGTCGGCGACCATCTCCTGGAGGAGCCCACCACGGTGGTCCGCATCGTGGTGAACAAGTCCCAAAAGAAGTCCTAATGCGGGCCTGCTGACGGCTGTCAGCAGGCCGGAGCGGTTAGGCTAGACAACGGCAGCAAAATTGGCTGAACGAGAGTGAGTGTGCCCCAGTGACCAGTAGTGAAGCCTCCGCACAACGGATCCCACCGTTTGTGTCTTTGGGGTCGGCACGTTCTGTCGCTGGGTCGGGGTTGGCGGGGAGTGCCATGGCTCCCGGACGCGGCGGAAATCACCCTAAAACGGTTGGTTCAGCCGCCTCTGCTGGAGCAGTTTCACGTGAAACAACCTCTGGCGCTCGTTCAAACGTTATTGATGCCATTGATGACTCAAGCCCCATCGCGCGCGAACTTGCACACGAGACCAAGCGCCGCGAACGGCTGGTGGGCCGCCAACTGCCCCGGCCCGATAAAACGCGGATCTTCACCGTTTCAAACCAAAAGGGCGGCGTCGGCAAGACCACCACAACCGTGAACATTGCCGCGGCACTGGCGGCGGCTGGACTGAACGTTCTGGTTATCGATATCGACCCGCAGGGCAACGCTTCCACCGCGTTGGGAATCGAACACCATGCCGACGTGGACAGCATCTACGATGTTTTGATCAATGACGTCCCGCTGGCCGATGTTGTTGCCCCGTGCCCCGATATAGGGAAGCTCATCTGCGCCCCGGCCACCATCCACCTTGCGGGTGCCGAGATCGAACTGGTGTCGCTCGTGGCCCGCGAACAGCGCTTGCGCCGCGCTATCGACGTCTACGCGAAGACCCGCGAGAAGAACGGTGAAGAGCGCCTGGACTACGTGTTCATTGACTGCCCGCCCAGCCTGGGCCTGCTGACGGTCAACGCGTTCTGTGCAGCCAGTGAAGTGCTGATTCCCATCCAGTGCGAGTACTACGCCTTGGAAGGCCTGAGCCAGCTCCTCAAGAACATCGAGATGATCCAGAAGCACCTCAACGCTGACCTCGTTGTTTCCACCATCCTTCTGACGATGTATGACGGCCGCACCAACCTTGCGGCACAAGTCGCTGCGGAGGTACGGCAGCACTTCCCCGACCAGGTTCTTTCGGCCGTGGTTCCGCGGTCGGTGCGCATTTCTGAGGCGCCCAGTTACCAGCAGACGGTCATGACATACGATCCGTCCTCGAGTGGTGCACTGTCCTACCTGGAAGCCGCTGCTGAAATAGCGGAACGCTAAAATCTTCATTACCGCAACGCACGGAGCCAGGCTGGTCCGGGGCTCTACCACTGGAGGGATTTACCCATGAGCGAGAAGCGACGGGGCCTAGGCCGCGGTCTTGGCGCGCTGATTCCGAGTTCCGCCGCAACTAATGGGGCCGGCAACGGTGGTGCGGTATCCCGGCCTGTGGATTTGTTCTTTCCGGAAGGCCGTAAGAAGACCGAGCCGCTGGAAGAACCTGCAGTCAACAGCGCCAACGTACAGGACAAGGACGTCGCTGCCGCGGGGACGCGACCGTCGTCCGCAGCTGAAGCAGCTTCTGCCAAGCCGGATTCGGACAAGACTAGTAACGATAAGAAGTCCGCTCCTGCAGTTGATGAGGCTCCGGCGAAGAAGGCTCCTGCCAGGAAGGCCACTGCGGGCTCCAAGGAGAAGCCTGAACCCTCCCCTGACGTGGAATCCGCCGCTGCCACCGAGGTGAACGGGGCTCCTGCGGCAGAGAACCGGAAGCCTGCCAAGACCGACCCTGCGGACACGCGGTCAGACTCCGGCGTTGAGCTGGTGGAGGTTCCCGGTGCGCGGTTCGCAGAGATTCCCGTGTCCGATATCCATCCGAACCGCAAACAGCCCCGAAATGTCTTCGATGAAGATGACATGGCTGAGCTGGTGCACTCTGTCCGCGAGATCGGTGTCCTACAGCCGATTGTTGTTCGCACATCAACCGAAAACGATAGTGAACCGTACGAACTTGTCATGGGTGAGCGCCGCTGGCGCGCCGTGCAGGCAGCGGGGCTGGATACCATTCCTGCCATCATCCGCGATACGACGGATGACGATCTCCTGCGGGATGCGCTGCTTGAGAACCTTCACCGCAGCCAGCTGAATCCCCTCGAAGAGGCTGCTGCCTACCAGCAACTCCTGGAGGACTTCGGCACCACCCATGAGCAGCTGGCAGACCGCATCGGGCGTTCCCGTCCCCAGGTATCGAACACGCTCCGGCTGTTGAAGCTTCCGCCGCTGGTGCAGCGGCGTGTTGCTGCAGGTGTGCTGTCAGCGGGCCACGCCCGGGCTTTGCTCTCCCTACCGGATGCTGCTGCCATGGAGCGTCTTGCGCAGAAGATTGTTGCCGAGGGGATGTCTGTCCGCGCCACGGAGGAGGCGGTGACCCTCTACCAGGATCCTGCCAAGCCGGCAAAGAACAACATTCCGAGGCCCGGTGCACGGCATGAGCGCCTGGACTACCTCGCATCATCGCTCTCTGACCGCCTTGATACCAATGTCAAGATTTCCCTCGGGGTGAGGAAGGGGAAAGTCAGCATTGAGTTTGCCAGCGTCGAGGACCTAAACCGAATCATGGATGTACTTGCACCTGGTTCCACCAACTAACTCCCCCGCGAAAGACCCGATTCATTATGAATCGGGTCTTTTTCTTTTGGTGTTGTCACCAAGCCCGTCCGAGTGCCGCTGGTGTCGTGTTCTTGCCACGCTCGTGTAGTTCCTTGGGCCGGCATCCGTGTCGAACAACGAAACCTTGGTCAACTACGCGTCTTCGTCCGTGGAACCTTTGGGTTCCAGGCTCTATCGGGCAGCCTCAACTAGACAACGGGTGCGTTCAGAATGCCTCGCTTTGGCCAATGAGCGGTCCTCACTGCCGCTTCCGTGGCCGTCGGCACTGATCTTATACCTGCGCGGCCTCTTCATATCAGAGCTTGACCATCCCCTATGATGGATTTACGGCCTGCTTTATGGTCACGCCTCTATAGTTGCAGTCCAGAGCAGCCCGCTAGGACCAACGTGTGTGGTTCCTGTTTCACGTGAAACCAATGTCCTGGACACCCCAGGCAGACGGCGGCAGCGGGATCGATGTGTCATTCCCCGGCATTTGGCCAAGCCGATGGGATCAGTCCGTGCTGGTACCCAAATCAGAACGGGCCTCGGCGTATTGATGCTTCGGCAAGGGGCTTGACCAAGACTTCATCTGTATCGCAAATACGCCCCACACAGCCTTCATCTTCTGCCCGCGCTGCGAATGCTGCATCTATTCTTGCCTTCTCACAGGCGTGCGCGCCGTTCTAACACCTACTCGCAGGGCCAGGGCGACATAGCGCTCCCGGGCGCACCAGGTGCATACGGAGGCGATTGAGGGTCCTGCGGGCTAACTAACTGGCGCAGGTTTGGCAGTCGATGACATGTGTGGCTGAAGGGGACGGGCACTGGAGAACTTCCCGCCTCCGTGTGACGGGGCTGTTGTTCCCGACGCTGTGCTCCGACGTGTCCGCGATTCCCTTGGATCTACACTGATGCTCAGGTCCTGTTGGTACAAGTAATCACTAAGCCGACTCACCTCTGCGCCCGAGGTGCAGATGACCGGGGTCCGAATGATCGGCTATGGCACGTTCGTAGGATCGATTTACGGCTTGCCGCAGAGCCAGAAGAGATGTGGGCCTTTACTGACGATGATCACCGCGGCGCGGGCGCTGGTACCGGCAAAGATACCGGCGCCCGGCGAATCCGGCCCGCAGACTCTCGTTTCACGTGAAACGACGATGCCGAGAGCGGCTTTCCACACTTGCGATAGCCGAAGCAATCGGTGGCGCGTTCGTCGGGACTGGCAATTGTTTCACGTGAAACGGCGTGTACTGCGATGGTGATCTTGAACGGGAGGGATTGCTTGGTGGGCAAGGAAGATTTTCTCAGTAGCTTGATGCACTTGATTCCATCGCGACTATAGCTCTCGGCTTGTCCGGCGCTTGTCGTGCTCTCTTACATCCCAGCCACAGAAGGTTTGCTCATCCATTCGCCTGTCCCCTGGTTTAGCAGCCCCTGATAAAGGTGTTGGGCCGGCAGCTGGCCTCGATGGTGCGAGACCTTCGCTTGCGGTGGGACCGCGGTTGGCGGTCGTGTGGCAGCAGAGCATGATTCCTCGCCGGGTATGCGCCATGTCCGGCGACTGTGGCAGCCAAGTGGCTGCGTCGTGCAGCGACACCTTCGTTTGCATCGGTCCACCGCGTAATCGAACTGCGAGGCGCAGAGGGCAGGGAGGTGGTAGTGACTCTGTCCAGTGAGCAGCCAACGGCGTAGTTGGTGCTAGTGTGCTTCGGCCTGATCTCCCGTGGGCGGCGTCGACCTCATCAGGTCCGGGCTTGAAAGCAGCGGACGCAGCTGTAGAAGATTGTCGGTGGGTTTAGGGGACGCAACGTCTGGTTCCCCTCCCTGGACATGCGTTCATGAGTATGCGAGCACCCCGAAGCGCCGGACGCGTGTGCAATGTCACCAGTGGATATCCCTGTGGATAGTGCTGTGGACAAGGATGTGCATAACACCCAACGCACGCGTCAAAGGACCGACCGCCCTCGGCCGCTATGAGCGCAGCGCTGTCGCGTGCGGGTACTCCGTGATGTTCCAACCGACGCGACGTTTCACGTGAAACGCGATTGCAGGCACAGCGCAGGGTGCTCCTCGGCTTCGACGCAACCGCAAATGGGCGTTTCTCGGGCCGGAATAGGTTGAGGTGACCAATTGGTGTGGCACTGATCACCGAGCAACGTCTTCCACTGTCCACCGAGTGTCTGGTGCTGTTCGGATTTCTGCCAAAGCTTCAACGTAGCCACAATGACGGCCTGCTGCGGCAGTATGTGGATAAGTCTGTGGACATCTTTACGCTGCAGTGTGGATAACGGTGTGGATATGGATTGCCATCCCGGCCATAGTCGGTGCTCCTTCGAAGTGGACGGGGCCGGCTAGGGGATACCGGTAGATGCGTCCTTGATCCTAAAGGACCATCCCGAAGCCTACAGTTCGAGAAGCGTCGAGCTTCATTGCACGTCCCTGGGAAGACCCGCATATCCCTCTGGACGGATGGCGGGATCATGTAGCGGCCTCCAAACCTCTATTCATTCAATCGGCGTCAGCAGTGCTGGCCTTGCCCTGAGACCCTCGTGTCATAGATCAGCTGAGGGCCGCGGGATCCTGCAAGCTTCCTTCTTAGCTGCAGATCTCGCGCCTTTGCCCGCACCGGTATGTGTGTTGCGGAAAAGACATACCCCTCGTCATTGCACCGCGCAGGGTTGTCCTTATGCGGAATTTCATGACGTGCCCCGCTTGGAAGTGGGCATGTCCTTCTTCCCCATGGGGTTGCCGGGAGCTATTGGTATAGCCTGTGGTGGGTGGCCGCTGAGGGAAGGCGCTTGGGCTCCGCCGTATCGGCGCTACAATCCATCGCGAGCGTTTCACGTGAAACATGTCGTTAGGCGTCGATGTTTCACGTGAAACGGCCGATGATCGGGATGGCGGGTAGCGCGCTGACGAAGCACAGAGGCAAACGTCGAGGCCAGGAGGACGTCCTCCCCCAAACGCCTCGGCATCCGCGCGGACTATGGCTTGCTGGCGCCAAGCCCTTCATCGCTTACCGCACGTCAGACTGTGCATGCCAACTGTCCACTTAGAATTGGCTATTGGCCGTGGGGAAGTTCATGGGACAACCTCCGCATCAATGGCTGAAAGAGTATGTGGAGTGGCCTTGGTCCCTGCCGAATTCGGCTGCGCCCAGCATCGTAGGCACGACGTTTCCTGGCGCGTCAAGACACTGCAGCAGTCCGTGGTCTCCATAAAAGAGAGTTGTCGGCATAGATCCTCCGTCGTCTCGATTTCCTCCACATCGACTTTGGTCCACCGCAGGTTCCCGGACAGCCAAGGCACCCACGTCAGGCGGTAAAAGGTGTGCCGGACAACGTTGCGGAGCAGCGGCTGAAATAGTCATCCCCACGCGTCCGCTACCTCCATGGCCAGCCAGCGGCGCTAGCCCGGGACTCCCTGGCTTGCCGAGGCCCATGGTTTCGAGCCTATGCGTGTGGCATGCCGAACCGCAATTGCCTGTACACTGGCTTGATGGGCAGCTGACCGTGGATTAGGGTGCTTTCCCTTTGTGTCCTCTTCTTATCATTCTCACGGAGCATGCCTTGCGAACCACGAGCTACAGAGCGGACCGGCTCCCCGTTCCGATTGGACGCGGTGGGCATTGTTTCACGTGAAACCATTCCGACAGCGATGCCATCCCCGATCGCTTTGTTGGAGCTTTAGCCCGGCAAAACCAACCGCAGGCCACGTAGTAGCGCGGCCGGAGTAGATATCGATCGAGAATCTGAGTAGCTCGTGCCACTTGCCTTGATCCTTCGGCTAGTTTCCCGGGGTCGGATGGGGCTGACACTCATCCCATTCTTCACCCCAGGCAGCGCCCGTTCCCCATTGACCGTGTTGGTGGCCTTAGCTCGGACGAGAAACACAGGTTCTGCCAACTCGAAGTAGGGAGAAGGCTAAAGGCCGCGCTAGTTTCACGTGAAACATCACTGGCAACCGAGCGCGCGCATGGCAGAAACAAGAATGGCCACCGCTGCGGGGCGGTGGCCATTCTTCTATGTCACACTCCCCTGCTTCGTACCAGGGTCAATCACTTACGAAAGAACGTCAGAGAATTCCTTCTCAAAGAACTGCTTCGGCTTGGCACCGATGACAGTGCTTTTCACTTCGCCGCCCTGAAAGAGGTAGACGGCCGGGATAGAGGTGATTCCGTATTCAGCGGCAATGGCAGGGTTGTCATCAACATTTACTTTGACGACGTCCACCTTTTCGCTGTACTCGACAGAGATTTCGTCCAGAATGGGGCCGAGCTTGCGGCAGGGACCGCACCACTCGGCCCAGAAATCCACGATTACCGGCTTATCGGCGGACAGGACGTCGTTGCCGAAACTTGCGTCAGTTACATCTTTAGCGTTGCTCATAACCTTATCTTTCTCTTCGGATATCAATGGGCGCAGATTATGCCGGCAGGTCTGCGAGGTAGTGTTCGACGTCAATGGCCGCCACGCAGCCGGAACCGGAAGCAGTGATGGCCTGACGGTACGTGGGGTCCACGACATCACCTGCTGCGAATACGCCGGGGAGGCTTGTCCTGGAACTGCGACCTTCCACGGCGATGGTTCCCTCGGGGGTCAACTCGAGGACATCCTTGACGAGGTCGGTACGGGGATCATTGCCGATAGCGACGAAGACACCGGTGACTGCGAGCTCCGAGAGCGAACCATCCAACAGGTTCTTCAACCGAAGACCTCTCACTTTATCGGTTCCCAGGACATCGTCCACGGTGCTGTTCCAGACGAACTTGATCTTCTCGTGGGCGAGTGCGCGGTCCGCCATGATTTTGGAGGCCTTCAGCGAATCACGGCGGTGGACAACCGTTACTGATTTCGCGAACTTGGTGAGGAACAGGGCCTCTTCCATGGCCGAGTCACCGCCGCCGATAACCGCAATGTCCCGGTCCTTGAAAAAGAAACCATCGCAGGTTGCACACCAGCTAACACCATGGCCCGAGAGACGCTTCTCGTTAGGCAGACCAAGTTCCCTGTAGGCAGAGCCAGTGGAGAGGATGACGGCTTTCGCCTGGAAGGTCTCCCCCGTGGCGATGGTCACTGTCTTGACCGGACCCTCGAGCTCCAGTGCAGTGACGTCCTCAAACTGAATCTCGGTCCCGAAGCGCGCCGCCTGCTTCTCGAAGTTTTCCATGAGGTCCGGCCCCATGATCCCTTCAGGAAAGCCGGGGTAGTTTTCCACGTCGGTGGTGTTCATCAACTCACCGCCGGCGGTGACCGATCCTGCTAGCAGCAGAGGCTTGAGGTTCGCCCGGGCTGTATAGACGGCTGCCGTGTAGCCCGCCGGGCCTGAGCCCACAATGATGACGTCGCGAACGTCGGACGCCGTCTTCTCTTCGATGGTCACTGGACCGTGAACCTCTTCCTTGTTCGACTCGCCTCCCGGTGGAGGCCGGCCACATGGCACAACTGTGCGCGCGTGCTGAATATTCCAGCGCCCGGGCAAGGTGAACCATCGGGGAAGACGGGAGACCAGCCGTCACAGGGCGCTTTTTCCAGACTACCTTCCCGTTGCGGCTGCGCGGCGGGCAGCAGTAACAGCAGCAGTAACACCCAGGGCCGTAACGACGCGTGTTACGGCCCTTGCTGGTGAGATCTTTGCTACTGGACCTTGATCTCCGCCAACCGGAGGCCGTAGCCGTAGCGGGTCTTGGGAGCCGCCAGCTTGGGGAGTGAATTGATGGAGACAATCACGTACTGTGCCTGGACCGGTTCCGGGAGCGGCATGTTCAGGTCAGTGGAGGTGAAGCTGTTGGTTCCTACCGCCTTGGCTCCGTCCATGGAAGGCCGGTCATTGGTGTAGACGGTGATGTTGCCGCCCGACCCGCCAAGCTGGGAGAGCGTGATGGAAGAGACAGTGGCAGTCCCCTTGAGCTTCACCACGAGGGGAACGCCCTGCGGCGCCAAGCCACCCCAGTTCTCGGTGGCGAATTCCATGTCGGACCAGTAGCTGGCGGCGTTGCCGTCGTAGGCCTTGACCAGATCGCGGTCGAAGGTTGCGGCAAAGTCGAAGTTCCCCTGCCGGCTGACACTCTCGATGGCCGGAGGAACTGCAGGCGGGGCAGACGGTGCTGCCTGCGTTGCAGGTGCTGACGCCTGGGAACTGGTGGTCGCCGGGGCGGCTGTCGGCTTGGCCTGCGGCTCGGAGGTGAAGAGGCTGCCGAGGTTGGTTACGGCGAAGATCAGGCCTGCGATCAGCACGACGGCCAGGAGGCCGCCAACCAACCAGCGCATTGAACGGGGCTGGTTTTCGGACTCATCACGGTCATCGTCGTCATCGTCACGGTCGGCGAACGCCACGCCGGCGGCAGCGGGTGCCGCCGCACGGGCGAAGAAGGCCGGCTTGCCCGTTGCGGGAGGCTGTTCCCGCGGGGATTCGTGAGTGTCCTCGTAGTGGTCCTTGTCCTCTGCCTGCGCATAGTCGTCATCGGACCACAGGGAAACCTTTGGCGTGCGGTCCTCTTCGGAGGGCTGGACCCGCGGCTGGGGTGTGCTCGTGGCAGCCGTATCGTTGGGACCCGTATCTGCGTCCGCGGAGCCGGCGCGCGCCTGCAGGGATGGGTCATGAGGGGCGACAGGCTGTGCGGCAGTGGCATCCGGATCGATCCGGGAGGCCCCGCCACCCGCCTTCGAGGCCGCCGCACCAGCAGCCGCCGCACCAGCAGCGGCCGCACCTGCAGCACCCGCACCACCGGCAGCGGCCCCACCGGCAGCGGCGGTCCCGACACCGGAACCTTTACCGGAACCCGCAGCGGCTGCGCCGTTGCGTCCGGGCGCAGCGGGCTGCTGGGACTCGGGGCGGGCAGGAGGCCTAGGCGGTACTGCGGGAGCGGAACGGTAGGGATCAACCTGGCTGGGGTGCGCATCGGCGTAGTTGATGTATCCGGCGTCGACGTGGTCTTCCTCGTCGTACGGCTCGGGTTCGTGCGACCGCGGCTGGCCGAAGATCTCACTGCCCAGGGTGTCCGTGAAGAACGGTTCCACATAGGGCGGGTTGGGCGCCACTGCCAGGTCCAGCAGGTCTGCGGCAGAAGTGTGGTTGGTGATGAGGTAGGTGGCGTCCTCGGTGACGCCAAGGTCCAGTACCTGCACGGTGCCGGGGCGTTCGCCCGTGGCGACTTCGCGGGCACTCTGGGCAACCTGTTCGGTGTTTTCCGGTCCGGCTACCAGGATACTGACCGGGCGGTTGAGGACCTGGTCCACACCGTCCAGCACCAGATCGTGGTCGTGCGAGGCCAACACTGTGGCGGTGACCTTGTAGCGGCCGCCCAGTACTGATCCGACATCGATCGGGTTGGACACGTGTTCCTCCTAGACTGTCCGGGATTGCCGGTCTGGTGACGCAACCGCCGTTCGGGTGCCGCGCATGGCAAAACCCCGAATGCAACTACCCCTGTACCTGTTCGATCCTAGCCGATCCGCCCCAAACGGCCGTGGAGAAGACGTGAGCCGGACCGGATGGGGCTCACTTTTTCCGCTTGCGCCGGGTCTTGAAATACGGGTTCTCGCCGGGCTTGCCTTGGTAGGTGCGGCGGCCGGGAAGCGGGATCTGCTCCTTGAGCAGGCCGCCCCGGGCGGTGCCCGGTTGGTCCTCACCCGGCAGGTAGGCGCCTTCGGCACCTTGCCGCGCGCCGTCGTCGTACGTTTCCTGCCGCCGGGAACCGTGCTCCGGATCGGGGCCGGCACGGAAGGAGACGGCGTCAAATTCGCCTGAAATCCGTGGGATAAGGCCGGTGTCAACGGACGTGGTGGCACGCTCCGGGCGGTGGCTGCGCTCCCCCTCAGCACCTTCACCGTGAGCGGGCGACGGCGTGTCCCCGGCTTCCGGAGCAGCGGCCTGGCCGCCGCGGCCAAACCTGCCCAGCAGGGGCCGGAGCATGTCGGTGAGCTCCGAGACCCGGAACAGCTTGAGCAGGAAGAAATAGACCACCAGCATGACGGGGCCCACCACAACGACGGTTACCAGCGCGGTGAGCCGGTTCTGCCAGGCGAAACCGTCCGGGTTGTAGCTGCCCATGAGCCACAGGGCGCCCGCACCGGCGATTGCCGAGCCAAGGGCCGCGTACCCCATCCGAATGTACGAGTTGGCAATCCGCGGGCCGTCAAGGTGGCCCAGCATGCGCCGCAGGAAGAACGCGCTGATGACCACGGAGAGGATGTTGCCCACCATGTAGAGGACGGCGATGGCGTAGATGATCTGGCCCACCGGCAGGAACTGGATGGCAAAGGCGCCGGCCACGTACACCACCGCGAGCAGCAGCTGGACGTAGAACGGCGTGCGGGCGTCCTCGTTGGCGTAGAACACGCGGGACATCATGAAGTTGGCACTCATGAACGGGGTGCTGAGGGCCAGGATGGTCAGCGTCTGGGCCAGCATGACGCCGTCCTGCCGCGAGCCGCCGGAGAAGAACATCCCCAGCGGACCGGCGAGGGCAAACAGCGCCAGGGCGCCGAAGACGGTGGCTACGGCCATGGTCCGCAGGCCGTGGGAGAGGGCGTCGCGCAGTTCAGCGCGGTTGCCGTCCTGGGACGCCCTGGTCATGCGGTTGAAGAGCACGGTGGCCAGGGACAGCGCGATGATCGAGTGCGGCAGCAGGTACAGCTGGCTGGCCACCTCCAGGACCGCGTTGCCGGGGAGGGTGTCAGCGGAGGCGTCGCCGGCCTGCTGCAGCCGGATACGTTCGGCACCGGGGATGGTGGCGATGCGCATGACGTACAGGAAGGCCAGCTGCCCGACGGCGGCCGTCAGCAGCGTCCATACGCTCAGTTTGGCTGCGTGGCCCAGTCCCACGCCCCGCCACCCGAACCGGGGACGGAGGCCGAGTTTGAGCCGGAAGACCGGCACCAGCAGGATGGCGGTCTGGGACAGCACGCCGATGGTGGAGAACCCGGCCACCAGGAGCGTTTGGGTGGGGCCCCAGTTGTCCAGGGTGTGGGGGTTCACCTTGTTCTCGCCGAAGATCCAGATGAACATGCCCAGGCCGGCGATGGCCACCAGGTTGTTCAGGATGGGAGCCCACATGGCTGGGCCAAAGGCTCCGTTGGCGTTCAGGACCTGGGTGAGCAGGGCATAGAGGCCATAGAAAAAGATCTGCGGCAGGCACCAGAACGCGAAGGCCACAGCCAGGGCCTTCTGCTGGGGTGAATACCCCTGGGTGGTCAGTTCAATCACGCCCGGGGCCGCCAGCGTGACCAGCGCCGTCAGGCCGAACAGGAGCAGGACAGCCAGCGTCAGCAACCGGCTGATGTAGTCCGCTCCCCTGTCCGGGGCCTTGCTGGCCTTGATGATCTGCGGGACCAGTACGGCGTTGAAAACGCCGCCGGCCACCAGGAGGAAGATCAGGTTGGGCAGGTTGTTGGCGTTGATGAACGTGTCATTGACCGTTGAGCCCAGGCCCAGGGCGGTACCGAGCATCCAGGTCTTGCCGAAGCCCAGGAAACGAGACACCAGGGTCCCGGCAGCCATGATGGCGCTGGAACGGGTCTCACTGGCCCCCGCTGCTGCGGGCTGGGCCAGGTCCGGAGCCGCCGGCTCCGGAGGCACCCCGTCGGGTGCGGCGTCATCGGGCCGGCCGGACCGGTCTGAAGGAAAGTTGGTAGCTGACATCGACTTCATCGTCTCACCCACCGGCACTTAACGCCGCAATGGCGACGGCGGCGTCCGGGCTTAGAGGTGCCCGGGCAGGACCTCGCGGGCGAGGTCGGCGATGCGGCGTTCGTTGGGGAAGGACAGCTTCCGCGCAAGTTCCTGGATGGGCACCCACGCCACATCCACGGCTTCCTGGTCGGGATCGTTCTCGATGGTGAGTTCGCCGCCCGTGGCACGCAGGAGGTAATGGTGCACGGTCTTGTGGACCCGGTGCCCGCTGACGGTGAACCAGTAGTCGATACTGCCAAGCGGCGCCAGGATGGTGCCCTCGATGCCGGTCTCCTCGGCAATTTCCCGGACCGCGGCCTCTTCGTTGTTTTCCTTGCCCTCCGGATGCCCCTTGGGCAGGCACCACTCGAGCCGTCCGCCCCTGTTAAGGCGGGCGATGATCGCAACCCTCAATTCGGCGTCGGACGTATCCACCACAACGCCGCCGGCCGAAACTTCCTCCACTGTGGGCAGCGACGCCGGTGCCGATTGCTGGGCAGGGGCAACGTGCGCCCCAATTGCCGACGGCAATGGTGCGTTCGTCCTCCTGCCGGGAGCGCTCGGTACTGGATGGGCCATGGAGTCCACTCTAACGACTGTTGCCCTCCCGTGATGACCGGAACATGACACCAACATGGACGGGATATGACGCACTTTCCGGCGGGGAACCTCAATCCGCGCGGATCGTGACGCTTTTTTGGACTGCCGCGGCGCTGGTTTCTGCCAAGCTTAAGGAACTATGTCGCACGCACATCACAAGATTGATTCCCACACTGTCGACTTCAAGGTGGACCCGGTGGTCCTGGAGCTCGGGCAGCGCTTCGTGGACGCCGGCCACGAGTTGTCCCTGGTGGGCGGTCCGGTGCGCGACCTGTTCCTTGGCCGGACCTCCCCCGACTTGGACTTCACCACCGATGCCACCCCGGACCAGACCGTGGCGCTGATCAAGAAGTGGGCGGACAACTTCTGGGAGATCGGCCGGGCCTTCGGCACCATCGGCATGCGTAAGGCCGGCTTCCAGATCGAAATCACCACCTACCGGGCCGAGGCGTACGATCCCGACTCCCGCAAGCCCGTGGTGGCCTTCGGTTCCTCCCTGACCGATGACCTGCTGCGCCGCGACTTCACCATTAACGCCATGGCCTTGAAGCTGCCTTCCATGGAGCTGGTGGACCCCTTCGGCGGCGTCCGCGACCTCCACGCCTCCGTGCTGGCTACCCCGGGCGCGCCGGAAGCGTCCTTCTCCGATGACCCCCTCCGGATGATGCGGGCCGCCAGGTTCGCCGCGCAGCTGGGAGTTTCGGTCTCCGACGACGTCCGGGAGGCCATGACGGGCATGGCGGACCGGATCAGGATCATTTCCGCCGAGCGCGTGCGGGATGAACTGGTCAAGCTGGTTTGCGGAGCCCGGCCACGCGTGGGGATTGACCTGCTGGTGGACACCGGGCTGGCTGAGCATGTGCTGCCCGAGGTTTCCGCCCTGCGGCTCGAATCCGATGAGCACCACCGGCACAAGGACGTCTACCAGCACTCCCTCCAGGTCCTGGAACAGGCGGCAGAGCTTGAAACCGACGCGGAGGGGCCCGTGCCCGGCCCGGACTTCGTGCTGCGTTTCGCAGCATTGATGCACGACGTCGGGAAGCCGGCGACGCGCCGCTTCGAACCGGGCGGCGCGGTGAGCTTCCGCCATCACGACATGGTGGGTGCCAAGCTCACCAGCAAGAGGATGAAGGCGCTGCGGTTCGACAATGACACCATCAAGGCCGTTGCACGGTTGGTGGAGCTCCATATGCGCTTCTACGGCTACGGCGATGCGGGCTGGAGCGATTCCGCCGTCCGCCGGTATGTGACCGACGCCGGCCCGCTGCTGGAACGGCTGCACCGCCTGACCCGCTCCGACGTCACCACCCGGAACCAGCGCAAAGCCGAGCGTTTGGCCTTCGCCTATGACGACCTCGAGGCCAGAATTGCGGCCCTCCGCGAACAGGAGTCTTTGGACGCGGTGCGCCCGGACCTGGACGGAGCCCGGATCATGGCCCTGCTGGACATCAAGCCGGGGCCGGTGGTGGGCCGCGCCTACAAGTTCCTCCTGAATGAACGGATGGAATATGGACCACTGCCCACCGAAGAAGCCGAGGCGCGGCTGCTCCGCTGGTGGGGCGAACAGCCTGAATCCGCACCTGCCGCACAGGGCCCCGAAGCCTCTCCCGCCGTCGTCGAACCTTCCCCCGTTGAGGAGTCCAAGTGACCAACCCCGCCTTTGCCCCGCGCCCCCAGCTCTGGATCCTCCGGCACGGCGAAACCGAATGGTCCAAGAGCGGGCAGTACACCGGCCTGACGGACCTTCCCCTGACGGTGGAGGGCGAGCAGCAGGCGGTGGAGGCCCGCAAGGTGCTGGACGGCGTCGACTTCGACCTGGTGCTCACCTCACCGCTCCGTCGGGCTCGGCGGACGGCCGAACTCGCCGGCTTCCCTGATGCCCGGCATGAACCGCTGGCCGTCGAATGGAACTACGGCGATTACGAGGGGATCAGCTCGGACCTGATCCGCAAGGACAATCCCGACTACCTGATCTGGACACATGGCGTGCCCAACGGTGAGACGCTCGACGAGGTGGCGGCGCGGGCGGACAAGATCATCGGCCGGATCCTGGAATCCGGGATGGACAACGTGCTGATCGTGGCGCACGGACACTTCTCCCGTATCCTCACGGCGCGCTGGCTGGAATTGCCGCCCACCGAAGGCCGGCATTTCATTCTCGGCACGGCGAAAGTCTGCACACTTGGCTGGGATAAAAAGACCCCCGCTATTGTGCGCTGGGGCCTCTAATCCCCCTTATTCAAAAAGTTTTCTCCTTTTCCCTGGAATTGCTGGTCTTCCCTGGAATCCTGGGGTACCTTTATTCCTGACCCCGCGGCCATCTGCCAGGGGTCATAGACCGCATTGCACCCCACGCAGCGGACAGCAGAAAAGGAGGTTGGGATAATGATGACTTTGACTGGCGAATGGAATGCCCCCATCAATGCATTCCCGGCCTTTGCTGATGACGCATGCGTGGCTTCGGTCAACTCCGGTTTCCGCCGGGCGGCGGCCCTCCCGGGCCTGCTGCGACGCCGCTAAGAGGCGCCGGCTTCCCGGACACCCGCTCCGCGCGGCCCGGGCCGGGAATGCGTCTTGGCAGGACCCTCAGGTTTCCCCGCTGAGTGTTCGGCTGGCTTTCCGCAACTGCTGCTGCCCCGGAAGCCGCTGCGCAGCCGCATAATCCAGCGTTCTTCAGAACTCTGTCCCGGGGTCGTGCTTGGCCCTTGGCCCGCGGTGCTCCGCTTCATAATTGTGCCTATCGCGCAATTCCCGCTAATCCCATCAATGGGTTTTTCTGCGCCCTAATTCGCGCCGCTTTTGCGCTGCGTTATGCGGCGCTAATTTGTTATGCGCTTTTTCGGCCATATTACAGAGAAAGGAGGTGGCTCCCTTGATGCAAAAAATCATGGGGCTCCTGTCCCGCCCCCTGCAGCGCCGCAGTTCCCTGAACACGGCCCTGCTGGAACAGCATAGGAACGACGTTTTCGTGCTCATGCACCAGCAGCTGGGCGGCCTGCGCTGACGGCCGGCCCCGATCCCGCGGGACGGGGCCGGCTGTAAGCTCGATGCCATGCACGAGACCAAGGCGCCGGACGGTGGACGACGGCCCCGAATCGTGGTGCCCAGCCGCAGCGATGCACTGTTGCAGAAATTCACCGAGGTGATCGGCGGCCCACTGGGTAGCAGGTCGGATCCCGGGGTGGTCTCCCCCGGTGTCTACTCGGTGCAACGGGTGCTCATTGTCCTCACGGCGCTGGCAGCCCTGGTGGGGATCCTGCTGAAAGGGTATTGCAGGGCCAACGGCTGGGAAACCCCCACGCAGTTCTATGCCACCTGCTATTCGGATTTCCCCGAACTGTTCCGGAACCGCGGCATGGCGGAGGGTATCTTTCCCATCCTGGGCAGCGGCAGCCAGTTCGAATACCCGGTGCTCCTCGGCTTGATCGCGGGGGTGACGGCCTGGCTGGTGCCCGGTGGAGAGGCCAGTGCGCGGGCCCTGGGCTACTTTGACATCAATGCCGTGCTGCTCGCGGCGGTGGCCATGGCCACCGTGCTGGTGATTGCCCGCATGCCCGGCCGCAGGCCCTGGGATGCCGCTATGGTGGCAGTGGCCCCGGGGATCGTCCTGGCCGGAACCATCAACTGGGACCTCTGGGCTGCGTGCCTGCTGGCATTCGGGATGTACTTTTTCGCCCGGCAGCGGCTGGTCCCCGCCGGGGTCATGATTGGCCTCGCCACTGCCACCAAGCTGTATCCGCTCCTGGTGCTGGGGGCCATCCTGCTGCTTGCCGTGCGCACGGGACGGTGGCGACCGCTGTTGGTGACCGGTGGCAGCGCGGCCGCAACGTGGGTCCTGGTCAATCTCCCCTTTGCCGCCGCCAACCCTGCCGGCTGGGCCTATTTCTTCCAGTACAGCGCAGACCGCGGCGCCGGATACAGTTCAGCCTGGTTCGCCTACAACCTGGTGGCGGACCGACTGGGCTGGTCCGGGCTTGGCGCCGGCCCCGTCAGCATACTGTCCGCCGGGTTCTTTGCCGTGGCCTGCGCAGGCATTGCCGCTGTTGCCCTCACCGCTCCCCGCCGCCCCCGCCTGGCGCAGCTGGTGTTCCTGATCGTCGCGGCCTTCATCCTCACCGGCAAGGTCTATTCGCCCCAGTATGTGGTGTGGCTCATTCCGCTGCTGGCCCTGGCCAGGCCACGGTGGCGCGACTTCCTTGTCTGGCAGGGCATCGAAGCCCTGCATTGGGCCGCGATCTGGATGTACCTTGGACAGGTGACCAGCGCAGGTTCCTCCCAGCACAACCTGGACATGCCCTACTACGTCCTGGCTGTCGCCGCGCACATGGCCGCGGTGGCGTACCTGATGGCACGTGTCGTGTGGGACATCTACGACCCCACGTACGATCCCATCCGCCGCCACCACCTCGACGATCCGCACGGTGGGCCGTTCGCCAACGCACGGGACCGGATCCGGCTTAAGCCACTGCGCCGGGCCTCATTCCGCACTTCGAAGGAGGGGACCCGTGCCTGACGTGGCGGTAGTGGGCTCGGGCCCGAACGGACTCTCGGCAGCTGCGGTCATGGCGCGGGCCGGACTTTCTGTGGAGGTCTTCGAAGCAGCAGCAAAGATTGGCGGCGGAACGCGGACCACGGAGTTGATGCAGCCCGGGTATTTCCACGATGTCTGCTCCGCAGTGCATCCAATGGCCCTGGCCTCCCCGTTCTTCCGGGCATTCGAGCTGCCCCGCAGGGTGGACCTCATCACCCCGGACGTGTCCTTCGGTTCACCGCTGGAAGGCGGCCGGGCAGCCCTGGCCTACAAATCGATGGACCGGACGGCCGAGGGACTGGGCCAGGACGGGCCCGCGTACCGGCGGCTCATGGAACCGCTGGTCCGCCATATTGACGACGTCATGGACTTCACCCAAAACCAGCTCCTCCGGATCCCCCGGAACCCGCTGGTGGCCGGCGTCTACGGACTGCGGACCCTGGAACAGGGGACCGGGCTGTGGAACCTTCGGTTCCGGGAGGAACTGGCGCCCGCCCTCCTGAGTGGGGTGGCCGCCCACGCCGTTTCCCATTTGCCGTCCCTGGCGGCCTCGGGAGCCGGGCTGATGCTCGGCGCCCTGGGGCACGCCGGCGGGTGGCCCATCCCGCGCGGCGGTTCCGCCTCCATCGCGGCAGCACTCGCGGACGACATCCGCGCCAACGGGGGCGTCATCCACACCGGAACCCCCATAGACCGGTTGGAGCAGCTTCCTGCCACCCGCGCAACGTTGCTTGACGTGGCACCCAGGGGGCTGCTGGACATGGCAGGCCCCTCACTTCCCCGACGCTACCGGCGCGCCCTTGAACGCTTCCGCTACGGCAATGGCTCGTGCAAGGTTGACTTCATCCTGTCCGGGCCGGTGCCATGGCAGGCCAGCGGACTTTCCGACGCCGGCACGGTGCACGTGGGCGGCACGCGGGCCGAGCTGGCGCGCTCGGAGAACGAGGTAAGCGCGGGACGGCACCCTGAACGGCCCTATGTGCTCGTGGCCCAACCGTCCCGCTTCGACCCCCACCGCGCGCCGGCAGGCCGGCACACACTGTGGACGTACTGCCATGTTCCCTCCGGCTCCACGAAGGACATGACCAACCAGGTTGCTGCCCAGCTGGAACGGTTCGCGCCGGGCTTCCGCGACCTGGTGGTGGAGTCACATGCCATCACCGCGGCGGAGTTGGCCCAGTACAACCGCAACTACATTGGCGGCGATTTCAGCGCCGGCATCATGGACGTCCGTGGCCTTGTCCAGAAGCCGGTAGTGTCCCCGGTCCCCTGGCGGACGCCGCTGCTGGGCGTCTACCTGTGTTCGTCGTCGACACCGCCCGGTCCAGGGGTCACGGGCATGCCCGGGATGCACGCCGCAAAGCACGCCTTGAAGGATGTCTTCAAACTGCCGGTGCCTGACCTGGGTCTCTAGGCTCCGAAGCGGCAAGGGCAGAAGACACCGGTGGCGTGCTTGGCGTCCGGCCCGGGGGATAATGGCGCCATGGGGAAATCAACAAAACTTTCGCTTGCCATAGCTGCGCTCATTCTGGGCACGTCGCTGGTGGCCTGCGACGACGGAAAGTCCGGAGCCGAAGCGGCGGCACAACAGCTGGCCAAGGCGGTCTCGACCCTGGACGTGGGATCGGTTGCGTTTGACGGCAAGGACGCCGCTGCAGCCAACGACCAGCTGCACCAGGTCTTCGCGGCCCTGGATCCGCAAAAGCCCGAGGTCCAGGCGGGCGGACTCACGCTGGATGGCGACAAGGCCTCCGCACCGTTGGACTACACCTGGAAGTTCGGCGACGCTGAGTGGAAGTACACCATCCCGGCAAACTTCAAGAAGTCCGGGGACAAATGGCTCACCGTCTGGAATCCGGGTCTCCTGGCGCCTGGCCTCGGGGACAGCGAAATTGTGACCAAGGGATCCCAGTCGCCCCAGCGTGCCGACATCCTTGGCGCCGGGGACGTCCCGCTGGTGACCTACCGTCCCGTGGTGGACGTGGGCATCGACAAGCCCCAACTGGGCGGCGCGGACCCTGCCGATTCCGCCGGCAAACTGGCGGCCCTTGTAGGGGTGGATCCCGCCGCCTACGTGCAGCAGGTCAAGGCGGCCGGTGCCCAGGCCTTTGTTCGCGCCATCACCCTCCGTCAGGAAGGCCGGACCGTCTCCGATGAGCAGATCAGCGCCATCCCGGGCGCGCGCGGCATCCCGGCATCGATTCCCCTGGCGCCGAGCAGGACCTTTGCCCGTGCCGTGCTCGGTTCGGTGGGGGAAGCCACCGCCGAACAGATCGAAGCTTCGGATGGTGGCCTGGCTCCCGGTGATGTCACGGGCATCGGCGGGCTCCAGCAGCAATACGACGAACAGCTCCGCGGATCAGACGCCGTGGTCATCCGTGCCCAACGCGCCGACCTCACGCGCGAACAAATCCAATCCGCCGGCACCGACCCCCGCCGCGTCCTCTTCCAGGTGGAACCCAAGCCGGGGACGCCGCTGAAGACCACCCTTGATCCGCGGCTGCAGACCCTGGCCGAGAGCACCCTGGAGGGAGTGGGGCCGGCCTCAGCCATCGTGGCCCTTCGGCCTTCCACCGGCGCCGTGCTGGCAGCGGCTTCCGGACCGGGCAGCAACGGCTACAACACCGCCATGCTGGGGCAGTACGCCCCGGGTTCCATCTTCAAGATGGTGGATTCACTGGCCATGTTCCGCAACGGGATGACGCCGGACTCCACGGTCCAGTGCACCCCCACGCTCACCGTGGACGGGCGGACCTTCAAGAACTCCGAAGGGTACCCGGAGGCCTCCCTGGGGGCAGTGACCCTGCGGGACGCCTTTGCGCACTCCTGCAACACGGCCTTCATTTCCCAGCGGGACGCGGTGTCGCAGGGCCAGCTTGAAGCCGCTGCCACATCCATGGGTGTTGCGGTCGAGGCGCCGAAACTCGGCGCCGAAGCCTTTCTCGGTTCCGTTCCGGGGCAGGCCCAAGGCACCGAACACGCAGCGTCCATGATCGGCCAGGGCAAGGTACTGCTCTCGCCCCTGGCCGCGGCCATCATGGCGGGCTCGGTGGCCAAGGGCGCCCCCGTCTCCGCGCAACTGGTCCTCAACGCCGACGCCGGGGCGCCAGCTGCCGGAACCACGGCCGGCTCCACTGCTCCCGCCGCCGCACCGTCCGCCACCGCCACGGCCGAGGCACCCTCCACGGCCTCTGACAAGCCGATCACGGCCGCAGAGGCCGCGTCGCTGGCAGACATGATGCGGGCCGTGGTCACGTCAGGCCACGCAGGCTTCCTCTCCAGCGTTCCCGGGGCACCAGTGGGGGCGAAGACCGGAACCGCTGAGTTCGGCACCGAGAATCCGCCAAAGACCCACGCCTGGATCGTGGCGGTCCACGGTGACCTGGCCGTGGCGGTCTTCGTGGAGGACGGCGGCCTGGGCGCCACCACCTCCGGTCCCCTGCTGAAGCAGTTCCTCACCGCCGCCGGCTAGGGACGGCCGTGGGAGGATTGACGGTGTGGCCCATATTGACGTTTCCGGCATCGACTACTTCCTCTCCGACGGTACCCAGCTCCTGAACGGGGTGACCTTCAAGGTTCCGGACGGCACCAAGACCGCCCTGATTGGGCCCAACGGCACGGGCAAGACCACGCTGTTCCGGATCATCGCCGGCAACCTGGTCCCGGACGAGGGCGTCATTGGACGCTCCGGAAACATGGGCATCATGCGCCAGTTCGTGGGGCAGGTACGGGACGGCTCCACCGTCCGGGACCTCCTGGTGTCTGCCGCTCCCCCGGCGCTGGCTGCCGCCGCCCGCGAGGTTGATGATGCCGAGCTGGCCATGATGGAGCACGACGACGAACCCACCCAGATGCGCTACGCCCAGGCCATCGTGGACTGGGGGGACGCCGGGGGCTACGACGTCGAGACTGTCTGGGATGAGGTCTGCATGGCCGCGCTGGGACTGCCCTTTGACCGCGCACAGCACCGCCCGGCGTCGACCCTTTCCGGCGGCGAGCAAAAGCGGCTGGTGCTCGAAGCCCTGTTCGCCGGCCCGGACGATCTCCTCCTCCTGGACGAGCCGGACAACTACCTTGACGTGCCCGGCAAGCGCTGGCTGGAGGAGAAGCTGAATGAGTCCAGGAAGACCGTCTTCTTCATCAGCCACGACCGGGAACTGCTGAACAACGCCGCCGGGCGCATTGTCACCCTGGAACCCGGCATCAACGGGGCCGCCGCGTGGATCCACGGCGGCGGCTTCGGATCCTATGTGGAAGCGCGGGCGGACCGGAATGCACGGTTCGAGGAATTGCGGAAGCGCTGGGACGAGGAGCACATCAAGCTCAAGGAACTCGTCAACATGTACAAGAACAAGGCCGCTTTCCGCTCCGATATGGCCAACCGGTACCACGCCGCCCAGACCCGCCTGGCAAAGTTCCTTGAGGTGGGGCCGCCCGAGGCGCTGCCCATCGAGCAGAACGTGCAGATGCGGCTCAAGGGCGGGCGGACCGCGAAGCGTGCCATCGTGGCGGAGCAGCTGGAACTGACGGGGCTGATGAAGCCTTTCTCCACGGAGGTCTGGTTCGGCGACCGCGTGGGCGTGCTGGGCTCCAATGGCTCCGGGAAATCACACTTCCTGCGGCTGCTGGCCACCGGCGGCACCGACCCCGAACGCGAGCACCTGCCGGTTTCCGATGTTGAAATCGCGGACGTGCCGCACGAAGGCACCGTAAAACTTGGGGCCAGGATCCGGCCCGGCTTCTTTGCCCAGACCCACGTCCGTCCCGACCTGTTGGGCAAGACCCTGCTGGAAATCCTGCACCGCGGCGATGAACACCGTTCCGGCCTTGGCCGGGAGGCAGCCGCCGGTGCCTTGGACGGCTACGGACTGGCAGGGCAGTCGGAACAGAAGTATGAGTCCCTCTCCGGCGGGCAGCAGGCACGGTTCCAGATCCTTCTGCTGCAGCTCAGCGGCGCCACCCTGCTGCTGCTGGACGAACCCACGGACAACCTTGACCTGCATTCCGCTGAAGCACTGGAACGGGCCATTGACCACTTTGAAGGAACCGTCCTGGCGGTCACCCACGACCGCTGGTTCGCGCGGACCTTCGACAGATTCCTGGTGTTCGGCTCCGACGGGAAAGTGTACGAGTCCGCCGAGCCGGTATGGGACGAACAAAGGGTGCAGCGGGCCCGCTGAGAGGTTGCTCCATCAGATATGGCTGTTATACCGATGGATCAGCAGCCGTAACTGATGGAGCAAGCAGGGTATCTCTCCTTCTTACTGAGCAAATGATCATTGACTGTTAGCATTTGCTCATGAAGACCGACGAACGGCACCGAACCATTGCCGAAATCCTCCGGCGGCAGCCCGAGGTGAGCGTCGAAGACCTGATGCAGGCCTGCGCCGCCTCCGGTGCAACCATCCGCCGGGACCTCGAAGTACTCGCTGGCCATGGCGTCCTCCGCAGGGTCCACGGCGGTGCCAGGAGCCTGATCGGCCATGGGCAGAACCCGGGCTACGGACAGCGCGAGCTGGAGGACCGGGACGCCAAGAAGCGCATCGCAGCTGCGGTGGCCGGCCTGCTGGTCCAGGGCGAACACGTCTGGCTTGACAGCGGCAGCACCGCGACGGAGGTGGCACGGGCCGCGCTTGGCCGGGAACTGACCCTGATGCCGATGTCCCTGCAGGCCCTCAACGCTGCCGCCGGCGGGGACAGTGCCGGGGGTGCCCGCCCAGCCCTGCTGCTTCCCGGCGGAAGCGTGGTGCCCGGCGAACTCTGTCTCCGCGGGCCCCTGGCCGAGTCCAATATCAGGTCACTGCGTTTTGACACCGCGGTGGTCACGCCCTGCGCCGTGGATTTCCACGACGGCCTGCTGGCCCACGACCTCGACGATGCGGCGGTCAAGAAGGCTGGCCTGGAATCTGCGGCACGCGTGGTGGTGGCCGCCTCAGCAGCAAAGTGGCAGGCCAATGCCCGGGTACTCGTCGCCGGCCTGGACCGGGTGGATGTGATCGTGACGGACCGGCAATTCAGCGCCAGGGACAAAGCCGAACTCGAAAAATACTCTGTGGAAGTAGTGAGCGTATGAGCACCAATACCGGCACCGAACAGCAGGCCGGCCTGAGGGCCGCCGCCGCAGCCACGTTCGTGGTCTTCGGCATCAACGGACTGGTCTTCGCCAGCTGGGCGGCCAGGATACCTGCCGTCACGCAAACGCTGCACATCACGTCCGGCCAAATGGGCACGCTGCTGCTGTGCACGGCCGTGGGCTCCCTGCTGGCGCTCCCCACCGCCGGGCTGGTGGTGGGCAGGATCGGTACCGCCAACACGGTCCGCTTTGCCGGCCTGCTGGCTGCGGCGGCCGGCGTGGGCATTGCCCTGTCACTCTCAGCCACGTCCATTCCCGGAACGGCGGTGTCGCTGTTCTTCTTCGGCATTGGCATCGGGCTCTGGGACGTGGCTCAAAACATCGAAGGGGCCGATGTGGAGCATAAGCTCCGCCGCACCATCATGCCCCAGTTCCACGCGGCCTTCAGCGGCGGCGCATTCGTTGGAGCCCTCGTGGGTGCAGGGCTTTCCACCCTGGGCATCGACCTTCCGCTGCATCTCCTGGTGATTGCCGCGGTGGTGGTGCTTGTGGCCCTGGTGGTTCCACGCTTCTTCCTTCCGCACATCTCGACGGCCACCGCCGAAGGGGAACTGAAGCCGGCCAAGGGACCCTCCGCCTGGCGGGACAGCAGGACGCTGCTGATCGGAGTGGTTGTCCTGGGCGCCACGCTCACTGAAGGCGCGGGCAACGACTGGATTGCCAAGGCCTCGGTGGACGGACTCGCGGCCTCCGAGTCAACCGGTGCGCTCATGTTCGCCCTCTTCGTCCTGGCCATGACGGCAATGCGGTTCCTCGGCGGCCGCGTCATCGACAGGTACGGACGGGTCGCCGTGTTGCGCGCCAGCATGGCCGCGGCAGCTGCCGGACTGGGACTCTTTGTGCTGGCCCCCAACATCTGGCTCGCCGGCATCGGCGCGGCCCTGTGGGGCGTTGGTGCCGCGTTGGCCTTCCCCATGGGCATGTCCGCTGCCTCCGATGACCCGCAGCACTCCGCCGCTCGGGTTTCAGTCGTATCCACGCTCGGGTATATATCCTTCCTCGCCGGACCGCCGCTGTTGGGTTACCTCGGTGACCTCACCGGCATCCACACCGCCCTGCTGGCCATCATGGCGCCCATCCTGGTGGCCCTGCTCCTGGCCGGAGCCGCCAGGCCCTTGCGGACGGAGGAGCAAGCCGCCGAGCGGGAGTAGCCGTTGGGGTTAGGGTGATCACATGCTAAGTGCACGGCCGCGGGGACGAAGCTGGATCAGCCGCCTCGATAGATACCTTCTCAAGCATGTATCCAACCTGCCGGGCGGCAACCATGACGTGTTCTTCCGCCGGCTCTCAGCCTCGGCGAACAAGGGCAAACTGTGGATGGGGGCGGCGGCCGTCCTGGCGCTCTTTCCAGGCAGGACGCGGAGGGCCGCACTGCATGGCCTCCTCGCCCAAGGGGTGGCATCCGCCGTCACCAACGTGGTGTTCAAAACGCTGCTCCCCCGGACCCGCCCGCTCCCCGAACATCTGCCGGTCTTCCGCTTCGTGCATCCGCAGCCCACAAGCTCCTCCATGCCGTCGGGGCATTCAGCGTCTGCCATAGCGTTTGCCGTCGGCGCCGGCCTTGTTCGCCCCGCCGTGGGTGCCGCCCTGGCTCCCGCCGCCCTGGGAGTTGCCTATTCAAGGGTGCACACCGGTGCCCACTGGCCCTCGGACGTCCTCTTCGGTTCAGCGCTGGGTGCCGGCGCCGCCCTGGTGACCCGGCATTGGTGGCCGGTCCGTCCGCCGATACCGCAGACCACGAGGGCCTGGACCAGTGCACCCGAACTGCCGGACGGCGAGGGCTTGAGCATTGTGGTCAACACTCTGGGTGGATCGTTCAAGGAAGAAACCGCCTCGGCGCTCAAAGAAGTATTTCCCATGGCGCATATAAACACTGTGCAGCCGGATGAGGACCTGCTGCAGCGGATTGCCGCCACCGCTGATTTCCCCGGCACCCGTGCCCTGGGCGTGTGGGGCGGGGACGGAACCGTCGGAGCGGCGGCCGCCGCCGCCGTCGAACGTTCCATCCCCCTGCTGGTTTTGCCGGGGGGTACCCTGAACCATTTTGCCCGCGACGCGGGGACAGGAAGCCTGAAGGATGCCGTGGAAGCGGCGGGAAAAGGTGAAGCGGCCCTGGCTGACATCGGTGTGGTCACTGCGGAACGTGGCCTGGCGGGAAGCCCCGAGGTATCCGAAATGGTCATGCTCAACACCTCAAGCATCGGCCTGTACCCGAACTTCGTGCGTCGGCGCGAGCACCTGCAGCCGGCGCTGGGGAAGCCGTTGGCCGGCGTCGTGGCGATGTTCAGGACCTTTGCTGCGGGCACCCCCATCACCCTGTCCGTGGACGGAGTGGTGCACAAGGTGTGGATCGCCTATCTGGGCCGGGGACGGTTTTACCCCCGGGACCATGCACCCCTTTTCCGGCCGGTGATGGATGACGGCGTGCTGGATGTGCGGATGATTACCGCCGATGAATCCTTTGCGCGGGTGCGACTGCTTTGGTCCGTGCTGACCGGGACGGTGGCAAGCTCCAGCATTACCCATCTACGGGAGGCCACGCAGGTCAGGATTGATGCCGGCGGTTCGCCCATGGCGCTGGCAGTGGATGGAGAAGCGCTGGCCGGAGTCCGCAGTGTGTCCTACCGGATCCGGCCACGGGCCCTGACGTACTACTCGCCGCGCCGCTGACCAGTAGTGGCGGCAGGCGGCCAACCCTGATTCGCCCCTGAATCATCCCTGATTCCCGGAAAAACCTGCCCCGGCGTCGGTAGCGTAGGGCATGAACACCCACCAACCACCGTCCGCAGCCGCGCGCTGCCGTGCAAAGGATTCTCCATGATCGAGGCAAACGGGCTGACCAAGGTCTACGGTGCCAAAACCGCCGTAACCGGTGTCAGCTTTACCGTCAGGGCAGGGCAAGTCACCGGCTTCCTGGGCCCGAACGGCGCAGGAAAGTCCACCACCATGCGGATGATCATGGGGCTGGACCGGCCGACGTCGGGATCTGTCACCGTGAACGGCCTTCCGTACGTCCGGCACAAGGCGCCCCTGCGCGAAGTGGGTGCACTGCTGGACGCCAAGGCCGTCCATACCAGCCGCAGTGCCTACAACCACCTGCTGGCCATGGCTGCCACCCACAGCATCCCCAAGTCCCGGGTGCATGAGGTCATTGAAATGACGGGGCTCGACGCGGTGGCACGGAAGAAGGCCGGCGGCTTCTCCCTGGGAATGGGCCAGCGGCTGGGCATTGCCGCGGCCCTGCTGGGGGACCCGCAGACCCTCATCCTCGACGAACCCGTCAACGGACTGGACCCGGAAGGCGTGGTCTGGGTGCGGAACCTGGTCCGCTACCTCGCGGGGCAGGGACGCACGGTGTTCCTTTCCAGCCACCTGATGAGTGAGATGGCGCAGACCGCGGACCACCTGATCGTCATTGGTCGCGGCCGCGTGATAGCCGACGCACCCATCCGCGACATCATCACCGGCAAGGGCCAGTCCCGGGTCCGCGTGCGCACGGATCAACCTGACCGGCTCCACCAGCTTCTCGCCGCACGGGGAGCCTCCATCGACGTCCCCGAACGGGAATTGCTCGAAGTGACGGGCCTGGAGCCCAGAACCATCGCCGCAGCTGCCCTGGAAAACCAGGTCATGGTCTACGAACTCACGCCGCTCGTCGCCAGCCTCGAGGAGGCCTACATGGAACTGACAAAGGACGACGTCGAATACCACTCCCTTCCCGCTGCGGAGGTCAGCAAGTAATGAGCGCAATGGCCACTGAATCCACGTCCTCGCCCGAACCTGCAGCATCCGCCGGAAGCCGCAACGTCCGCAACGGCGGCCGCTCCCTGCCTGGCCCCACGTTCCTCCGGGTGCTGAACTCGGAAGTCATCAAGTTCCGCACCCTGCTTTCCACGCTGATCCTGCTCGCTTCCACCGTGGTGGTCATGGTCGGGTTCGGTGCCCTGTCCGCGTGGGGGACCGGCCAGTTCGCGGATGCCGCCACGCGGGATCCGCAGGCTGCAGCCCGGATGGCATCGCAGGGCGGCGACCTTGCCGTCGGTGTGCCCACCTCCGGCATCGCCTTCGCCCAGCTGATCCTGGGGTCCCTCGGCGTGCTCCTCATGAGTTCGGAATTCACCACGGGGATGGCGCGGTCCACCTTTGCCGCCGTGCCCAGGAGGCTGCCTGCGTTCGCGGCAAAGCTCGTGGTGGTCATGGTGACATCGTTCGTGGTTACCGCTGTGTCCACCTGGATGGCCGCACTGGTGGCCGTGCCCATTCTGGACAACTACGGCCTCACGCTGGATCCCGGCAGCTCACAGTCGGTGAAGCTCCTGTTGGTCAACAGCATCTACGTGGCGGCCGTCGCCGCCATCGGCATGGCCCTCGGCACGCTGATCAGGAACTCCGCCGGCGGCATCATGAGCCTGGTGGGTATCTTCTTCGTGGCGCCCATCGCTTTCCAGCTCATCCCCGGGGACTTCTTCAAGGAGGCCCGGAAGTACCTGCCGGGCAACACGGTTGAGCCGCTGACGGCCGCCCAGCACGTTCCCGACACACTGGAAGCCTGGCAGGCGGCCCTGGTCCTCGGCGGCTGGGTGGTCATCCCCGTCGTGCTCGCCGCAGTCCTGCTGAAACGGCGGGACGTCTAGGGGAAAACCCCGGCACCCTCCCAGCAGGGAACGAACGGCGCGTGGTTTCCGGCACATTACAAAAGTGCCTGTGAGGAAACTTTATTTGCCCCTGACGGTTCCTGCTTGGAGTCACGTCCTGTTGGGCGCAACCAGGTCTGTTGGAGTGCACAAAGCACGGCGCATAATGGCGGACCTAGGGTGAAACGACGATGTGGTGCACCACACGGTCCCCGGTGGCCCGCCACGGCACCCGCTCAACCTCTGCTATTCCCCCAACAGGACGGCGCTTCCATGCATGCTGACCAGCAACTCTCAAAGTCCCTGAAACCCAGGCACCTGTCCATGATCGCCATCGCCGGCGTCATTGGTGCAGGCCTCTTCGTCGGCTCGGGCGCCGCGATCCAGCAGGCGGGCCCCGGCATCCTCGTCGCCTATGCCGCCGCGGGCCTGGTGGTCATCCTCGTCATGCGCATGCTGGGGGAGATGGCCGCGGCAAACCCGGAGACCGGCTCCTTCTCCACGTACGCGGACAAGGCACTGGGCCGCTGGGCGGGGTTCAGCATCGGCTGGCTCTATGCCTGGTTCTGGATCATCGTCCTGGGCATCGAGGCCACCGCAGGTGCGGCCATCATGCACCGGTGGGTGCCGGGCATTGACCAGTGGGTCTGGGCCCTGGTCCTCATGGTGCTGCTGACGCTCACCAACCTCGGTTCGGTGAAGTCCTACGGCGAGTTCGAGTTCTGGTTCGCCTCCATCAAGGTGGCAGCGATCATCCTCTTCCTGATCTTCGGCGCCGCCGCAATCCTGGGACTCATCCCCGGTGTCCCGGCCCCCGGCCTGAGCAACCTGATCAACAACGGCGGCTTCATGCCCAATGGTCCGGGCGCTGTCCTGGCCGGAATCCTCGTGGTGGTCTTCTCCTTCTTTGGTGCCGAAATCGCCACCATTGCCGCCGGCGAATCCGAAAACCCGGTGGACGCCGTCAAGAAGGCCGTGAAGTCCACGGTGTGGCGCATCCTGGTCTTCTACATCGGCTCCATCGCCGTGGTGGTCACCCTGCTTCCATGGAACTCGGCCTCCGTGGCCAAGAGCCCCTACGTAGCGGTCATCGAACTGTTCGGCATCCCCGGCGCCGGAACCATCATGGACGTCGTGGTGCTGACCTCCGTGCTCTCCTGCCTGAACTCCGGCCTCTACACCGCCAGCCGCATGCTGTTCTCCCTGTCCACCCGTGGTGACGCACCGCGTGCCTGGACCCGCATCTCCCGCCGGGGCGTCCCCGCTGCCGCCGTCCTCGCCTCCACGGTGGTTGGCTTCGTCACGGTGGGCCTGAACTACATTGCCCCGGACACGGTGTTCCTCTTCCTGGTCAACACCTCCGGTGCCATCGCACTGTTCGTGTGGCTGGTCATCTCCGCCTCGCAGCTGGTCCTGCGGCGCCGGATGGGAGCGGCAGCGAAGGACCTGCAGCTGAAGATGTGGCTTTTCCCGTACCTCACCTGGGCAGCGATCATCAGCATCGTGGCCCTGCTGATCGGCATGGTGATCGTCGAATCCACCAGGGAGTCCCTGCTGCTCTCGCTTGCCCTGGCCGCCGTCGTGGTGGTGGTGGGCGTCCTGCGCTACCGCGGGAAGGGCCCGGCCACCGCCGGACAGCCGGCCGTGGCAGCCGAGGCTGCATCGGCACCTGCCGAGTAAGCGCTTCGCTAGACTCGGGACCATGCCTTTGCCTTCCTCTGCCGCAGACCACATCCAGGACCTTGGCGCCTATGTCAGCGCCTCGCCGTCGAGCTTCCACGCTGCGCATGAGGGGGGCAGGCGGCTGGAGGAAGCCGGGTTCACCCGCCTGGATGAGCTACAGCCGTGGGAGGGCGGGCCCGGTTCGTTCTTCATCATCCGTGACGGCGCCCTGATCGCGTGGGTGGTCCCCGAAGGTGCGGGACCATCCACGGGATTCAACATCCTGGGCGCGCACACCGATTCGCCGTCGTTCAAGCTCAAGCCCAAGCCCACCACCGGTGCCCACGGCTGGCTCCAGGCCGGGGTGGAGATCTACGGCGGCCCCCTGCTGAACTCCTGGCTGGACCGCGAGCTGCGGCTCGCGGGCCGGCTGGTGCTGCTTGACGGCACCGAGCACCTTACGGCCACCGGGCCGCTGCTTCGCTTCCCGCAGCTGGCCATCCACCTGGACCGGGCCGTCAACGAGGGGCTGACCCTGGACAAGCAGCGCCACATGAACCCGGTGTGGGGGCTGGGGAATCCAACGGACTCCGACCTGCTGGGTGTGCTGGCGGCGTCCGTTGCCGGCGCATCCGTTGATCCGGGGCAGATTGGCGGGTACGACGTCGTTATTGCAGACACGCAGGCGCCTGCGGTTTTCGGGGGCAAGGGGGAGTTCTTCGCATCAGGGCGGCTGGACAACCTTTCAGCCACCCACGCCGGCCTGGCGGCGCTGGCCGCCCATGCGGGGACCGCAGCTGAAGCCGGCCCGATTGCTGTCCTTGCCGCTTTCGACCACGAAGAGATCGGCTCCAACTCCCGCTCAGGGGCCTGCGGGCCCATCCTCGAGGACGTGCTGGTACGGATCTCTGACGGCCTGGGCGCAACGGTGAGCCAGCGGCGGCAGGCCCTGTCGGCGTCGTTCTGCCTCTCTGCCGATGCCGGGCATGCGGTCCACCCCAACTATCCGGAGCGGCACGACCCCGCCAACCACCCCGTGCTGAACGGCGGCCCGCTGCTGAAGATCAACGCCAACCAGCGTTACGCGACCGACGCCTTTGGAGCCGCCTTCTGGGCGCGGCTCTGCCGCGAAGCCGGCGTTCCGTACCAGGAATTCGTGTCCAACAACGTGGTGCCATGCGGCTCCACCATCGGGCCGCTCACCGCAACCCGGCTGGGGATCCGCACGGTGGACGTCGGTGTGCCGCTGCTGTCCATGC
Organism: Arthrobacter sp. SAFR-179; assembly: GCF_059414945.1. Lineage (NCBI taxonomy): Bacteria > Bacillati > Actinomycetota > Actinomycetes > Micrococcales > Micrococcaceae > Arthrobacter > Arthrobacter sp. SAFR-179. The sequence goes on from NZ_JBPFDM010000006.1 coordinate 74,540, forward strand.
ACTCAGCGCGGGAGCTGTGCGGGGTCGAAGATCCGCACCGCCTCGCCGCCGTGACGGAACTGTTCTTCCGGACTGCCGCGCAGCGCTAACGGATCCTGCCGTAGCTGAACGTTCCGTGGTCAATTTCGTGGGCCGGCACGCCCACCCAGGTTTCGCCGTCGGGAACATTGCTGAGCACCCCCGCGCACACGCCGATCGTTGCGTAGTCTCCCACCGACTTTCGTTCCCGGACGCTCGAATTCAAGCCGAGATAGGCGCCTTTGCCTATCCTGACGCCACCCCCCAGCGAAACGCCGGCGGCAAACGTCGCAAAGTCGGATACATCCACGTCGTAGGAAAACGTGACCGATGGCATGGCCACCACATGGGAACCCAGGGTGACGGCGGCCGTCAGGGTCACGTTGCGCAGGAGGATGCTGCCGCGCCCCACCCGGCAGCCTTCCGGGTACTGGGCTGAAGGATCCACGGCAGTGCCGTACCTCGGCTCGCCGATCCCGAGGGAGGCCAGGTGCAACACCACCGCCTCGCGTTCCTTGCTCGCGGCGATGCACACCAGGAAGAAGGCGTGCGTGTAGTTCACCGCATCATCAATGCTGCCGAGGACGGGAGCGCCGTCCACCGTGACACCGGCCATCTCCCTGTCATCGTCGAGCAGCCCAACGACGTCATACTGGCCGCTGCTGCGGACCATGGCCAGCACTTCACGCGCCAGGCCGCTGGCACTTACCAGGATCAGTTCGCTCACGTGAACACTCAGGCAGCAGTCTGCCGGGGGGTCGTTACTGGGGTCCGCTCCATGCTGTACCTTTCCGGCCGTGCCTGACGTCCTCCCAACGTGGCACAAGGATATTCTCCGGCCCGTATCCTCCGGTTGGACCTGGAAAGCGTTGTGGGTTCCGCCCGAGAACCATGTGGAAACTGCGGGTAGCTGCGCACTTACAGGACGGGCAGGACGTACGGCTGCGCAGCCGTGGTTCCCTTGCCGGCAGCAAGGGCGGTCAGCTGTGCCCGGGACTCGACGCCGAGCTTCCGGTAGATGGCCGTGAGGCGTACTTCGACCGTACGGACGGAAACATACAGCGTGGCCGCTATTTCCTTGTTGCGCATGCCCCGGGCCACCATCATGGCCAGCGACCGCTCATGGTCTGCGAGCAGCAGCATCGACGGATTACCCTGCGGGCGGGCGGGCTCCCACCGTTCGTCCAGCAGAAGGGCGTCCACGTGCTGCGTCCAGGCATCTGCCCCGGCCTCATCAAACATCACCTTGGCCCGAAGCAAGGCCTCCCGAGCGTGGCGCAGCCGGCCGAAGGCATGCAGCCGTTCCGCGTAACACATCAGGGTCCTGCCCCGTTCAAGCCTGTTCCCGTTCCTGTCCTCCAGCGCCTGGCCGAAGAGCTGCAGGGACTGCTCGCCATCGGCAAGCATGGCGCGGCTCCGGGCAACCACCATCAGCAGCCACGGTGAGCGCAGCCCCACGGAGCGGCTTTCGAGCCGCTGCAGTGCCTGCGTGGCCTCGCGGTGCCGGCCCAGGCGGACCAGAACCTCCACCAGGTCCGCCTCGCAGCGCAGCAGGGTTGGATTGCCCAGCCCCGTTCCAATCTCGGCTGCCCTGGACAGTTGGGCAACAGACTCCGCCAGATCACCCCGCAGGAGGGCAAAGTGGCCCTGGCAGCCCGCCAGCTGTGCCGTCAGGGCAGGATGGCCGCCGGCCTGCACATAACGGTGCGCTTCACTGGCCTCGGTGCGCGCGAGTTCGTCGTCACCCAGGGAATAGGCACGCCAAACCCGGAACAGGTGCCGCGTCCCGCGGTGGTAATTCATCCCGGGTTCGGACAGCTCAAGTTCGTCGATCAGCCTGACGGCCGCTCCCACATTGCCGGCCCGGATCTCATTATCAATGGCCATGAGGGCTCCAGTGTGCCGCCAGTTGGCGTGCTCCGGTGCGGTGGAGCCGTTGAGCATCGCGAAGGCTTCACGTGCGCTTTCGTGCTGCTCGGCATAGGTGAGTGCCCGGCCGCGCAGCAGGAGGCCCGCCGGCCGGGCGCTGCCCTGCCGGGCGTGGCCGCCTGCCTGCTCGTGCCGGACTGCCTGCTCGTGCCCGCCTGCCTGCTCGTGCCTGCGCGCGGGGTTGGGCCTCGTGCCGCTGAGGGATTCGAGCAGGAGTTTGGCGTGCTCGGCCATGGCCAGGTGTTGCACGGATGCGGAGCCGCGGAATGCGCCGCCCTGCCGCAGCAGCTCAGCGGCCTCTTTCAGCTCCCAACGCTCCGCGTAATACAGGGCGCCGACGGCCAGCAAACCCGCTGAATATTCCGGATGGTGCTGGCCGAACTCCTGCACGAGCCGCTGCACCATGCTGCACCGCACGGCGGCGCCCTGGACGAACTGGATTTCGAAGGACAGCCCGGTCAGCCGCAGGATCAGGGCGGGGTTGCGCGTTACGCCCTGCGCCCATTCCACGTAGCGGCGCGCGTACACCAATTCGCCGCGGGTGAAGAGCAGTTCGGCCAAGCCGGTCAGGCGTTCAGCCGTTTCCGCTTCCGACGGGTTGAGGGTGATGGCCCGCTCGATGAACTCCACGGCGAAAGGCACTTCTCCTCCCCGGACCAGGTCCACTGCGTGGCGGAGCAGCTGGAACGGAGTCTGAACGTCCAAGGCGGTAAAGCTCACGTGCCAGCTGTGGCCTTGGCGATCCGTGTCCCGTGCCGCTTCCGCCATGGCAAGGTGGTTGGCGGTGCGGACATCCGGCGGCATGGCCGCGTAGACATGGCCCCGCAGCAGTTGGTCCGCGATCCAGAGGTGTTGTCCCGATCTCTTCACCAGGCCGGCCGTCAGCAGTTCATCCGTCGCAGTCCACACCTCCGGGAGGATTTTCACGATCGTGGAGACGTCGCTGTGAAAGGAGAGGGCGAGCAGGTCCAGCAGAGTACGCGCGCCGGAGCGCAATGCCCCCACTGCTGATGCGTATTCTGCGTCAAAGCTGCTTTGGGTGGACAGCGGGACAGGGAGGGCATGCCTGCCATCGTCGTACCTCGCCAGCAGACGGTTATGGAGTTCGACGGCGGCAAGCGGGTTGCCGCCGGTGGCTGCGGCAACTGCGTGGGCCGCCGCCGTCGTGGTCCTTCCAGTCGGGAGGCCTTCCAGCATGCGCACCGTGTCGCTGTGGCTCAATGACCGCAGGTGCAGCGCGGGAAGGCCGCTGAGCGGGCTGCCGGGACGTTCTTCCCGCATGCCGGCGATCAACACCACCTCCGTGCCGGCCAGCCGCCGTGCCAGGAACCCAATGACTGACTGGGTGGCCGGATCCAGTGCGTCGGCGTCGTCGATCACGATGATGGTCCGCGATGATGGGCGCTGGTGCAGGCTGCTGAGCAGCATGGCGGACACGGCAGGCACCGTCATTGCCTCCGCGCTGGACCGCATCAGATCATCAGCGGCCCGGTTAAGGACCGGATCGTCCATTTCATTCAGGAGGGCGGTCAGTCCGGACAGCGGCCAGCCCGACTCGGCGGCGCTGGGGGACAGGAAGACGGTCCGGTAATCGGAGAGGGAACGTATTCCGGATAACAGGGCTGATTTGCCCATGCCCCGGCCGCCGATGACTGCCAAGGCCGTTTCCTTGGGCCCCCGGATCGCGGAAAGAATCCGGTCAATTTCTTTGTTTCGACCCACAAGCGGCATGGCGTCCCCAATCGTCGAAGAAGGAGACCGCTTTCTTGTACTGCCGGATTAAATGCCGGCCCCGCCACCCCAATGCGCGGGCCGATACATGCGAATATAAACCCTATGCCACGCTAATTGCCGCTGGATTGCATCAAGATTGCGGTCATAATCGCTCAAGGCTCCGCCTCCGCTGGTGGAGCCTTGCCGCCGGCCGCCGCTGACGCCCGGGGACCCGCGGACAGCGGTGCCGGTGGCCGCATTCGCACCACTTGTCCAGGGTGAATCACGAAGATTTGGATGCCCCGCCCCCTACTTAAAAGCCTGCGGAACGCAATATCCCCTATACCTAATATCCGCATCAGTCCTATAACCCTGTACTTGCCTTATTGCAGGGAACCTGGCTGCAGAAACTGAGTACTCGCTACTGGTGACACTCGAAAGAGGCCCAAATAGGCTTTCGTCACGGCCAGAGTCAAAGGCTAACGAGAGCTGGGGCCCGAGACCAGACCCATGACCGGATAAAGCGTCAAAGTCGCGCTCGGCTTCCAAGCGGGCGGGTTCATTGTAACTATCCGCACACGTCATGAAGTGGTGAGGTATTTGTCCATTTCCATCCAGCTCCCAATAACTCTAGCGATGCAGGGCGCGGAGCCCGGTAAGGCCTCCGTCAGCGTCGTCATTCCAACACTGAACGAAGCCAGGAACATTCCATGGGTCCTTCGCAGGATGCCGTCCTACGTTGATGAAGTAATCATCGTGGACGGCCGGTCCACCGATAACACCGTGGGGGTAGCCCAGGCCATCCGCGACAATCTTGTCATTGTCAATGAGCCACGCAAGGGGAAGGGCGTGGCCCTTCGATCAGGGTTCGCCGCCGCCTCGGGTGACATCATTGTCATGCTCGACGCGGACGGCAGCATGGACCCGCAGGAGATCGGATGGTTCGTTTCCCCGCTCCAGCATGACTATGACTTCGTCAAAGGCTCGCGCCATGTCACCGGTGGGGGATCGGAAGACCTCACCCGGTTGCGGAAAGCCGGCAACCAGGCGCTGACCCAGCTGGCCAATGCGGTGCTGCACAGCAATTACTCCGATCTTTGCTACGGATATATTGCGTTTCGACGTGAATGCCTCGAGATCCTGCAGCTGGAATCAGACGGATTTGAAATCGAGACTGAGCTGATCGTCCGGGCGGCCCGGGCAGGGCTTCGGATCGCGGAGGTTCCCAGCATCGAACTTGACCGGATCTCCGGAGCGTCCAACCTGCAGACGTTCCGCGACGGCTGGCGGGTGCTGCGGAAGCTGGCCCACGAATGCGTCATGTGGGAGGCACCCACGGCCGGCGCCCGGCCCGAAGCTCTCCGTCGGGTCAAGTACGCCTATGCCAACGTCAGCGTTCCGCGGACCCCAACCGACCCGCAGAGCATTCTTGCATTGGTTCAGGGGGCCTGACATGTTGGATCGTATTGTCCGTCCGAGCGTGTCGATCGTGATTTGCGCCTACACCGAGCGCCGTTGGGACCTTTTGCTGGATGTTATCGAGTCTGTCCGCGCCCAGACGGTGGCCCCCCAGGAGATCCTGGTGGTCGTCGACCACAATGAGGACCTGTACGAGCGGCTCCTGGCGATTGTGGATGACGTGACAGTGGTGCAGAGCGAAGGCCCTCCCGGCCTCTCCGGCGCCCGTAACACAGGTGTTGGACTGGCCGAGGGCGACATCGTGGCCTTCCTCGACGACGATGCCGTGGCAACGCCCAACTGGCTGGAGCGCCTGCTGGTCCTTTACGACGATCCCGATGTGCTGGCCGTTGGCGGCCGCGTCGAGCCCGTATGGGACCGGGGCCGCCCGGGCTACTTCGGTGAGGAACTGGACTGGATCGTAGGATGCAGCCACCGGGGAATGCCCACTGTTGCCTCCGAAGTCCGGAACCTCATCGGGGCCAACATGTCCTTCCGGCTGGACGTCCTCCGGCAAGTTGGCGGCTTCAACATTGCGCTTGGCCGGCAGGGCAACTTGCCGCTTGGCTGCGAGGAGACAGAGATCTGCATCCGCTCCACAATGGGCACTCCCGGCTCCAGGATCGTTTACGAGCCCGCGGCCTTGGTGCGGCATCACGTGCCGGAGGAGCGGGGGACTGTGCGCTACATGCTCTCGAGGTCCTGGTCGGAGGGTCTCTCCAAGGCGCAGGTCAGCCACGTTGTGGGGCACAAGCGGGCCCTGGGTCCCGAGCGGCGCTATGTCCGCAGCACCCTCCCAAGGGCGGTGTTCTCGGGAATCCGTGATTGGAGCCGGGGCGACAACCCCATGGGACTGGGGCGTGCGGGTTCGGTCCTGGCGGTGTTGGCCTTCACCTCGGCCGGCTACCTGCGTGGCCGCCGGCTGGCCCACTCCTCCTCCACCCAGCTGACCAGCGCCACTCCTCAGGGTGCGGTGTGGAGGGAAGTCCAATGAGCGTGGATTTCTAGGCAAGGTTTACGTCGCCAACAGGAAAGACCTCTTAGGTTGCTGCAAACCTAAGAGGTCTTTCCTATTGGGAGATCCATCAGTTCCCTGCGCCTGCCATCCCACGGCGCCATAAAGCAATCTGCCGCGCTGCAAAACTGCAAAGGTGGGGGGTCAGCGGCCGTCCGGGTTCCAGTACCGCAGCCCGCCGCTGGTGGTCCCGTCCCCGGCCACATCGATCAGCGCATAGGGGAAGGCCTGGCGGTCCAGGACATCCGGGCCCTGGCCACGGATGTCCGAGGACCAGGTGCCGGTGTTGATGTACCGGGTTGACGATGTTTCCAGCGCCGCTTCAAGCGCCCGGTGCGTGTGGGCGGAAATGTACCAGGCAACTGTGGAGGAGTGCGTGTCAAGAATTCCAGCCACCCGGGCTGCCGCAGCAGGAGCCTGCCCGCCCCTGGCATTACGTCCGGTGGCCGCAAGCACCATGCGGGTTGCGGTGAGCGGAAGCGCCTGCACCGTCCGGAACCGGGACAGGCGTGCCAGCTCGCGTACTGCCGTCCCATTGAGCCTGAGCCGCTGCGATTCGGTCTGCAGCAGCTCGTCGTATTCGGGGCGGCGGATACGGCGTTCCGCGCGCTCTGACGCCAGGCAGGCCCGGGCGACGGCGCCGGCACGGTTCAAGCGCGATCCCGTCGGTTGGGCGTGCCAGGCGGCCAGGGGTGGCAAGTCCAGCTCATCAGTGCCGTTGACTGCCGTGCGCAGCACCTCGGGTATCCGGTGCAGTGCGTGGTGCAGATGCCCGTGCTCGGCTACGAGTACGCCGGGGACGTAGAGGAGCCACGGGTGCACCCGGACCCGTGTGGGGTCGTCCGGCGCCAGCAGCGCGGACAGCCGCCCGGCCACGGCGGGCCGGGCCAGCTCCACGTCATGGTTCCCGCACACGAAGTGCAGCTGGACGCCACTCGCCGCGCACGCCTCCAGCGCCCGGAAGGTGTCCGGGTGCCGGGCGAGGATGGATTCAAGCCGGGCCAGGCTCTCATCCTCGTTCAACCCGGCGAGTTCGAAGGTGTCACCAACGAAGACCAGGTGCTGCTGCGGGCCTGGGGCTGCCGGCACCTGGCGGCGGATGAACTCAGGCAACACCCTGCCCGGGTGGCGGGGATCGTCGTCGCCCGCGTCCAGGTGGAGGTCGCTGAGAAGCAACCATCGCGCCGCGCGGCCCAGGCTCACGTAAGCAGTCCGAGGACGCGCGGCAGGAGGAGGAGCAGGAAGGCCGCCCACATGACACCAACGGCGATCCTGGTGTTCCTTGCCCGGTTTTGGACCGCAGGGCCGGTGGTTTGCCCGGTGTTTGGTCCGGTGTCTGGTCCAAGCCGCCGGACCTCGAGGGTTACGAGGGTAACGAGCAGCACGGCGGCTGCAAGCACTCCTGCCAGCTCCATCATGATGCAACCTCCTGCCGTGCCCGCGCCAGGCAGGCGAGGACAGTAATGACGGCCATTGCCACGACGCACGCCTGCCACGACCATACGGTGAGGTAGAACATGGCCGTGGACACCGCAGTGAGCGTGGCCAGGCCGAGTCCCAGGACGAGGAGCACGCCAAGCGCGGCGTCGGTGGTGGGGATAAGCCGGGCCAGCGCCTGGCCCGGGAGCAGGATGAGGACTCCTATCGCGGCGACCGTCTGCAGCGGTGTCGGCAACCCGATCAGCGTGACCAGGGACAGCACCACGGCCGCAATGCCCAGCGCCAGCGTAGGCCGGCTCAATTCTCGGAAGTTCATGGCTCCACCCTGTATACGCGTGCGTTGTTGTTGCTGTAGGCGAGCTCAACGCCGTCCTGGGCATCGAGCCAGGCTTCCAGCTCATCGAATCCGCCTGGGGTGGTCTGACCTTGGAGGACCAGGCTCGACTCCGCCGAACTCATGAGGAGCAGATAGCTGCCGGCAGCATTGTGCTTGGCGTAGTGGTAGACCACTGGCCCGCACGTTGCGGCGGACAAATCGGGTGGACAGAGGTCCTCAATGGTCCGGTAGCGGTGTCCGAGGTAGTCCGTGTTGCGCCAGGGTGTTGGATGGGCAGCCGAGATGATGGCCGAGCCAGGGGGCGCCATGCGGTCCAGGGTGGTGATGGCGGCTATCTCGTCGTCGGTGAACACGTCGTACTGAGCGTTGCCAAAGCGGCCGGTCACGGTCATCCCTGCAAGCACCAGGCAGGTGAGCATAAGGCCTCCCGCAACCCGGGAAGAGGGCCTGTATCCAATGTTCGTGGGAAGCAGGACCGAAGACGCCTGCAGCGCAACGAAGGGGAGCGCGAACAGCGATATGCGGATGAGCATCTCCCCTCCATAGGACTGCGCGGGAAAAAGGAAGACCGGGGTGACGGTGAGCAGGAGCACCCGGATGTCAAGACGCCGCCTGCGCCAGTCGCGCACCGTTCCTATTGCGGCGAGGGTCCACAGCAGGAGGGTGAGGGCTATCCGGACCTGCACCACCAGCACGTGGCCGGCAGTCCCGTTCGTCCGGTCGACGACATTCGCGTCAATGGCGGTCTGCAAGCCTGCGTCCGCCAGGGGCGGGTGTCCCACGAGGTACGTGCTTGCGGGAAAGACGAGCCAGAGCATCAGTACGACGCCGGCAATCAGGGGCAGCCTGCTGGGCAGGAGACGTCCGCTCAAGGTAAGGGCGGTGAGGGCGATAAGTACCATGAACGGCGTGAGTTGGTGGCTCGCAGAAATGACCACGATCAGCAGGAGGGTTGCGGCCAGGGCAGCCACCCGGTACCCCGGACGGGGCTCGGCCGGGTACCGGCCGCGCCACCACGCTGCGAGGTCGGCGCGCCGGAAGCCGCGGAAAGGCGGGGCCTTTGCGGCCAGCGGACCGAGGGCCAGCGCCACTACTACCAGGTAGAGGAAGAAGCCGAAAGCCTGGGGGGAAAGGTAGTCCTGGTCCTGCCAGTTGCCGAGGCAGAAGAGCCAGAGCACCAGCCAGCGCCGTCGCGGGTCGCTCGTGAGGCAGCGTGTCACCACGGCCACGCCCACGAGCCACAGACCCACATTAAATACCGGTGCCCAGAGTGCAAGGGTCACGGGATCGAGCCCGGCGGCCCCGAGCACGGTCGCCAGGAGGGCGAAGAAGCCCGGCCAGTTGAAGTACGCGTCGATGTTGGGGTCGATCGCCACATTGCGCGACAGGGCGTCCGCGATGCCGAGATGGCGGAACGCGACTTCACCCCGGGGTACGTCCGTCACGAAGACTGCGGCGCCGAAGAGAACGAGCACCAGTACCACCAGGAGCCACACCATGACCGGGCTGCGTGCGGGGCCTGCGGCATCCCCCCGCAGCGCCATGACGAAGGCGACGTTGAGGATCAGGACCCCCGCCCAGAACGGGAAGGGCAGCACGCCGACGAGCCCCACATCGCTGTTGACGGGCAGTACCACCGTGGAGGCGGCCCACGCTGCAAGTGCGAGCGATACGGCGCCTGCCACCGCGCACCAGATGTCGCGGGGTTTCCAGCGCGCCTGGGGGCGGATGGTCTCCTTGAGCGTGCTGGTCATGATGCCTCCTTTTTGGTGCGGCGGAGAATAGCTATAAGCCGGATTCCGATGATGACGGCCCCGACGGAGAGCACCACCAGCCACGCAAGGGCCATGGCGCTGGAGCCGTTGCCGGCGGCCAGCAGGGCTGAGGAGCATAGGGCCGCTCCGAGGATCACCCCGACCGCAATGGATTCTGTATAGAGGCCCAGAACCCGGCAAACGGAGTTGTAGGCCTGCAGCACTGCATATGCCACCACCCCGGCGGCCAGCAACCGCAGGGTGCTGGTGGAGGCATTGGCGTACCTGTCACCGAGCAGATGAAGCAGTGGATGGGCCAGGACGATGAGGACCATGGCAGCGAGGCCACCAAACAGAAGGGACCAACGGAAACTGGCCCAGGTGGTTGCCGCCAGACGGGCTGGTTCACGGACACCCTCGGAGAATTGGACGATGCCTATGAGCATTGGTGCGGTGTAGGCAGCCCAGGCCATCATCCAGGCGGGATACCAGTAAGCCGCCACCTCCGGTGACACCAGGTGCGCAAGCAGGAGTGGCAGCACCAGCCCGGGGGCGCGTTCGGTGAGGGTGAGGAGTTGGTTTGGAATTCCCATCTTCAGTAGCAAACGCCCGCGTGCAGGGTGCAGGGAGGGACGCGGCCGGTAGCCGACCAGTCTTCTCAACTGGATGGCTCCGATGATGCAGGAGGCGGCCGAGCCGAGAGTCCAGCAGGCCATCAGGACGTCGGCCGAAGCGCCGTGGGCCAGCCATGCCACCACTGCAGCGGCCCCAAGCGAGACTATGCCGCCCAGGGTGTACCTCAGCGTCGCACTGCTGCCGCGCCCCAGGGCTACGAGCGCCTGGTCCAGCACTGTACACATGGTTCCTGTGACGGCGGCGACGATGAATGTCATCCAGAAGAGGACGGACATCGGGGCCGTGTCCGGCGCCACGAACAACTCCAGCACGAGGTAGCCTAGGGCCAGCACGGTTCCTGCCACGCCCACGATGCCGAACGCTGCGTCCAGCACCCGCGCGGGCGGCTCCCCCCGTCCCACCGAGACGATGACAGCGGATCCGGTGCCCAGGACGGCAAGCTGGGTGCAAATCATCACCGCTGAAACCGCAGCAGTCGTAAGCCCCACCTCGCGGTCGAACGTCGCGTGCGCCGCTACCACCCAGAAGGCGAACCCCGTGCCCGTCTGGGCGGCCTTGGCCAGGACGAGTCCGAGCGAACTTCGCAGGGGGGAGTGCCGGACGACGGGAGGGGCATCCGTTGGAACGAGCTCACGTTCAGCCGTCACGACCTAAACCCCTCGCCATACCCGCATAGTTGTACCAGCAGAAGGCGATGTAATAACGCAGCCATTTCGGTTGGCCTGAGGCGAGGCTTAGTGCGCTGCCGCGGACTGCCGCGGCAGCGGGCAGGAGCGCCAGCCTGGCACCGCCCCAGCCATGCTTGCGGACCATCCGTCCAAGTCCCGTACCGTCCATGAGGAACTGGTCCAGTGCGAAGTCAAAGTCGTCTGCGGCAAACCTGTGTTCAACCATGACCCGCTGTGAGACCCCGGTCTTCATCCCTGACTGCCGCATCCGCCACCGCAGTTCGATGTCCTCGCCCGACTTGAATGCGTCGTCGAAGCCAAGGCCCAGCATCAGGTCCCGGTCAACGAGCGTCGCGACAAGTCCGAACCAGTTGCGGCTGCGTCCGGTGCGATGGTGGTGCGCCAGGGCCTGCCCCCAGTAACCGGGGCCGGCGACGCTCTCCAGGCCTGCCTGGAGAGCGTCGTATCCGTCCTCCACCAACTCAATGAGAAGGTCCGCGACCCCCGTGGCACCGAAGACCACGTCCGCATCCACGAGCAGGACCCAGCGGGTGCTGCTGCTTTGGACACCGAGGGTGCGGGCCCAGGGCAGGCCGCGCCCCTCGTCGCTGAGTACCCGGGCGCCGGCCGCACGGGCGATTTCGACAGTGCGGTCGGTGGACAACCCGTCCACCAGGATGATTTCGGCGACACCGGACTGGCGCAGGGCTTCCAGGCAGCGCGGAAGGAGTTGCTCCGCGTTGCGGGCCGGGACGACCGCGGTGACGTCTGCTGTACTGTAGCCCACGGTGTCCCCCTTTAGGCCTGCTCGTCGAGGATCGACGGAAGCAGCTCGTCCAGGTGCCGGACAATATCGTCCGATGCCTGGTCCGCCGAGTAGGCGGATGGGATTTGGAACAGGTGGCAGGGACGCCCGTCAAGGGCTTTACTCAAGACCAGCCCCTTCGCCGCAAAGTGCTCGCGCCATGGGACCACGGATGTGGCGGCCAGGCCGGTCACAACCCGCTGCGAGAAGCCGGCCATCTCGATGTGGAAGTTGCCGATCATGCGGTCCACCATCCAGTCCCGCGACCTCTCGACCACCCGGGAGCGTGAACCCTCGTAGCGCTCGACATAGATGGCTGCGGCCAGTGGTGCCGAGGTGGTCACTTTCCGGCCCGGGAACGCGGCCTCCGGGGTGACCATCCTGTGCTCGGGAGACCACCGCCGGGAGAAGTCTGCCAGGCGCGGATAGCGGATAACGAACGGGTGCACCACGGTGGTGAGGCGTCCGATGCTCCCGGAGAACCGTGAAGGTACAAGCGGCTTGCGCGCTCCTTCGAAAAGGTGCGGGTAGATTGCGCGGTGATGCGGCTTGATGAACATGGGCTTCGCGTAACCGAGCAGCGTCGCGTCCTCTGCGAGGAATGCCCAGTCGTCGCCCATGAACGACCACCCTTCACGCCGCATCAACTTGGCGGCGGTGCTCGTCTTGCCGGTGCCGCCGGCGGCGGGCAGCGCGATTGCGTGGCCCTTATAGGCCATGGTTGCGGCATGGATCATCGCCGCTCCCTTACCGATCATGGCGGCATCGAGAACCGGTACCACGGAAGTCAACAGTTCCCCCGGCCCGTGCACGCGCCACTGATCTGCATCCCTGACCACCTGTACCCGGTCAGCCTGGAATCGCACGCTGTTGTCGGTATACGCCAGCTCATGCTCGACCAAACCGGCATCGGGCATTGGTTCCGGCTGGTCGTCAACGATGATGTCGGGCTGCCGTTCGGTATCGGTGGCGAAACACGCCAACATGCTTTGAAGCTGCCTGGCCGTGGGGGCCATCGCGTCGACGCTGATCGTGACGCGGCCGTGAATGTCGAAGTGCAGTGCCTTCGCCCGCCTGGTGCTCATAGTCCTCCCCTGTCTGATTGGTGTCGGCCGAATTCAGCTCCGGCCCGGGCCAATCCACCCAGTGCCCGTAGACGGATTCGAAACCCCCGGCCGTGAAACGCCGCCGGCAGAATCGAGCGTAGGTGAGGCCGGGCAGGTAAACACCGGTAGTGAGTACTCGCCTTTTGTATCGCCTCCTACGTGGGGAAAGGCGTGCTTTCGGCAGGGCCGGGGGTGGAGGGGCAGCTCTGACTGCCGCATTACGTACGTTGGGGGTTTAGCCCCTTCAGGGGTCAGGTAGAGGGGGTACCCTGCGCATAAACGCGGACCCAGTCCACCCGCATCTCGCCGGGTCCGTTGGGAGTGCTGTCCGGAAACCAGTCCAGTTGCAGCGTCTGGTGCATTGAACCGGGAGGCTGGTGGGCGGGGTCGTTGTCTTCAAACCACTTCACCCCGTCGATGTAGCCAACGATGCCTTGGGGAGACCAATCAACTGCGTAGTTGTGGAACTCGTTGACGTCGAGGGCCTTGGCAATGGACGTCTTCGAGTTCGAACATCCGTAATGATGGAAGAAACTGATCCGGTTCCAGTCGCCCGTTGTCTCTGCGTAGTCGATTTCGCCGTCGCAAGGCCAATTTCCACTGTCCGGCCACAGGATCGACACCAGATGGTATTCATCGTCACCGGAACCGGCCGCGCGGACCTCCCAGCGGCCGTACTGCTGCAGGCCGAACCTGGCGCTGATCCCGGCGGTTGTCCCGTCCGGCGTTCCGGTGATGACCATTTTGGAACCATCCACCAATACCTGCCGGGGACTGCGAATGCCGTTCCCCGCGTGGCCGTCACTGTCGTACACGGACCACTTGGCGGCGTCCGGAGCCCCGGCGTAGTTGAACTCGTCGCCGGCAATCGGCATGCCCCAGTGCAGCTGTGCCGCGGCGGAGTCCGTCATGGGTTGGGCTGAAGTAGGCGAGCACCCGGACAGGAACAGGGCCGCCATGCCAAAGGCCATCAGGGGTCGACGCATACGTCAGATGATAGGCCTGGTTTTCCACATAGCCCATGGCACGGACTGCACGTGCTGCAACACGCCACTAACCTTGAGTCAAGCGCGAATCGCCTATCGGGTCCAAATGCACTAAGATATTGAAGTCTGTGCTGCGTCCTGCCTCCGTTCCGGAAGCGGGGCATCGCACGGAATCGCAAATGAACCTCCTGTTACGGAAATGCCGTAACCGCTTAGCCCAAAGGAGGTGGGTTCACATATGCGTCCTTACGAATTGATGGTAATCATCGACCCCGAGGTCGAAGAGCGTACCGTTGAGCCGTCGCTTCAGAAGTTCCTGAACGTCATCACCAACGATGGTGGAACCATCGAAAAGGTTGACATCTGGGGCCGTCGCCGTCTGGCCTACGACATCAAGAAGAAGTCCGAAGGTATCTACGCCGTGGTGAACTTCACCGCCAAGCCGGAAACCGCCAAGGAACTTGACCGCCAGCTGTCTCTTAACGAGACCATCATGCGCACCAAGATCACCCGCCCCGAAGAGCAGAAGGTTGTTGCTGAGTAATTCAGCACCTTTCTTCATTCTTTACCCCGCAGGACACGCACTCTTCACCCAGGATCGAACAAGGAGGCAGTAGATGGCAGGCGAGACCACCATTACGGTCATCGGTAACCTCACCAATGACCCGGAATTGCGGTTCACACCGTCCGGTTCGGCAGTAGCGAACTTCACCATCGCTTCCACCCCCCGTACCTTTGATCGCCAGTCCAACGAGTGGAAGGACGGGGAGACCCTGTTCCTCCGCGCCGCTGTGTGGCGTGAAGCAGCCGAGAACGTTGCCGAATCCCTGACCAAGGGTATGCGCGTCATCGTTACCGGCCGCTTGAAGAGCCGTTCCTACGAAACAAAAGAAGGCGAAAAGCGCACCGTCATCGAGCTTGAGGTCGACGAGATCGGCCCCAGCCTGCGCTACGCCAATGCCAAGGTCAACCGCACCCAGCGCTCAGGCGGACAGGGTGGGGGCGGCTTCGGCGGCGGCAACAGCGGCGGTGGCTTCGGCGGCGGCAACTCTGGTGGAAACCAGGGCGGCAACGCCGGCGGAGGCTGGGGCGGCGGCAACCAGCAGGCTGCACAGGACGACCCCTGGGCTACGCCCGGCGTCTCCAATGCAGGTGGCTGGGGCAACGGCCCCGATTCCGAACCTCCCTTCTAAAACCCAAACAACGGCCCGGCGCGGGGCTGCCGGGGTGCCGAAAGGCACCCAGGGTACTGCCGCCGTCGGACCACCACCATCCCGTGGATCAATATCCACGGGCTCCATAGAATAGGAGCTCCACGATGGCTAAGGCTGAACTCCGTAAGCCCAAACCAAAGTCCAACCCCTTGAAGGCCGCTGACATCACTGTCATCGACTACAAGGACGTAGCATTGCTGCGCAAGTTCATCTCCGACCGCGGAAAGATCCGCGCCCGTCGCGTCACTGGCGTCACGGTGCAGGAACAGCGCAAGATCGCCCAGGCAATCAAGAACGCCCGCGAAGTTGCTCTGCTGCCTTACTCCGGCGCTGGCCGCGGCTAAGGAAGGGATTAACTAACATGGCAAAGCTCATTTTGACCCACGAAGTAACCGGTCTCGGTGCTGCTGGCGATGTTGTCGAGGTCAAGGATGGTTACGCACGTAACTACCTGCTGCCCCGCAACTTCGCCCTGACCTGGTCGAAGGGTGGCGAGAAGCAGGTTGAGTCCATCAAGGCTGCCCGCGCCGCCCGCGAGCACGCTTCCTTGGAAGATGCTCAGAAGCAGGCCGCTGCACTGTCCGCAAAGCCGGTCAAGCTGGTCGTCAAGGCCGGCGAGTCCGGCCGCCTGTTCGGCACCGTCAAGCAGGGCGACGTTGCCGACGCTGTTGAGGCCGCCGGCCTCGGCAAGATCGACAAGCGCAAGGTTGAACTGCCCGCCCACATCAAGTCGGTTGGTTCCTACCAGGCCAACGTCCGCCTCCACGCTGACGTTGCTGCTGTGATCGAACTCGACGTGGTTGCAGGAAAGTAGTCCTCAACTGCATCAGAAGACCCCCGTCGCCGGTTCAGGCGGCGGGGGTCTTTCGTTGTCCGGTGGTAGCCTGCTCCGGTGAAACCGACACCGCGCAGCCGCCCCTTCCACCAAGTAGATGTCTTCGCCGGCCAGGCCTACCGCGGCAACCCGCTCGCCGTCGTGCTTGACGCCCAAGGGCTGGATACGGCAACAATGCAGCACTTCGCCAACTGGACCAACCTTTCGGAGACCACTTTCCTCCTGCCCCCCGAGGATCCCCTCGCGGATTACCGGGTCCGGATTTTCACCGGTACCGAGGAGTTCCCCTTCGCAGGCCATCCCACGCTGGGATCGGCGCACGCCTGGCTGCAGGCCGGGGGAGTACCCCAGTCGGACGGCCACCTGGTGCAGGAGTGCGCCGCCGGGCTGGTCCGGATAAAGCGCGACGGCGGGAGGCTGGCTTTCGCGGCACCGCCGCTGACACGTTCCGGCCCGGTGGATGCAGCCGTGCGCCGTCAGCTGGCCGAGGCGCTGCGGCTGCCCGCTTCGGCGTCATCGGGCCCCACGAGCCCGGCGCCGGTACCGACTTCGAAGTCCGCACCTTCCTCCCTGGTGATGCCATGGCGGAAGATCCGGTCACCGGCAGCTTCAACGCTGGTGCCGCCCAGTGGCTCATTGCAAGCGGCAGGGCGCCGGAGGAATACGTCGCCTCGCAGGGGACCGTCCTGGGCCGGTCCGGGCGCATCCACGTCAGTGCTGAGGGCGGGGACATCTGGGTGGGCGGTGATTCCACCACGTGCATCCGGGGGAGTGTCCTGCTCTGATCCAGTGGGCTGGAGTTGGTGTCCGGGAATAGTTCCCTGCCGCCGGCAGTTCAGGAGTGTAGATGCATATGCATGTATGCTGAACGAGAACCAGGAGAATGCCATGGAAACCCGCCGTATCACCGTCCTTTCCGCAGGACTGGGCGTACCTTCATCCAGCCGCTTGCTGGCTGACCAGCTTTCGGCCGTTGCCGAGCGGCAGCTCAGGGCAAGTGGTTACGAGGTGGCCGTGGACGTCGTCGAACTCCGGGACCTGGCCGTGGATATCGCCAACAACTTCGTCACCGGTTACGCCGCGCCACGCCTGGCGGAGGTCATTGCCGGCGTGGAGGCCGCGGACGGCATTATTGCCGTGACGCCGGTCTTCAGCGCCTCCTACAGTGGTCTCTTCAAATCCTTCATGGACGTCCTCGACCCAAAGTCGCTGGACGGCAAGGCAGTACTGTTGGGTGCAACAGGCGGCACCGACCGGCACCAGATGGTCCTGGACTACGCGCTGCGTCCGCTGTTCAGCTACCTCCGCACACGCATCGCTGCAACCGGCGTCTTCGCCGGACCGCAGGACTGGGGAACCGCCGAAGAGGGCGGGGCCTCACTCGCCGACCGGATCGAGCGGGCCGCCGCTGAGCTCGCGCGACTGCTCGAGGGGCCGCAGCCCGGCCGGAAGCCCGCCCCGCTGGAGTCCCTTCCGTTCGAGCAGCTGCTGGCCGGCATTTCCGGGGGCCGCTGACCGGCGGTCGGCCCCGCATCCTGCCGGGCCAGCGATGGAACTGACGTCACTCCCTGTGGAGACTCGGGGGTTAGGGGCTCGGGGCCGCAGGGTTTAGGGGGCGCGCCGGGGATTGTTTTTGGTGGCTCCACAGCCAACACTGAGCAATCTGGGGGTTGACTGATAATTCAACACCGGGGAGTGAAGTTGAGAGACCATCAAATATCCGACGGGGACGGGCACGATCACGCTGCCAGAGCTTCCTGGCCTTTTTGCAGAAGGGGACCTGCCAGTCCTGGGAGCGGCCGCTTGCGTCGATCCCGGCTGGGGTTGCCCGCACTGCTGACAGCGCTGCTGGTTGTGCTTGCTGGGCTGGTGGCACCCGTGGGCGCATCCGCGGCCACAGGTGACGTGGGAACGGAAGGCCCGTCGCACTCAGGAACGGGGACGCCGACCGGTACCAAGCGGCAAACAAATTCGTTGTGGTTCAACGACGGGATCTGGTGGGGGAACCTGTGGGATGCCGCCAGTTCCAGCTTCCGCATCTTCCGGTTCAATGCCTCGACAAAGTCGTGGACCAGTACGGGTGTGGTGACCGAGTCCCGGGCGAACACCCATCATGACGTGCTGTGGGACGGGAAGACGTTGTATGTCGCGAGCTTCCGGTTCGTCAACGACGGCCTGCCGGCCGAACCGAACTTCCCGACGACGATGCGGCGCTACAGCTACAACTCGAGCACCAAGTCGTACACGAGTCTGGGATCGACCCAAATCAACAACCAAAAAATCGAGACCATCTCCATTGATAAGGACTCCACAGGCCGTATCTGGGCCACCTGGCAGCAGGGGAACCGGATCTATATGAACGTCACTGGCACGGATGGTGCCACGTGGGGCACACCGTTCGCCCATCCGGCGTCATTGAGCAGTGTGTCCGTGGACGATAACTCGGCTGTGATCGCCTATAGCGGCAACAAGATCGGCGTGATGTGGAGCAGGCAGGTGGGGGACTCCACTGACGGCATGTACTGGAGCTACCACGTCGACGGAGCGTCCAAAACCACCTGGACCACGCCGGTTGCGGCGGTGAAGGGGCAGCGGAGCGGCGACGACCACATGAACCTGAAGTGGCTGGACGCTACGGCAGACAAGGTCTTTGCTGCAATCAAAACCTCGTACACATCATCGTCCCAGCCGCTGATTCAGCTGCTGTCATTGAATACGTCGACTTCAACCTGGACTGCAAGCACGATTGCCACCGTGGCTGAGTGCCCGAACAGGGTGATCGTCATGATCGACGAGGCCGCGCAAAAGGTGCGTACCTTCGCCACGTATCCAAAGCCGAGCGGCACCACGAACGCCGGTGTCTGCACCAGCTCGGGGGGCGCCATCTACGAGAAATCCACGCCACTGAACGACATCAAATTCACTACCACGAAGACCGCCCGTATCGTGGACGCCGACCAGTATGTGCATAACGTGACGTCCACGAAGCAGAACCTCAACAGTTCTGCGCGGGGCACGGCCAACAGCGGTCTACTGGTGCTCGCTGATGTGAACGCCACAAACCGGTACTGGTCCTATTACGATTCCACTGGCGGTGCCGGATAGGCAGGGTTGCAGTAAGCAAACAGGACGGCCGGGACTGTATCCGTGAGGATGCGGTCCCGGCCTCCTTTTGCATGCTGGCCTATGGACCGTAGGCGGCCCGGGCCTGCTTTGAAAGCGTCTCAGTCGTCCAGCAATGCGATGAACTCCCGGGCCTGCTTCAGGGAGATGTCAGAGTGCCTGGTTAGTGCAGTGGCTGCGGCTTCGGTGTCACCACTGCGGGCCAGGGTGCGGATCCTGCCGTAGATCTCGTCGTTAAGCATGTTGCTGCTCACTTCGCGGGTTACGTCCCCCTTGCTGGCGATCGCGCGGTAGCGATACGGAAACCGCTGTGGCTCGTCGTCGTCCTCCTCGGGCGCCTGCGCCGGCTCCGGGCTCCGGTAGGGCTGCGGGTGTGCCGCAAGGGCCCCTACAGCGTCGCGGGAGGCCCTCAGCCCCTCTCCGGTGACCTCGTAGTAGAGCTTGATGGCAGCCATGGCCTGGCCCTGCGCGATCAAGGCATACAGCCGGCGGTGTTCATCTTCGGACAGCCGGGCTGCAGCAGCACGGGCCAGTTCCTGCGGTGTGGCAACCGGCTGGGTGTGGGAGGAGGCGTGGGCTGCTTTGCGGCTGCGGGCGGCGCGGTAAGCGAGCGTGACCCCCGCGACCACGGCGAGCAGGATAAGGACCGGGACCACAAGCGATTCCATTTCATGAGCCGTTCTATGTACTTCCTGGCCCTCGCCAGGTGTTGTTGCCTGGCTGGCCATTCGCCCAGCCATGTTCCTGCTGTTGGATGTACTGCTGCCGGTTTTGGCTTGGGTGGGTGGCCGCCTCCAGCCGCGCGCGTGCGGCGGTGGCCGCTTCGACCTGGGCCGCGTAGTGCCGGGCAGAACGCTCAGCGAGTTCGCGCTGGTACTTTTCGGCCTCCGACGTCCCGCCATCGCGCGGCCGCAGGGCGGTGGCAATGCCCCACATAAGCGCCACCAAAACTATCGCCGGCAACAGGACCAGCAGTAGATCGCCCATATGTAGAGCTTATTCCAGATCGCAGTTATCCACAGCAATATTCACTGCTTCGCATACAGGGCCCGTAGCGGCAGGTCAAACGTCCGGCCGGGAATATGAGGAGCGACACGTGGCCGGCCAAACACTCCCCGGCCAGCGCCTTCCACCCTCTTTCCCCCAAGTGCCCCTCCGGGGCCTGTGGATGAAATTCCGTGGAAGAAATATTTACTCCACATGCTGGCGCGAGTGTTTCCGCAGGTCAGCGCGATGGAACGCCGCAAAAAAAGTTGATATCCACAGAGTTCCCCACAGACTGTGCACAAGGTATTCCCTGTAGTGCACAGGTTATCCACAGCATGTGCGGACTGCTGGCTTTGCCGCTGGGGCCGCGGCGGTTAGCGTAGCGGGGTACCTGTTCTCCACGGCCCAAACAGGGCGTTCCTGCCATGGTTTGGACCCCCGGCGGACCGCCTCCTACGCGTGTCTGTGGAAAAGCTGTGGATTGTGGGGATAACTCCGGGCCGGAGCGTGGCGTCCGGATTCGCCGGCGCTTGATTGTCAGGGCCTGCGGGTAGACCTGGACAGGTAGCGGGGCCGGTTATCGGCTGCCGCGAACAGGATGGATCGCCGGGCCGCCAGGCCCGGCACAAATGGAGGACGGCAGCTTTGTCAATCGCGCATCTGGACCCTGTCGAGGCAACCCGTGGATCGGACGCAAGCCGGAAGCCTCCGCAGGACATTGCTGCCGAACAGTCGGTCCTGGGCGGCATGATGCTGTCCAAGGATGCCATCGCCGACGTCGTTGAGATCCTCCGCGGGCAGGATTTCTACCGTCCGGCGCACGAGACCATTTATGAGGCCATCATCGACCTCTATGGCCGCGGGGAGCCTGCGGATGCGGTTACCGTGTCCGATGAGCTCACCAAGCGCGCGGAGATCAACAGGATCGGCGGCCCTGCCTACCTGCACGAACTGATCCAGACCGTCCCCACCGCAGCCAACGCCGGCTATTACGCGGAGATCGTGGCCGAACGGGCAGTCCTTCGCCGGCTGGTGAACGCCGGAACCAAGATCGTCCAGCTGGGCTACGGCTCGGACGGAGAGGTGGAGGACCTGGTCAACCAGGCGCAGGCGGAGGTTTACGCCGTCGCCGAGCGCCGCACCGCCGAGGACTACGTGGTTCTGAAGGACGTCATGGAGTCCACGGTGGACGAGATCGAGGCGTCCGGCCACCGCGGAGAGGGCATGACCGGCGTGCCAACGGGCTTCTACGAGCTCGACGAACTCACCCACGGGCTCCACCCGGGCCAGATGATCGTCATCGCGGCCCGCCCTGCTGTCGGTAAGTCGACGTTCGCCCTGGACTTTGCCCGCTCCGCGGCCATTAAGAACAATCTCTCCACGGTGATGTTCTCCCTGGAAATGGGCCGGAACGAGATCGCGATGCGCCTGCTGTCCGCCGAGGCCACCATTGGCCTCCAGGACCTCCGCAAGGGAACCATCAAGGACGAGCAGTGGTCCAAGATCGCCACCACCATGGGCCGCATGAATGATGCCCCCCTGTTCATTGACGACAGCCCCAATATGTCCCTGATGGAAATCCGGGCCAAGTGCCGCCGCCTGAAGCAGCAGCATGACCTCAAGCTGGTTATCCTGGACTATCTGCAGCTCATGAGCTCGGGAAAGAAGGTGGAGTCCCGCCAGCAGGAAGTCTCCGAGTTTTCGCGCGCACTAAAGCTGCTTGCGAAGGAACTCCAGGTCCCCGTGATCGCCCTGTCCCAGCTGAACCGTGGATCGGAACAGCGGCAGGACAAGCGGCCCATGGTGTCTGACCTCCGCGAGTCCGGATCCATCGAGCAGGACGCCGACATGGTCATCCTGCTCCACCGCGAAGACGTCTATGACAAGGAATCACCCCGTGCCGGGGAAGCGGACATCCTGGTGGCCAAGCACCGTAACGGTCCCACCAAGGACATCGTGGTGGCCTTCCAGGGTCACTATTCCCGCTTCGCCAACATGGCCGGCGACACCGGCGGTGGCGGCTTCTAGGTCAGCCCTGCGTGAGCAGGTGGTTCGGCAGGCGGTTGCCCGGCGCCGTTCCCCGGATCTCCAGGAGTTCGCGCGCATGGTCGTGCAGCCGTTTGTCTTCATCACTGACCGGCACCCAGGCGGGAACAGGCACGGAGTTGCCCTCGTCGTCGCGCGCCACCATCACGGTGAGGCAGTACGTGGTGAGGGCCAGTTCGCGGCCTTTCGGGTCGCCGGAACGGACGTGGACGGCGATGTGCATTCCCTTGGTTCCGGTGTAAACCAGCCGGGCCTCCACCTCCACCACGTGGCCGATCAGCAGCGGGCGGTAGAAGCGCACGCCGCCGGAGAAGACCGCCACGGTATCCATCCCGCAGTAGCGTGAGGCACACACGTACGCGGCCTCGTCGATCCATTTCATGACGATGCCGCCGTGAACCTTGCCGCCCCAGTTCACGTCGGTGGGGGCAGCCACGAACCTCAGCGTCACGCGTTCGGCGGTACCGGCGTCCGTATATTCCTGCCGGTTCATGGCTTCGACGATCTGTTCCCGGACCTTGATCCTGGCCAGCGCGTGGTCCCGTTGCTCTATCTCAGCCGGGGTGCTTGGTTCGAACTGCTGCACCGGGATGGGCTTGCCGTCCTCGCCGACAGCTACGAAGATCACCATGCATTGGCTGCGCATGGTGGCAGGGCCGCCCTTCGGGTCGCCGGAGGAAACCACGGTGTGGATATGCATGGAGGACCGGCCGGTGTAGACGATGGTGGCTTCCACCTCCACCATGTCGCCGCTGTTGACGGGATCGGCGAAGTGGATGTTTCCCACGTAGGCGGTCACGCAGTAGGACTTGGCCCAGCCCACCGCCGCAGCATAGGCGGCCTTGTCCACCCATTCGAGCACCGTCCCCGCGTCCACCGAGCCGCTGTGCCCCACGTCCATGGGTGCTGCGAGGAAGCGGAGGGTCACGGAGTTGGGACGGCCGGTCTCAGTCATGCTGCGATCTTACTGAGGGCCCGGGTTACCGGCCGGTTGGGCCCGAAACAAACTGCCCCGCCCGCCGAAACGGCGGACGGGGCAGCTGTGGGTGCAGGGCTTAGCGGCGGGTGTAAACGATGTCCGGCTGGGCCGGCAGTTCCATCCCCGCCCCGATGAAGAAGCCCGGGTGCGGCGGCTGGTTGTAGGCCACGTTTTCGCGGGCCACGGACTGCCGGTACACGGGATCGTGCATGAGGGTCCGGAGCCGGACGTCCGTGGAAGCGGTGGTGGTGTAGATGCGCAGCTCGGTGCTGTCCGCCGAGGGCCAGGCAATTTCCTCCCGCCAGTCGCCAAGGAGATCGGCCTGGATGGCAGGCGTTCCCTTGGTGCCGTTGTTGGACTTGGCACCCGTTGCGGTGAGCAACCGGTCGCTCGACTGGGTTTCCCAGTTCCACTTGGCGATGCTGGGTGTTCCGCTGTTGGTTGCTGCATCCCAGTCGTGGTCGACAATTTCGCGCAGCAGGTCGCCGTCCCACCACGCCAGGAAGTTGGCCGCGGGGATCTTTTCCGAGATCAGCTCACCCTTGACGGAGCGCATCTGCCCTACGGGGGAATTCCAGGCAGCGTCGCCGCCGATGGTCCAGCCCTCGGCGCCGGGATAGCGGGGGTCCACGTCTCCCATGGCACCACGGCCCGTGTCCTTGACGGCGGGGATGCTCCACAGCACCTCACCGGTCCTCGAATCCCGGAAGGTGGCACCCAGGTTTCCGCTGGCGCCCATTTCCTCGTGCACGGCGAAGGTCTCCAGCCCGGGACGGGCCGGATCGAAGTCGCTCGTGTGGATGGCGTCCCCGTGGCCCAGGCCGGTGCTGTAGAGGGGCTTGCCGTTGTCGTCGATGGTCATGGAACCGAAGACGAATTCGTCCTTGCCGTCAGCATCCACGTCCAGGACGGACATGTTGTGGTTGCCCTGGCCGCGGTACTGGGTACCGGCAACATCCGAATCGAAGGTCCAGCGCTTGCTGATCCTGCCGCCCACCAGGTCATAGGTGGCCAGCACGGTCCGGGTGTAGTAGCCGCGGCTGAACATCATGGAGGGGTGCTCGCCGTCAAGGTAGGCCACGGCGCCCAGGAACCGGTCCACCCGGTTTCCGTACGTATCGCCCCACGCGCCCACGTCTCCGCGGGGAGGATCGTAAGGCACGGTGTCCATGATGGTGCCGGTGGCCCCATGGAAGACCGTGAGGAACTCGGGTCCCGTGAGCACGTAGCCACTGCTGTTGCGGTAGTCAGCGCCGGCGTTTCCGATCACCGTTCCGGCCGCGTCACGCGTGCCGTCAGCCGTCTTCATGGCCACTTCGGCCTTGCCGTCGCCGTCGAAGTCGTAGGCGAGCAGCTGGGTGTAGTGGGCGCCGGCACGGATGTTGGGGCCCATGTTGATCCGCCAGAGCTTGGTGCCGTCCATCTTGTAGGCATCGACGTACACGGTTCCGGTGTAACCGGACTGCGAGTTGTCCTTGGAGTTGGACGGGGACCACATCTGGAGAATCTCGTAGGTCCCGTCGCCGTCCAGGTCCGCCACGCTGGCGTCCCCGGCGGAGTAGGTGTAGGGCTGTCCGTCCTTTGTGTAGTCGTCCGCCGGTTTGTCGAGCTTAACGGCCAGGTAGTTCCGGGACATTGGCTGGAACTCTGCGGTCAGCTGATCCCCGCCGTTGCCCACGGCCTTGATGACGTACGTGGAGGAAGCCGTTCCTGCCGGGTCCAGGAAGGTGGTGCTGTCCCGGATCGGCTCGTCGGTGAGCTGGACGCCGTCGCGGATGACGTGGAAGCCCACCTGCTCCGGGTCCAGGCCCAGCATGCGCCAGCCCACCCGCACGCCGTCGCCGGTGAGCAGGGCCACCGGTGCACGGTCCAGGTTCTCCATTTGCCGGTTCACCACGGTGACCTTCTCCGTGCCCACCACGGGGGAGGGTGCAGATTCGCCGCCCTTGTTCACTGCGGTGACGCGGTAGTAGTAGCGGATGGTGGTCAGGACGGTGAAGTCCGTGAAATTGACCTCAGTGGCGCGGCCTGCGTACTCAAAGGGGCCGTCCGGGGAGGTGGAGCGGTACACCTGGTAGGCCGCGGCATCCTTGATTTTTTGCCATTTCAGGGTGACGCTCGTCTTTTCCACGGCTTTGACATCCACCTTGCCGGGGGCTGCGGGCGCCGGGGTGGCGGGATCCACCAGGGCGGTTTCCAGCGTGTTGGAGGGAACCGATTCCAGGCCGGTGTTGTCGACGGCGGTGACGAAGTACTTGTAGTTCAGCCCTGCAAATGCGGTGGTGTCCCGGTATGCCGCGTCCTTCACGCCGGACGCGATGACCTGGGGTTCGGTCTCGAAGGATGCCTGCCGGAAGACCTTGTAGGAATTCACGTCAGGCACCGCGTCCCAGGCCAGGTCCACGGTGGGCGGTTCGGCTGCTGCATTGACGGCGGTGGTGTGCAGGTTGGTGGGCCCCACCAGCAGCGGGGTCACCTCCAGCCCGTTCAACCGCTGGCCGGAACCGCTGATGGTGAGGTTCAGTTGGCCGTCGGTGACCAGGACCTGGTTGATGATCTTGGTGGCGGAGGAAGCCTTGCTGGAGGACACCTGTCCGAACGGGGTGCCTTCGGCGGCCACGTCGGTCCTGGTGGAGCCGATCCAGTCGCTGTGGTAGGTCTTGAGCGCGTAGGTGCCGTTGGGTACGTCAAGCTGGAATTCGAAGCTGGACCCACTGAGTACGAAGTCGCGCAGGAGGTTGCTGGTGACGGCGCCCCGGTCCCGGTCGCTGAGCACGGAGATGTCCTTGAATCCGAATCCACGCCCGGGTGTGTAGGGCATGGTCCGGTTGACCTCGGTGTAGCCGGGCTCCACCGGCGCTCCGGCCGGACCGAAGTCAAACTTGTACTTGGCCAGCTTTGTGGTGACTGCCAGTGGTGAGCTGGGCTCGGAGAGGCCCTTGCCGTTCATGGCCGCCACCCGGATGCTGTACGCCGTTCCCTCAGCAAGGCCTGCGAGGTTGGCGGTGGCTACCGTCGCCGTCGTGGTGAGTTTGTATTCGCTGTCCGGTTCGGCTGCCAGCTTCCGGTACACCTTGTAGATGTCCGCGCCGTCAACCGGCTGCCACTTCAAGAGCGCGCCGGCGTTCGAGATGCTGCCCGCCACCAGACCCTGCGGCTGTGCGGGAACGGACGACGGCGGCGCGATTTCCTTGGCGCGCGCAGCAAGGGGAAGGTTGAGCTGCTTCACCCCGTTGGCCACCAGGCGGGCGATCTGGATGGCGCCGTACTCCTGGAAGTGCGTGTTGTCCACGGTTCCGGTGGGCCGGTTGGGGTAGATCCCGGCGTCCACATGAAGGAACACAGACTTGGTGTCCTCGGGTCCAATGGCGTCGTAGTAGGCACGGCTGGAAGCGGAGAGATCCACCAGGGCCACGCTCTCTTCGGCTGCCAGCTCCTGCATCTTTGCGACGTATTCCGGGAAGCTGACGTTGAACTTGCCGGTGGCTTCGTCGTAATCGCGCCGGCCCACAGGGGTGACCAGGATGGGGACCGCGCCGCGCTGGCGCGCCCCGTGGACATAGGTCCGCAGGTATTCCTTGTAGTCCGCGGGGGAGGCGTAGCGGTCATCCACTCCGATGGTGGCGTCGTTGTGGCCGAACTGCACCATCAGGTAATCCCCGGGGTTGATGACCCGAAGGATCTCGTCCAGCCTGCCCTGGCTGATGAAGTTCTTGGAGCTCCGGCCGCCGATGGCATGGTTCCGGAACGTCACCGCACTGTCGAAGTAGCGGTCAATCATTTGTCCCCAGCCTGCCTGCGGGACGTACCCGGCATCGTAGGTCTGGACTGTGGAGTCTCCGGCAAGGTAGACGCCGGGGTCAGTGGTAGCCGTGCGGGGGGCCCGCGCAGCGATGACCAGTGAATTGATCTTGGCGGCAGTACCGCTGAAGTCCAGGTTGAGTTGTCCGTCCACCAGGGAGATGGGGAATTCCATCTCCAGGTATTGGCCTGCAGGCTTGTCCGTGGCCTGGACTTTGGCGATTTTCTCCGCGGTAATGGCGATGTTTGTCGCTTCCGTGGCGTCGCCGGCGATGAGCTTTACCGTGTAGTCGCCATTGGGCAGGTCAAGCAGGAAGGTACTGCCCTGGGCCTGGACGAAGTCGGACCGGAGGGCATCACCCGTCCCGCGGTCAGCGCCGGAGGTGACGGTGGTGTCCGTAAAACCGAATTTTGCTGCCGCCGAATACTGCGCGCCGGCATCCACGGCTGTATACCCCTCGGCGGTTGCGCCGGGGCCAAAGTCGAACTTGAATCCACTTCCCACGGGAGGCAGTGCAGTCTCGGCGTGGACCACGGGCAGGCCGGTGAAGGCCAGGGCGGCTGACGCTGCTGTGGCCGTCAGCGCACGTACGGCGGACATGGCGGGGCGTCTGCGGGATGGCGGCCCTTCCGGGG
This sequence comes from Arthrobacter sp. SAFR-179, assembly GCF_059414945.1. NCBI lineage: Bacteria > Bacillati > Actinomycetota > Actinomycetes > Micrococcales > Micrococcaceae > Arthrobacter > Arthrobacter sp. SAFR-179. The sequence goes on from NZ_JBPFDM010000006.1 coordinate 102,026, forward strand.
GCCGGGGGATCGCTTGCGGGGGTTTGTTCACTGACATCTCCTTCGATGAGCGGCAAAGCGGTTCCCAGGGAGCGGTATTGGAACGATTCAAGTACGCGCCAGCGTTCCAGTTGGATCAAAGCGCGGGGAATGAGGTTCCGGGGAAATACCCGTTGTGGATAACTGAGACCTGGGTGCGGGTGATGCAGCTCTCGCTGCAACAACTTATGGTTTACCAGCCCTCACACCGCCTTAGCAAGCGTTTTCCCAACTTTCCCGACGGGTCCCGAATGTTCTGTCGGAGATGGGCCGGCGCGTCCGGAGGGCCTTGGGGCAGCGCCTTAAATGCCCGACGGCGGCCGGGCACCTTGGTGTCCAGCCGACGTCGGACGCTTTGGGGCAGGTGTTCCTAGGCCAGGACGGCCAGCCGGGAATTGCCGCGGCCGAAGAGGGCGCGGTCCAGGGAAAGCCGGCCGGCGCCGGTGAGTGCCAGGGCGAATGCGGCCGCCGCCAGGAGTAGGACGAGTTCGTAGCCGCCGTTGGCGGCAAAGACGCCGGCGGGAGCGTGCACCAGGAAGAGGGCGCCCAGCATGTCCAGGGCGAGGAGGGCGGCCACCATCCGGGTGAGGATCCCCAGGATGAGGGCAATGCCGCCCGCGAGTTCCAGTACGGCGATGGCGGGTGCCATGACCTCCGCTGCCGGTACGCCCATCTTGGCGAACGATGCCTGGGTGCCGGCGATGGTCCATTCATTGAACTTCTGCCATCCGTGGGCTGCGAACAGGAAGCCGAGGATGATGCGCAGGGTGGCGAGGGCGGTGGTGGTGAGTCGTGACTGGTTCATGGATACCACCCTCCCAAGCTAATAGTTGAACTGTCAACTAATTGTGACGGACTGTGGCCTTTCTCATGCCGGGCCTCACTGTCTCCGGTCACCATTAAGCTGGCACCGTGCCCCAACAACCCGCTCCCGCCGCCGTGACCGGCACCCAGGGCCATGCCCGCGAGATTCTCCGCCTTGCCGTCCCGGCCTTCGGCGCGCTGGTGGCTGAACCACTCTTCCTGCTGGCGGACTCCGCCATCGTGGGGCACCTTGGTGTTGCCCAGCTCGCAGGTGTGGGGCTGGCATCCGCGGTGCTGCAGACCGCCGTCGGACTCATGGTCTTCCTGGCCTACTCCACCACGCCCGCCGTGGCCCGCGCCATTGGTGACGGGCAGTTGGGCAAAGCCCTTGCGGCAGGGCGCGACGGCGTCTGGCTGGCATTGCTCCTCGGCGTGCTCCTCGCCGTGGCGGGCTTCGCGGCGGCCGAGCCGCTGATCGACCTGATGGGCGCCGAGGGAAGCGTCCGGACCTTTGCCATCGACTACTTCCGCTGGTCCATGCCCGGATTGGTGGCAATGCTCCTGATCTTCGCGGGCACCGGCGTGCTCCGCGGACTGCAGGATACCCGCACGCCGCTGGTGGTGGCCACGGCAGGATTCGCTGTCAATATCCTCCTGAATCTGTGGCTTGTGTACGGCCTGGGAATGTCCGTGGTGGGCTCGGCGGTGGGGACCAGCCTGGCACAGTGGGCCATGGCGGGTGTCTACGTGGTGATGGTGCGGCGCAGCGCCGTCCGGCATGGCGTCAGCCTGCTTCCCAACTGGCGCGGGATCCGCAGCACGACGCGGGTGGGATCCTGGCTGATGCTGCGCACGCTCAGCCTGCGCGCCGCCATCCTGGCCACGGTGCTGGTGGTGACGGCCCAAGGCGAGGTCAACCTTGCCGCCCACCAGTTGGCCATGACCATCTTTTCCTTCCTGGCGTTCGCCCTGGATGCCCTGGCGATCGCTGCGCAGGCTCTCATTGGCAAGGAGCTTGGTGCGTCCAATGCGGACAGGGCCCGGCTGCTGACCCGGACGATGATCCGCTGGGGTGCGGGCTTCGGCGTGGTGACGGGCCTGCTGTTGGCAGCGGCCGCCCCGTGGGCCGGAGTGCTGTTCACCACGGATCCCGAAGTGCAGCAGGTGCTCACCATTGCCCTCTGGATCCTGGCGGCCGGGCAGCCGATCGCCGGCTACGTGTTTGTTTTGGATGGTGTGCTGATCGGCGCGGGGGACGCCCGGTACCTCGCCTTGGCGGGGCTGGTGAACCTTGCGGTCTACGCGCCGCTCCTGGCAGGGGTTGCGCTGTCGGGTGCTGCCGGCAGCGCCGGGCTCGCGTGGCTTTGGGTGGCCTTCGCGCTGGGGTACATGGCGGCGCGTGCCGTGACCCTTGGCCTGCGTGCCCGGTCGGACCGCTGGATGGTGCTGGGCTCTGCCTGACAGTGAGGTTCTGCCCTGGGGCGTGGCGCAGCATGACGATCCGGCGGGACGCAGCCCGGTTAGATCTTCGAGCTGCCGCCACTAAACTGGACCGGTGACGCAACCATCCACCCCCGCGGGCGCTGCTCCCGGAACCACGCCCCGTAACTACCTCTGGAAGCCGGTCCTGCTCCGCGCCGCCGTCGCCCTGGTGTTTGGTGCCATTACCGTCTTCTGGACGTCACCGTCCGTGGAGGTCATGGGCTGGGCCGGTGGACTCTACCTCCTGGCGTCCGGCCTGCTCTCCCTGCGGACCGTCCCTGCAGCCGGCTTCGCGCAGAATTCGGCGCCCGGCAAGCTGCTGTCCGCCGGCGCAGCCGTCCTGGCGGGCGCCGGTTTTGCCGTGCTCCTCCTGCACAGTGACCTGCTGTTCGGTGTGATCGCAGCCCTGGGCCTGGGCGTGGCCGGCATTCTCGAGCTTGCCTGCGGCCTGCAGTACAGGGGGCGCCATGATCTTGCCCGCGACTGGATCGCGTCCGGCGCGATCGGGATCGGAACTGCAGTGCTGTTGCCCTTCTTCATCAACCTGGGCGCCCATGCACTGCTGGGCGTGGCCGGTGGAGGCGCCATTATTTCCGGCGTCCTGTGGGTACTTTCCGGACTGACGCTGCGGCACGATGCCCGTGCCGGCGCGGGGAAGCCGTAAACTAGGAGGAGCGCCCTTCTACTTTCTGTAGAAAATCCGGCGCAGCACCGCAATTCGTAAACCAGGCCGGCCGTGCGCCGCCTGCAGGGAGGAACCACTGTGGCTGACCAGCATCAAGGAAAACCGCGCAGGCTGCGGACCTCGGTGAAGGGGCCGCTGATGTTTTCGGCTTTCTGGGCCGTCGTCGCCTTCGTTGCAGTGCTGATCTTCGCCTCCGGGGGAAGCGCCCGCGCACCCCGGTTCGACCTTGCCTTCACCGCCGCCGGCATCGCCTTTATTGCCACCCTGGTGGTGGCCGCAATGCTGTCGATGAGCTATAAGGAGAACGCCGAACACCTGGGCAAGGGATCAGGGGTGAACCTGAGCTCGGCACCTAAGAGGCCATCCCAGGCACCCCCGGGCCACGGCTTTGGTGCTCCCGGCAGCCAGAACCCGCCCGCATCCGGCGAGGACACGGACGGCACGCCCCAACGGTAGCTGCGGCACTTTGATGCCGCCGGAGCCCGGATCCCAGGACAACGTGCACCGTAACCGCTAACCGGCGGCAGCCTGCCGGGCCCGGTAGGCCGCAACATGCGCCCGGTTGGCACAGTTGCCGGTATCGCAGTACCGCTTGGACCGGTTGCGGCTCAGGTCCAGCACCGCCGCATCGCAGTCCTCTGACCCGCACACCCGCAGCCTCTCCATCTCCTTGCTGCGGATCACATCAGCCAGGGCCATGGCCGCCTCGGTGCTCATCCGGTCCGCAAGGGGTGCCTCCGGCGCTGTGGCATGAAGGTGCCAGTCCCATCCGTCGTGCTTCATCAGCTGCGGCAGCGCGTTGGCGTCCCGCAGCAGCCGGTTGACCGTCTCCACGGCGGCGTCCTCATCCGCCGTCCACAGTGCCCACAGTTCCCGCCGCAACTGCCGCACGCTTTCCAGTTCCCCGGCATCGCGGCTGCGGGAACCGGAAAATCCCTCCATGGCCAGGAAGCTGTCCAGGTCCGCAACGGAGGCCAACCCTTCCCTGCCGTTTGCGGATGTGTTGATGAGGTTCACCACCGTCCGCAGCGCCACTTCAGTGTCAGGGGCGAAAACCATGTTGACTCCTTACAGCACCCAAGCGTAGTGTCATGGGCGTTACCCCACTTTACTCCTGACAGGAGGCGACGGTGCCTGCCGCCCAAAACCACACCCCCGCACGGGAACTGCCCACCCGGCGTACCGGCTTCCAGGCCTCCGGGTTGGGTATCGCGCTGTTCTCCTCTGCTGTTTTTGGCCTGTCCGGATCCTTCGCCAAATCGCTGCTGGAAACCGGCTGGACGCCGGGGGCTGCCGTGACGGCCCGCCTGACGGGAGCCGCCCTGATCCTTGCGCTGCCCGCAGCGTGGGCACTGAAGGGCCGCTGGGGCCAGTTGAAGGACAACTGGCTCATCATCGTGCTGTTCGGGCTCATTGGGGTGGCGGCTTGTCAATTGTTCTACTTCAATGCGGTGGCCCGGCTCTCCGTGGGCGTCGCGCTCCTGCTGGAGTACCTGGCCCCGGTGATCATCGTCCTGTGGCTTTGGGCCGCGAGCCGCCGGCGGCCGCGCGTGCTGACCGCCGGCGGGACGCTGCTGTCCCTGGCCGGGCTGGTGCTGGTGCTTGACCTCACCGGAGCGGTCAAGGTTGACCTGGTGGGGGTGCTGTGGGGCATGGCGGCCGCGGTCTGCCTGGCCATCTATTTCTTCATCACGGCAAAGGAAAATGACACGTTGCCGCCCATCGTGCTGGCCTCCGGCGGCCTCATGGTGGGTGCGGCGGTCATGTGGCTCGCTGCCGCCACCGGTCTGCTGCCCATGGCCTTCGGCACCGCGGACACAGCCCTGGGCCCATGGACCGTGCCGTGGTGGGTTTCGCTGGCCGGGCTGGTGGTGCTGGCCACCGTGCTGGCATACGTATCGGGCGTCATGGCGGCCCGGGCCCTCGGTTCCAAAGTGGCGTCCTTCGTGTCACTAACCGAGGTGCTGTTCGCCGTTGTCTGGGCGTGGCTGCTGCTGGGGGAACTTCCCGGTGCCATCCAGCTCGTGGGCGGCCTGCTGATCGTGGGCGGGGTCATTCTGGTCCGGCTCGACGAGTTGCGTTCGCCCGCCACCGCTTCGAACGACGGCGGCAGGGTCACCCAAGTGCCGGCGTCGCCGCTGGACCACGCGAACGACGTCGAGCCCGTACCCTAGGTGCGAAGGCCCGCCAAGCCAGGGGCCGCCGTCGGACGCCAACCAAAAAGGCAGGGACACCTTTCGGTGTCCCTGCCCGCCAAAATATGGCAATAAGCCTAGTTCGATGCCTGGCTCTGCTGCTCGGCGTTGCGCTTGGCCTGGCTGCCGGCTTCCTTCAGTGCCTCGGCAACCTTGGTCAGCATGGTGGTGTGGGTTCCGGACCACTCCTGGCGGAACTTGTCAGCGTCCGGGCCCTTCCAGTCGGTGCCGCTCAGGACCTTGGTAAGAGTGGACTTCTGCGTCTCGATCTCGGACGCCCCTGCCTGAAGCTTGCTGCCGAGCTGGCGAAGCTGCTCAACGTCTGCACCCCAAATAGCCATCAGTTTCTCCTTGTTAGGTAGTGGATCCGAACCAGATCGGCATCCCCAGCGGCCCCCCGGCTCATCCGGAAGATCCATTGCCTAAAACCTATCCCGGCCCCCCAACAGTGTCGATGGGCAGCCCTGCCCATGCCGGGCTCCCCATCGACGCCGGATGAAGACCATGAAAAAAGGGGTCGATCCCAGGCGTTGGAAGAGCCTAGCATGGCGTTATGTGCCGGAATATCCGAACCCTCCACAACTTCGAGCCGCACGCCACGTCCGAGGAGGTGAATGCGGCAGCGCTGCAGTACGTCCGCAAGGTCAGCGGCAGCACCAAACCGTCCAAGGCCAACCAGGAGGCCTTTGACGAGGCCGTGCACCAGATAGCCCACATCACGCAGCACCTGCTGGATTCCCTGGTGACGCAGGCTCCACCGAAGGACCGGGAGGCCGAAGCAGCCAAGGCCAGGGCGCGCGCCGCGGTTCGTTACGGCGCCGCCTGAGTCCTCAGCGTTTCCCAAAGCTGCGCAGCCGCAGCGAGTTGGCCACCACCAAGACCGAACTCGCCGCCATGGCGGCGCCGGCGATCATTGGGTTGAGCAGGCCCAGGGCGGCCACCGGGATGCCCACCGCGTTGTAGAAGAACGCCCAGAACAGGTTGGTTTTGATGGTGCCCAGGGTCTTCCGGGACAGTTCGATGGCCTGGGCCACCTGGGCGAGGTCGTTGCCCATCACCGTCAGGTCGGCGGCTTCGATGGCCACGTCAGTCCCGGAGCCCATCGCAATTCCGAGGTCCGCCTGTGCAAGGGCTGCGGCATCATTGACGCCGTCCCCGGCCATAGCCACCGTGGCCCCGCCCGCCTGGAGCTTCCGGACTGCCTCCACCTTCCCTTCCGGCAGGACACCGGCATGGACATCGTCCGGAGCGATGCCGACGGCGGCAGCCACCCGGGCGGCGACGGCGGCATTGTCCCCGGTCAGCAGGATGGGCCGCAGGCCCAACGCCTTCAGCCGGTCGACGGCGGCGGCGGAGCCTTCCTTGACGGTGTCCCTGAGGCTGATGATTCCGGCCGGTGTCCCATCCACTGCGACGCAGATGGCCGTGGCGCCGCCTTCCTCGGCAGCGGCCAGCTGTGCCTGCTGGCCGGCGTCCAGGGCAATGCCGTTCTGCTCCAGCCAGCCGCTCCGCCCAGCCATCACGCGCCTGCCCTCGACGGTCCCCGATACGCCACCGCCGGGGGCGGAACTGAACCCCTGGACTGCCGGCAAGTGAACTGCCGCCAAGTGCGCGGAAGGCGACGGGCCGCCGTCGTGCCCTGCATGGGCCAAAGATGCGGCGGAAGCTGCTGCTGCCGCAATGGCGCGGGCCACCGGGTGCTCGCTGGCGGCCTCAACGGCTCCGGCGAGCCGGAGGACGTCCCCTTCCTGGAAGCCGGGGAACGCCGCCGTGGCGTCCACGGCGAGGACGCCGGTGGTGACGGTCCCGGTCTTGTCCAGCAGGATGGTGTCCACGGTTCGGGTGTCCTCCAATACCTGCGGGCCCTTGATCAGGATGCCCAGCTGGGCGCCGCGGCCGGTGCCGGTCAACAGGCCAACAGGAGTGGCCAGGCCCAGCGCGCAGGGGCAGGCGATCACCAGGACGGCGACGGCGGCCGTGAACGCCTCCCGCAGGTTGCTTCCGTCGGCTCCCGGGCCGGCGAGGACCAGCCAGAGGATGAACGTCAGGGCGGCGATGGCCAGGACCACCGGGACAAAGACGGCGCTGATGCGGTCGGCGAGCCGCGCGATGGGGGCCTTGCCGGTCTGTGCCTGCGATACCAGGCGTGCCATCTGGGCCAGCGTGGTTTCCGAGCCAACCCTTGTTGCCCTGACCAGCAGGCGGCCGGAGGTGTTGATGGTCGCACCGGTGACGCGGCTGTCCGGGCCCACCTCGACGGGGACGGACTCACCCGTGACCAGGGAGGCATCCACGGCGGAGGCGCCGTCCACCACCACGCCGTCTGTGGCGATCTTCTCGCCCGGCCGGACCACCAGGACATCGCCCACCTGCAGGCGGTCCGCAGGGATCTTCTCTTCCAGGCCGCCACGCAGGACTGTGGCGTCTTTGGCGCCCAGGTTCAGCAGGGCCTGGAGCGCGTCGCCTGCCTTTTGCTTGGCATTGGCCTCCAGGTACCGGCCCAGGAGCAGGAAGGTGGTGACCACCGACGCCACCTCGAAGTACAGGCCCCCGGGCATGCCCTCCATGCCGGGATGCTCCGTCATGCGGGGGTCCGCCAGCAGCTGCCACGCCGAAAACAGGTAAGCGGCCGCCACCCCGAGTGACACCAAGGTATCCATGGTGGAGGCCAGATGGCGCGCATTGACCGCTGCCGCCCGGTGGAAGGGCCAGGCCGCCCACGTGACCACCGGCAACGCCAGCACCGCCGCCATCCAGCCCCAATTCGGGAACTGGAACGCGGGGACCATGCTGACCAGGAACACCGGGATGGTCAGCACCGCGGCGAGGATGAGGCGCGGACGGAGGCTCGATGCGGGGATCGCGGTGGTCTGGTCTGCGGGCTGGGCTTCAGCGCGCTGCTGGCGGACGTGTGCCTTGTAGCCGGCTGCTTCCACCGTTGACGTGAGCTGTTCGTCGGTGATGCCCTCTGGGACCGTGACGTAGGCGGATTCCAGCGGGAGGTTGACCGTTGCTGACACGCCGTCGAGCTTCCCGAGCTTTTTCTCCACCCGGTTGACGCAGGACGCGCAGGTCATCCCCTCGATGTCCAGTTCGACGATTCGGGTACCGGGTTGGTGCAGCAGTTCTTGGTGGCTCATGTCAGCTTTCCGGGGGTGTTGGGGCTTCTAGGCCTCGTTGGCGACGACCAGGTAGCCCGCCTCGGCGACGGCTTCCCCGATCTCGGAAGGGTGGAGTTCCTTGCTTGAGGTAATGGTCACTGTTGAAATGCCGCCGGCGTTCAGATCGACGTCCACTGCTTCAACGCCCTCCAGGGCTTCGAGTTCTTCACTGACGGCCGACACGCAGTGCCCGCAGGTCATGCCGGAGACGCTGATGGTGGTGGTGGGGGAGGTGGTGCTCATGGCTTGCTCCTTTGTAGGGTGCCGGCGGTGGCCGGGGTTTGGGTGTGGAATGGTGTCAGCGAAGGAGGCGGCCGATGGCGTCGGCGGCTTCCTTGACCTTGGCATCGATGGCCTCAGCGCGTGCTTCCGGGTCCGGTTCCGAGGCGGCACCCACCACGCAGTGGCCGATGTGTTCCTCGACGAGCCCGAGGCTGACGGCGTGCAGGGCCTTGGTGACGGCGGCAACCTGGGTGAGGATGTCGATGCAGTATTTGTCCTCATCCACCATCCGGGCAATGCCCCGGACCTGCCCCTCGATGCGCTTCAGCCGGCGAAGGTATGCATCCTTGTTTCCCGTGTAACCGTGGTGGGCTGCAGCGCTGGCCTCCGTGGCCGAGGCTTCACCTTCCAAGGCGGCGACGGCTTCTTCGATAGCGTTCATAGGTTGAACCTATACCCCGGAGGGGTATCAACGCAAGTACCCCCGAGGGGTATCCGGCAACGGTCCGGCCTGCGGTTTCAGGACACAAAAAAGCTCCGGAGTGCGTTATTGGGGGATACGCACTCCGGAGCAGCTCTTGGGCAATCCCGGTTACCAGTGGTGTGGACCGGCCTTGCTTGAATCAGCTTACTGGCTGGTACCGGCCCTGCGCCAGCACCACGAATAACTACTTTCGCTTTACTTTAAGCAGGCCTCCACCATGGGTATTTTCCCCGAAATCCTCCCGCTCAGGGCCTGTCCTCGTGGGCGGGCATCCGGTAGGGAACCACCAGCACAGGGCGGCCCTGGTGGTGGCTTAGCCATTGCCCCACCGAGCCGTTGAGTGCCTCGGAGAGCCGGTGCGTGAATCCGCGTTCGGAGGTGCCCACAATGATCATTGGGGCATCCACTTCGGCCGCCAGTTGGGCCAGGGCCCGGGCGGGGTCCCCCGAAAGGGTGCGGAAGGACCACTGGATGGGCCCGCCGTCGGACGGGAGCTTGTCCACTGCCGCCTGGACCTGTTCCTTCAACTCCGTTGTCAGCGCCAGCATGTCGTCATCTTTGTCCGGGTGCAGGGAAAGCCGGTGGGCGGAACGGGCGGGATCCCATTCCACCAGGTAGCTGGCTTCGTCCACATAGGCGCAGACCAGCGGCGCGGAGAGCCGGGCCGCAAGCGTGGCCGCAGTCCGGAGAACCTCCGGGTGCTGTTTAGGCATAATTCCCATCAGCAGCGGGGCGGCGTCGAAGTTTTCCCATGTCATGGTGACAATTGTCCGCCCGCCCTGCTGGCTGTGAACAGGTACGTTGGGCCCATAACTCCCCGGGTGCCAGGGGGCATAGCAGGAAGGACTCAGGACAATGCTGGGTACGCCGTGACCACCACGTTCTTGCCCCAGGGATCCTCGGTGTAGCAGCTGATGAGGACCAGCCGGTTGGGCACCATGTCCCAGACGGGGCTGTCTTTGAGCCCTGATTTCAGGTAGGTAGTGATGCTGTCCACCTGGTAGCTGATGGTTCCGGCCGCTGTTTGCACTTCGAGCCGGTCGCCCACGGCTGCCGCTGAACTCAGGTGGTTGAAGGGAGCGTCCGCGCCCTCCCAGCTGTGGCCGATGATGTAGGTGGTGTTGCCGGAGCCGTTGCCCGGAACGCCAAACGTGGTGAGCCAGTAGCCGTCCTTGGTGGCTGGAGGTTCTATGGTCCGGCTGGACTGGGCTTCGCCGTCCAGGTCCAGCGGATGGATGGCCACGTCCACGGCCGCCGACGGGTAACGGATGCGGACCGGCTGGGCGGCCGGCGGAAGCTCTGGTCCCGCCGCTGCCTCCGTTGCCGTTCTGCCGGGGGCCGGGTCCTGCAGCGCTGACCCATCCTGCAGGCCGGTTTCCGCGATGGGAGCCGCCCCGTTTCCTAAGCCAAGGCTGCCCGAAGCGGTGCCCCCGGGAACCAGGGCGGCCGAGGGAGAGGTGTCCCCGGCCGCTGACGATGGTGCCGGATGGAACGGCGCCGCGTGGAACAGGGGGGCACCGAGGGTGAAGGACAGGAACGCGAGGAACCCGCACAGCAGGATAGCCGCATCGCCCCGGTTCCAGCGAAGGATGCGGAGCCGCGTGGGCGCTGCATGCCGGCTTCGATCCTGGCGCATGGCACTCCTGACGGTTGGCGGGATTGGAAGGAAGGCGTCCTGCCGGGCACTGGCAGGACGCCTTCCTTGTCAAAGGGCCACGGGTAGTGGCGGTTTGCCGGCTAGCCGGCCTGCTCTGGACGGGTCCGGCGGCGTACGGCCACTGCTGCCGCTGCGGCAGCCAGCGCTCCCACGCCTGCAAGCCAGCCTGAGCCGGCGTCCGATGCTCCCACCGCCGTCTGCGCGTTGTAGCCCTGGTTCGTGCCGACGCTGACCGGGGCTGCGGCCGGGGCGGCCTTGGGTGCTGCCTTTGGTGCGGCGGCAACCTGCTTGGCAGGCACCGGCTGTGCGGGTGCAGCGGCCGGGGCTACGGCTGCGGGCGTTTCGGCGGCCGGGGCTACCGCGGCGGGTGTCTGTGCTGCCGGCGTTTCTGCCGGTATTTGCACAACGGGCTGCTCTGTCACGGGCTCGACGACGACGACCGGCTCCTCTGCAGGAGGCGTCTCCACGGGCGTGACGGGAGGATCGACGACGACGGGTGGATCCACCGGATCGAGCACTTCGCCGGGCGGCAGCGGTGCGCACTGGGCGACGTAGAGAGTCTTTCCGGCAGCGGTCCAGTTCTTGCCTGCTGATTGCGACGTCGGCGGAATGATGTCCAGCGGGTGCTGGTCGTGGCCGCCCAGCCCATTGATATTGAATTCCAACGGCGCCCAGGTGCTGCCGTCGCTGTGGCAGACGGTGACTTTTTCCCCCGCGGCCATGGCGGGTGCGGTGAGGCTGATGAGGCCGAGCCCCACCACTCCCAGTGTGGCTAAGGTGCGTTTCATGTTTTCTCCCCATATATGTGTGAAACGGACCATGGCGAGGAAGGCCAGCGGTGACGCCGTATGCCCCAGCAGCACGGTCAGCTTGCTTTGAGATTTCAGGCTAGGGGCCGCCTCCCGGGGCAGTCGCCAGTAGGGGATACTCGTCTTTTTCGGGCAGCGGCTGGCCAGGTTACTTGCCAGTACCCGAAACCCGACTGCACACACCTGCTTCCGCTGCAGCACCTTGTCCGCCGTCGGGGCCGCGCCTAACGTTTAAAACGACCCAAGGAGCGTGCGTCATGGAAATCTTCATGTGGTGGCTGGACCTGGACCTCGACAGCAAGGAGTGGCTGCGCGGGAACCTCCGCGCCGACGAACTGCCGCTCCCGGTCCTCCAGGGCATTGCCGAAGCCGGCGGCCCGCATCCCGGCAATCCCGCTGCCGTACTGACTGCTGCGGACTGGGACTTCATCGAAACGCAGTCCGAGTTCGTCGACTGAAGCCCCTGCCGGGTCCGAAGGGGGCACCGCAGGGGTAAAAACCATTGCGGCCGGACCCCTCCGGTGGTTGCATGGAGCCCATGGCAACGGCGGCAGAATCATTCGTCCTGGCAATCGGCACCAAGAAAGGTCTCTGGCTGGCCACCAGCCCGGACCGGCAGGAGTGGTCCTTCACGGGCCCGCACTTCCTCATGGCGGAGATCCCCAGCATCGGGATCGACACCAGGGAGGGCCGCACCCGCATCCTGGTGGGTGTCCGCAGCCCGCATTGGGGACCGACGGTGGCCCACTCGGATGACCTCGGTGCCACCTGGTCCGAGCCGGAACAGGGCGCCATCACGTTCCCGGAGGATACGGGGGCAGCACTTGAGCGCGTCTGGCAGATTTACCCGGATGCCGAGTCGCGTCCCGGAGTTGTGTGGGCGGGAGCCGAACCGATTTCCGTGTGGAAATCCACTGACGGCGGTGAGCACTTCGAGCTGAACCGCGGCCTTTGGGACCACCCGCACCGCAATGAATGGGGAGCAGGCTACGGCGGGGCGGCGGCGCATTCGATCGTGGTCCAGCCGGCCGGGGAAACGGTGCACGTTGCCATGAGCACCGGCGGCGTATACCGGTCGCTCGACGGCGGCGCCTCCTGGGAAGCACGCAACAAGGGCATCTCGGCGTACTTCATGCCGGACCCCAACCCGGAGTTCGGCCAATGCGTGCACAAGATTGCCGCGGACGCCGCCGTGGAAGGGCGCCTGTACGCCCAGAACCACCACGGGGTCTACCGGACGGACGACAACGCAGACAGTTGGAGTTCCATCGCCGAGGGCCTGCCTGCCGACTTCGGGTTCGTAATGCTCACGCATCCGCGCCGGGACGGCACCGCCTGGGTTATTCCGCTGAAGGCTGACGGCGAACGCATCCCTCCCGACGGAAAGCTCGCCGTCCACCGCACGGACGACGCCGGGAACACCTGGAAGCGCCTCAATACCGGGCTTCCGGAGCACGAATACAACAGCGTGCTCCGGGACGCAGCGGCCGTGGACACCGCGGATCCCGCCGGGGTGTACTTCGGTACGCGCGGCGGGGCCGTCTATGCGAGTGCGGATGAAGGGGAGACCTTCAGGGAGGTGGCGTCCCACCTGCCGGATGTGCTGTGCGTCAGGGCAGCCGTGGTGGCAGGTGCCTGAGATTTCGCTGCTGCTGCCCAGCGTCCTGCAGCCCCTGGCTGGCGGGCAGTCGGTGCTGACTGCACCCGCGGACGGGCCGGTGACGGTAGGAAGCCTGCTTGATGCGGTGGCCTCCGACTATGCGGTGCTGGGCCGGCGGCTTCGTGACGAAACCGGCGCGCTACGGCGGTTCGTGAACATTTACGTCAACGGTGACGAGGTGCGGCGGTTGCACGGCCTGGATACCGAGGTGGCGCCGGGCCAGGAGGTCCTGGTGATCCAGTCTGTCGCGGGCGGCTGACCGTCTGACATAGAGACGGGTAAGGCGGCGGGCAGCCCTTACTGGCTACGCCCGCAGCCCCACGTCCAGTTCGTTATGCCACGCGCCAAACGCTGCACTCGTCCGTATTGATTGCCTTCCGGACCCCCGTGATCCGGTCCAGGATCCACACCACTCCGATGCCGGGCGCCGTTTCCTGCACGCTGCCGCGGCGGATCACCACGTCGTCGTAGGAAGGACCCACGGAGAGGCGGGCTTCGATTTCGTCACCGCGGTGGAGCTGATCCAGTGCGCGGACTCTGGTTACATGCGTGGTCGCTTTCTTCAACATCGGGGGCCTCCTGGCTGGAGCTGGTGCCGGCTCTTGCCTGCACTACCCAGTGTGGGCCGCGAATGTTGCGCAGCGGTTTCCCCGCGGTTAGCGTGCGGTTAGTTCTTCGCGCCGCACCGGTTTCATGTCTGTCGCCTTCAGGCGTCGCTGCCGTTGCGGTAGGCGGCAAGGAAGGCGGAAATCCGCCGGACAGCTTCCTCGATGTCCAGCACCGAGGGCAGGATGACGAACCGGAAGTGGTCCGGGGCGGGCCAGTTGAAGGCCGAGCCGTGTGAAATCAGGATCTTTTGGTCCCGGAGCAGGTCCAGGACGAATTTCTCGTCATTGGCGATGGGGTAGAGTTCCGGGTCCAGGCGGGGGAACAGATACATGGCGCCCGACGCCGGCACGCACGTTACGCCGGGAATGGCACTAAGGAGCTGGTGGGCAAGGTCCCGCTGCTCGCGCAGCCGCCCGCCGGGCTGCACCAGGGCCTCAATGCTCTGGTAGCCGCCCAGGCAGGTTTGGATGGCGTGCTGGGCAGGAACGTTGGCGCACAGGCGCAGCGAGGCCAGCAGTTCAAGGCCTTCACGGTAGGCGGCGGTAGCGGCAAGCGGCCCGGTGATGGCCACCCATCCTGCCCGGTAGCCCGGCATCCGGTAGGCCTTGGACAGGCCGCTGAAGGTCAGGCAGCACACGTCCTCGGCCACAGAGGCGGTGTGGATATGCGTTGCGTCTTCGTAGAGCACCTTCTCGTAGATCTCGTCAGAGAACAGGACCAGGTTGTGCTTCCGGGCCAGCGCCGCGAACTGTTCCAGGATTTGCCGGGGGTAGACGGCGCCGGTGGGGTTGTTCGGGTTGATGATCACGATGCCCTTGGTGCGGCTGGTGATCTTTGCTTCGACATCGGCCATGTCCGGCCACCAGTTCTCCGCCTCGTCGCAGAGGTAGTGCACCGGCTTGCCGCCGGTCAGGGTCACGGCGGCGGTCCACAAGGGGTAGTCGGGGGCCGGGACCAGGATTTGGTCGCCGTTTTCCATGAACGCCTGCAGGCTCATGGAGATCAGTTCGCTGACGCCGTTGCCGATCACGATGTCCTCGACCCCGATGTTCATCAGGCCACGTGTCTGGTAGTACTGCGAGATGGCGGTCCGAGCGGTGAAGATGCCTTTTGAGTCGCTGTAGCCCTGGGCGCCGCGGAGGTGGTGGATCATGTCCACCACCACGGATTCCGGCGCCTCGAGGCCGAACGGTGCCGTGTCCCCGAGGTTCATCTTGAGGATCCGGTGCCCCTCAGCCTCCATGTTCTTGGCAGCCTGCAGGACCGGGCCCCGGAGTTCGTACCGGACGTTTTCAAGCTTGCTGGAGTGCTGCATTGCGTGCATGGTTAATCTTTTCACAAAGCACGACGGCGGGCGGCGGGTTACGGTGCCAGCCGGTCGCCTTTGCGGTGCACCCGGAACCAGCGGTAGCCGTAGCGTCCCAGTTCCACCGTGAAACTGCCGTCGGGCTCCAAGGGGGCGTTCCCGCCGTCGAACAGGTCCAGCAGCATGGCGTCCCGGTATGCCTGGCGGGGGCCATGCTCCGGTCCCACGCGTCCACTGACCAACACCGGCTCTTCGCCGAAGTTGTGCAGCAGCACCAGCGTCCCGCCGTCGGAACTGCAGGTGTGGGCAAAGACCGCAGGTTCCGGCTGCTCGATGATCCCGAACGAGCCCCACCCCAGTTCCGGTGCCTCGCGGTAGCGCGCGATCAGCGTTGCCATGAAGTTGAACAGCGATTCCGGGTCCCGCTTGGCCGCAGCGGCGTTGACGTTCTCCGGCCCATAGTCGCCGCGCACCAGCGGGGCTACCAGCTCCGATGCCTTGGCATTGGAGAAGCCGCCGTTCTTCTCAGTGTTCCACTGCATGGGCGTGCGTACTGCGGCGCGGCTCTTTTGCCGGAGGTCCTCACCCATGCCGATCTCCTCGCCGTAGAACAGCACCGGGGTGCCGGGCAGAGAGAACATCAGGGAATACACCATGCGGATCCGCTCCTGGTCTCCACCGAGCATGGGAGGCAGCCGGCGCCGGAGGCCGCGGCCGTAGATCTGCATGTTCTTGTCCGGCCCGAATGCGGCGAACACTTCCTGCCGCTCGCCGTCGCTGAGCTTGTCCAGGGTCAGTTCGTCATGGTTGCGCACGAACATGGCCCATTGGTTGTCCGGGTTGATCGGCGGCCTGCTCTTGAGCGTCTCGGCCAGCGGGCGCGCGTCCTGCCTGGCGAGGGACAAATAGATGTGCTGCATGGCCAGGAAGTCGAACTGCATGTTCAGTTCATTGCCCTCGGGGCCGCCGTAGTACTCCAGCTGCTCCTTGTAGGGCAGGTTCACCTCCCCCAGCAGCACGGCGCTGCCGTTGCGCCGGTTGATGAAGCTGCGCAGCGCGCGGAGGTAGCCGTGCGGGTCGATGTTGGCGACCTCGTCCTTGGGCTGGCCCCGCGTCTCCAGGAAGAACGGCACGGCGTCCAGCCTGAAGCCGTCAAGCCCCAGTTCCAGCCACAGTCCCATGGCCTTGGCGATCTGGTCCCGCACGCCGGCATTGGTGACGTTGAGGTCCGGCTGGTATTTGGCGAACATGTGCAGGTACCACTCGCCGGTGGCTTCATCAAGGGTCCACAGCGAGTTCTCCTCCCCGGGGAACACCACCTCCGAGGACGTGTCCGGGGGAGTGTCCTTCCGCCACACATAAAAGTCGCGGAACGGGTTGTCAGTGGATTTCCGGGCTTCCACGAACCAGGGGTGCTGGTCCGAGGTATGGTTCACCACGAAGTCGGCGATGACCCGCATGCCCCGGTCCTTCGCGGCGCGGATGAATTCCACCAGGTCGCCCAACGTGCCAAGGCGGCGGTCCACGCCGAAGAAGTCGGTGACGTCATAGCCGTCATCGCGGTCCGGGGACGGGTAGAACGGCATCAGCCAGATGCAGGTCACGCCCAGCGCAGCGAGGTAGTCCACCCGCTGGGTGAGGCCGGCGAAATCGCCCGTGCCGTCGCCGTCGTCGTCGAAGAACGTCTCCACGTCCAGGCAGTAGACCACCGCGTTCTTCCACCACAGGTCCGAGGTCTCGGCGATCCTCATGCCGGAGTGTCCGACGCCGGGCTGGCGGTTGCCGCCGCAAGCTGCGGTTCCGTGCCGGCCGGGTGAGGGGTGCGCACCTGCGGAAGCACCTCAGCGGCGAAGGCGTCGATAAAGGCCTCCTGCTGCTGCCCCACGAAGTGCAGGTACAGCTCATCGAAGCCCAGCTCCGCATACCCGGCCAGCCAGTCCACGTGCCGGCCAAGGCTGGCGGAAACATTGACCGCGCTGCGGACCTGTTCCTCGCCCACGTGCTCGCCCACGCCGTCGAAATGGCCCGCGGAGGGCAGGTCCCAGGGAATGGGCGGTGCGAACGTGTTGGTCCGCCACTGGTCCAGGGCGACGGCCGCCGCTTCCTGCTCGGTGCCGGCCCAGGACAGGTGCACCTGCAGCACCGCCTTGCCTTTGCCCCCGCTGTCGCGGTAGGCGGCGAGCATGTCCCGCAGCTTCGGCGCCGGCTGGTTGACGGTGACCAGGCCGTCCGCCCAGGCTGCCGCGCGGCGGGCCGTGTCCACGCTGATGGCGGGGGCGATGAGCGGGGGCGGGGTGTCGGGGACATCCCAGATCCGGGCCTGCTCCACGGTGACCAGCCCGCGGTGGCTGACCTCCTCCCCGCGGTGCAGGCGGCGGATCACGTCCACGCATTCTTCGAGCCGGCGTTGCCGGATGTCTTTGGCCGGCCAGGCGTCGCCAGTGATGTGCTCGTTCATGTTTTCGCCGCTGCCGGGGGCGAACCAGAACCTGCCGGGGAACATGCAGGCCAGGGTTGCGGAGGCGTGGGCGATGATGGCCGGGTGGTAGCGCTGGCCGGGTGCGGTCACCACGCCGAACCGCAGGCTGGTGGTGGCCATCGCAGCACCCAGCCAGGACCATGCGAAGCCGGAGTGCCCCTGCCGGGCTGACCACGGCTCGATGTGGTCGGAGCACATGGCCGCGTCAAAGCCGGCGCGTTCAGCGTGCTGGACGTCCTTGAGCAACTGGCCGGGACTGATTTGTTCGTGGGATGCGTGGAAGCCGACGGTAACCATCGTTAAGCTGTACCGTCCCGGCGGCGGCCTGTCGAGGGGTACCTGGGCTGTGGGATGGCCAGGTACCGAAAGCAGGGGCACTTGTCCGATAAGTTTAAGACTTGTAATACTGTGCCCTTCCGGGCGCAGGGTGCGGCGGAACCGGAAGGAAGTACCCCACGTGGGCGGTGTGCTCATTGGACTGGCGGTGATCGGCGTGGTCATCGCCGTGGGCTATATCGCTGCACGGTGCGGGTTGGGTGACGAACCCACCATCTCGGCACTGACCCGCACCGCCTTCTTCATCACCAACCCCGTGCTGCTCTTCACGGTGGTGCTGAAATCGGACCTCTCCGTGGTCTTTTCCGCCTATGTTCCGCTCGCGCTGATCACGGCGGCCGTCACGGCGCTTCTTTATGTGGCCGCCAGCAGGATCTGGTTCCGGAGGCCGCTGGCCGAAACGGCCGTCGGCGCCATGGCCGGCTCCTACGTCAACGCCAACAACATCGGCATCCCCATCACCCTGTACGCCCTGGGGGACGCCACCCCCGTGGCGCCCGTCCTGCTGGTCCAGCTGCTCCTGTTCGCCCCGCTGGTCCTGACCCTGCTGGACCTCTCCGAAGCCGGCCGGTTCTCGCCCCGGCTCATGCTGACCCAGCCCTTCCGGAACCCCATGATCATCGCCTCGCTCCTGGGCGTGGTCCTGGCCGCGTTCCACGTGCAGCTCCCGGCCCCGGTGATGGCGCCGCTGACGCTCCTGGGCGGCGCGGCCGTCCCGGTGGTGCTGCTGGCATTCGGAATGTCGCTGCACGGAACCAAAATGCTCCGAAGCGGCGGCCACACGGCCGAAATCCTCACCGCCACGGCACTCAAGTCCGCGGTGATGCCGGCGGTGGCGTTCGTCGTCGGCCGCTTCCTCTTTGACCTGGACCACCGCATGCTGCTGGGCGTGGTGCTCATGGCGGCGCTTCCCTCCGCCCAGAATGTGTTCCTGTTTGCCAGCAAATACGGGAAGGGCGTGGCCGTGGCCCGGGAAACCATCCTGCTCTCCACGGCCGCGGCGGCGCCCGTGCTGGTCCTGGTGGTCTGGCTGCTGGCCGGCTGAAATCCCTCCCGGCGCCGTGCCGCCCTACCGTCCAGGGCACGGGCCGGGCAAGAATGGGCACTATGGAACTTCCCGTGATGCCGCCCGTCCCGCCCATGCTTGCCAAGGCCGTCAGCGGCATCGACGGCATCCCAGGCAGCGGGGACCTCAGCTACGAGCCCAAATGGGACGGCTTCAGGTCCATCATCTTCCGCGACGGGGACGAGCTGGAGATCGGCAGCCGCAATGAAAAGCCCATGACCCGCTACTTCCCGGAGCTCGTGGCCGCGCTCAAGGAAAACCTGCCGCAGCGCTGCGTGGTGGACGGCGAGATCATCCTGGTGGGCGCCTCCGGCGACCGGCTGGATTTCGACGCCCTGCAGCAGCGCATCCACCCCGCCGCCAGCCGGGTGAAGCTGCTGGCCCAGCAAACGCCGGCGAGTTTCGTGGCGTTCGACCTCCTTGCGCTGGATGGCGACGACTACACCGGCAGGCCCTTTTCCGAGCGGCGGGCGGCGCTGGAGAAGGCGCTCGCGGCCAGCAGCGCACCGGTCCACCTCACGGCGGCCACCACGGACAAGGACACCGCCGCCCAGTGGTTCGAGCAGTTCGAGGGGGCCGGGCTGGACGGCATCGTGGCCAAGCGGCTGGACGGCCGGTACGAGCCGGACAAGCGGGTGATGTTCAAGGTCAAGCACGAGCGCACCGCGGACTGCGTGGTGGCAGGCTACCGGCTCCACAAGAGCGGCCCGGACGCCATTGGCTCCCTGCTGCTGGGCCTGTACAAGGACGACGGCGGCCTGGCCAGCGTGGGCGTGATTGGTGCCTTCCCCATGAAGAAGCGGCAGGAACTGTTCGAGCAGCTCCAACCGCTGGTGACGGACTTCGACAACCACCCCTGGGCGTGGGCCAAGCAGGAGGAAGGGGAACGGACGCCGCGGAACGCCGAAGGCAGCCGGTGGAGTGCCGGGAAGGACCTGTCCTTCGTGCCGCTGCGGCCCGAACTGGTGGTGGAGGTCCGCTATGACCATATGGAGGGCGACAGGTTCCGCCATACAGCCCAGTTCAACCGCTGGCGGCCGGACCGGGACCCGGAATCCTGCACCTACGAACAGCTGGAGGAACCGGTCAACTTTGACCTGGCCTCGGTGCTGGAGACCGGCCGGGAGTAGCCCCGGGGCGCACTTTAGCCAGGCCCGCCGTCGTGTGTTCCTGCCCAGTTACGTCACCGCGCCGGTGCCGATCGCACGAAAAAGCCCGCCACCCCTGGCTCTTCCAGGAGGTGGCGGGCTTTGACTAATCAGTAACCGGGCAGGAACGTTCGCGCTCCGGCTCCTACTTCAGGCCCAGCAGCTTGGTGGGGGTCCGGAAGGACTCCTTGGCGGTCAGTGCGGAGACTGCTGCGATGGCGCAGATGATGGCGGTGAAGATGCTGATCTGCACCCAGCCGCCGGGCTTGATGCCACCCATGGCAGCCACGATGGCCGGTGCGAAGCCTGCCATCAGGAAGCCCAGCTGGGTGCCGATGGCCAGGCCGGAGAAGCGGACCTTGGTGCTGAACATCTCGGCGTAGAAGGACGGCCAGACGGCGTTGGAGGCGGCGTAGCCGAAGGAGAAGAAACCGATGGCGGCCACGAACATCAGCGGAACGCTGCCGGATTCCAGACTGAGCAGGAACAGCGGGGTCAGGATTGCGCTGGCCACGGCGCCGTAGATGAAGACGGGCTTGCGGCCGATCCTGTCCGCGAGCTTCCCGAAGAGCGGCTGGGTGCCCAGGGCCACCAGGTTGGCGCCGACGACGAGCCAGAGGGTGGTGGTGCCGTCCACTCCGGCGACGGTCTTGGCGTAGCTGATGGCAAGCGTGCCGAACACGGTGGAGACAGCGGCGATGAAGGCGCACGCGACAACACGCAGGACGTCGCGCCAGTGGCCCTTGAGGAGGTCGGCGACGGGGAGCTTGGAGATCTGGGCGTTCTTCTGGGCTTCCTCGAAGGCCGGCGGTTCGTGCAGCGTGCGGCGGATGAAGAAGGCAACGACGACCACCACGGCGCTGAGCCAGAACGGGATGCGCCAGCCGATGCCGTACTTGATCTCATCCGGCAGGGCCAGGACGGGGATGAAGACCAGGGCGGCGAGGATCTGGCCGCCCTGCGTACCGGTGAGGGTCCAGGAGGTAAAGAAGGACCGCTGGTTGTCCGGGGCGTGCTCGAGGGTCATTGAGGAGGCGCCGGCCTGCTCACCGGCGGCAGAGAGGCCCTGGCAGAGGCGGGCGATCACCAGGAGGGCCGGAGCCCACCAGCCGACAGTCCGGAAGTCGGGGAGGCAGCCGATCACGAACGTCGATGCGCCCATGAGCAGCAGCGTGAACATCAGGACCTTCCGGCGGCCCACCCGGTCACCGAAGTGGCCCAGGATGATGGCGCCCACGGGACGGGCCACATAGGCGAACCCGAAGGTGGCGAAGGACATGATGGCAGCGTTGGTGTCTGCGTCGGGGAAAAAGACCTTGGGGAAGATCAGCGCCGCAGCGGATCCGAAGATGAAGAAGTCATAGTATTCGACGGCGCTGCCCAGGAAGCTGGCGAGGGCGGCCTTCTTGGGCGTCCCGGCGGAGGTGAGGGCACCCGCCCCGGCGGACGGAAGTGTCTGGCTCATGGTGTTCCTTTGGTGTGACGACATTGTCGCGGATGTGGATCTGGGGGTCGCAGCCGCCGCTGCCTTGGTGCGGGCGGGGCGCGATGCGGCTGGAGTCCGGAAAAGACCCAAGCATTCGTAGCCACATGGTGGGAGCTACTTGTGCGATATAGAAACTATGACTGTGAGGGCAGTCACCTGTCAAGAAAATACTCACCATCTAGAAATAGCTCTCACATTGTGGGAACATCGAGTTATGAGTGTGAACCAAACCACAGCGGTCAATGAAGAATCCGCTGCTGCCGTCCCCGCCGCCGCAGAGCCCGTGAACGCCATGCCCCCGGAAGCCAAGGTTGGCGGCCGCCCTGCGGACCGCACGGACATGGTGGGCAAAGCCCTGGGCCTGCTGGTCCTGCTGGGGGACGAGCCGCGCGGTGCCAGTGCCGCGGAGATTTCCCGCCGGGCGGAACTGCCGTTCAGCACCACCTATCGCCTGCTTGGATCCCTGACCCGTGACGGCTTTGTGGACTACGAGCCGGACGGGCGCCGCTACCACCTGGGCCTGCGCATCTTCCAGCTGGGCCAGCGTGTGTCCAATCATCATGGTTTCGCGGGTACTGCCACGCCGGTCCTGCGCCGGGTTACCGCCGAGACAGGCGAGGCAACCATCCTCAGCGTCCGCGACGGCCACCATCACCTGACGGTCAGCAAGGTGGACGGTCCCCAGATGTTCCGGGTGACCAGCGACCCCGGCCACCTGGGCTCCCTGTCCACCACCGCCGTCGGGAAAGCCCTGGTGGCCTTCGCCGAGGATGCGGAGCGGGAAAGGCTCCTGGCGGAGTTGCCGCTGGAAGCGCTCACCGAAAAGTCCATCACCGACCGGGATGCCTTCCGCGCCGAAATAGAGCAGGTGCGCCGGCAGGGCTACGCCGTCATGGATGAGGAAAACGAGGCCGGCATGCGCGCCGTGGCCGTCCCGCTGCTCAACAGCCAAGGGCATGCCTTCGCGTCCCTGGCAACCGCGGTACCGGTGTTCCGCCTGGGCCTCGAGGAGCTGAAGGCCCACGTTCCGTTGCTGCAGGAAGCTGCCGCGGAGCTCGCCGCCAGGCTGCCGCAGCGCTAGCAGCCAAAGAAATCCCCTCGTTTCAAGCCTCCTTGTTCGCATGTAGAACAAGAGTGCGATAAGTGAACAAATGATGTACCGTAATCCCTGTCACCCCGTAGCGCGGCCCAACTTCCGCGCCTGCCCGGTGCCGTACCAAAGGAGCTGCACGCATGAGCAATCGAACTGAGTCCTACCTGGTGGGACTGGTTGGTGATGGCGTCACGCCATCGCTCACGCCGCCCATGCACGAACGGGAAGGTGACGTGCAGGGCCTGCGTTACCTGTACCGCCCCATCGACCTGCTGGAGCTGGGCCTGGCCGGAGAGTCGGTGGGCGCCATCCTGCACAGCGCCAGGACCCTTGGCTTCAACGGCCTGAACATCACCCACCCCTGCAAGCAGCTGGTCCTGCAGCACCTGGACGAGGTGAGCCCGGACGCCCGCCGCCTGGGCGCCGTGAACACCGTGGTGATCCGCGACGGCCGCTTCATCGGCCACAACACTGACTTCTCCGGCTTCGCCGCCGCTTTGTCGTCCGGCCTCCCCGGAGCCCGGCTGGACCGCGTGGTGCAGCTGGGTGCCGGCGGTGCAGGGTCCGCCGTCGCCTACGCCCTGCTGACGGCCGGCGTCCGCACGCTGCACCTGGTGGACGTGGACCCGCTGCGCGCCCAGGCCCGGGCTGCCGAACTGGCAGGCTTTTTCCCGGACAGTACCGTGACGGCAGGCACGACGGCGGAGCTGCCGCAGCTGATGCGCCTGGCCGACGGCCTGGTGCAATGCACCCCCGTGGGCATGGCCGCCCACCCCGGTGTCCCGCTGGACCTGGACCTGCTGGAATCCCGGCACTGGGTGGCGGACATCGTCTACCGCCCCATCGACACCGAACTGGTCCGGGGTGCCCGGGCCAAGGGCTGCGACGTCCTGGACGGCGGGCGGATGGCCGTTGGCCAGGCCGCGGACGCGTTCCGGATCTTCACTGGCCTGGATGCTGATCCGGACCGCATGCGCAGCCACTTCCTGGAGCTTGTGGCCGCCGAGGAGGTGAACGCCTGATGCGCACCGGAATCGCCACCGTCTGCCTGTCCGGCACCCTCAAAGAGAAAATGCAGGCGTGCGCCATCGCCGGCTTCGACGGCATCGAAATCTTCGAACAGGACCTCGTCACCTCCCCGCTCAGTCCCGAGGACGTGCGGAAGATGGCCGCGGACCTGGGCCTTGGCCTTGACCTTTACCAGCCGTTCCGCGACTTCGACGGCGTCACCCCGGACCTGCTCAAGGCCAACCTCCGCAGGGCTGAGGCCAAGTTCAGGCTCATGGCCCGGCTGGGCATGGACACCATCCTGGTCTGCTCCAACGTGGCCACCGCCAGCATCGACGACGACGCCCTCCGCGCCGAACAGCTGGCACAGCTTGCCAACCTGGCTGGCGACCACGGCGTCAAGGTGGCCTACGAAGCGCTGGCCTGGGGCAAGTACGTCAACGACTACGAGCACGCCTACCGGCTGGTGGACATGGTGGACCACCCCAACCTCGGCACCTGCCTGGACTCGTTCCACATCCTCTCCCGGGACTGGGAAACCTCCCACATCGAGGCGTTCAACCCGGACAAGATCTTCTTCGTCCAGGTTGCGGACGCCCCCAAGCTCTCCATGGACGTCCTCTCCTGGAGCCGCCACTACCGGGTGTTCCCGGGCGAAGGGCAGTTTGAACTGGCCAAGTTCATGGGCCACGTGGTCCGTGCCGGCTACACCGGACCTGTTTCGCTGGAGGTCTTCAACGACGTCTTCCGCCAGTCCGATGTGGAGCGCACGGCCGTGGACGCCATGCGTTCGCTGATCTGGCTTGAAGAGCAAAGCGCCAAATGGCTGGCCGGCACCGAAGGCGCGCCGGATAACGGCGCCGCGCTCCGCCGTCGTTATCCCATGGAACTGGCCACCCTGCCCAAGGTGAACCAACCCGCCGGCTTCAACTTCGCCGAGGTCAAGGCGGACAACACCGCGCAGCTCGAGAAACTCCTGGGCCAGCTGGGGTTTGCGTTCGAAGGCCGGCACCGCACCAAGGACGTCCAGCTGTGGACCATGGGCCAGGCCCGGGTGATCATCAACGAACAGGCGGCCCGGCATGCCGAGCCAGCCATCGCCGCGCTGGGGTTCGACGTCGATTCCCCCGTGATTGCCTCCGCCCGGGCCCAGCAGCTCAAGGCCCCCGTGGTGGCCCGCAAGGTGCAGGCGGACGAGGAAGTGTTCCAGGGCATCTCCGCCCCTGACTCCACCGAGATCTTCCTCTGCCAGGGCAGCCCTGACGGAACCGCGGCCTGGACGCATGAGTTCGGGGAAGGGCTGGAACACCCGTCCGCCGGAGCCAGCGCGGTGATCGACCACGTCAACCTTGCCCAGCCGTGGCAGCACTTCGACGAAGCTGTCCTCTTCTACACCAGCGCGCTGGCCCTGGAGCCGCAGCCGTTCGCGGAGGTGCCCAGCCCCAGCGGGCTGGTGCGCTCCCAGGTCATGCAGGCCTCGAACGGCGACGTACGCCTGGTGCTGAACCTGGCACCGGTGCAGCAGGCGCAGAACGAAGCCCGCAAGACCTACCAGGAACACATCGCCTTCGCCGTGGACGATCTCGTG
Source organism: Arthrobacter sp. SAFR-179 (assembly GCF_059414945.1). Lineage (NCBI taxonomy): Bacteria > Bacillati > Actinomycetota > Actinomycetes > Micrococcales > Micrococcaceae > Arthrobacter > Arthrobacter sp. SAFR-179. The sequence goes on from NZ_JBPFDM010000006.1 coordinate 127,322, forward strand.
GCAACCGCCAAGGCCGCCCGGGATCGGGGCCTGGAATTCCTGCAGATCCCGGCCAACTACTACGAGGACCTGGATGCCCGGTTCGACCTCGAGCCCGGTTTCCTGGCCACCCTGCAGGAGCTCAACCTGCTGTTCGACCGGGATGCCGACGGCGAGTTCCTGCACTTCTATACAGCCACCGTGGGCAGCGTCTTCTTCGAAATGGTGGAACGCCGCGGCAAGTACGACGGCTACGGGGCCCCCAATGCCCCGGTGCGCCATGCAGTCCAGTACGACTCCCTGCACCGCACCTGAACCATCCACGCCCAGACCTTTAAGAGAACAACCAACCGGAAAGGAGCCAGCAATGCCCGAAGACATCACCGCGGAGCTGGAGTCGGAGGAACTTGTGCCTCCGGCTGAACCGAAGGCTGCCCACCAGCCCCTGGACAAGGCCATCGAGTCGCAGGCGGACCTCAGCGCAGAGATCAACGCCATCGGCGAGGCCTACCAGCGGGCGCTCAAGGATGGTGCCCAGCCGGACACCCAGCCGCGCCTGGATTACCCGCCGTACCGCAGCAGCATCCTGCGCCACCCCACCAAGAGCCTGCAGCACGCTGACCCGGAAACCATCGAGCTGTACTCGCCGGCCTTCGGCCACCAGGACGTGCACGCCCTGGAATCGGATCTCACCATCCAGCACAACGGCGAACCGCTGGGTGAGCGGATCATCGTTTCCGGCAAGGTCCTGGACGGCGACGGCCGCCCGGTTGCGGGCCAGCTCGTGGAGATTTGGCAGGCCAACTCGTCCGGCCGCTACATCCACAAGCGCGACCAGCACCCGGCCCCCATCGATGCCAACTTCACGGGCATCGGACGTTGCATCACGGGACCGGACGGCTCGTACCGGTTCACCACCATCAAGCCCGGCGCCTACCCGTGGAAGAACCACCTGAACGCGTGGCGCCCTGCGCACATCCACTTCTCGCTGTTCGGCTCCGAGTTCACCCAGCGCATCATTACCCAGATGTACTTCCCCGGCGACCAGCTTTTCCCGCTGGACCCGATCTACCAGACCATCGTGGACCAGGACGCCCGCGACCGGCTGGTGGCCACGTACGACCACAGCCTCACCGAGCCCGAGTGGGCCCTGGGCTACAACTGGGACATCGTCCTGACAGGTCCCAAGCGGACCTGGACCGAAAACGAGGCGCTCGGCGCAGAAGGTGATGAGGAATAGGACAGATGAGCACCAAACTTGTTCCCACCCCGGGCCAGACCGTTGGCCCCTTCTACGGCTACGCGCTCCCGTTCGAGAAGGACAATGAGCTGCTGGCACCGGGTTCGCCCGGCAGCATCCGCCTGCAGGGCACCGTTTACGACGGCGCCGGCCACACCATCCCGGACGCCATCCTGGAAATCTGGCAGCCGGACGCCGAGGGCAAGGTTGTCCAGCGGACCGGCTCCCTGGTCCGTGACGGTTACACCTTCACCGGGTGGGGCCGCGGCGCCGTGGGCAACTCCGGCGTCTTCACCTTCACCACCGTCAACCCCGGCCCCACCAAGCCGGGTGCCGCCGCGTTCATCTCCGTGGCGCTTTTCGCCCGCGGGCTGACCAACCGCCTGTTCACCCGGATTTACCTGCCGGAGGACACTGAGGCGCTGGCCAACGATCCGCTGCTGAGCTCGCTGGACCAGGAACGCCGCAGGACGCTGATCGCCCGCCGCGATCCCGATGGCGGCCTCACCTGGGACATCCGCCTGCAGGGTGAGGGCGAGACGGTCTTCCTGGACTTCCAGTGACCAACGCCGCCCTGGGAGATCTGCGCGCCTTTGCGGAAGAGGCCGACGCCGGCCTGCTCAGTCCCGTATCAGCGTCACCGCTCGTGGCGGCGCTGACGGGTGACCGGGCGGTCCTGGCGGCGATCCTCGCCGTCGAATCCGGCTGGGCAGCCGTGCTGCAACGGGCCGGCCTGGCACCTGCCGGTTCGGCCGCCGTCGTGGCCTCCGCTGCCGAAGCGGGCCGCTACGACCTGGCCGATATTGCGCTCCGTGCCCAAGGCGGCGGCAACCCGGTGATTCCGCTGCTGGCGGACCTCCGGAAGAACGTGGCTGCGTTGGATAGCGCCGGTGTCGGCGCGGGAAAGGCCGTGCACACCTCCCTGACCAGCCAGGACGTGCTGGACACCGCCCTGATGCTGGTGGCCCGCAACACCGTGCACGCCGTGGTGGCCGATCTGAAAGCCACCACCACGGCGCTGGCTGCTTTGGCCGGGCAGCATGAGGGCACACTGTGCGTGGGCAGGAGCCTGACCCAGCATTCGCTTCCCTATACCTTCGGGTTGCGGGCTGCGCAGTGGTTCCAGGGCGTGGCCGCCGCCGGCCGGCAGCTGGAAGGCCTGGAGTTCCCGGCCCAGTTCGGCGGGGCCGCGGGAACGCTCGCGGCCGGAACGGTGCTGACGGATGGCTCCTCTGCCACCCCCTTCACCCTGGCCGACGCCCTGGCAGCCCAGCTGGGCCTGGCCCCCGCAGCGGCTCCCTGGCACACCAACCGCCTGCCCGTGACATCCCTTGGGCATGCGCTGGCGTCGGTCCTGGACGCGTTCGGCAAGATCGCCGCGGACGTCCTGTTCCTGAGCCGCCCGGAGGTGGCCGAGCTGGCCGAGCCGCGCGCCGCCGGACGCGGGGTGTCCTCCGCCATGCCGCAGAAGCAGAACCCCGTCCTGTCTGTCCTGGTCCGGAGCGCCGCACTGCAGGCACCAGGGCTGGCTGCCCAGCTGCACCTCGCCGCCGCCACCTTCAATGACGAACGCCCGGACGGGGCCTGGCACATCGAGTGGCCCGCCCTCCGGCAACTCCTGGCGCTGGCCCTAGGCGCCGCAGGACATATCCGGGAGCTGGCCGAAGGGCTGCGCGTGTTCCCTGATGCGATGCGCCGCAACCTGGACCTGGCCGGCCCGCTGCTGCTGGCCGAAGGCGTGAACGCCGCGATTGCTCCATTGCTTGAGGAGAAGGACGGCCGCAGCGGCAAGCAGCAGCTGCAGGACGTGGTGGACCAGACCCTGCAGGCGCCCCCGGCGGAGCAAGCCGGCACCTACCGCAAGCTGCTCCGCGAAGCTGTCCCCGCCGCCGTCGTCCCGGACGCACGGCTGGAGAAACTCCTGGACCCCGGCAGCTACCTTGGCCAGGCGGCAGAGATTTCCCGCCGCATCCTGGCGGCCTTCCCCGACTTTGTTTCCCCCACCACCGACGCGAACGGAGCTTCCCGTGGCTAAACCGGCCCTCAAGGCAGCGCTGCTGTCACCCCAGCGACCCCTGGGCGACCACCCCCTGCTGGTGGCGAGTCCCTCCCTGGGCACCTCCTCCATCCTGTGGAACCGTGTGGCCACCCTGCTCGGCAATGACTTCGACGTGGTGGCCTGGGACCTTCCCGGCCACGGCGTCTCGCCCGCCGCCACCGAAACCTTCGACGTCGCAGCGCTCGCGGACGCCGTCGTGGACCTGGTTGATTCCATCGCCCCCGGTGAGAACTTCCACTACGCCGGTGTCTCCTTGGGCGGTGCGGTGGGCCTGCAGCTCGGCATCAAGCACGGGGAGCGGCTGAAGAGCCTGTCCGTGCAGAACAGCGGTGCCAAAATCGGCACGCCGGAGGGCTGGCTGGAGCGCGCCGAAACTGTCCGCACCCAGGGCACGCCCGTGATGATCCAGGGATCCGCCCAGCGGTGGTTCGCACCAGGCTTCATGGACCGGGAACCCGAGTTCAGCAGCCGGCTCCTGCACGCCCTACGCGACGCCGACCGCTTCAGCTACGCCTTCTGCTGCGAGGCCCTGGCCTCCTTCGACGTCCGCAGCGAGCTGGGCAGCATCCGCGTCCCCACACAGGTTATCGCCGGGGCACTGGACGGCGTCGCCACACCGGCCATGGCGGACGAAGTCGCGGCAGGCATCACCGCAGCGGGCGGCACCGCCACCGCCGTGACGCTTGAGGGCGTGGCGCACCTGGCACCCGCCGAGGCGCCCGCACACGTGGCCGATCTGATGCGCAGCCTGATCAGCTGGGCCGAATCACACGGAACAGCCAAATGAGCGGCGCCGAGCGGCACGGGGTGGTCCAGCCCGGAGCCACCAGCCAGGAGATTTACGACGGCGGCATGTTGGTCCGGCGCGAAGTCCTTGGGGACGCGCACGTGGACCGGGCCAACGCCAACAAGGACGGGTTCACCGAGGACTTCCAGGACATGATCACCCGCATCGCGTGGGGTGGAATCTGGACCAGGCCCGGGCTTCCGCGCCAGATGCGCTCCGCCGTGACCATCACCGCCATGGTGGCCCACGGGCACTGGGAGGAGCTGGCCATGCACATTCGCGCCGCCCTCCGGAACGGCCTTAGCAGGGACGAGATCAAGGAAATTCTGCTGCAGACCGCCATCTACTGCGGCGTCCCGTCCGCCAACACCGCGTTCAAGACGGCACAGCAGGTGTTCCGTGAAATGGACAGCACCCACGCCGACGAACCCCAGCCCAACTAGGTAGCGCGAAGTGTCGTTTTGACCCCCCAAAACGACATTAACTGCTACCCAGTTGGGAATCCCAGACGCAAACCAGAGGAACAAGTAATGAACCAGGCTTTTGTGTACGACGCCGTGCGCACCCCGTTCGGGAAGTTCGGCTCCGGCCTCGCTGCCGTCCGCCCGGATGACCTTGCCGCGCACGTGATCAAGGAGTCCGTGAAGCGCGCGCCCGGGCTCGATCCCGAGCGGATTGATGAGGTGGTGTTCGGCAACGCCAACGGCGCGGGTGAGGAGAACCGGAACATCGCCCGGATGGGCACGCTGTTGGCGGGTCTGCCGGTGTCCATTCCCGGTACCACGGTCAACCGGCTGTGCGGGTCCTCGCTGGATGCTGCGATCATCGCTTCCCGGCAGATCAACGCCGGCGACGCCGACCTCATGCTGGTGGGCGGGGCCGAGTCGATGTCCCGTGCGCCCTGGGTGCTGCCCAAGACCGAGAAGCCGTACCCGGCCGGTGACATGACCCTGGCCTCCACCACCCTGGGCTGGCGCCTGGTGAACAAGGCAATGCCGAAGGAGTGGACGATCTCGCTCGGTGAGGCCACGGAACGTTTGCGCGAGAAGTACGGCGTCACCCGCGAAGCGCAGGATGAGTTCGCCGCCGCCTCGCACAACCTCTCCGCCGCGGCTTGGGACGAGGGGTTCTATGACAATCTCGTGGCTCCGGTGCCGGGAACCGACCTGGTCCGGGACGAAGGCATCCGCGCAGGCTCGTCGGCGGAGAAGCTGGCTGGCCTGAAGACAGTGTTCCGGGCCGAGGGCGGCACGGTCACCGCCGGGAATGCTTCGCCGTTGTCCGACGGCGCCTCCGCGGCATGGATCGGGTCTGAGGCTGCCGCCGGGCTGCTGGGGCTGGAGCCGCTGGCCCGGATCGCCGGGCGCGGGGCGCACGCGAATGATCCGCAATACTTCGGCTACGCGCCTGTGGAAGCGGCAAACAAGGCCCTCGTGAAGGCGGGCATCGGCTGGGACCAGGTAGGCGCCGTCGAACTTAACGAAGCGTTTGCCGCCCAGTCCCTGGCCTGCATTAACGCTTGGGGCATCGACCCGTCGATCGTGAACCGGCACGGCGGGGCGATCGCCATGGGCCACCCGCTCGGCGCTTCCGGAACACGGATCCTGGGCACCCTGGCCCGGTCCCTGCAGGCCTCCGGCGAACGCTGGGGCGTCGCGGCAATCTGCATCGGCGTGGGCCAGGGCCTGGCCGTCGTGCTCGAAAACGTCACCGCTGGAAAGGACCAGTAATGCTGAACTTCGTAGATTCCGTCCAGGAAGCCGTAGCCGGCATCAAGGACGGTTCCACCGTGATGATCGGCGGGTTCGGCAACGCCGGGCAGCCGTTCGAACTGATCGACGCGCTGCTCGAATGCGGTGCCACGGACCTGACCGTGGTGAACAACAACGCCGGCCAGGGCGACCAGGGCCTGGCCCTGCTCATCAAGGAAGGCCGCGTGAAGAAGATGATCTGCTCCTTCCCGCGGCAGTCCGACTCCTGGCACTTCGACGCCAAGTACAAGGCCGGCGAAATCGAGCTGGAGCTGGTGCCGCAGGGCAACCTGGCCGAACGGATCCGCGCCGCCGGGGCCGGCATCGGCGGGTTCTTCACCCCCACCGGGTACGGCACCATGCTCGCCGAGGGCAAGGAAACCCGGATCATCGACGGCCGCGGCCAGGTCTTCGAAACCCCCATCCACGCCGACGTGGCCCTGATCAAGGCCCTCAAGGCCGACGGCAAGGGCAACCTGGTTTACCGCAAGACTGCCCGCAACTTCGGGCCCATCATGGCCGCGGCCGCCAGGCAGAGCATCGTCCAGGTCTCGGAGATCGTCCCAGTGGGCGGGCTGGACCCGGAGAATGTCGTCACCCCGGGGATCTACGTCAACAGCATCGTCAAGGTTGCCGGCAGCGGCGCAGGCACCTCCACCACCACCGAAAAGGCAGCCTGAGATGAGCACCGCAACAACGCTCCAGACCTCCACCACACCGCTGGGACGGGACGAGCTGGCCCGGCTCGTGGCCAAGGACATCGCCCCGGGGTCCTTCGTGAACCTTGGAATCGGGCAGCCCACCCTGGTCTCCAACTACCTCACCGACGAACAGAACATCACCCTCCACACGGAGAACGGGATGCTCGGCATGGGCCCTGCTGCTGAAGGGGACCAGATCGACGGCGACCTCATCAACGCCGGCAAGATCCCCGTGACCGAACTCCCCGGTGCGTCCTACTTCCACCACGCCGATTCATTCGCGATCATGCGCGGCGGGCACCTGGACATCTGTGTCCTGGGCGCCTTCCAGGTCTCCGCCACCGGTGACCTGGCCAACTGGCACACCGGGGCACCCGGGGCGATTCCCGCCGTCGGCGGTGCCATGGACCTGGCCACGGGCGCCAAGGACGTGTTCGTCATGATGACCCTCCTCACCCGCGAGGGCGTGTCCAAGATCGTTGAGTCCTGCACCTATCCCATCACCGGCGTCGGCTGCGTCACCCGCGTCTACACGGACAAAGCGGTGTTCCTCACCGGACCGGACGGCGTGACCGTCCGCGAGACGTTCGGCTGCACCCTCGAAGAACTCCAGGAACTGGTTCCCGTCCCCCTCAAGGCCGCTGCCTGAGGACAGCAGGACGGCCCTAGGATTGGTAACCATGACCGACGCCGCAGGTACCGATACCCAGCCCGCCCCGCAGGCCAGCGACCAGTATGTCCAGTCGCTGGCGCGGGGCCTTGCCGTGATCCGTGCCTTCGACGCCGAGCGTCCGGTCATGACGCTTACCGAGGTGGCGGGCCGCACCGGCCTGACCCGGGCCACCGCACGCCGGTTCCTGCACACCCTGGTGGAGCTGGGCTATGTCCGCACGGACGGCAAGACGTTCGCGCTGACCGCCAAGGTCCTCCAGCTGGGGTACGCGTACCTCTCGGGGCTGTCCCTGCCGCAGCTGGCCCAGCCGCACCTGGAGGAGCTCTCCCTCAAGCTGGGGGAGTCCACCTCCGCCGCCGTGCTGGACGGCACGGACATCGCCTACATCGCCCGCGTGACAACCCGCCGCATCATGACCATCGGCATCACCGTAGGCACGCGGTTCCCGGCCTACGCCACATCGATGGGCCGGGTGCTGCTCGCCTACCTGCCGCCGGCAGAGCTCAAGGCGTATCTTGCGGCTGCCGACATCAAACCGCTGACGCCGCGTGCCCTCGGATCTGTCCAGGAGCTGCTGGCTGTCCTGGAAACCGTCCGCGCACAAGGTTGGTGCCTGCTGGACCAGGAACTGGAGCTGGGCCTGATGTCCGTAGCAGCGCCGGTCTACGACGGATCCAAGGTGGTGGCCGCGGTGAACGTCTCCCTGCAGGCCCAGTCCGTGGAGGCGAAGCCGGACCGGGACGCCTACCTGGCATCAGTGGCGCAGGAGATCATGGCCACCGCGAAGCTCATCTCGGCTGACCTCACGGCGCGCGGATAGCAGGCACGCCGCACCGCGCAGCCACCTCCGGTTACGCTGCGCAGGGACTGCCCCTGCGCAGCCGGCCGGATCCTCGCTGCGCACATCAGCACACGGCGGGAGATAACTGTTTGCCATCCAAGCCGGCCGTCCCACTCCCCTCCCGGCAGCAGTGGCCCTAGACTCTAGCCAACTGCGTGCAGCAGAGTCGCTGCACTGCTTGCGAGGAAGAGGGGCTGCCGGGTGAAACTGGGCATACCGCGGGAACGCCGGGAGGGTGAGCGGCGTGTTGCCGCCACTCCGGACACCGTCAGGCAACTGGCCGGTTTGGGGCTGGAGGTCCTGGTGGAAACCGGCGCAGGGGATGGTGCCGGACACGCGGATCAGGAATACCAAAAGGCCGGCGCCACAGTCGTCCCGGAGCTGGACATTGCCGCCCTCGACATCCTTGCCCACGTCCGCCCCCTTGACCCGCACACTGCCGCGTCCCTGAAAAGGGGCACCGTCACCGTAGGGCTCGCGTCGCCGTCGTCCGAGCTGCCGGCCGTGCAGGCGCTTACGGACAACGGGGTGACGTCCTTCGCCCTGGAACTGGTGCCGCGCATTTCCCGCGCCCAGTCCATGGACGCCCTGACCTCCCAGGCGCTGGTGGCCGGGTACCGCTGCGTGCTGGAGGCGGCCATCCGGCTGCCCCGCTTCTTCCCGCTGTACATGACCGCCGCCGGGACAGTGCCGCCCGCCCGGGTCCTGGTGCTAGGGGCCGGAGTGGCTGGACTTCAGGCCATCGGCACGGCCAAGCGCCTGGGTGCCCGGGTTTTCGCCAACGACATCCGCCCCGCCTCCGCGGACGAGGTCGCATCCATGGGCGGCACCTTCATCCGCCTGGATCTCGAGACGGCGGAGGCGGCCGGCGGCTACGCCCGGCAGCTGAGTTCCGACGCCGGCACCCGGCAGCGGCAGTTGCTGGCGCCCCACGTGGCGCAATCGGACGTATTGATTACGACGGCGGCAGTCCCCGGGCGGCCGGCGCCCCTTTTGGTGACGCGGGAGATGGTGCAGGGCATGCGGCCGGGATCCGTCGTGATCGACCTCGCCGCTGAATCCGGGGGCAACGTGGAAGGGTCTGTGCCGGGCCAGGACATCCCGATCCCCACCGCCGACGGAACCGGGCAGATCACCCTGGTGGGCCTCAAGGACGCGGCTTCGGCCATGGCCTCGGACGCTTCGCGCCTCTACGCCAAGAACGTGGCCAACCTGCTGGCCCTGCTGGTCCGCGCCGATGACGGTGCCGGCACCCTGACCCTGGATTTCGACGACGAAGTGGTGGCCGGCGCCTGCCTCACCCACGATGGCGTGGTGCGGCACCAGCCCACGGCGGAGCTGCTGGCGGCCAGGGCACGCAGTGCCGCGGAGCCCGCCGCAGCCTCGGTCCGGCAGGAAGGAGCGCTCTGATGGATGGAACAGCCCTGCTGACCATCACGGTACTGGCGGTATTCGTCGGCTTCGAGGTGGTGTCCAAGGTCTCCAGCACCCTGCACACGCCGCTGATGTCCGGCGCCAATGCCATCCACGGCATCATCCTGGTCGGCGCCATCATTGTGGCCGGCCAGGCAGCAGACCCGTGGGTCCTGGCGGTGGCGCTGCTCGCCGTCGTCCTTGCCACCGCCAACCTCGTGGGCGGGTTCGTGGTGACGGACCGGATGCTGCATATGTTCCACGCCAAGAAGGACGCAGCCCGGACCGTCACTGGACCCAAGGCGGGCAGCAAATGAGCCTCCTCGACCCCGTCTGGACCTCCCTGCTCTACCTCGCCGCGGCGGTCTGCTTCATCCTGGCCCTGCGCGGCCTCAGCTCCCCCCGGACGGCCCGGCGGGGAAACCTGGTGGGCGCACTCGGGGCGCTGATCGCCGTCGCCACCGTGTTCCTGTCCGCCCGGCTGGAGAACATTCCCTGGATTGTGGGCGCCATCGCCGTGGGCAGCGCGGTGGCGGCACCGGTGGCCCGGCGCGTGAAGATGACGCAGATGCCGCAGCTGGTGGCACTGTTCAACGGGGTGGGCGGCGGCGCGGCCGCACTGGTGGCCCTCCTGGAACTGGCCCATTCGGACGATCCCTGGGTCCGGGTGGCCATCGTGTTCACGCTCCTGGTGGGTGCCGTCTCCTTTGCGGGTTCAGGCATCACGTTCGCCAAGCTGCAGGAACTGATGACCACCCGGCCGGTGGTGTTCCCGGGCCTGCCGGTGGTGATGTCCGTGGTCCTGCTCGCCGCAGTGGCCGCCGGCGTGGCCGTGGTGGTCACCGGTTCGCTGCCCCTTGCGGTCCTGTTGCTGCTCCTGGGCCTTGCCGCCGGTGTCCTGCTGGTGCTGCCGGTGGGCGGCGCAGACGTTCCCATCGTCATCTCGCTGCTGAACGCCTTCACCGGCCTGGCTGTCGCGGCGTCCGGCCTGGTGCTGGGCAACGTCCTGCTCGTGGTGGCAGGAACCCTGGTGGGGGCCTCGGGCACCATCCTCACCCGGGCCATGGCCGCCGCCATGGGCCGGAGCGTGGCGGGCATCCTGTTCGGGGCCTTCAGGGGAGGTTCGACGGCGGGGTCAACGGCCGTCAGCGAGCGTCCCGTCCGTTCGTCGTCGGCGGAGGACGTGGCTGTTCTTTTGGGGTACGCCCAGCGGGTGATCATCGTCCCCGGCTACGGCCTGGCCGTGGCCCAGGGCCAGCACACGGCGGCCGAACTGGCCCTGGCCCTGGAAGCCCGCGGCATCGAGGTGGATTTCGCCATCCATCCGGTGGCCGGCCGCATGCCGGGCCACATGAACGTGCTCCTGGCCGAGGCCAACGTTCCATACGAGTCGCTGAAGGAGATGGGCGAGATCAACCCGGAGTTCAAGACCACGGACGTGGCCCTGGTGGTGGGCGCCAACGATGTGGTGAACCCGGCAGCCAAGACCTCGTCCGGCTCGCCAATTTACGGGATGCCTATCCTGGAGGTGGCGGAGGCGCGGCAGGTGGTGTTCCTCAAGCGATCCATGCGCCCGGGGTTCGCCGGCATCGAGAACGACCTGCTGTACCAGCCGCAGACGTCCCTGCTATTCGGCGACGCCAAGGACTCCCTGGCCCAGGTGCTGGGTGCGGTCAAGGCGCTGTAGGCACGGAAAGGCACCAGGCGCGGGTTACTCTTCTTTCAGAAGCTTGCTTTCCATCCGCCACCAGAGGACGCCATGACTGACCACCATTCCCCTTCCCCCAAACGTGCCGCCGTCGTCATCAACCCCGCAAAGACGGTGGACATCGACGTGCGGGAGCTCATGGCCAAGCACTGCGAGGAGAACGGCTGGGGCGAAACCCTCTGGTTCGAGACCACGGAGGAGGATCCCGGCGTGGGGCAGGCGAAGGAAGCCCTGGCCCAGGGCGCCGACCTGGTGATCGCAGCCGGCGGCGACGGGACAGTACGGTGTGTCGCCGAGGTCCTGGCCGGCGGGGACATTCCCATGGGTTTGCTGCCGCTGGGAACGGGCAACCTCCTGGCGCGCAACCTGGGCATCGACGTCACCGACTATGACGGCGCCCTGTCCGGTGCCCTGGTGGGCACGGAAAGGAAGATCGACGTGGTCCGCGCCCGCCGCAGCGATCCGGACAAGGACCAAATGTTCCTGGTGATGGCCGGCATGGGCTATGACGCCACGATCATGGCGGACACCAACCAGGAACTGAAGCACAAGGTGGGCTGGTTGGCCTACGTGGACGCCGGGATCCGGAACCTGCCCGGAAAACCAGTGAAGGCAACCGTGGTGATTGACGGCAAGAGGGCTGTCCACCGCGGGGTCCGCAGCGTGATGGTGGGCAACTGCGGCAAGGTCCAGGGCGGCCTTGAGATTTTCCCTGATGCCAAAGTGGACGACGGCCTGCTGGATATCGCGGTCCTGGCGCCCCATCACGGAAAGCTGGGCTGGCTCTCGGTGGTGGCGGGAATGATCGGCAAGGGCCGCGGCAAGGACACTGCCGTGGAGTACTTCCAGGGCAAGACCGTGGAGATCACGCTGGAACACAAGGACGATTACCAGCTGGACGGGGACCATGACGGCGAGGGCAAGCACGTGCTCATGACCATGGAGCCCGGTGCCCTGACCCTGCGGATGTAAGGCCGGCTACGCCAGCAGCCGCCCCCACCGGGGCTCAAGCAGCGGTGCGCCTGCCAGTTTCAGGGCGTGCCAGAGGGTGACGGCCACGGAGTCCAGCACCGGAACGCCCGTGGCGTCCTCGATCTCTGCGGTGATGTTGGCCCCGTAAAGGTTGGTGCACAGGTAGACCAGGGCGTCGGGGGCCGCGGCAGCGAGCTCCCGGGAGCCGGGACGCATTTCATCGTCGGTGACCCGGGCGAAGGACTCGTTGTCGCTGAGGCCCAGCGCCCGGTGGTCCACGGTCTTGATGCCCTCGCGCTCGTAGGACGCGATGACCCGGTGGTTCACGTCCTCCGTGTACGGCGTGAACAAGCCGATCCGCTCCGTACCGAAGGTCCGGAAGGCCTCAAGGTACGCGAGCGTGGAGGTGGTGGCGGGGATGCCGGTGGCGCCGGTGATGCCGGCCGCCAGCTCCCGGTCGTGCGCCGAGCCCAGCCACGAGCCAGAGGTGCCGTTCCAGGCAATCACGTCCACATCCGCCGTCGCCAGCAGCCCGGCTGCCTCCTGCATGACTGCGGGGTCGAACTGGCGGTCGGAGGAATCGTCCAGGGCGATGCGGGTGACGGGAATCCGGGTGAAGTGCACGGTGACATCGGTGCGGCTGCCCAGGATGCGGTAGGTCTGGGGTTCCAGGCAGGTGTTGGAGGACGGCACGATCATGCCGATCCTGCGTGGGCGTGTGGTTGCGGGCATGGTGGCTCCTAGAGGGCGGCGGTGAGCTGGGAGGCTTCGGGGGCAGCGGACTGGTGCTCCCGGAAGCCGTTGCGGGTTATAAAGCGGCCCACGGCGCCGGGGTCGTGGAAGCCGTCGGCGTCCAGGACCACCCGCCCGTTGGACACAACGACGGCGGGCCAGCCCGTGAGTGCCTTCCCGTCGAAGGGCGAGAAGTCCGTTCCCATGTGCAGGGCTGAGCCGTCCACCGTGCGTTCCTCGGCGGGGTCGAAAACCACCAGGTCGGCGTCGAACCCCTCGGCGATGCGGCCCTTGCCGGGCACGGCGTTGATGCGTGCAGGCGCCGCGGCGAAGGCCTCCACGAACTGCTCCACGGTTGCCCCGGCGGACGTCATGGCCGTGAACGTGACCGGCATCCGCGTCTCCACGCCGGGCAGGCCGTGGGGCATGGCGCGCACGTCGCCGGTGCGCTCGCGTTTCTGGGACAGGTCGTAGCAGGAATGGTCGGAGGACATGGTGTGGATGGCTCCGGCCACCAGCCGATCCTTGAGGGCGGCCACGGTTTCGGCGCTGCGCATGGGCGGGCAGCAGGCGAACCATTCGGGGAATTTCGAGCCGTAGACGGAGTCGTCCAGCATTACATAATGCGGGCAGGTTTCCGAGTACGCCTCCAGCCCGCGGTCCCGGGCCTCGCTCACCAGGTCCACGGCGCCGGGCGTGGACTGGTGGACGAAGTAGACCGGGGCGCCCGTGTACTCGGCCATGGCCAGGGTTTCCTTGACCGAGATCTCCTCTGCCAGCTCCGGCCGGGTCCGGTGCAGGTGTTCGATGCCGATCCGGCCATCCTGGGCGTGCTGCCCCGTGCAGTCGGCAATGATCGGATCGTGCTCGGCATGGATGTAGGTCAACCCGTCCAGCCGCACCATTTCCCGCATGACCTTAAGGATGGTGTCGCCGTCGGCCATGGTGGTGCCGCGGTTGGTGGTGTACATCTTCACCGACCTGATGCCTTCCGCTGCAAGCTGCCCAAGCTGCCAGGGCACTGTTTCGTCCCAGCTGACCACGGAACCGTGGAGGGCAACATCGCAGCGGGATTGGGTGGCGAGTTCCTTTTTGTGCAGGGCGGCGGCGAGCGGGGTTTCCTGGGCGTCGCGGGGAATGCCGAAATCGATGATGGTGGTGGTCCCGCCCCACAGGGCTGCGGTGGAGGTGGTCCGGTAGTCGTCCAGGGTGCGGAAGCGCCCGGTCACCTGGGCGACGTGGCAGTGTCCGTCCACGCCGCCGGGGATTACGAGCTTGCCCGTGGCGTCGATGGTGTGGTCCGCCGCGGGGACGGGCAGCGCGGCGTCGAGGAGTCGGGCAATGCGCCCGTCCTGCACCACGATGTGCGCTTCCTGGCGGCCGTGGCTGTTCACCACGGTGGCGTTGGCAATAACGAGTTGAGGCTGGCGGGACATCGGTGTCCTCCTGAAGTCGGTGGGCTGTGGCTAGGCGGTGGGCGTGGGAGTGCCGGCATGCTCCTGGCGGGCGGCGAGGGCCGAGTCCAGGTTGCCTGACAGGCCCTTGCGGTCCTTTGCCGGGGGCGGGGCGAAGGCGCCGGCCCGGTGCGGACCGGACTGGAGTGCGGCGACGGCTTCGGCCATGCGGACGCCAGCGGAGATGCCGTCCACTACAGGGACGGGAATCTGTCCCTTGAGTTCCCGGGCAAGGCCGGCCAGCGGCGCGCCGGCAAGGATGACGACGTCGGCGCCGTCCTCAGCGACGGCCTGCCGGCTGAGTGCCAGCAGGGTTTCCCGAAAGTCCTGTTGCACGGAGGCGATGCTGTTCAGGGAATCGTTGATGGAACGGATGGAGGCCAGCCGCCCGGCGAGGCCGAACTGCTCCACGCATTCCCGGTACCAGGGCTTGATCCGGTCCGAGATGGCAATGATGGAGAAACGGTGGCCCTGCAGTGCGGCTGCGCACAGTGCTGCCTCGGTGATCCCGATGACCGGCACGTCCGCCAGTTCCTTCAGGGCCGGCATGCCGGGGTCGCCGAAGGCGGCCACCACCACGGCATCCACCCGGGCTGCGCCGGGGCGGGTGTGTTCGGCGATGATCTCGGCTACAGCACCGGCGGCGATCAGCGATTCGAAGCGGGTCTCGATGTATTCCACGCCGTGGCCGGCCGTCCGGACCAACAGTTCGGTGCCGGGGGAGGCGGATCGGAGCGCCTCGGATTCAATCAGCGCCGTGACATCCGCGCTGATGTTGGGGTTGATGACCAGGAGTTTCATTTTCTCTTCCGGTGGAATTCTGGTTCGGTCTTCTGGAAGTCCTCGGGGAACTGGTCCCGGTACTTTCCAATGTGTGATGCGGACTGGGCGGCTGCCTTGTCCGGATCGCCGCTGGCAATGGCGGCGTACAGGTCGCGGTGTTCGCGGATGAGTTCGGGCAGGTCGCTGACGTGCCGGAACAGCCAGTGCATCCGGCCCTGAAGGGGTTCCAGGGCGGATTTGAGGAAGTTGTTGTCCGCGATGGCCGTGATGGCGTCGTGGAACTCGCTGTTGGAGCGGTGTGCCTCCATGACCGCTCCCTTGGCCAGGAAGGCTTCCGCGTTGTCCAGCAGCCCCTTGAGGTAGGCGAGGTCCGCTTTGGTGGCCCGCTTGGCGGCGAGCCGGCAGGCCAGGACTTCCAGGGACTGGCGGACGTCGAAGAGGTCCTCCACGTCCTTGGGGCTGAGGCTGCTCACTTCAGCCCCGCGTGCGCCTCGGTCGCTGATGAGGCCTTCCTGGCGGAGCATGCGCAGGGCCTCGCGGACCGGCAGCCGGGAGACGGAGAATTCGGCTGCCAGGTCGCGCTCCACCAGCCGCGTGCCGGGAGCGTAGTGTCCTTCAAAAATCCTGGTGCGGAGGGTGTCCCGGACGGTTTCGCGGAGGGGGCGGTCCTTGTCCTGGGTCTCTTCGGCGGTCAGCATGGTGCTCCATTCGGATTTTTGTACGGCACTGCTCCCGGCTGCGGGGCATTGTTTGCAAGTTTCCCTGCGAGGGTCAGCTTAGACAGGAAGCCGCTTGTTGTAGTTCAGGGTGAGGACTGATGCGCCCATGATCACCGCCGAACCCACGAAGTACAGCAGCGCCCACGTGTAGGAGCCGGTGGCACCCACGATCAGGCCGACGGCGATTGGAGTGACGAACCCGGAGATGTTGCCGCTGAAGTTCATGGCACCGCCCAGCACGCCTGCGTTGGTGCGGCCGCCGAGGATGGACGGGATGCTCCAGAACAGGCCGACCCAGCGCAGGAAGAACATGACGAGGGAGAGCAGGACCACCGCGGTGGTGGGGTCCGGGACCACGGTGACGCCCACCAGGCCGCCGATCACCACGGCGCTGGAGATGCCCAGGAGGGTGCGCATCACCCGGTTGGCTGAGGCGCCGGACGCACGCCACTTGTCAGCAATGGTGCCGCCCAGGATTTCACCCACGAAGCCGGCACCGAAGATGACGAAGGTGGACCAGCCGATGGTCTTCAAGTCGAAGCCCTTGGCCTGGGCGAGGTAGAGCGGGCCCCAGGTCAGCAGGCCATAGAACACTCCATTGAAGCCGAGCCAGCCGAAGCACATCGCCCAGAAGGAGCGGAACTTAAGGTAGGGGAGCAGCGCGCGCTTGCCCTGGCTGCCGTCGAGCTGGGCTTCGGCATCCTCGGCAGCGTGCGACGCTTCGATGTAATCGGCTTCGGCGGCATTGACACCGCGATGCTGCCGCGGGTTGTCGCGGACGTACCACCAGACGGCCAGGCCCATCAGGACTGTTGCGGCGCCGGCGATCACGAACGAACTGCGCCAACTGCCCGTTGCGGCGATGAGGCCGGCGATGAGGATGCCGCCAAGGCCTGCACCCAGCGGGGCGCCGGCGTCCAGGATGGTGGCTCCGCGGCCGCGCTCCGACTTGTGCATCCAGATGGCGTTGAGCTTGCCGCCGGCCGGCATGACACCTGCTTCGGTCACGCCGATGCCGAGGCGAGCGATGAACATGCTCAGGAAGCCTCCGGCCATCCCTGACGCGGCAGTTGCCGCGCCCCAGCCGACGCAGGAGGCGGTCATCACCTTGCGGGGACCGAACTTGTCGATGAGCAGGCCCACGGGGATCTGCATGAGGGCGTAGGTCCAGAAGAAGGCGGAAAGCAGCAGGCCCACAAGCTCCGGGGCGAGATTGAATTCCTTTTGGATGATGGGCAGTGCGACCGAAATGGAGCCGCGGTCGATGTAGTTGACGGCAACCAGGACGAGCAGGAGCAGGAACATTTTCCAGCGGACGGCGGTGCGCCGTTGCGTGCCGTCCTTTCCGGGCTTTTCGGCAGTGCGGGCAGCGGCCTCGTCGGACGTGGACGTTGTTTCAGTGTTTGGGATGGACACAGCTTCTCCTTCACGGGGAAGTTTACGGATGGGGATGCAAATCATGTGGAGTGCTTACCTGGCAGGGCGTTGGCCTGCCGACGGGAAAGAAGTTCCGCTGGACGATCCGGAGCGTAGAGCGGGAAGTGAGCTTTTGGGATCCCAATTTGGGATCCCAAAAACAACGGTAGAAGTGACTCCGGCCACTGTCAAGGGTTTTTGCATCCCGGACGCTGCTGCGGCCCTGCTGACGGATTGTGACCGCCGGGCGTGGGGTACGGGTCCGAATGGGGGCGGCAGGGATGCCAGCCGTCCGCCAGTCGCCCCGCAGAGAGGAATCGCCATGAAAACCGCAGTTCTGGACCGCGCAAAGCAACGCTGGGACAAGCTGGGCGCTGCCATCTACGCCGGAGTCCTGGCTATCTTGGTCCTCGCCGTCAGCGGCCTGGCAGGCCTCCTGTTCCACCTTCCCTGGTTGTTCCCAAGCCTCGGGCCCACAGTGATGCTGTTCTTCGAATCGCCCGAACAGAAGGCATCAAGGCCCATCAACACCTTGGTTGGCCACGGCGTGGGGCTGGCCGCAGGGGCGCTCTGCCTGTATGTGTTGGGCCTGCAGGACCAGCCCTCCGCGGCGGTGGGCGGACTGACTCCGCTGCATGTCCTCAGCGGAGTGTTGTCGGTTGGGCTGACCACCCTTGTCCTGACCGGGCTGGGCCTGCCGCACCCTCCTGCGGGCGCCACCACGCTGATTGTCAGCCTTGGCATCCTGTCCGCCCCGGTGCAGCTGGTTTCCATGGCCGGCGCCATCGTCCTGGTTACCGTTGTGGGGTGGGGGCTCAACGCGCTGTTGGGGACCCGGCCGGCCGGTAGGACATGATCTCGGCCAGTTCCGCCAGCCGATGGGCCCGTGCGGACTCGGCCGGTGTGAAGGGTTCTCCCGGCCGGGCGAAGGTGATGGGACCATGCCAGGCGGTGGGGATCTTAAGGTGCGTCCCGTCGTCGGGCATTTTTAAGCCGGCGTCCGACGGCGGCACGATCCGTGCGTGCAAAAGCTCGGCCACCGCCAGGGGCAGTTCGTCCGGGGCCGCAGCGATCCTCGCTCCCAGGCTGAGCGGCCTGGTCTGCCCGTCAGCCATGGCGAGGGCGGTGGTCGGCCAGACGTGCGGACTGCTGCCGCCGCCGTCGAGCAATGCCGCCAGCAGCTCGTGCTCGCCCACCTCCCCGGGGACCGAGAGGACAAACTCATCCAGGACCCCGTCCGGGACCGGGTGGACGTGGATGCTCAGGATGTTGGTGTCCAGCCGGGCCAGCGCCGCCGTGATCCGCTGCAGCGACCCCGGCTGGTCCCGGAGCAGCGTGCGCGCGCGCCAGAGGGACGGGGCCGACGCCAGCTGACGCCGCTGCCGGAGGGCAGGGGCGTGCAGCCAGCGCAGCAGCATCCGGGCCGCTGAGGGCTCGGCTACCCAGATCACCAGGACTGTGGCGGTCAGGGTCAGCACCAGGACTTTCGCCACATAGGGGAGGTGGGTCTCCACCACCAGGGCGTGGACCAGCAACTCGATGGGCAGCATTACTGCGACGTTGGCCAGGGTCAAACGCGCCTTGGGCGGTTCCGGCATCAGGCCGCAGACCTCGCAGCGCAGTTCGGCAGCTGGCGTGTTGTGTTCAGGGCGCTTCATGACACCAGCATCGTCCGGTGCTGTTTCCGCCGCATTGCCTCCTCATTCCATTCAGGGGAACGCGACGGGGGACTTCCGGGACCAGCGCCGTAGGATTTACCAGGAACGTCAGCGCGGCCGCCCGTGAGAATCCACCCAGGAACCCCAGGAAGGCGCTGCCCGTGAAGATGTTTGCCGAAATGTTCAGCATTGGCCCCGGCAACAAGGACCACCACCCCGCCTTGAGGTGCGCCGTGGGCGTCTTCGTCCCCCTGATCACGCTGGCGCTGCTCGGCAGGCTGGACCTGGCAATCTTCGCGTCCTTCGGCGCCTTCACGGGGATCTACGGCCGCGGCGAACCCCACGCGGTCCGGTTTGTGCTGCAGCTGCGGGCCGGGCTGCTCATGCTGCTCGTCATGCTCCTCGCGGCGCTCGCGGCCCGGATGGGTCCCGCCTGGGACCTGGACGCCGCCACCCACACCTGGCTGCTGGTCCTGGCCACCACGCTGGTGGCCGGAGCCTGTTCCGTTGCCATTTCCTGGCTTCGGCTGCGCCCGGCGGGCTCGCTGTTCCATATCTTCGCCTTCGCCGCCATCGCCTCCATTCCCAACCAGCCGCCGCTCTGGCAGGGCATGCTGGTGGCCGTCCTCACCACGGGGTTCGCCCTGCTGGTGGGCTTCTCGTCCCGGATCCTTCCCAGCCACCGCACGCCCTGGACCACGCTTCCGCGGATCCGGCGCACGCCCGCGGAGAAGCGCGCGGCCTGGCTTGAGGGGCTCGGCTACCTGGTGGCTGCCGGCCTTGCCGGCGCGCTGGCCACCTGGGCCGGGGAGCTCCTGGGGTTCGGGCACAACTACTGGGCCATGGTGGCTGCCGTGGTGCCGCTGGTGGGCCATACCACGCGGCACCGGGTACGCCGGGGCATCCAAAGGATCATCGGCACAGTCCTGGGCCTTCTGGTCCTGGCAGCCGTACTGCTGGTGGGGCTGCAGCCGTGGCAGACGGTGCTGGTGATGGCGCTGTGCCAGTTCGGCGCCGAGATGTTCATCATCCGCCAGTACCTGCTGGCCCAGGTCTTCGTAACACCCCTCGCGCTGGTCTCAACACTGCTGGTGGTTCCCGCCTCACCCTCCATCCTGCTGCGGGACCGCATCATCGAGACGGTGATCGGCGCCGCCGTCGGCATCGCGGTGGTGCTGGCTCCCAGTGCGTGGCGCCGCCTCAGGCAGCGGCGCGGTATCCAGCAGCGGACGACGGCGGCCTGACCGCCTGATCCGCCCCAGGTTTCCGGCCGTGGGGGTACGCTGGACGTCCCATTGAACGGAAGGGATACGGCGGTGGCGAACTCAAGCTCGGGGGATTCGGTGGTGGACCGGATCGTGCGCGTGATCTCCGCCTTCCCCCAGGACGTCGGTGCCCTCCGGTTGTCCGACCTGGCTGACCGGGCGGGCATTCCGCTGACCACCACCCACCGGCTGGTGCAGCAGCTCGCCGGCCACGGGCTGCTGGAAACCGCTCCCGGCGGCATGGTCCGGCCCGGACTCCGGTTATGGGAACTGGTGAACCGCGCCTCCCCGGCGTTGGCGCTACGGCAGGCGGCCATGCCCTTCATGGAGGACATCCAGCAGGTCCTGAACCAGAATGTGAACCTCGCGGTGCTGGACGGCTGGGAAGCGCTCTTCGTGGAGCGACTGTCCCGCCGGGGCTCGGTGGCCAACCGGGCCCAGGTGGCGGGCCGGATGCCCATCCATATCTCGTCCGCCGGACTGGCGCTCATGGCCCACCAGGACAAAGCGCTGCAGCAGGAGTACCTGGGCCAGTTCGCCGACCCCGACGGGAAGCTGGTTGCGGCGGACATCCGGGGGCTGCTGGCCGAAACCTCCCACCAGGGCTTCGCGCAGCTGAAGGGCGTGGTGGATCCGGATACCTGGGGGATTGCGGTGCCCGTGCTGGACCGCAGGCAGCGCGCTGTGGCCTCACTGGGTGTGGTGGTGCCCCTGCAGGAGATGCGCCTGCAGGCCCTGGTGCCGGCACTGCAAACGGCCGCCCGCGGCATTGCCAGGGGTTTGGCCGGGGCCTGACTGATCCGCTGTTGGGCAGTCCCGGCCCCTGCTTCTGCTTCCGTTCAACGGAAGTGCTGTAACGCCCGTCACCCTTCTTCCCGCACACTGAAGCCAGGCAACCATTCCGGCCCCTTCCCGGGCCCCGCAACGAAGCGAGACGCAGCCATGGCACGAAAAGTCATCACCACCCAGGTGGCCATCATGGGAGGCGGCCCGGCGGGGCTGATGCTCTCCCATCTCCTGGCGAAGGCAGGCATCGAATCCACGGTGGTCGAGGTCCGCAGCCACCAGGAAATCTCCCACACCGTCCGCGCCGGAATCCTGGAGCACGGCACCGTCAATCTGCTGGTGGACAGCGGCGTCTCGGACCGGGTGCTGCGCGACGGGGACCGGCATGACGGCATCGAACTGCGGTTCAACGGCGAGAGCCACCGCATCGACTTCAAGGACCTTGTGGGGGAGTCCGTGTGGCTGTACCCGCAGACGGACGTCTTCCTGGATCTCGCAGCACGGAGGAAGGACGACGGCGGCGATGTCCGCTACAGCGTCAGCGACACCTCCGTCCATGACCTGGAAGGCAGGCCGAAGGTCTGGTTCACCGATTCCGAGGGCGTTGAGTTCGAGATCCAGGCAGACTTCCTGGTGGGCGCAGACGGATCGCGCAGCCACTGCCGGTTCCAGATCCCCGAGGCCCTCCGCAAGTGGTACTTCCACGAATACCCCTTCGCCTGGTTCGGCATCCTGGCCGAAGCGCCGCGCAGCTCCGACGAGCTGATCTACGCCAACTCCGCCAACGGCTTCGCCCTGATCAGCCAGCGCACCGAGACTGTGCAGCGGATGTATTTCCAGTGCGATCCCAAGGAAAACGTGGCGGAGTGGGATGACGACAGGATCTGGGCCGAGTTCCGCAGCCGGGTCAACGGCAATGGCTTTGAACTTAATGAAGGGCCGGTCATCGAGAAGATGGTGCTTCCCTTCCGCAGCTTCGTCCACACGCCCATGCGGCACGGCAACCTCTTCCTGGCCGGCGACGCCGCACACACCGTGCCGCCCACCGGTGCCAAGGGCCTGAACCTGGCCATCAACGACGTCAAGGTCCTCTTCGAGGGGCTGGACAGCCACTACAACGCCGGCTCCGACCGGCTGTTGGAGACTTACAGCGACCGCGCCCTGGACCGGGTGTGGAAGGCGCAGCAGTTCTCCTACTGGATGACCACCATGCTGCATACCCCTGCCGGCGCGGACGACTTCTCCCGCGCCCGCCAGCTCGGCGAACTCAATTCAGTGGTCTCATCCCGCCACGGCATGGCCTACCTCGCCGAGGCCTACACGGGCTGGCCCGCAGGCGCCTAAGGACCCAGCAGCCGCCGGACTGCGTCCACTGCCCTATGGGTGAGGCATAACATGATGTCCATGGAAACGGTCTCGATCGTTGGCGGCGGCATCGCCGGACTGGCCTTGGCGGCCTGCCTGGAGCCGGACCGCTTCGAGGTGACGGTGTACGAAAAGCGGCCGGAATTGCCCATGGTCGGCACCGTGCTCGCGATGTGGCCGAACGCCCAGAGAGCGCTGGCGCGGGTGGGGATCCTTGGCCAGGCCCGGGCGGTCAGCCCTGTCCTTGGCAGCGGATCCATCCGCAATGCAGCAGGTGAACCGTGGGCCACGGTCAACGGGGGCGAGCTGTTCGGAATGTCGCGGGTGGACCTCCTGAGGCTTCTTGATTCGGCCGTCCCTGCTGCTGTCCGCCGAGTCGCTGTGCACCTGCAGGCGCTGCCGGACGATCATGGCCTGGTGGTTGGAGCCGATGGCGTGCACAGCATGGTCCGCCGTGAGGTCTGGGGTGCCGGCACGAATGCCCGTGTCCAGTCGTGCATTGCAGTCCGTGGCACTATCCCTGCACCGGTCAATCCCGAGGAGGTGGGGGAGTACTGGGGGCGGGGGGACCTGTTTGGCATCGCCGCCTCACCGGGCGGGACCAACTGGTATGCGAGCTGGCGTTCCGATCTTGGTCCCACAGGGATCGATGTCGCGCAGGCCCTGGACCAGGCCCGGCTGCGTTTTGCGGGCCACGCTCCCGCCATCCGGCAGGTGCTCGCGGCCGCCGTTCCCGAACTTTCCCTGGCCCAGCGGATCTGGACCACCCCGCCGTTGCGCTCCTACGTCCGCGGCACCGCCGTGTTGGTGGGCGATGCCGCCCACGCCATGACGCCCAACCTCGGCCGGGGAGCCTGTGAATCACTGGTGGATGCCGTCACCCTTGCGGATCTGTTGAACAGCCTGCCACAGGACAAGGCGCTCGCCGCCTACAACCGGCAAAGGCGGCTGCGGACCCGTGCCCTTAGCCTGGCGTCGGCGGCAATGATGCGGGTGGCCCTAGCGGAACGCGCCCAGCCGCTGCGTGACGGCCTGCTTAACCTGGCCCGGCGGCGGAACGAACGCGCCGGCGTCGCCAGCGGTGCGGGAAGGTAGTCAGCGGACGGCAGCGGCCGGGCGTGTGGCGTCGTCCTCGCCCGGGGCCTGGGTCCCGGGAAGTACCGGGCCGGAGGCCTGCGGGCCGGGAGACTCCATGGGCAGCTGCTTTCTGGCCCTGCGCCGGCCTGACCTGCCGTAGACCAGGTACATCGTCACGCCGGTGATGATCATCAGGAGCACGGTGTAAACGAACGTGTTCGCAATACCCTCAGTGCCTTCTGCGCCGTCGGTGTTGGCCTTGATCACCAGGCCCAGCGGCTGTACCAGCGGATGGGCCAGGAAGATGGCGGTGTCGTAGTCGTCCAGGAGGCTGTTGAAGTTCAGGGCAGTGATGGCTGCTGCGGCCGGGAGCACCAGCGGCAGGAGGATTCGCCGAAAGACGTACAGCGTCTTGGCGCCCATGATGGCAGCAGCCTCCTCCAGCGAAGAATTCACGGAGGCAAAGGACGCTTTAAGCATCCGGAGGGTGAATGGAATCTTCACGGTGACGAAGGCGATGAGCAGGATCACCGTTGTTCCGGTGAGTACGGCTCCGCCCACCAGGGGGTTCGGGTGGTCGTAGCTGACAATCAGGCCCAGGGCCAGCAGCGCGGACGGCAGGATCCACGGGATGTGCAGCAGGTACTCGAAGGCCGAGCCCACCCAGTTTTTGTATTTCTGCAGCAGCCGGGCCACGAAGAGCAGGCCGCCCACGGCGATGACGGCGGCCAGGGCGCTGTACACAACACTGACAATAAAGGGACGGAGCCCGGACTGCTGGGTGAGGACGCGGACGTAGTTGTCCAGCGTCAGGTTGGCCAGCGAGAGCTGTCCCGTTTGGATGGCCGCGCCGTCGGCGAACGAGTACAGCACGATCAAAGCCACAGGGAGCGTGTAAATGGCAAACAGGAGATATGCCACGGCATGTACGGCCACATTGGCTGCGGGGTTGGTGATGTCCTGCTTCTGCAGCTCTGAGGACACCTTGGACACCGAGAAGTAGGTGCCACCCTTCTCCAGCCGGGACATGACGGCGAGCATCAGCATGGTGGCTACGCCCAGGATAACCGCCAGCAGCGCCGCGAGGTCCCTGGAGGTGGGGCTGTTGGTGAAGGTCAGGATCATCGGCGTAATGGTCTGGAAGTCGCGGCCGCCCAGCACCTGCGGGGCACTCAAGGCGCCCAAGCCGGTGAGGAACGACAGGATGGTGACGGCGAACAGCGTGGGCTTGAGCATGGGGAGGACGATGCGCCGCAGGATGGTCCAGGTGGAAGCGCCAAGATTCCGTGCGGCCTCGACGGTCTGGTAGTCGATGCCCTTGAGCGCGTTCGCGACGAACAGCATGTGGTTGGTGGTGGTGGCAAAGGTCATGACTACCAGGACGGCGAAAAACCCGGAGAACCACGCCGGGTCCATTCCGGGGATCAGCTTGATCAGCAGTGTGGTGACTATGCCCTTGTCCCCGTAAATGAATTTGTACCCGGCGGCCAACACTATGCCGCCGTAGATGAAGGTGGAGGCGTAGCCCAGGAAGAGGATGCGCGAGCCCCTGATCCGGAAATAGTGGGTGACCAGGACAATGAAGACGCCCACCAGATTGACGGTGATGGACAGCGCCACGGCCAGGAGGAAGCTGTTGCCCAATGCCTTCATGGCCCGCTGCGAGGAAAACAGTTTCTCCGCGGCCCGGCCCGAAAAGCTCCCGTCAGGAAAGAAAGTGGCAATCAGGATGTTGACGTTGGGCCATACCAGGAACGCGGCAATGAACCAGGTGAGGACAACGCCCACCACCAGGACGAAAGGTGACCGGCCCATGCTGCGCGCTGTGGTGTTGGTGCTCATGGCAGGGCAACCGCCTGGTCCTGGCGCAGTGCGACTCCACTTCCTGGATGGTATTGGAGGATGTGCTCAGGCTGGACGTAGACGATTGTTTCCGTGCCGGAGTCAGGGTGACTGCTTCCGTCTTCCCTGACCAGGAGACGGATGTCCGTGCCGTGGCTGTGGACCACATACCGGCTGTGCAGGCCGTGATAGGTGCGGGAAACAACGGTGGCGGGAAGCCCGACGGCGGTGCCCCCGCCGGCGGGCCGGTCAAGCGAGGCCTTTTCCACACGAAGGTACGATTTGGCATCGGCGCTGAGAGCGGCGCCTGAGAGCCTGTTGACCTCCGAGATAAAGTCAGGTGTAAGCGCGGAGCTGTCGCCGATGAAATTGCAGACAAATTCAGTGGCCGCATGGTCGTATATTTCCTGCGGCGTCCCCACTTGCTCTATGACGCCCTTGTTGAAGACCGCGACGCGGTCGCTCATGGCAAGTGCCTCGTCCTGGTCATGGGTGACGTAGACGGTAGTGATGCCGAACTCGCTTTGCAGGTCCTTGAGCTGCTGGCGCAGCTGGTGGCGGAGCTTGGCGTCAAGATTGGACAGCGGCTCGTCCAGCAGCAGGATTTTTGGCCGCAGCACCAGGGCCCGCGCAACGGCAACCCGCTGCTGCTGGCCGCCGGACAGCTCCGCCACGTTCTTCGCCAGCTGTTCATCGCTGAGTTCCACACGCCGTGCGATGTCCCGCACAAGACGGTCGCTGTCTGCCGGTTTTTCCTTCCGGACCCGGAGTCCGAAGGCGATGTTTTCCCAGACACTCATGCTCGGGAACAGGGCATAGTTCTGGAACACCATGCCCACCTGCCGCTTATCGCTGGGAAGGCGGGTCACATCCTTGCCGTCGACACGGACCGTACCCCTGGACGGCTGGATGAAGCCGGCCAGGGTGCGCAGCGCCGTCGTCTTTCCGCAACCGGAGGGTCCCAGGAGGGTGAAGAACTCGCCGGGGCGGACATGCAGGTCCAGGTGCGGAATGGCGGTGAAACCGCCAAAGGTAACTTCAATGTTTTCCAAGCGGATCATGGCATACCTGTCTGATGGAACGCGGAAACGGCGGGCTGGCAGGGCAGGCTACGTCATGTATTCGAGCTCGATCTTCTCCACCCAGGCACCCATGTTCTTCTGGACGAAGCCCCAGTCGATATCCTGCTGCTTAAGGTCGGCGAAGAAGCCCACCACGTCAGGGTTTGCTTTTGCCTGGGCCGCCTTGTTGACGGGCATGGAATTGAACTTTTGGGCGAACTCGCCCTGAACCTCGGCGCTGCCGAACCAGTCGATGAATTTCTGCGCCTGCTCCTTCTTCTTGGTGCCCTTCACCAGTGCGATCTGCTCCACCGCCAGCGGGACGCCAACGGTAGGGATGACCGTGTCGACGTTCACCTTGAAGGACTTTTCGCGCTCCGCGATGATCGAGGACGGCATCTGGCCCATGTCCACTTCGCCGGACGCGATGCGGGCAAACAGGTCAGTTTTCGCAACGGCGGGACTGCCGTTCTTGAAGTACTGCTCAACCTGCTTCCATCCGTCATCCGAGATACCCAAATCACCGGAGTCGTCCCGGTACCGGGAGAGGATGCCGGCAAAGACCAACTGGGCTGTGGCGGTTCCCAGGCCCGTGACCCTTTCATAACGGTCCTTGAACTCGTCCTTGGTCCACAGGTCGGTCCAGTCCTTCGGTGCTGCTTCTTTGGTGAACTTGTCAGAGTTGTAGCCGAGGAGGATGGCCTGCTTCACCAGGGGCCAGTACGTCTCCCCGTCGGCAAGTCCCTTGTCCACGTCTCCGGCCCAGGCAGGCTGGTAGGCCTCTAATGCTCCCTCGTTCTTGATTTGAGAGAAGTACATGTTGTTCAGGCCGAACGCCACGTCCGCAATGGGATTGTTCTTCTCGGCAATGAGTTTGTTGGTGGCATCGGCGCCGCCGGCCCCCACGATCTCAATCTTGAACCCGGCCTCGGCCGCCTTGCCGGCCAGCCAGTCGCCCCGGCCCTCTCCGTTGGAGTTGGTATAGACAACCAAAGTGTCCCCGGACCCACCTGCCGGAGCGCCGGTTGCTTCCCCCGTTGACGTTGGTGGAGTAGAACCGCCACCACATCCGGCGAGGAGGGTGACGGCGACGGCGGCGGCAACCAAAGTCTGCAATTTACGCACGATCAGGACTCATTTCTGGACTGGAATCGGAGCATGTCCGCACAGCCTATAGCCGGGCATGACAAAAACCGGGCTGTTATAGCTATCGATTCGATAAACAGCCCGGCTGCCCACATTGGTCCAGCCAGGGAAACGGTGGGGGCCCTGGGTGTGAACCAGGGGCGAACGTTAGTCCTTGGCGACTGTCCCTGTCAGGTGATGGGTGGGGATCCGGTCCCGGTCGTAGGTAATTTCCGTGTAGCCGTGCGGTTCGGGCTTGCCGTCCTGGTTCAGGTTCACGAACACGATCTCCTCGATGGTGAGGATACTTTGCCGGGTGATCATGTTGCGGACTTCCGCGCGCATGGTCAGCGAGGTCCGCCCGAACCGGGTGGCCGTGAGGCCCATCTCGATGAGGTCGCCCTGGACTGCCGAGCTGACGAAGTTGATCTCCGAGATGTACTTGGTGACGGCACGGCCGTTTCCCAGCTGAAGGATGGCGTAGATGGCGGCTTCTTCGTCTATCCACTTCAGCAGGCTGCCGCCAAAGAGCGTCCCGTTGGCGTTGAGGTCCTCGGGGCGGACCCACTTGCGGGTCCGGAAGGTGATGTCCGCTGTTTCCATAGGCTGAGATTAGCTGACGCGGCTGCGCGCACTCCCAGTGTGACGGTGCCAGGTGACGGCATGCGGAACGTGCAATGCCAGGGTCCGGTGCTAAGCCATGGCGGTTTGCGCTGCGCTGCGGGCATTGATGCTCTTGGCGTAGCAGTAGGAGTGTTCCACTCCGACGTAAGGGCCAAAGTTCGGGATGGCCTCGAACCCCGAGTTCTGGTAGAAGTTCCGGCCGTCCGGCTGGGCGGACCCTGCCTCCGCCTTGATGCGGGTGATCCCCTGCTTGTGTGCCTCTGCTTCCAGGGCTGCCAGGATGGAGCTGGCCACGCCGGACCCGCGGGTATAGGGCAGTACGTAGAGACGCTTGATTTCGGCTGTTGATGAATCGAGGAGCCGCAGTCCCCCGCAGCCCACGGGCTGACCGGAGCCCTTGTCGTATGCCACCAGGAAGACAGCGCAGTCGGCGCCCGACGGCGGCTGGCCGGGTTCGTGGTCAGGCCGGCCAAAGCGGGCGTCAAGTTCGGCCTGCTGGGCGCGGCGAAGGTCGGCACCAACAGGGTGGGACCAGGAGACCTGCCGGATGTTCAGCCTTGGGTTGGTCTGCATATCTGCCTCGATTCGCCGGAGGGGGTATGCCTGATAAGGCTAGGCGGGAGGAGTTACGGAGGTGTTTCCTGGCGGTTAGCACCTGGATAACGTCAACCAGGAAGGCATTCTCAAGGTTGCTCGGCAGCCTAGTTACCAGTTGGTCTAAAGTAGGTACATGGTTTCTATGGGCAACGAGGGATCCGGTTACTGGTACGGACCCGACGGGCAGCTGGACTATAGTGCTGCGGTATTGAAGTCGCTGCGGGACTATCGGGCAGCCGAGACGGAAATCCGCCGCTCCACCAGGGACTCCATGGGCATGGGGGAGACCGACATTCTTGCACTCCGGTACCTGCTGCGTGTCCAGGCCTCCGGCAAGCAGGTTGTCCCCAAGGACCTGAGCCAGTTCCTCAATATTACTAGCGCTTCCACTACCTCCCTGATCGACCGTCTGGTTGCCAGCGGACACGTCCGGCGCGAGCCACACCCCACCGACCGCCGTTCCGTCGTCGTCATTCCCACGGGTGAATCGGACAAGGAAGTCCGGGAGACGCTTGGTGCAATGCATCGCCGGATGATGCAGGTGGCCGAAGGCCTGACAGCGGACGAGGCGCGCGTGGTGGTGGATTTCCTCCAGCGGATGACCGACGCCCTTCAAGCTCCTGAAGCCGGAAACAATAAAATTCACTAGGTGGACTAGCTAGATCAACTAGTTATATGTAAGCTTACGATTTTTCCCGAAGTTGCTTCCCAACGGAGTCGTGAGTGTGTTGGTTACTTTCACCGAAGTTTCACCGCCCAGTCCCGGCGCTGCCGTGACGTACGTGACGGGCGGGCTGCTGCAGTTTCCCCTGGACGGCACCATTGCGCCGCAGGGAGAGCCGGCGGTTCACTGCGGGGCCGCCATGCATTTGGTGACGCCGGCCGTGGGATGGGAAGGCGCCAGCTACACGTTCGGGCCAACCGATACGGGAAGCGTTGAGCTTCCGCCAGTATGGCGCTGCGCCTGCGGATTCCAGCTGGACGCCTGGCCTGCCGCCGATGTCAGCGCACCGCGCGCCTCCGTCGCCCTTTCCGCATGAGCATCGCGGCGACAGCAGCGCCGGCACTGCCGCTTGACTCGATGAAACCCGGGGCCGGCGGTCGTATTGCCGGGCGCTACCAGCTCAGGGAACGCTTGGGCCGTGGGGCTGCTGCCGAGGTATTTCGCGCGGTTGACCTGGAGGGCGGTCCTGATGCCGCAGTAAAGATCGCCTCAGCCAATGGCCGGAAGCAGCACCAGCGGCTCCGCAATGAGGCCGACATGCTGGCCAGGCTCAACCACCCCTCCATTGCGCGGCTTCTTGCCCAGGGCGTCATGCCTGAGGGCGGGCCTTATTCCGGGCGCCCCTTTCTGGTGGAGGAACTGGCTTTTGGCACGAGCCTGGCCGAAACCATCCGGGTACAGAACCCCGGTCCGGCCGATGTTGCGCTGTGGGCGCGGAATTTTTTCGCTGCGCTGGCGCACGTCCACTCCAACGGACTTGTTCACCGTGACATCAAGCCGGCCAACCTGATGCTGAGCGGCCTGCGCAGAAGTCCCGTCAGGATCATTGATTTTGGCATCGCCGCCGCGGCGGGGTCTGCGCCCGAGCCCGGAATTTCCTCCGGCACCGTGCATTACATGAGCCCTGAGCAGGCATCCGGCGGTCCGGTGGAGCCCTCCTGGGATGTGTACTCCATGGGGCTGGTCCTGCTGGAGCTTCTCACCGGCTCCAAGGCGTTTCCGGGCACCGCCATCGAATCCCTCGTGGCGCGGACCCTTCGGTCCCCGGACGTTCCGGACCAGCTCGGTGAATGGGCTGTCCTGCTGCGTGCCCTCACCGCCATGGACCCCGCGGAACGGCCGACGGCGGCAGGCGCCGCGGCTTTGGCCGCGCGGCTGATTCCCGTGGTGCCAATGCCCGCAGTAAGCAGCCAGGCCAGCCAGCGCAGCTACGGCCCCCGGCCGGTTCAGCCGGACGCAGTCCCGTGCAGGGCAATGGGCTTATTTTCCCCCCGGCGCCACCGCCAGCGTGTTTAGGGCGCGGACACGTCCCGCCCCGTAGGGTCCTCAGCGGTGGGGTCTGCCAGGGCAAGGCCGCCCACCGGGCTCCCGTCCCAGTGGATCAGGTTCCAGCCCGCACGCAGGTCGCCCTCCAAGGCCACGATCCCGGTGTTGGCCAGGACGTGGCGGGCGGCGAATTCGTGGTCGGCACCGTCCGCCCGGAGTCCGGCCCAGGTTCGGATGGCGGCACCATGGCTGACCACGGCAACCGTGTCATGCTGTTGCCTTTCGGCCCGCTCCGCCACCTCGGCGATGGCGGCGTCAAACCGTTCGAAGAAGGCATGGCCGTCCGGTCCTGCAGGCATCCGCAGGTCCAGGTCTCCGGCGGCCCAGGAGATCACCGTCCCCATATACCGCTTGTGGGATTCGTGGTCGGTAAGTTTCTCCAGCGACCCCGCCTCAATTTCGTGCAGCCCGTCCAGTACCTCGATATCAAGGGTGTGCAGCCGCGCCAGCGGTGCAGCGGTGATCTGGGTCCTGATCAGCGTGGAGGCATAGAGGGCGTTGATGCGTTCGTTGGCAAGGGAGCGCGCCATGGCCTCCGCCTGGCGTTCGCCCAGTTCGGTCAGTCCGGGACCAGGGTGGTCGGTATCCAACTGGCCCAGCACGTTGCCGGGGGTTTCGCCGTGGCGGATCAGGAGCAACTTCATGATTCAAGTTTCGCACCCCGGAAGGTTGCCGAGGTACGGCGGAAAGAGCTTTCCCGGTGGGGGCGCAGAAAGGCGCCGGGCTCTTCGTGAGCCCGGCGCCGCCGTCGTACGTTCCTGCCCTCCTGCGGGCTTACTTCAGGTGGTCCACCAACTGGTCAGCGATGCCCGTGTACTTGCCGGGCGTGAGGGCCAGGAGGCGTGCCTCGGCGTCGGCAGACAGGCCAAGGCTCTGCACGAATTCCTGCATGCGGGCAGCGTCCACGCGCTGGCCGCGCGTAAGGTCCTTGAGCCGCTCGTAGGGGTTCTCCATGTTTTCGACGCCGGCAATTGCCTCGGCACGCATGACCATCTGGATTGCCTCGCCCAGGACTTCCCAGTTGGTGTCGAGGTCCGCCGCGAGCACGTCCTCAGCGACGTCCAGGCGCTCCAGGCCCTTGGCCACGTTGGAAATGGCGAGCAGCGAGTGGCCGAACGCCACCCCGATGTTGCGCTGGCTGGAGGAGTCTGTGAGGTCGCGCTGCCAGCGGGAGGTGACCAGTGTTGCGCCCAGGGTGTCCAGCACTCCGTTGGAGATCTCCAGGTTCGCTTCTGCGTTTTCGAAGCGGATGGGGTTGACCTTGTGCGGCATCGTGGACGAACCCGTGGCGCCGGCAACAGGGATCTGCGCGAAGTAACCAATGGAGATGTAGCTCCAGATGTCCGTGCAGACGTTGTGGAGGATGCGGTTGAAACGCGCCACGTCGGCATACAGTTCTGCCTGCCAGTCGTGGCTCTCGATCTGCGTGGTCAACGGGTTCCACGTCAGTCCCAGTGCCTCCACGAACGTCCTGGACACCTGCTGCCAGTCGGCACCCGGTACGGAGGCCACATGGGCGGCGTACGTGCCGGTGGCACCGTTGATTTTGCCCAGGTACTCCGTCTTGGCGATACGGTCCAGCTGGCGGGTAAGCCGGTGCGCGACGACGGCCAGCTCCTTGCCCAGCGTGGTGGGGGTGGCCGGCTGCCCGTGGGTCCGGGACAGCATGGGGACGGCGCGGTTGTCTTCCGCCATTTTGCCGATCTGTCCTACCAGGGCGCGGGCTGCGGGCAGCCACACGTCCTCCACCGCTCCCTTGATCCCGAGCGCGTAGGACAGGTTGTTGATGTCCTCTGAGGTGCAGCCGAAGTGCACCATGGCGGTCAGGTTTTCGATGCCGATCGTAGACAGGCGGCGGCCGATGTAGTACTCCACGGCTTTGACATCGTGGACTGTGACGGCCTCGATCTCTGCGAGTTCGGCCACGGAAGCGGCGTCGAATTCGGTGACGATGGCGCGGAGCTGGTCCTGCTGCTCCCGGCTCAGGGGACCGGCGCCCGGAAGGACGTTGTTGCTGGTCAGGTGGATAAGCCATTCGACTTCCACGGCCACGCGGTCGCGGTTGAGGGCTGCCTCGGACAGGTAGTCAACGAGGGGCGCGACGGCGGACTGGTAGCGGCCGTCCAGCGGGCCGAGCGCGATTTTTTCCGGGGACGCGGCGAGGGCCAGGCGTCCTGAGGGCGTACGGGTATCAGCTGTGGCGGCGGTTTCAGGCATGTGCTGATTCTTTCATGAACTGCCGCGGCGGCTTTAGCCGGATATCCACGTTACTTATCCACATAGCGGGCGGAGGTGCTTACCCCGGGAAGGGGGCCTCCCTAGCGTTGGAATCAGCAAGGTTAGGGCGAATCATGTGCCCGGGAGGCGGCGACAGGAAGCTGGCATGGGGAACGATCTGACGGACGGAATATGGGGCCACGGGCTGGGCGTCAGCCTTGAAGTCCAGGAGCTCGGCCGAAGGGTGGCCCAATGCTCTGACAGGACGGAAGAGGTACTTGCAGGATTTCACGAGATTCAATTGGCGAACTGGGAATCGCCCGCCGGGCAGGCGTACCGCGATTCGGTAAGCCTGCAGGCGGTGGCGGTCCGGAGGGCACTGGACCGGCTGCAGGAAGCCACTGCCGCAGTGGCCGCCCACGCGCGGGCAGCGTTGACCGCCGATTGTTCGCCTGGCAACCGCTTCTGATGGCCGATTCAACACCCGCTGGCTCAGGAGGACCCATCCACGTCTCACCCCCGCCCCCGGACGGCATCCTGACAATTTCCGGTGGCGTGGGTGGCATCACCGTCCAATTGGAGGAACTGGATGTGGGGGCCGGAAAGCTCGATAGCCTCGCCGGCCGCCTTGCCGCGATCGAGGCGGAACTCTCCGGGACGTGGCAGGACCTTGGTTCGTACCAAAACCAGCCCCGAACCACGGGGACTGCCGCGCTCATTGCCGTGGGGGAGGCGCGGGACGCGGTCCTCCGGGTCCGGCTGGAGCTGCACCGGATCAGCAGCCAGGTGCGGAGCTGCAGGCGGGACTACGACATCGCCGAATCGGCCGCCCACACGCAGTGGATGCTGGGCCTGTCGGATCCGGATGTTGAACTCCAGAAGCATGTGGACTTTTGGCGGACAGGATTCCTCAATGGAGATGCCATGGAGATGCTGGTGGCGAATGCAGTCACCAACCTGCCGCTGCTGAAGTCTTTGGTTGAGGGAATCAACCCCGCGCTGCGTCCGGGAGCGGTTACGGCAAAGCAGGAAGAACGGGTGCCCATCGACCTGGACTCCACTCCTGCCGGCCTGCTTGAACGGGTCAGGCTGGTCGAGGAGCGCGGCAGTGGCTACATCGAAGTCATCGAGGTGGACAACAGAGGTGCGAAGGCATATGTGGTGGTAGTACCGGGAACCCAGGTGCATAACGAAGACGAAGGCACCAATCCTTTCGATCTTGCCGGGATTGCCGATGCCCTGGGCAGCAGCTCCCGGCAGGTGAATGCCGGTGTCCTCCAGGCGCTCCGGGCGGCCGGTGCCCAGCCGGGAGCGGACGTGGTGGCAGTGGGTTACAGCCAGGGCGGCATCCACGCCATGAACCTGGCGGCAGACCGGGAGTTCCTGAAGGAGTACGACGTGAAGTACGTCCTGACTGCCGGATCGCCCATTTCACGCATCACCCCTCCCCCCGACGTCAGCACCCTCCACCTGGAACACCGCACGGACTGGGTCCCAGGCAGCGACGGTGTGGCCAACCGGGACGCCCGGAACCAGGTCACCGTGACAGTGACCAACGACCTCTATGTGCGCGGTGGAGAAAAGGCCGGACTGGGACCGGGCCACAATCTCGGCGGGTACCAGGAGGCAGCCCGCTTGGTGGCGGGCAGCAAGGACCCTTCCCTGATGCAGTCCACCGCCGTGCTGGGCGGGGTCCTGGGCGCGGGCGGCGTTGCCACAGCCACCCGGTTTTCCCTGACCAAGCCGCCACCGCCTGCCCTTCCCCGGGAACGCAGGGACCCCTTTTCGGGCCGGCCGCAGCCGGGCGCCAGATAGGAATGTGCCAGCCAGGAGCGGGTGCCAGGCGGAACCTGCCGCCATTAAGGTCAGCAGGGTTTAAGAGATCTGGGCGGCGTGCAATTCCGCGTACGCTCTGCTGCGCGTCTTCTCGGGTTGCGGAGCCGGCTGCGGCTCCGGGTGGGGAGCCGGTGCCGGGGCGGCGGCGGGGCACCGGTAGTTGTAGTCGAGGTCGCCGTCAGTGAACTGGGTCAGCGTGACGCTGCCGCCGGACGTGAGGGGGGAAGCTGCGCAGTATTCCCGGGCAGATGATGTGGATTCCGCGCCGGCCAGCCAGTTTCGCAGCCGGTAGAGGTTGCTGCCTGGACCCACCTCGCCCACGATTTCGCCGAATTGATAGCCGGTGGAGTAGATCCCCACCTCCACGCCGGTGCTCTCCAGGTACGCGGTCATGCCCTCCAGTTCGGCAGCATTGACGGCCTTGTCCCACAGCCAGCTGTTGCCGGTTTCCACGTCCAGCCACCACATGCGCCGCATCACGGCGTCGCCCGACTCCTTCAGGATCTCCACGTCGTTAGAGGCCATGGCGTATCCGTGAACGTAGGCGCACGCAGGGGTTTCACTGCCATCACACATCCCGTAGGGATTATTGATGTCCATACCGCGGTACGTGTTGCCTGCCGGCCACCACAGTGAATCCACAGGTCCTGTTGCCGCGGTGTTCACGTATACAGCCGCAGGCGTTCCTCCGGCTGCCTCTGACGTTTGGTCCGCCCATCCCAGTTGGCCCGCCAGGCAGGGGTTGACCGTGTCCGGCCTGCCGCCGTTGACACCCACCACCGCGAACGCCGGGGGTGCCGGGAGGTCGACGCCGCACTGGGGCCACGAAATGTCATTGCCAAGCGCGGCGGCGCCCTGCAGTGCCGGCCCTGTTTCGGCGTCCGCCTGTGCCGGACCGGGCTGCCAAACCAAAAGCAGGCAGGCGGCAAGCAGGATTATTATGGGCTTCATTCGTGGGCCCCCGTGTTTCGGAACTGGCAGCAAGCAGGCCTCCGGAGGGGCCCGATTGGCAGCCTAAGAGGTCCGCACCGTGGGGGTCATGGGTGGCGGGTACTGAAGTTTTGCGAGTTGCCTACAGGGATGCCACCTGTGGGTACCTGTTTCCGGCCGCCTGCCTACTTACGGAAACCAAGCGGGCTGGGGAGTCAGCGTCTGCCGCCCGGCAGCAAGCCCGCTACCAGTGAGACCAGGGAGATGACGATCGCCGCAAGGACAGCGGTCCAGAAGAAGGAATCGATGGTGAGGTGCACGGGCGTGTAACTGCTGATCCAGGCAGTCAGGTACAGCATGGCGGCGTTGATCACGATGGCGAACAGGCCGAGGGTCAGGATGGTGATGGGAAGTGCCAGGAGCCTGACCAGTGGCCGCACGAGGGCGTTCACCACACCAAAGATGAGGCCGATGAAGAGGTAGGCCAGGACGATCCCAATGGTGTCGGTGTCCTGCGAAATCCCGGTCCTGGCCACAGCATCCGAAGCCGCCGTGCTTGAGATGTCCATTCCCGGCAGGATCCAGCTGGCCACCCAAAGAGCTGCGGCATTGACGATGACACGGAGCAGAAGTGAACCCATGGCACCATGCTTCCACATGGGTACTGGTGTGCGGCTGGCAGCATGCCCCAATTTCACGGGGTTTGCTCCCTGATCTCCCTGGGACCCTGGAAGTAGGCTAGAAGCCATGACTTCATCTAAGACCAGGGCCGGCGGCATCGCACCCCGCCCGGTATTGGACCGGCTGCCCCGCTATGCCGCAGGAAAGCCGCCGGCCGCCGTCAGCGGACTGGCCAGCTACAAGCTGTCATCGAACGAAAACCCGCTGCCGCCGATTCCGGCCGTTCTCGAGGCGATCGCCAACCAGTCGGACTTCAACAGGTACCCGGACCCGCTGAGCAGCAAACTGCGGGCCGCCCTCGCAGAATTCCTTGGCGTGCCCGCCGAAGACATCGTCGCCGGCGCCGGAAGCCTGGGCGCCTTGAACCAGATCCTGGCCACCTTTGCCGGCCAGAACGAGGACGGCAAGGCAGACGAAGTCATCTATGCCTGGCGCTCCTTTGAGGCGTACCCCATCAGCGTGGGCCTTGCGGGTGCCGAAAGCGTTCGCATTCCTGTGACCGCGGACGGGCGGCATGACCTGGAGGCGATGGCGGCCGCCGTGACCGCCCGCACCAAGGTCATATTGCTCTGCACGCCCAACAACCCCACCGGGCCGGCCCTTGCCGCGGCTGAAACCGAAGCTTTCATCCGGTCCGTGCCGACCGACGTCGTGGTGGTTATCGATGAGGCCTACCAGGAGTTTGTCAGGGCCGCCGACGCCGTCGACGGGATCGACCTCTACCGCAAATACCCGAACGTAGTAGTGCTCCGTACCTTTTCCAAAGCACACGGCCTGGCCGGCCTGCGCGTGGGCTACAGCGTCTCCCATCCGGAATTGACCCAGTACCTCAGGGTGGCCGCAACCCCGTTCGCCGTCTCCCAAATAGCCGAAAAAGCCGCAATTGTTTCCCTTGCGAATTACCCCCAGGTTGTGGAAAGGGTACAAAAACTGGTGGATGAACGGGCGCGGGTAAC
This sequence comes from Arthrobacter sp. SAFR-179, assembly GCF_059414945.1. Lineage (NCBI taxonomy): Bacteria > Bacillati > Actinomycetota > Actinomycetes > Micrococcales > Micrococcaceae > Arthrobacter > Arthrobacter sp. SAFR-179. Next base: position 164,620 of record NZ_JBPFDM010000006.1, read on the forward strand.
AGCGGGTCTTCGTGAGCTTGGATGGAATATTCCGGATGCCCAGGGCAACTTCGTATGGCTTGCCCTTGGTGCCGAAAGTGCCGCTTTCGCAGAGCTGGCAGGTACCCGCGCGCTCTCCGTGCGGGCATTCCCCGGGGAGGGTGTGCGGGTAAGCATCGGGGAACCGGAGGCCAACACCCGGTTCCTCCAGTTGTGTGCCGACTATACAAAGGCACCGGCAACTTCCTAGCACTTAACAAGTAGCCCTCCCGCTACCTACCGAAGATAAAGTTAGGATCAGTAAGCCAATGTATATGCCGTGAAGGGAATGTATTCCTTATGAGGCATATATCCCAGCGACATTTGCATTGCATCCGGATGCGGCAAGCAAGGAGACGGTATGGGCACTCATCTGCCTTCCACCGAGTTCGACGGAACAGCGGTAGACGACCAGCGGGAAGCCGATGCTGAGGCCGTCATGGGCGAGCCCGCGGCCCAGATGGTGCAACTGCTCGGCCCGGACGGGAAGCTGGGCGCCGATCCGGTCTTCAGCGCCTACGCGGACAAACTGACCCAGGAGGACCTGCGCGGTCTGTACGCGGACATGGCCGCGATCCGCCGGTTCGACGTTGAAGCCACCGCCCTTCAGCGCCAGGGCCAACTGGCACTGTGGGTACCGTTGACCGGCCAGGAAGCAGCGCAGATCGGCTCGGGCAGGGCCAGCCAGCCGCAGGACTACATCTTCCCCACCTACCGCGAGCACGGTGTCGCGCTGACCCGCAACGTGGACCTGGCCGAACTCCTGCGCCAGTTCCGGGGAGTCTCCAACGGCGGCTGGAACCCCAAGGACACCAACTTCCACCTCTACACCTTGGTCCTGGCTGCCCAGACCCTGCACGCGGTGGGTTACGCCATGGGGATCCAGCGCGACCAGAAGCTCGCCGCAGCAACGGATGGGGCCAAAGAGCAGCCCGATGCTGCAGTCATCGCCTACTTCGGCGACGGCGCCAGCTCCGAGGGCGATGTGCACGAGTCCATGGTGTTTGCCTCCTCCTACAAGGCGCCGGTGGTGTTCTTCTGCCAGAACAACCACTGGGCCATTTCGGTACCCACCAACGTCCAGACCCGGGTGCCGCTCTCGAACCGCGCCAAGGGCTACGGTTTCCCCGGGATCCGTGTGGACGGCAATGACGTCATCGCCGTGCACGCAGTCACCGAGTGGGCGCTGGAGCACGCGCGCCAGGGCAACGGTCCCGTCCTCATCGAGGCGTTCACCTACCGCGTGGGCGCCCACACCACCGCCGACGACCCCACCAAGTACCGCCCGTCAACCGAGGAAGACGCCTGGCGGGCCAAGGATCCGCTAACACGGCTCGAGAAGTACCTGCGTGCCCAGGATCTTGCGGACGATGCCTTCTTCGCGAAGGTCAAAGCCGACGGCGATGAGCTGGCCGCGTATGTCCGGCGCACCGCCCATGACCTTGAAGACCCGGACATCCGGCAGGCCTTCGCCAACGTCTATGCCCAGGCGCACCCGCTGGTGGCCGAGGAGCTGGCGTGGTTCGAGGAGTACAGTGCAGGATTCGCCGGCGAGGAAGAGTCCGCCGGGCAGGCAGCAAAGGCAGGCCACTGATGACCACCATGACCATCGCCAAGGCCATTAACGAAGGCCTCCGGGCCACCCTGGCCGCCAACCCCAAATCCCTGCTGATGGGCGAGGACATTGGCCCCCTGGGCGGCGTCTACCGGGTGACGGACGGCCTGATCGGCGAGTTCGGTCCGGACCGGGTGGTGGACACGCCGCTGGCCGAATCCGGCATCATCGGCACCGCCATTGGCCTTGCCCTGCGCGGGTACAGCCCGGTCTGCGAGATCCAGTTCGACGGGTTCGTCTTCCCCGGCTTTAACCAGATCACCACGCAGCTGGCCAAGATGCACGCCCGCAGCCACGGCAACCTCACGGTTCCCGTGGTCATCCGCATCCCGTACGGCGGCGGCATCGGCTCCGTGGAGCACCACTCCGAATCCCCCGAAGCATTGTTCGCCCATACGGCAGGCCTGCGCATCATCACCCCCTCCAACCCGCACGACGCCTACTGGATGATCCAGCAGGCCGTGGAGTGCCAGGACCCGGTGATCATCTTCGAGCCCAAGCGCCGCTACTGGCTCAAGGGCGAGGTTGACGTCCAGGCGCCGGGCCCGTCGGAAGACCCCTTCAAGGCCCACGTGCTGCGTGAAGGCACCGATGCCACCGTGGTTGCCTACGGCCCCCTGGTTCCCGTGGCGCTTGCCGCCGCAAACGCCGCGGCCGAGGACGGCAGGAGCGTGGAAGTCATCGACCTTCGCTCCATTTCCCCCATTGACTTCGATACCGTCACCGCGTCCGTTCAAAAGACCGGCCGGTTGATCGTGGCGCATGAGGCACCGACGTTCGGTGGAATCGGCGGTGAAATCGCCGCGCGCATCAGTGAACGTGCGTTCCACTCGCTCGAGGCCCCGGTGATCCGCGTCGGCGGATTCCACATGCCCTATCCCGTTGCCAAGGTGGAGGAAGACTACCTTCCGGACATCGACCGCATCCTGGAGGCGCTGGACCGCGCCCTCTCCTACTGAGGACACCATGACCCTGAACAAGTTCAATCTGCCTGATGTCGGCGAGGGCCTCACCGAGGCGGAAATCGTCTCCTGGAAGGTCAAGCCGGGCGACGCCGTCGCCATCAATGACGTCCTTTGCGAGATTGAAACCGCCAAGTCCATTGTGGAACTGCCGTCTCCGTTTGCCGGGACGGTCAGCGAGCTGCTGGTGGACGAAGGGGTGACCGTGGACGTCGGCACCGCCATCATCAGCGTCAGCGACGATGTCTCCGGCGATCCGACGCCGGCAGACGTCCGGGCGCCGGAGACGCCCGCTGAACATGAGACGCCGGTGCAGCCGCTGTACGGCAAGCTTCCGGAGGACGCGGCAGAGGACACAGCAGCCGATGGCGGCACGGGCGGAAGTGCCCCGGCCGCCGGTCCGCTGGTGGGTTCCGGCCCCAAAGCCGATGCCGTCAAGCGGCGCCCGCGGAAGACCACGCCGGCCGCCGCCGTGACCGTCAACGCCCCGCAGGTCGAGCCCGTCCAGCCGCACACGCCCGCTGCTGTGACCGCCACCGAACCCGCCGCCGTCGACAACCGCCCCACCTTTGGCGGCACCATTACGGGCTTGGTCAACCGGGTGCTGGCCAAGCCGCCGGTGCGCAAGATCGCCCGGGACCTTGGCATCGACCTCGCGGATGTTGTTGCCACCGGTTCACGGGGCGAGGTGACGCGCGAGGACCTGGTCAGCTACCAGGCGCAGCGCGACGCCGAACTGGACAAGGCGGACGGATTCTGGGGCAAGGCCGGTAAGCCGCAGGACCAGCGCTTGGAGCGCATCCCGGTCAAGGGCGTCCGCAAGGCCACGGCAAAGGCGATGGTGGAATCCGCCTTCGCCGCGCCGCATGTCAGCATCTTCGTGGACGTCGATGCCAGCCGCACCATGGAATTCGTCAAGCGGCTCAAGGCCTCCCGGGACTTTGAGGGGATCAAGGTCTCGCCGCTCCTCATCCTCGCCAAGGCCGTCATCTGGGCGGCCGCCCGGAACCCCAGCGTGAATGCCTCATGGGTGGACAACGAGGACTCCGACACCGCTGAAATCCATGTCAAGCACTTCATGAACCTGGGCATTGCCGCTGCAACCCCGCGCGGACTGATGGTCCCCAACATCAAGAACGCCCAGGACCTGTCCCTGAAGGAGCTGGCCCTGGCGCTGAACAACCTGGCCACCACTGCCAGGGCCGGGAAGACCCAGCCGGCCGAGATGCAGGGCGGCACGCTCACCATCACCAACATCGGCGCCCTGGGCATCGACACCGGCACGCCCATCATCAACCCGGGCGAGGTGGCCATCGTCGCCTTCGGAACCATCAAGCAAAAGCCCTGGGTCCTGGACGGTGAGGTAATTCCCCGCTGGATCACCACGCTGGGAGGATCCTTCGACCACCGCGTGGTGGATGGTGATCTGTCGGCCCGGTTCATGGCCGACGTCGCGGCCATCCTGGAAGAGCCCGCGCTCCTCCTGGACTAGGGCCTTTGGGCCAGATCTTGGACAAGGAAGTGACGGTAAGCAGCGGCTCCATCCGGGTCAGGAACCACGCCGCCAAGTGGCTGACGGAGGTCTTCCAGCCGCCGGTGGTGGTCAGCATCCAACTGCTGGTCAGCCCCCTGCCGGAGGCCGGATTCCCCGAAACCATCGGTTACGGTGCCCTGGCGGCCCTCTTTGTATGTGTGGTTCCACTCCTGGTGTTGCTGGTGCTGGTCCGGCTGGGAAAGGTCACCGACCACCACGTGAGCGACCGGAAGCAGCGCGCCCCTGTGCTCCTGATGGCGCTGGGCTGCATTGCTGTGGGTTTGCTGGTGCTGAACGCCGTGGACGCGCCCCGGAGTGTGACCGCAATGGTCCTGGCGGTGGTGGGCGGAGTTGCCGTCCTGGCGGCCGTCAGCCCGTTCTGGAAAATGAGCGGCCATGCCGCTGCCATGTCCTGCGCCGCCGTCGTATTGGTGCTGATGCTCGGCCCCGCCTGGGCTCCGCTGCTGCTCCTGGTTCCCGCGGTCAGCTGGTCACGTGTGGTCCTGCGGGCTCATACGCCGGCGCAGGTGGTGGCCGGCTCGCTCTTTGGCGGGATGGTGATGGCCGGCATCTGGTGGCTGCTGCAGGGCTTGCTGGTGGCCTGAACGCACCCGTGCCGGGAGGCGCCCGTCCTAGTACGCGGAGTAGGCGGTGAGTGCCTCGAGCAGGGCAGGATCAGCAGTGGTCCCCAAAACCACAGCGGCTGCGGTCATCAGGCCGCCCATCAGGGCCGCCATTCCGGCCCAGGCGCCTAGGAGCTTCCAGTCCTCGCGCAGGACGCTCCGCACGGTCTGGGGAAGCTCAAGCCCCGGCGCGATCAGGTTGGGGGCGCTGTCCAGGGTGCCGTCATCGAGGAGTGCAACAACCCTGCCGTTGCTGCGGTCCACCCGCATGGAGGAGATGTGGTTGCCGTGGCGGGCCAGGAGGATGTCGTGGCCAACGAGCTGGCGGCGCTGCAAGGTGATCAAGGGGAGCCCTTCGCTGGGGGTGGATTCGTCAGTGTCCACGCCTTTGGGGGCCTCCTCCAATTTTATCTTTGCGCCAGCAGCCGAAACGGTGAAATGGCGGTGAGAACGGACACCCCCCGCAGCGATATCCGCCACCACGGGGCGTGTCCGCCGTTACGCCGGCGGCCAGTCCTGAGGGATTAGTCGGCGTCGTAGGTGTTGGCGATGTACACGTCGCAGGGCGCGTTGTGGGCCACGCTGTTGGCCACGCTGCCAAGGACGCGCCCGATGCCCTGCATGCGCCGGTTTCCCACCACGATGATCCGTGCATCCATCCGAAGGGCTTCCTTGATGAGGGCGTCGGCCGGGCGTCCCCGTGCCGCAGAATACGTCACCGTGATGTCCCGGCCCAGCGATTCCGCCACCGTCCTGGCAACCTGCTCCGCGGCGTCGGCGTCAGAGACGATCCAGCGGTCGCTGCCGCTGCCGAACACTTCGGTCTTGTCGCTGTCGAAAGCGGACACGACGTGCAGGGATGCGCCCAGGGCTGCCGCCAGGTCCTTGGCTGACTGCGCCGCCCTCTTCGCGGTCTCGCTGCCGTCAACCCCTACAACAATGATTCCAGCCATATGCATGCTCCTTTGCTCGGTTTTCGGCACTCGTGTGGCTTACGCTACAGCGCGGCGATGGCTTCCTGCAGCACCGGCGCCAACCGGCGCACTCCCTCGGCGATGGCTTCGGGAGGTACGGCGCTGAACGCGAGCCGCAGCTTGTTGGACGGATCGTCCGACGGCGTGAAGGCGGCGCCGGGGATAAACACGACGCCCGCATCGATCGCCTTGTGCAGCAGCGGGTAGGTATCAACGCCCTCAGGCAGCGTCACCCAGACGAAGAAGCCGCCCTGCGGGCTGGTCCAGGTGGTCCCCGCGGGCATGTATTCCTTGAGGGCGGCGAGCATGGCACGGCAGCGCTCGGCGTACAGCCCGCGGTAGGTTTCGATCTGGCCTTTCCAGTCGTAGCCGCGCAGGTACGCCGAGACCAGCATCTGGTTCAGGGCAGGCGGGCAAAGCGTTACCGACTCCGCCGCCAGGTAGTAGCGTCGCTGGAGGTGCTCCGGCACAAGCGCCCAGCCGATGCGCAGTCCGGGCGCGAAAATCTTGGAGAAGGACCCCAGGTAGATCACGTCGTCAGGGTTTGCCGCCCGCAAGGGAGCAAGGGGCTCCCCCTCGAAGCGGAGCAGGCCGTACGGGTTGTCCTCCAGGACCAGAATATTCGCTCTTCGGCATATATCCACCACCTGCTGCCTGCGCTCCTTGGCCAGGGTGATGCCGGACGGATTGTTGAAGTTGGGGATGGTGTAGAGGAACTTGACGCTTTTGCCGGCCAGCTGCAGGGCGGCGATCCGCGCTTCCAGCAGTTCCGGAACCAGGCCGTACTGGTCCATTTCCACGGTCTCCACCTGGACCTGGTAGGACTCAAACGTGTTGAGCGCGCCCACGTAAGTGGGGTCTTCCACCAGCACCACGTCCCCCGGATTGCAGAAGAGCTTGGTGGCCACGTCCTGGGCCGACTGGGAACCTGCGGTGATCACCACGTTCTCCGGCCGGGCATCCAGGATCCCTTCGGCGGCCATGACCTCGCAGATCTGCGCGCGGAGCTCGGCCGTTCCCTGCCCGGCCCCGTACTGGAGGGCGGTCAGGCCATCTCCGGCAATGATTTTGGCTGCCGTTTCGGCCAGCCGCTCCAGCGGAAGCGACTGCAGGTAGGGGCTTCCACCCGCCAGGGACACCAGGCCGGGCCGCAGGGAGATGTCGAAGACATCCCTGACTGCCGACTGCCGGATGTTCGCCGCCCGGGCAGAAAACAGCTCCTCATGCCGGTGCGCGGAGGTGGCGGCACGCTCGATCGCGTCGATGGCTTCCGCGGGCAGCGTGCCTGCGGAAGCGTCAAGTGTTTCGTGGGTCACAAAGTCAGGATACAGCTACTTGTTGCTTCAAAAGCAACAGTTGTTTATCAACGATTTACCGACTGGCTCACTTCGATTTCAGGAAATCGGCGAGGGCCTCGCCATTAATGTAGATGTCAGCCCTGATGGCCCCCACGGCCTGAAGGGCCGTCTGGGTGAGCTGGGCCTCGATGCGGGGAAGGTCGCAGGTCCCGCCCGGCTTGAGGGTGCCCGCCAGGTAGACCGTGACCGTGGTGCCGTCAAAACTTCCGGACAGGAACTTCAGCCGGGAACCGCCCACCGCGTTGAACAGCCCGCCGTGCTGCTGTTCGCCGTCCAGCAGGCCTCCCATCGCGGCCTTGAGCCGGGTATCCCCGGCGCCCCCTGCCGGGGCGGAGCCAACCAGGCTGTCGTTGCAGCCGAAGCGCACGCCGTGCCTCCCGCCGTCGTCCACCATCACGAAGTAGGACGTTACCGGCGGAACCATGGCCGCTGCTGTGGCCTGCGGGGTGGGTTCCGGTATTCCTGCCGCCCGCCCATACTGCGCACCAAGGGTGCTGCCGCCCATCGTGGCCGGCAGGAGGGCCAGCGGGGCAGAGCTGGCTGCGGCAGTTCCGGCAGTTGCAGGCGGGGAAGATTCCTGGGGCTGGGAGAGCGGGGCACTGCAAGCGGAGAGCAGCAGCGCAAGGCAGCCCGCTGCCGCCGTCAGGCTGCCGGGGCCACCGCCGCCCCGACTCCTTCTTTTTGCCATGGGGCACCGCAATCCGATCCGGTAGTTTCCAGTGGATTAACGCTACGGCCACCCCTGCCCGCCCGGATGTCCGGAAGATACCGGTTGGGATAAGAGTTGGTCACGGCCTTGGAAGTGCCCTTTAACGCACCGCGCCCGGCACGCGGAGTTGCGTGCCGGGCGCGGCCAGGTTGCGCGGGAGCCTAGGCTGCCGGTGCTGCGGCGGCCAGGGCGTCGAAGATGCCCTTGATCTGCTCCACTACCTCGGCGTCGTCCTTGGGGTGCACTTCTGCGAAACGCACCATGGAGCCGGGGACGGCGAGTTTGACGTCGTCCAGGATCTGAGCGCCGGCAATGCCGGCGGCCTTGCGGGCCTCGTCCTGGGCCCACACGCCGCCGTACTGGCCAAACGCGGTACCGACGACGGCGGTCGGTTTGCCAGCCAGGGCGCCGGCGCCGAAGGGGCGGGACAGCCAGTCGATGGCGTTCTTCAGGGCGGCGGGAACGGTGCCGTTGTGTTCGGGCGTGACCAGCAGGAGGGTGTCGGCCTCTTCCGCGGCGGCACGCAGTGCTGCGGCGGCAGCCGGCACCTGGCCCTCCACGTCGATGTCCTCGTTATAGAACGGGATGTTGCCCAGGCTTTCGTGGATCACCACGTCCACCTGTTCGGGGGCGTTGAGCTGGATGGCTTCGGCCAGCTTCTGGTTGGTGGACTCGGCGCGGAGGCTGCCCACAAGGGTAAGGACGGTGCTCTTGGTCATGGAATCTCCTGGCTAGGGTCGCGGCGGGGACCGCGTTCGATAGTGAGAGGCTCGGGGAGCCATCACTGGACTAAACGGACCGTAGTCCGGTTCTATTCCCCGTGACTACACTGTCTTTGTGAGTTCCATCCCAGTGCGGCCGGGAATGACACCGGTGACGGCCGCGGAACGCAGCGATGCTGCCCGGAACCGGGAACGGCTCCTGCTGGCTGCCCGGGAATTGATCGGGCAGGGCGGGGTGGCGGCACTTACGATGGACCGCCTGGCGGAACACGCTGGCGTTGGCAAGGGAACCATCTTCCGCCGCTTCGGCAGCCGCGCCGGATTAATGCTGACGCTGCTGGACGATTCGGAGGCCGCCTTCCAAGCCCGCGTTCTGTTCGGCGCCCCGCCCCTGGGGCCGGGCGCCGCGCCGCTGGACCGGCTGATCGCCTTTGGTGCCGGACGGATCGCCTACGTGCTGGAATACGGGGACCTGGTCCTCGCGGCCGGCCATGCCTCCCGCGGCAGGTTTGACGTCCCGGCCGCCGCGCTCTGGAACCACCACGTGCAGATGCTCCTGCGCGAAGCCGGCGTCGATTCCCCTGAACCGTGGCTGATGGCGGGATCCCTCAATGCCACCCTGGACGCTGAACGGCTCCTGCACCTTGTCCGCGACCATGGAGTGACCATCGAGCGGCTGGCAACTTCCTGGCGCGATCTTGTCACACGGGTGGCAGGCGGCGCGTAGATTACGCGGTTGATTGCTCCTGCGTCCAGTCAAACCAACTTCACAGAACTATTCATAACGATCTGATACGGCGCGCCTGATTTCCGGCGATGGCGGCACTTTTCAGGTGACGGCTTGTGATAGTTTCCTCTGGAATGTGACCCGCGACATAGTCCACCAGGACCTGCCCTAGGGCTGCGGGAGGCCAGCTACCCGCTGGTGCAGAACCCGGTGAGGCGGCACAATCCGTGCTTGGCCGGGGACGACGGAAGGATCCAGCAGTGATGGTTGAATTGGCCAAAGGCACGGCACGCCAGCGGACACCGGAGTGTTCCTCCGTCCAGCATCCGGCGGCACCGCTGAAGAATTAGCACCCATGCTCAAGTACCTTGCCAAGCGCGGCATCACCTATGTGGTGATGATCTTCCTCACCACCTCCGCCGGTTACTTCCTGGCCGTCAGCTCGCTCAAGCCGGCACTGCTCGAGCAGGAGCGGATCCCGCGGCCCACCCCGGAGCAGGTTGCCAACTCAATGCGACTGAAGGGCCTGGACCCGGACCTTAGCCCGTGGGAGCGCTACGTTGACTGGCTCACCGGCATTGTCACCCGCTGGGACTGGGGGCGCAGCCCCAACGGTGCCTACATCAACGCAGAGTTCGGGGACCGCGTATGGATCTCCACCCGGCTTTTCCTGGCTTCCATCATCCTGACCCTGGTCATCGGCGTCGCACTCGGCGTCTATTCGGCGGCACGGCAGTACAAGTTCCAGGACCGTGTCATTACGTCCTACAGCTACCTGGCGTACATCGTGCCCGCACCCATCGCCTACTTCCTGGTGCAGCTGGGAGCCATCAACATCAACGAATCCGTGGGTGACCGGATCTTTTTCGTCACCGGCATTTCCACCCCCGGCATCGCGCCCGGCTGGGCCCAGTTCGTTGACATGGTGGCGCACTATGTAGTGCCCACGGTGGCTATCACCCTCGTCGGGTGGGGCGCGTACCAGATTGCCCAGCGGCAATACCTGCTGGACAACGTCAACGCCGACTTTGTCCGCACCGCCCGGGCCAAGGGGCTCACCCGGAACCAGGCCATTGCCCGGCACGCGCTTCGCGTGTCCTTCATTCCGGTGGCCCAGAGCATCGCCTTTACCATCCCGGCCATCTTCGCCGGCGGCTTCTTCGCTGAAAAGATCTTCGCCTGGCCAGGCGTGGGGTCCTGGAGCATCGATGCCATCTCGTTGCAGGACGTCAATGCCGCCACGGCCACCCTGGCCTACGGCTCCGTGATCTTTGCGCTGGGCGCCATCCTGGCGGACTTCGCCACCACGCTTGTCGACCCGAGAGTGCGGGTGCAGTAGCCATGACCAACCTGAACGCCGTTGACCCGGCAGCCGTGGCGCAGGACGCGCACCTGGAAAGCGCCGACGTCGTCATTGGCAAGAACACCATCATTTTCCGCCGCTTCCTGCGGAACAAGACCGCTGTGGCGGGCCTGGCCATCTTCCTGGCCCTGACGGCTTTCTCGTTCATCGGGGGGTTCTTCACCCCGTGGGACAAGGAAACCATCGACCCCTTCAACATCGGGATGCCGCCGTCGGCTGACCACTACCTCGGAACGTCACAGGCGGGCATCGACCTGTACGCCATGACCGTGGAGGGCACCAGGATCTCCATCCTGATCGGCCTGGTGGTAGGCCTGGTGTCGGTCCTGATCGCCGCCGTCTACGGCTGCAGCATGGCCTACTTTGGCGGCAAGGTGGACAAGGTCATGCTGTTCATCCTGGAGGCGCTGATCATGATGCCGGCGCTCCTGGTGGTGGCAGTCGCCACCAGCGGCGGCGGCGCCGGCCTCAAACGCGACCTCCCCTCCTGGCTGCTGCTCATCATTGTCCTGCTCGTGTTCAGCTGGATGGGCACCGCCCGGTTGATCCGCTCCATGTCCATGTCCCTCATGCAGCGGGACTTCGTTAAAGCAGCCCAGTACATGGGTGTCCCGCCGCGCCGGATCGTCTGGCGGCACCTGGTGCCCAACATCGGCTCGCTGCTGATCCTGGACATCACCCGCGGCGTCACCGCAGCCATCCTCGCCGAGGTGGCCTTTTCCTTCATTGGTATCGGGATCAAGGTCCCGGATGTGAGCCTCGGCGTGCTGATCGGCGGCGCTACGTCCCAGGTGCAGACCTTCCCCTGGATGTTCTGGGTGCCGCTGGCCGTCATGTTCCTGCTGACCGGCTCGCTGGCCATGATGAACGACGGCCTGCGGGACGCCTTCGACCCCAGCTCCAGTTCCACCGGCAAGGCCAAGAAGGCCAAAGCCCGGAAAACCACGGCGGAAAAGAAGACGGCATGAGCAGCGAAACCACCACCGGAGCCATGGAACCCGCACGGTCAGATGTGGAGCGCCTGCACGTGGCGGGACTGCACGCCCCCACCGACGCAGTGCTGTCCGTCCGTGACCTGAACGTCCGCTTCAACTCGGAGAACGGCGTGGTCCATGCCGTCAGGGGCGTCGACTTCGACCTGATGCCGGGCAAGACGCTGGGAATCGTGGGGGAATCGGGTTCCGGCAAATCCGTCACCTCGCTGGCCATCATGGGGCTCCTCCCGCCCACGGCCCAGGTCTCCGGCTCCGTCCGGCTCAAGGGCCGGGAGCTGCTGGGGCTCAGCGACAAGGACATGTGCAAGTACCGCGGCAACGAGCTCGCCATGGTCTTCCAGGATCCCCTGTCTTCCCTCACTCCCGTGTTCACGGTGGGCACCCAGATCGTCGAGGCGCTGACCATCCACCACCCCGCCATGAGCAGGACAGCCAAGGAAGCCCGCGCCGTCGAGCTGCTGGCCATGGTGGGAATCCCCAGCCCCAGGGAACGGCTGAAAGCCTTCCCGCATGAGTTCTCCGGGGGCATGCGGCAACGGGTCATGATCGCCATCGCCATCGCCAACAATCCGCGCGTCCTGATCGCGGATGAGCCGACGACGGCCCTGGACGTCACCATCCAGGCCCAGGTCCTTGAGGTGCTCCACACGGCGCAGGAGGAGACCGGTGCCGCGGTGGTGATGATCACGCACGACCTCGGCGTGGTGGCCGGCATGGCAGACGACATCATGGTCATGTACGCGGGCAAGCCGGTGGAAACCGGTGCAGTGGATGACATCTACTACAACCCCCGGATGCCGTACACCATGGGCCTGCTCGGCGCCGTGCCCCGGGTGGATGTGGCGGAGAAGTCCTCGCTCGTTCCCATCGAGGGGATGCCGCCCAACCTGCTTCACGCCCCCGTCGGATGCTCGTTCGCTCCCCGCTGCCCCCTTGCCTCCGAGGCCTGCCTCGACAGCGAGCCCGCCCTGGCGCCCGTCGACGGACAGGGACTGCACCGTGCCGCCTGCATCAAGTCCGAGGCCCTGGGTGGGGACGTGGACGTCCACGACGTATTCGCCGCCCCGCCGGTGCCGGTGTCCCGGTTCGACGCCGTCCCCCGGGCAGAGCGCACCACCGTCCTGCAGCTCAAGGACGTGCGGAAACACTTCCCGCTCACCAGGGGTGCCCTGATCAAGCGCCGGATCGGCACCGTCAAGGCGGTGGACGGCCTCAGCTTCGACATCCGGGAAGGTGAATGCTTCTCCATCGTGGGCGAATCGGGATCGGGCAAGACCACCACGCTCCTGGAAATCATGGAGTTCCACGCGGACCAGGACGGCGAGGTGGTGATCGGCGGCCTGAGCAACAAGCAGGCCGCCGATGCGAAGACCAAAGCCAAAATGCGCCGCGAGCTCCAGATGGTGTTCCAGGACCCCACGGGTGCCCTGGATCCGAGGTTCACAGTGTACGAAGTCCTTGCCGAACCCTTGCAGAACGCGGGCATGGACCGGGCAGCCATCCGGAAGCGGATCATGGAGCTGATGAAGCTCGTGGGCCTGCAGCCGGACCACGTCAACCGCTTCCCCAACCAGTTCTCCGGCGGCCAGCGCCAACGCATCGGCATCGCCCGCGCGCTGGCGGTGAACCCCAAGCTGGTGGTCCTGGATGAACCCGTCTCGGCCCTCGATGTCTCAGTGCAGGCCGGCGTGATCAACCTCCTGGACCACCTGCGCGCCGAACTGGGTCTGAGCTACCTGCTGGTGGCGCATGACCTCTCGGTGGTACGCCACATCTCCAACCGCGTGGCGGTGATGTACCTGGGCAAGATCGTGGAGATCGGGGCCGTAGACCGGGTCTTCGACAACCCCCGCCATCCCTACACCCGGGCCCTCCTGTCCGCCATCCCCGTGCCGGATCCCCAGCTGGAACGCACCCGCGAACGCATCATCCTCCAGGGCGACCTGCCCTCACCGCTCCAGGCGCCCAAAGGCTGCAACTTCGCCACCCGTTGTCCTGTCTTCGCGGCGCTGCCGCCGGCCAAGCAGGAGAAATGCCTGACCCTGGAACCGCCCCTGGAAGCAGCAGCGTCCGCCATGGACCAGCAATTCGCCTGCTTCTTCCCGGACGGCGAACTGGATGAGGACATGCTGGTGGTCCACGAAACGGCGGACCACCATGCGCCCTGAGACTTATCGACCCACACGCACCACCACTCGCACCAATGAAGGGAAAACCATGAGGAAACTGAACAGGATCGGCGGAGCTGCAGCTGTTGCTGCGGCCCTGACGCTGACGGCCTGCGGCGGTGGCGGCGGTGCCAGCGGCCCCGAAACAGCCAAGGGGCAGGAGGCAGGCAGCGACCTGTCCAAGCTGATCAGCATCAACGAGAAGCCTGCGGCGGACCTTGAGCAGGGCGGCAAGGTCACCCTGCCGCTGGGCAACATCGGGCCCGACTTCAACGGGTTTTCCAACAACGGCAACAGTGCGGACAACTCCGCCCTGCAGGTCCCCATGAACCCGGTTGCCATGAACAGCGGCGGCGTCGGCGGCTGCTGGAAGGTGGACTTCCAGGGCAAGGTCACTCCCAACAAGGACTTCTGCGAGTCGGTGGACAGCGTGGTCAAGGACGGCAAGCAGACCATCACCATCAAGGTGAACCCCAAGGCCACCTACAACGACGGCACCCCGATTGACGTCAAGGCCTTCAAGAACACCTGGAACATCCTCAAGAGCCCTGACGCCGGCTACGACATTGTCAGCTCCGGCGCCTACGAATTTGTTGATTCCGTCGAGGCAGGCAGCAGCGACAAGGAAGTCATCGTCAAGACGACCCGCCCGGTCTTCCCGGTGGATTCGCTCTTCTTCGGTCTCATCCACCCCGCCGTCAACACCCCGGAGGTCTTCAATGAAGGCTTCAACGGCAACATGCACCCCGAGTGGATGGCAGGCCCCTTCAAGCTCGACCAGTACGACACTGCAGCCAAGACTGTCACCCTGGTACCCAACGACAAGTGGTGGGGCACCAAGCCGGTGCTGGCCAACGTGACCTTCCGCCAGCTGGAAACCAGCGCGCAGATCGCGGCCTTCAAGAACGGCGAGATCGATGCTATGTCCGCCAACACCATCTCCCTCTACAAGCAGCTTGACGGCACCAAGAATTCAGAAGTCCGCCGCGGCCAGCGCCTCTTCGCCGGCGGCATGAACCTGAACGCCCAGCGCATCACCGACGTCAACGTCCGCAAGGCCATCTTCGCCGCCGTGGACCGTGAAGCCCTGCGCAAGGTGCGGTTCAACGGCCTGAACTGGGAAGAGCCCAGCTCCGGTTCCATGATGCTGCTGCCGTTCTCCGAGTACTACCAGGACAACTACCCCGTCAAGGAAACCGGCCCGGACGCCGCCAAAAAGGTCCTCACCGACGCCGGCTACAAGGCCAACGCCAACGGCATCATGGAGAAGGACGGTAAGCCCGCGGCCTTCAAGATCAGCAACTTCGGCGACGATCCCACCACCCTCGCCTTCACCCAGACCCTGCAGAAGCAGCTCCAGGCTGGCGGCATGGACGTGGGCATCGATCAGCGCGCCTCCGCCGACTTCGGCAAGGTTCTCGGTTCCCGCGAGTTCGACATGAGTGTCTCCGGCTACACCGTGGGCGCGGACGCCACCGACGCCGTCAAGCAGTACTACGACTCCAAGACCAACGAGAACAAGCTGGGCGACGCGGAGCTGGACAAGAAGATCGCGGACCTTGCCTCCATCGAGGACAATGCAGCCCGCAACAAGGCTGCAATGGACGTGGAGAAGGAGCACATGGCGAAGTACTTCTCCATGGGCGTGGTCATGAACGGCCCGCAGATCTCCTTCGTCCGCACCGGCCTGGCCAACTATGGCCCGTCCCTGTTCCAGAGCACCTCGCAGGTTCCGGACTGGACCACCATCGGCTGGGAAAAGAAGTAACTGCCGCGGCTGCAACCGCGTAACACCGGAAGCCGGTATCCCTGCTCAAGCAGGGGTACCGGCTTCCGGTGTTTAACGGTTCCTGACCAACCGTGCCGGGCCCGGGGGTAGCGTAGCTTCCATGACCGGAACTGAAGGGGACCCCCGCACCATCCGTACCGCCGTCGTCGGCTACGGGCTTGCCGGCAGTGTGTTCCACGTGCCGTTGCTGGCGGCCAACAGCGATTACTCGCTGGACGTCGTGGCCACGTCCGACGCCGGCCGGAGCGCGGCTGCCTCAGCCCGCCTTCCGGGCGCGGCAGTGGTGCCCGACGCCCACGCCGTCCTGGGGCGGGCAGCCAACCTTGACCTGGTGGTCCTGGCGACGCCACCCGCGACGCATTATCCGCTGGCCAGGGCTGCGCTGGAGGCGGGGCTGGACGTGGTGGTGGACAAGCCCTTCGCGGTCACCAGCGGCCAGGGGCAGGAACTGATCGAGCTGGCGCGGCAGCGGGGGCGGGTGCTCACGGTGTTCCACAACCGGCGGTGGGACGGTGACTTCCTCACATTGCGGAAGCTACTGGCGGCCCAGGCCCTTGGAAACGTGACCCGGTTCGAATCGCGCTTCGAGCGCTGGCAGCCCTCGATTGCGAAGGCCTGGAAGGCGCGGGCCACGGCCGCCGACGGGGGAGGGGCCCTGTTCGATCTCGGCAGCCACCTGATCGACCAGGCGCTGCAGTTGTTTGGCCCGGCCACCGTCCTGCACGCGGAGCTGAAGGCCCGGCGGTCCGACGAGCGGGCGGATGACGACGTCTTCCTGGTCCTCCGCCACGATTCCGGTGTGACCAGCCACCTGACCATGAACATGCTGTGCGCGCAGCAGGGCCCCCGCTTCCGGGTGCTGGGCTCAATCGGCGGCTTCACCAAGAACGGCGTGGACCCGCAGGAGCCCTACATCGCGGCCGGCGGAAGCCCCCTGGACCCCGCCTACGGCCAGGAGGCGCCGGAATGGGCAGGCCTCCTGGGCCGGGACGGCCACCTGGACCGCCTCCCCACCGAACGCGGCGCCTACCCGGAGTTCTACCGGATCCTGGCGGAAAAGATCCTCGACGGCGGAGCAGGGTCGCCCCTTCCCCTCCCCGTAAATCCGGAGGACGCGGTCGAGGTCCTCAAAATCATAGAAAAAGCCCGCAAGGTCGCCTCGGCGGCCGTTTGACATGCCGAACGCCGAACGACAGGCATCCGGCAGCGTGCGTCAAAGCGACGATGTGGGCCCACGCCGGCAGGGTTCCCTGGCCGAGCTTGCGAGGCGAGGGGGCCGGTGGGGAGCAGCACGCAGAGGATGTCTGTCGTCCGGCGCAGCGGGACGAGCAGCGGGCGTCGGAAGGGCTTAGGCGGAAACCAGTTCGTGCCAGTCGGCGACGAGGGGCAGGTCGTGGGCCTCGGACACGGAGTGGTGGGCCACATGGCCGGCGGCGATGTTCAGGCCGGCGGCGAGGGCGGGGTCACGGTCGAAGGCGGCCTTGACGCCCAGGTTGGCCAGGGACACCGCGTAGCGCAGGGTGACGTTGGTCAGCGCGTAGGTGGAGGTGTTGGGGACGGCGCCGGGCATGTTGGCCACGCAGTAGAAGATGGTGTTGTGCACCTTGTACGTGGGTTCCTGGTGCGTGGTGGGGTGCGTGTCCTCGAAGCAGCCGCCCTGGTCCACGGCGATGTCCACCAGGACCGAGCCGGGCTTCATCCGGGCCACGAGGTCGTTGGTGACCAGCTTGGGGGCCTTGGCGCCCGGGATCAGGACGGAACCGATCACCAGGTCTGCGTCCACCACTGACTTTTCGATCTCGTACTTGTTCGACGCCACGGTCTTGAGTCGGCCCTGGTACTGGGCGTCCAGTTCGCGCAGGCGGTTGATGTTGATGTCCAGGATGGTGACGTCGGCACCCAGGCCAAGGGCCATGGCTGCGGCGTTGGTGCCGGCCACACCGGCGCCCAGGACAACCACCTTGGCGGGCCGCACGCCGGGCACGCCGCCCAGCAGGACGCCCTTGCCGCCGGCCGGAGCCATCAGGGAGGTGGCACCCACCTGGACGGACAGGCGGCCTGCAACCTCGGACATCGGGGCGAGCAGCGGCAGCGACCGGCCCTCCTGCACGGTTTCGTAGGCGATGGCGGTGACGCCGGAGTTGATGAGCTCCCGGGTCAGTTCCGGCTCGGCGGCCAGGTGCAGGTAGGTGAAGAGGATCAGGCCCTTGCGGAAGCGGTGGTACTCGGCCTTGATGGGTTCCTTGACCTTCATGACCATGTCCGCGCGGGCCCAGACGTCATCGGCTTCGTTGACGATTTCGGCACCGGCGATCGAGTATTCCTCGTCGGTAATACCTGAGCCGAGGCCTGCGCCGCGCTCCACCAGGACGGTGTGCCCGTGAGTAAGGAACTCGTGGACGCCGGCCGCGGTGATGGCCACGCGGAACTCGTTGTTCTTGATTTCTTTGGGGACGCCGATGATCATCGTCTGCTCCAGGGTGTGGGGCCGGTGGGCCGTAAAACGGAAGGATTTCGTGCTTCAACGATAAATCCGGCTGTGAGCCAGCTGACATGCGGGAGCCCGAAGCGCCACATGGGAAATCCCGTGATTCCGCGGTTTTTGCCGCCGTCAGCTAGACATCTGTCGAGCCTTGAAGCGTCAGGTGTCGCCTCATGTCCGTTCGTCCTCAGGGGTTCCGCAGCAGTAGTGTTGGCCCATGCAGCAGCAGGGTGTGGAACAGCTCGTGGAACAGGTGGCACAGAAGCTGGGACGCGGGCTTTCCCTCGAGGACCTGGACGGCCTGCTGCTTGCCTACAGCTCGAACCAGTCCCACGCCGACCGGGTGCGCGTGAACTTCCTCCTCAGCAAGAAGGTCCCGGCGGACGTGAGCGCCTGGCAGCTCTCCCACGGCATCGCCACAGCCGTGCGGCCCGTTGTGGTTCCCGCCAACCCGGACCTGGGCATGCTGGGCCGGGTTTGCGTTCCGCTTATGGTGCGGGGATTCCGCGTGGGCTACCTCTGGGTGCAGCAGGACTCCGCGGAGGAAAGCCCGACGGCGATCCTCACCCAGTTGCCGGGCGTGAACCACGAGCTTGAGCTGCTGTCCGGCCTCCTGCTCGACTCAAATACGGCCGAATCCGAATTCCGGCGGGGCAGGGAGCGGGAGTTCCTCGCCGCCTGTGCAGGGGAACCCAATGCCCTGGCCGCCGTCGCCGGCTGGAAGGAAGTCCAGGGGCGCGGCCCGTGGCAGATGGTTACGGTGCTCGATGCGGACGGCTGGGCCAGCGGTCCGGACCCCATCGCGTCCACCCTGATCCACCGCTCCACCGCGCTCCAGGCAACCGTTGGGGTGGATGCCGCCCTGTTCAGCGCCGGGACGGAGACGCATTCCGTGGTGCTGTTCCGCGAGTCGACCGGCCGGGCCAACCACGCGCAGGTCCTGGTCCACTACCAGCTGGAGCTTGCCAAGCGCTCCGGCCGCCCGGTCCACCGGATCATCCTGGGCATCAGCGAGGGTTTCTCGAAAACCCGCCAGTTGTCGGAGGCATACCGGCAGTCGCGGGTGGCGGCACAGGCGGCGGCGGTGGACCCGCAGCTGGGCGAACTGGTGGACTGCCGCGCAACGGGCGTCTACCAGCTTCTCGCGTCGGCCGGGGGAGGTGTGGGAGCCTGGGCGGACTCCGGTTCGGTCTACTTCCGCATGCTCGAGGACCACGACCGCAACGACGAACTCATCCCGGTCCTTGAACTCCTCTATGACAACGACGGCTCCGTGCAGGACGTCGCCGGCAAGCTCCACTTGCACCGCAGCAGCATCTACAACAGGCTGGGCCGGATCCGGCAGCTGCTGGGGGTGGACCCGCTGAAGGGCATGCTCCGCCTGGAACTGCACGCCGCCCTCAAAATGCGGCGCTGGGCGGGAAGGCCCAGAATTTGAGGTCCGGAATCTGACGCTAGACGGAGGCCTCGGCGAAAGACCTGATGGCGTCCGCAACCTGCCGCGGGCGCAGGTGCTGGGCCACGTGTCCTGCCCGGCCAATCTCAACAAAGCTTCCCTGCGGCACAACCTGCGAGAGCCGGAGCGACCAATCCGCGCCCGCCACCGGATCGTGTTTTCCGCGCAGCACCAGCACTGGCGCATTGATGCCCGCAAGCCGCAGCTCGGTGGGGTAGGCCATCATCACGGGCAGCATGGTGAAGTACCAGCGTGGACCGCAGCGGAAATAGTCCGAGAAGACCAGCCAGTTGGAGGAGGCGCTTTCCCTCAGGAGCGAGTCCTGGAACAGTGCCAGGCCCTGCCGCCGGACGCTGCGGTGCCGCGAGTCCACCACGGGACCCATCAGCACCAACCGGCGCACCTGCTCCGGTGCGTCAAGCGCGGCTTCGATGGCGAACTGGACCCCCATCGAATGTCCCACCAGGACATACGGGCCAATGCCACAGGCCTTCAATGCCTGCCCGATGAAGGCCCCGTAGTCCTCCACCGACAGTTGCCGCCCGGGCTTGGGGGTGCCGGCGAAACCCGGCAGGTCCAGGGAATAGGTGGGGGCAACGGCGGCGAGCTCGTCGTGGAGGCGCCGAAGGTAGCGGTGGGAAACCCCGATGCCGTGGATAAGGACGTAGGCGGGCACGGTTTGGCTGCCGGCGGTTTCCGGCCCCGGCGCAGGTGTGCCGTCAGCCCAAAGGATGCGCCCCTGGAGCCCGTCGGCCTCCACGTCGGCTGACCTCAGTGGCTCCTTCCGGGAGCGGGGCCACGCCATGCGGGTGCCCAACTACTCGCCCGTGCCGGCGGCGTCGGCCCCGGCGGCCTTGTCATGCCGGCGTTTTTGTTCCGCAAGTTTCTGGGCCTCGAGCCACGCCATGATGTCAGCTGTCCGGATCCGCCGGTGCGAGCCGCGGTACTCCACCGGGATTTCACCGCGGTCCGTCATGTTGCGCAGGTAGGTGTGCGAGATACCCGCAAGCTCGGCCGCCTGCGACGTGGTCAGCATGTCCTCCACGCTGCTCACGGTCACCGTTTCGCCTCGGCTGAGCCGGGCGAGGAGGTCCACGACGGCGTCCCGCGCCTGCCCGGGCAGTCGGTGGACCGTGCCGTCGACGAAGACGGTGATGTCATTGCTGTCCGCCAGGGCGCGCGCAAGGCTGCGGGCGTCGCCGGCAGGCAGTCCGGCCGTGACGCGGGGGGCTATCAGTGCCATGGACGTAGCCTATCCCGGCCGCGGCCGGCCGCGGCCGCGGCCGCGTCAGAGTCCCAGCTCCTCCAATACCGGCAGCTTTTCCCGGACCCACGCCCGCGCCTCGGTGGCGCTCGGCGCGGACAGGGCAAGCTTGGCCAGGTCCTGGGCTTCGGACAGGGTCACCGTCTTCAGGACTGCCGCCACCGCGGCGAGGGAGCGCGCCGTCATGGACAGGGTGCTCACACCCAGGCCGGTGAGGACGACGGCGAGGGCGGGATCGGCGGCAGCCTCGCCGCAGACGCCCACGGGCTTGTTGTGGCCCTCCGCGCGGGATCCTTCAACGGTGAGGCCGACGAGGCGCAGGACGGCAGGCTGCCACGGGGTGTTCAGGTTGGCCAGCGGACCAAGCTGGCGGTCTGCGGCCATGGCGTACTGGGTGAGGTCGTTGGTGCCAAGGCTGGCAAAGCCCACCTCGCGGAGGATGGACTCGGCGGTAAGGGCTGCCGACGGGACCTCCACCATGACGCCGGGGGTTTTGATGCCGGCATCGGCGCACATGGAAGCGAACCGGGCCGCTTCCTCCGCCGTGGAGATCATCGGGGCCATGACCCAGACATCGGCCTGGGACTGCTGCTGCGCCAGGGCGATGGCCTCCAGCTGGCGGTCCAGGACGCCGGGAGTGGTGAAGTCGGTGCGGTAGCCGCGGACGCCGAGGGCCGGGTTGGGCTCGGTGGAGTCCGTCAGGAACGGCAGCGGCTTATCCGCGCCGGCATCCAGGGTGCGCAGCACTACCTTCTTGCCCGGGAAGGCATCAAAGACACTCTTGTAGGCAGCGGCCTGCTCTTCGACGCTGGGTTCGGTATCTCGTTCAAGGAAGCAGAACTCAGTGCGGAAGAGGCCCACGCCCTGGGCTCCCAGCTTGGCGGCCGCTTCGGCGTCCTTGCCGCCGCCCACGTTCGCAAGCAGCGGCACTTCGTGGCCGTCCGCCGTCGTGCCCGTGCCGGTGAACTCTGCCAGCAGCGATGCCGTGGCGGCCCATGCTTCCGCTGTTGCCCGCAGGGATTCGTCGGGCCCGGAGGTGATGAGGCCGGCCGCGCCGTCCACGTACACCTCGGTGCCGTCCGGGAGTTCGTCCACGCCCACGGCGGCAACCACGGCGGGCAGGCCGAGGGACCGGGCGATGATGGCGGTGTGCGACTGGGGGCCGCCGCCTGCGGTCACCAGTGCCAGGACCTTGTTCGGGTCGAGTGTCGCAGTGTCCGCGGGGGCCAGGTCCTCTGCCACCAGGACGAACGGGGTGTTGGAGGCGGGAATGCCGGGTGCGGGAACCCCCCGGAGCTCGGCCACGATCCGGGCGCGCACGTCAAGGACATCGGTGGCGCGTTCGGCCATGTAGCCGCCCAGGTTGTGCAGCATCTCGGATACGGATGAACCGGATTCCCAGATGGCGCGTTCGGCGGAGGTGCCCCGGGCCACCAGTTTGGCTGCCCCCTTGATCAGCATGGTGTCCTTGGCCATCAGTGCGGTGGCCTCCAGGACGGCCTTGCCGTCGCCGGTGGCGTGGGCGGCGCGGTCCTTCAGTTCGTCGTGCACCGCCTGCGCGGCTGCCTTCAGTGCTGCTGTGGCTTCCTCGGCAGTGGTGCCCGGGGCCAGCTGTTCGCCGGCGGGAGGCTCACTGATCGGTTTGGGCATCTGCCGGACGGTGCCGATGACGCGGCCTGGGCTGACGCCTACTCCTGGGAAGTTCTGCACTGAAGGTCCTCATTCTCTGCCGGTGGACAGGCCCGCCAAGTTCTCCGGCACCGTGCCGGGTCCGCCTGAAGACTGCTACGTCCAGGGCGGGAAACGTGCCTGAAAAAATTGTATGTGATTCAGTTCATATAGCAACGCTATAGGTGCTAGGGTAGCGGTTATGAGTTTGGATGGCCAGCTTCCCCCCAAAATGCGGCTGCTCCGTGCTGCCGCGGAACTGCTGGCAAAATCCGCGGGAGCACCGGTGTCAACCCGCCAGATCACCCAGCTGGCGGGGGTTTCGGCGCCCACCCTGTACCACCACTTCGGTGACAAGGAAGGTCTGTTCGACGCCGTCGTCGCCGCAGGGTTTGAAGAATATGTCGCGGGCGAAAGGGATTTCGCCCCCTCCGGACGGCCGCTTGAGGACATCCGGAGAATGTGGGACAACCACGTCCAGTTCGGACTGAACCAGCCTGAGCTGTACCTGGTGATGTTCGGCAACATCCGTCCGGAGAGCCGGCCTGCCATCGTGGCAGACGCCGAGGCGCTCATGGAGGAGATGCTGAACAAGGCAGCGGCGGCGGGCCAGCTGAACGTCCAGCCCAGGGAGGCAGCCAGGTCCATCCTGGCAGCCAATGTGGGCGTGACGCTGATGCTGATTGCGGAGCCCGCAACCGAGCGCAACCTCGAATTGTCCACCATGACCCGGGACGCCATGATCTTCGCGGTGTCCGCCGAGCCCGCCAGCGGCCCGGCCCCGGGCGGCACCGGAAAGTCCTCGGTGGTGGTGGCAGCGATCGCCCTGAACGCCGCACTTCAGGCTTCGCACTCTGACCAGCTTTCCAGCTCGGAACTCAAGCTCTTCCTCGAATGGCTGCACCGGATCTCCACCAGCCCCGCCGGTTAGCCCCGCAACCCCGTAGTACCCAGCAGTATGTCGTCGTAATCATCGGACCACTCCTGCGGAGCAGCAGGAATGAGGTTAGGAAATCACATGGCAACAGAGACAGTTGCAAAACCCCGCACCAGCGCGCGCGTGCACGTCCAAAAGTTCGGGACATTCCTGTCCGGCATGATCATGCCCAACATCGGGGCGTTCATCGCCTGGGGCATCATCACCGCCCTCTTCATCGAGAAGGGCTGGCTGCCCGTTCCGCAACTGGGTGGTTTCGGCGAGACCGGCGGCAAGCCCAACATCGGCCTGGTAGGCCCCATGATCACCTACCTCCTGCCGCTCCTGATCGGCTACACCGGCGGCAAGAACGTCTATGACGTCCGCGGCGGCGTGGTGGGAGCCATCGGCACCATGGGCGTGATCGTTGGTGCCGGCATCCCCATGTTCATCGGTGCCATGATCATGGGCCCGCTGGGCGGCTGGACCATGAAGAAGATCGATATGCTCTGGGACGGCAAGATCCGCCCCGGCTTCGAGATGCTGGTCAACAACTTCTCCGCCGGCATCTGGGGCGCATTGCTCGCCATGCTGGGCTTCTACGGAATTTCACCGCTGGTGACGGCCTTCAGCACCGCAGCCGGCAACGTGGTGCAGTTCCTGGTCAACAACGGACTGCTGCCGCTGACCAGCATCTTCATCGAGCCTGCCAAGGTGCTGTTCCTGAACAACGCCATCAACCACGGTGTGCTCACGCCGCTGGGCGTCCAGCAGTCGCTGGACCAGGGCAAGTCCATCCTGTTCCTGCTCGAGGCCAACCCGGGCCCCGGCCTGGGCATCCTGCTGGCCTACATGTTCTTCGGCCGCGGTGCCGCCAAGGCGTCGGCCCCCGGTGCTGCGATCATCCACTTCCTGGGCGGCATCCACGAGATCTACTTCCCGTACGTGCTGATGCGCCCGCTGCTGATCCTGGCAGCCATCGCCGGCGGCATGACCGGCATCGCCACCCTTGCCGTCACCGGCGCGGGACTCGTTGCCCCCGCCGCCCCGGGATCCATCATCGCGGTGCTCGCCCAGACGTCCCGTGACAGCTACCTCGGCGTGATCCTGTCGGTGCTGCTCGCCACCACGGCGTCCTTCCTGGTGGCCTCCGTCATCATGAAGACCACCAAGCACAGCGACGAAGCCGACCTGGGCGACGCCACTGCCCGCATGGAGGCAATGAAGGGCAAGAAGAGCTCGGTGTCCTCCACCCTCACTGGTGCAGGCGCTTCCGCAGGTGCCGCCTCCGGCCGTGGCGGAGTGGGCGTCCTGGCCGGCCCCGTCCGGAACATCGTGTTCGCGTGCGACGCCGGCATGGGCTCCAGCGCCATGGGCGCCTCCGTGCTGCGGAACAAGATCAAGGCGGCCGGCTTCCCGGACGTCAAGGTCACCAACGCCTCCATCGCCAACCTCAGCGACACCTACGACGTTGTGGTCACGCACCAGGACCTCACCGAACGGGCCAAGCCGGCCACCTCCAGCGCCGTCCACTACTCGGTGGACAACTTCATGAGCAGCCCCCGCTATGAGGAGATCGTGGACCTGGTCCGCGAGAGCAACACCGAAGGCGGAACGTCCGACGCCGGCACCACCCACGGTGCGCACGCCGCCGATGCCCCGCTGGACGCAGCCCCTGCGGCAGCAGGTGCCGCCGGAGCTTCCGCGAACGGAAGCTCCGACATCCTGGCCCGCGAGAGCGTGGTCATGCGCGGTTCGGCCACCACCCGCGACGCCGCCATCGACGAGGCCGGCCGGCTCCTGCTGGCCCGCGGGGCGGTGGATGAGGGCTATATCGCAGCCATGCATGAGCGGGAAGAATCTGTCTCCACCTACATGGGCAGCTTCCTGGCCATCCCGCACGGCACCAACGCCGCCAAGGACCACATCCGCAAGTCGGCCGTGTCCGTGATCCGCTACCCGGAAGGCATTGACTGGAACGGCAAGCAGGTCAAGTTCGTGGTGGGCGTTGCCGGCATCAACAACGAGCACCTGCACATCCTGTCCTCCATCGCCAAGGTCTTCACGAACAAGGAACAGGTTGCCCGTCTCGAGGCCGCCACGTCCGAGGATGAAGTCCTGGAACTCTTCGGAAAGGTCAACGCATAGTGAAGGCAGTACATTTTGGGGCCGGCAACATCGGCCGTGGCTTCGTGGGGCTGCTCCTGCACGATTCCGGCTACGAAGTGGTGTTCGCGGACGTGGCCGAGGACCTGATCAACCGGCTCAAGGAAGCGGACAGCTACGCCGTGCATGAGGTGGGGGACAACCCGGCCGTGCGGACTGTGGATAACTTCCGGGCCCTGAACTCCAACGCCCAGGAAGCGGAACTGGTCGCCGAGATCGCGACGGCGGACATCGTCACCACCGCAGTGGGTCCGCACATCCTGAAGTTCGTGGCGCCCGTGATCGCCAAGGGCATCGTCGCCAGGGAGCCCGGCCGGGCGCCCCTGCAGGTGATGGCCTGCGAGAACGCGATCAACGCCACGGACATCCTTGCCAAGGAAGTGGCGGCCCAGCCCGGAGCCACCGCCGCAGTCCTGGATGACAAGGCGGTGTTCGCCAACACGGCGGTGGACCGGATCGTTCCCAACCAGGAAGCCGGCCAGGGCCTGGACGTCACCGTGGAGACCTTTTACGAATGGGTCATCGACCGCACTGCCTTCGGTGACTCCGCTCCCGCGATCCCCGGCGCAACGTTCGTGGACGACCTCTCGCCCTATATCGAGCGGAAGCTGTTCACCGTGAACACCGGCCACGCGTCAGCGGCATACTTCGGGTTCGAGGCGGGCCTGGAGAAGATCTCCGACGCCATGGCGGACCAGGATGTGGCTGAAGATGTCCGGGCGGTGCTGGAGGAAACCAAGCAGCTCCTGGTGGCCAAGCACGGGTTCAGCAACGACGAGCAGGAAGCCTACGTCCAGAAGATCCTGGTCAGGTTCTCCAACCCGTACCTGCCGGACACCGTCAACCGCGTGGGCCGGGCTCCGCTGCGGAAGCTGAGCCGGAACGAGCGGTTCATCGGTCCGGCAGCGGAACTGGCAGAACGCGGCGTGGTGCCTGAGGCCCTGCTGGGTGCCATCGCGGCAGCCCTCCGGTTCAACGATCCCGCTGATGCCGAGGCCACCGAGCTGGCAGCCATCCTGGGCTCGGCCAGCCCCACTGATGCCACCGAAAGGATTACCGGGCTGGCGCCCGGCCACCCGCTGTTCGCCGCTGTTGCCACCCTTGTGGAGGAGCGGCAGGCGGAAATGGCCGACACCCCCGCCCAAAGCATCACCTGACACGCACCATCACCACCTGCGGCCTTTAACGCAACGCTCCATCAGATCCTGCAGGAAATCCACCAACGCATCTGCAACCACGACGCCGGCACTCACCACTTGCATTCCAGTGGCGGGGTGTCGGCGTCGTGGGTTTGCTGCTGTGCCCCGGCAACGCCCGCTCACCTTTGGCAGGTTTTCCCTCAAGCCAAGCTCAGATCATGTGCCAAGCTGGGCAGGTGATCCTTCCCGAAGATGCAGCGCCCGCCTTGCTCACCGCCGACGTCAACGGCGGGACGTTCCGCCTCCGCCACGCCAACCAGGCGGACCTGCCCGCCATGGTGCGCCTGCTCGCCGACGACGCGTTGGGCGCCGGCCGCGAAGCAGCCAGGGACATGGAGCCCTACGAGCGGGCCTTCGAAGCGATCGACGCCGACCCCTCCCACCTGCTGGTGGTGGGCGAACTGGTGCCGCCCGGCGAAGAGGCCGGTCCGGTGGTTGCCACCTTCCAACTGAGCTTCCTCCCGGGAATCTCCCGGCAGGGAGCCTGGCGCTCACAGCTTGAGGGGGTTCGCGTGGCCTCGTCCCTTCGCGGGCAGGGCATCGGCAAGCTGATGGTGGGATGGGCCGTCCGGGAGTCGCAAAAGCGCGGCTGCAACCTGATGCAGCTGACTACCCACAAGAGCCGCACCGCGGCCCATCGGTTCTACGAGCAGCTGGGCTTCGAGGCCAGCCATGTCGGCATGAAACTGGCGCTCTAAACCCTTGACCGTTAGGTACCCTAAATGTTAGGCTGCCTAACGATGAATACCAACGATGCCGCATTGCAGGAACTTGCCAGCGGGTTCCGCGAAGCCCTCCGCCACAGTATCTACCTGGTGAGGCGCCTCGACGCCGACGGCGAACTCAGCGCCGCCCAGCTCAGCACCCTCAAGATGATGCTCGGCGAAGGCCAGCGAGTCGGCGAGATTGCCCGGAACCTCGGAGTCCGCGTGCCCAGTGCCACGGAACAAATCATCAAACTCGAGCGCGCGGGCCTGGCCCGCCGCGAGCCGGACCCGGCGGACTCCCGCGCTGTCCGGGTGGTCCTGACTGACGAAGGCCGCGCCGCCGTCGACTCCGCCAACAACCGGCGCAACCAGGTGATGGCCGAAATCCTCAGTACCCTCTCCGACCAGGACCGCAAAGCCTTGGCGGCGGCCCTGCCGGTCATCGACAAAATCAATGCATCCCTCCAGAACTGAACCAGCCACGAACTTAGGAGTACCCTCCATGGACGGCCAGCTCGCAGAAACCCTGCAAGCACCAGAATCAACCTTTCAGGCTGAAAAAGCCTCATTCCTGAAACAGCCCAAGGCGGTCTGGGCCACCGCCCTCGCCGCTGTGTTCGCCTTCATGGGCATCGGCCTGGTGGACCCCATCCTCCCCGCCATCGCCACCAACCTGGATGCCAGCCCCAGCCAGGTGTCCCTGCTGTTCACCAGCTACTTCCTGGTCACGGCGCTGGCCATGCTGATCACGGGGTTCGTATCCTCCCGGATCGGCGGCAAGAAGACGCTGCTGATCGGCCTGGCCGTCATCGTCGTCTTTTCGTCCCTGTCCGGCCTGTCCGGCAGCGTCGGTGAGCTGGTGGGCTTCCGCGCCGGCTGGGGGCTGGGCAACGCCCTGTTCGTCGCCACCGCGCTCGCCGTGATCGTCGGCGTTGCCAGCGGCGGCGCCGGGACCGCCATCATCCTCTATGAGGCCGCGCTGGGCCTGGGCATCTCGCTCGGCCCGCTGCTGGGCGCCCTCCTGGGCGGCTGGCAGTGGCGCGCACCGTTCTTCGGCACCGCCGTCCTCATGGCTGCCGCCTTCATCGCCCTGATCGCCCTGCTGCCCAAAACTCCCCTGCCGGAGCGCAAGGTGCGCCTGCGCGACCCCCTCCTGGCGCTGGGCCACAAGGGACTGCGGACGACGGCGGCAAGCGGCTTGTTCTACAACTACGGCTTCTTCACCATCCTGGCCTTCACCCCGTTCATCCTGGGCATGGACGCCTACGGCATCGGCGGCGTGTTCTTCGGCTGGGGTGTGGCCGTGGCCGTTTTCTCGGTCTTCGTTGCACCGGTCCTGCAGAGCCGGTTTGGCGCCGTCAAGGTACTGACCGGCACGCTGTTCGTCCTCATGCTGGACCTGGCCGGGCTGGGACTGGCGGCGGGGCACTCGGTGCCGGCCGTCGTCGTCCTGGTCATTGTTGCCGGTGCGCTGCTGGGCATCAACAACACCATTTACACGGAACTGGCCATGGGTGTCTCCGATGCGCCGCGGCCCGTGGCTTCCTCCGGCTACAACTTTGTCCGCTGGATGGGCGGCGCCCTGGCCCCGTTCGCGGCGGCGCAGCTCGGAGAGCACTTTGGCCCGCAGGTTCCGTTCTTTGCCGGGGCGGTGGCCATGGCCATCGCCATCCTGGTGGCATTCGGCGGCCGGTCCTACCTCTCCTCGCACGAGCCGCACGTCGTGTAAACAGCCGCAAAATAACAAACCCTCCATCACGCCATGTGATGGAGGGTTTGTTGTTTTCCTGCGAAAGCTGATGGGGCGTCCCGGGAAAAGCCGCCAAAAGTGATGGGGCGTTACTTGGCGGAACCCTTGGGCACGAACAGCGTCTCCGCCTGCTCCAGGGACATGCCGTTGGTCTCCGGCACCTTGAACATGACGAAGAAGAAGGACGCCGCCGCGAACAGGGCGTACATGGCGTAGGTCAGCGGCAGTGAAGCCGAGGCCATGACCGGGAAGCTGAGCGTGATCGCGAAGTTGGCCACCCACTGCGCCGCGGCGGCCAGGCCAAGCGCCCGGGCGCGGATCCTGGACGGGAAGATCTCGCCCAGGAGGACCCACACCAGCGGCCCCCAGGACGCACCGAAGCTGACGACGAAGATGTTCGCGGCCACCAGGGCCACGGGACCCCACGCGCCCGGCAGGCTGATGTCCTCGCCGCTGCCCGTTGCCGAGGAAAAGGCCAGGGCCATGGCGCCCAGGGACACGGCCATGCCCACGGATCCGGCCAGCAGGATGGGCCGGCGGCCCACACGGTCCACCAGGGCGATGGCCACCAGGGTGACCAGGATGTTGGTGATGGAGGTTGCCACCGAGATGGCCAGGGAGTCCTTCTCCTGGAAGCCCACAGCCTTCCACAGGGTGGTGGAGTAGTAGAAGATCACGTTGATCCCCACGAACTGCTGCAGCACCGACAGCGTGATGCCCACCCAGACCACAGCCTGGAGGCCGAACGTCCTGCCGCGGAGGGACCCCTTCTGGCCGGCCAGCTTGTCTTCCTCGATGGCTTCGCGGATGTCCCGGATGTGGCGGTCGGCGTCCTCGGAGGGCGCGATGGATTCGAAGACCTTCCGGGCTTGGTCTTCCTTGCCTTGGAACACCAGGAACCGGGGGGACTCGGGCAGGGTGAAGGCAACCCAGCCGTAAACGACGGCCGGGACGGCCGCGGCCAGGAACATCCAGCGCCATGATTCAATGCCCAGCCACAAGGCCTGGTCCGCGCCGCCGGCACTGGTGGCCAGGAGCGCGTCCGAGAGCAGTGCGGCGAAGATGCCCGTGGTGATGGCCAGCTGCTGCAGGGACGCCAGGCGGCCGCGGACCTTCCGGGGCGAAATTTCGGAGATGTAGGCAGGGGCGATGACAGAGGCCAGCCCGATGCCCAGGCCGCCCACAAGGCGCCAGAAGATCAAGTCCCAGACGCCGAAGCAAAAGCCGGTGCCTACGGCGCTGACCAGGAAGAGCAGGGCGCCCAGCTTCATGGCCGGGATGCGGCCGTAACGGTCAGCCACCTTGCCGGCCAGGAAGGCGCCGGCCGCGCAGCCCAGCAGGGCGATGGCCACGGCGAAGCCGGTGACGGCCTCCGAGAGCGCAAACTCTTCCTTCAGGGCGTCCACGGCTCCATTGACCACTGATGAGTCGAAACCGAAGAGGAATCCGCCCACCGCCCCCGCGAGCGCCAGCCAGATCACCCGCCGCGGTATCCCGGTTGTGGTCTGCTCCTGTGCAGTGGGCATGGTTCTCCCTGGGTTTGGGGGTTTATGGATGCGGTGCGGACGTCGTCGGCTGCGGTACCGGCCAGAGGGGCCGGCGCACACGCGCTAAACAGTGTGGCACGTCACCGCCCGAGGTTCCACTTGGCGCCTGTTGCCCCCTTAAGGCAGGACGACGACGGCGGGCCGTGCCGCCGTCGTCGTCCTGCCTTGCGCTTCAGGGCTAGTGAGCCGGAATTTCCATGCTGTCCCTGTCCTGCGGGGATGCCTTCTGGTCGGTCAGCTTCTTGCGCGGAAGGGCGAAGCTGATGAGGAACGCCAGGCCGGTGAGCGCCGCCGCCGTCAGCATCACGGTGTCGATGGACGTGGCGAAGCCCTCGGTGATGGGCCTGGTCAGGGTGCTGTTGGCGGTGTGCAGCCAGCTGGTGTCGTTCAGGGAGTCGTTGGAGGCGCCGTTCCTGAAGAATTCATACAGCTTGGCGTTGGCCGGATCCGCCGCGACGGCAGGGTCCTTGAGGACGGCGAGGTAGGCGGGGTCGGTGGCGGCGGTCTTCATGCTGTCGGCGATCCGGCTGGCAGCCAGGCTGAAGAGCATGGAGATGAAGACGGCGGTGCCCACGGCGCCGCCCATGGAGCGGAAGAAGGCTGCGGAGGAGGTGCCCACGCCCATGTCCCGCGGCGGCACCGAGGTCTGCATGGCCAGGGTAAGCGGCTGCATGCAGAAGCCCAGGCCCACGCCGAAGAACACCGCGATCAGGCCCGGTACCCAGAGTTCGGTGTCCACTGCCAGCGAGAAGCCCATCACCAGGGCGGCCGCGGTCAGGATGCCGGTGCCCATGATGGGGAAAATGCGGAACGTGCCGGAGGCCGAGATGGTGCGGCCTGCCGTGATGGAGCCGAACAGGATGCCCACGGTGAAGGTGATCATCATCAGGCCGGCCTCGGTGGGGGTGAGTCCCTTGACCAGCTGGAGGTACATCGGGAGCATGGCGATGGCGCCGAACATGCCGATGCCGATGATGAAGTTAAGCAGCGAGGACAGCCCGAACGTGACGTTATGGAAGAGCCGCAGCGGAATCAGGGCGTAATCGCCGGCACGCTTCTCCGCGAGCAGGAACCAGGCAATGCCCACCACGCCCAAGCCGTAGCAGAGGAAGGAGTTCAGGGAGGTCCAGCCCCAGGTGCGGCCCTGCTCAGCCACCAGGAGGAGCGGAACGATGGCCACGGTGATGGCGGCGGCGCCCCAGTAGTCGATCTTTTGCTTCAGGTGCTTCGCCGGCAGGTGCAGGAACAGGAACACCACCGCCAGGGCGGCCAGGCCAATGGGGATGTTGATGAAGAAGACCCAGCGCCAGCCATCGAAGCCCAGGATGTTTGCGGAACCGGCGAACGCACCGCCCACCACCGGGCCCAGGACCGAGGAAATGCCGAACACGGACATGAAGTAGCCCTGGAACTTGGCACGGTCCTTGAGCGAGACGATGTCGCCGATGATGGTCAGCGCCAAGGCCAGCAGGCCGCCGGCACCGAGGCCCTGGATGCCGCGGGCAACAGCGAGTTCGGTCATCGAGTGGACCGAGCCGGCGTACAGGGAGCCCACCAGGAAGACGACGATCGCGGTCAGGTACAGCGGGCGGCGTCCGAAGATGTCGCTCAGCTTGCCGTACAGCGGCGTGCTGACAGTGGAGGTGATCAGGTACGCCGTGGTGGCCCACGCCTGAAGGGAGAGCCCGTCCAGGTCGTTGGCAATGGTGTAGATGGAGGTGGAGACGATGGTCTGGTCAAGGGATGCCAGGAACATGCCCAGCATCAGGCCCACCATGACGGTGACGATCTGGCGTTGCGTCAGGACTTCTCCGGCGCGGGGCGCGGCAGTGGCTTTGGACATGGGTGCTCCAAGGGAAAGAAAGGAAATAAGCAGCGATAGTTGCTTTCAGTAACTATCTTACTCGTTGTTTCTATTCCCGGCCCTGCGAACGTTCCTGCTACGGCTCCACGAGGATGCCGTCCGGGTCGCACCAGACGGTGGCTCCGGGACGGAAGGTCACGCCGTCGATCACCACATCGACGTCAACCTCACCCGCGCCAGCCTTTTGGCTCTTCTTCGGGTTGCTGCCCAGGGCCTTGACGCCGAGGTCCAGGTCCGCGATGGCCAGCCGGTCGCGGATGGCGCCGTTAATGACGACGCCGGCCCAGCCGTTCGCCACGGCGCTTTCGGCGATCATGTCCCCCATCAGGGCCGTGCCCAGCGATCCGCCGCCGTCCACCACCAGTACGGCCCCGTTACCGGGTGAACCGAGCGTGGACTTCACCAGGGCGTTGTCCTGGAAGCAGCGGATGGTCCGGACCGGGCCGCTGAAATGCGAGCGGCCGCCAAGGGACTGGAACTGCAGGGAGACGGACGCCAACTGGTCGCCGCGCTCATCGTAGAGGTCCGCGGTATTGACTGCTGGAACGGATTGGTTTCCTGCTGTTGTGGTCACGTAGCTCTCCTCGCGTAGTGGTGGATTATGCACATCCGCCGCCCGCCGCCGGGCGTCGCGTTACCGCCCACGATAGTCTGATTCCACCGTCAGCCGGCCGCACCAGGGGGAGCCAAGCCAATGAGTCCGTTCAACACGCCTGCGCCGTTGGACGGCACATCGCCAGGGAAAGCCACGGCGGCGCTCGCCGAGCCGGTGCAGAAGGTCACCGCCCGCTGGGTGACCGGGCTGGTGCTGGTGAACGTGGGCATCAACGCGGCCTTTTTCGGGCCCATCAACGTGTTCATCGGCCAGCAGGCCATCAGCATCGACGCGCCGTCAAAAGAAGCCATCCTCTCGCTGGTCACGGCCTGCGGCGCCGCGGTTTCGCTGGTGGCCAACCCGCTCTTCGGTGCCCTCTCGGACCGGACCACCTCCCGGTTCGGCCGGCGCGCCCCATGGGTGCTGGCCGGAGCAGTCCTCGCCACGGCGGCACTGCTGGCCATGTCCTTCTCCGCTGCCGTGTCCCTGATGGTCCTTTTCTGGTGCCTGGTGCAGCTGGGAGCCAACGCCGCCTACGCAGCCATCACCGCGGCCGTCCCGGACAGGGTGCCCGTCATCCAGCGCGGGGGAGTGGGCGGCCTTGCTGCCATGGGCCAGACCCTTGGCATCCTTGCCGGGGCCGTCTTCGGCGCGGTGGTGTCAGGGAACTTCCTGGTGGGTTACTGGCTGTGCGCGGGCGCCCTGCTGCTGTCCGTGCTGCCGTACCTGTTCCACCGGAACGATCCCCCGCTGCCGGCGGAGACAGCCGGCGGATTCCGGATGGGCCGCTTCCTGAGGGGCTTCTGGATCAGCCCCCGGCGCCACCGGGACTTCGCCTGGGCCTGGCTCACCCGCTTCCTGGTCAACGTGGGAAACCAGCTCACCATCGTCTACCTGCTCTTCTTCCTGCGGGACGTCATCGGGTATGGGGATCCCGCCACGGGGGTGCTGGTCCTGACCGGTATCTACGCGGTGATGGTGATGATCACTGCGGTGCTGGCCGGACCGTGGAGCGACAGGGTGGGCAGGCGGAAACCCTTCGTCATCGGCTCCTCCGCCACCATCGCCATGGCCGGCGCCATCATGGCATTCTTTCCGGTCTGGCCCGGCGCGCTCGCCGGCGCCGCCGTCCTGGGCATCGGCTTCGGGGCCTACCTGGCCGTCGACTTTGCGCTGCTGACCCAGGTCCTGCCGTTCGCCGCGAGCCGGGGCAAGGACATGGGGGTCATCAATGTGGCCAACTCGCTGCCGCAGGTGGTTGCCCCGGCCCTGGCACTGCTGGCAGTGACCTACGGTGGCGGCTACCGGACACTGTTCCTCACGGCCGCTGCCGTCGGGCTGACGGGCGCGGTTTTCGTGGTGAAAATCAAGGGCGTCGACTGACCGGCCGGTGCCCCAAAACTAAGGCCGCTGACTAATTAGGGCACACTGCTGTGCCGTATAGTTGAACCCGGCTGCAGGGCGGTACGGAAGTGGGGGCGCTCCTGGCCGCAGTCCCTACAACACAACCCCGGAATGCTGATGCCCGAGACTTTTTCAGACCATCCGCCCATGGCCGCCCGGCCTTCCGCTCCGCGCCAGCGCCTCCGCTACACCCGAATCCTGGACACCGCCGCCGGGTTCGCCCGTACGGGACTGGATGCCGTGGAACTCTCCCAGGTGGCAGAAAAAGCAGACGTCCCGCTGGGCACCCTCTACCGCTACTTTCCGTCCTCCGCCCACCTGATGCTTGCGCTGTACCGCCAGCAGCTGGACGAGCTGCAGGCCGGAACCAGGGGCTCATCCCCACGCTTCCGCGGCCGTGCACTGTCCGGCCTGCTGATGGAGATCTTCCACATGCGCGTCATGCAACCCGCCGTGGAGCAATGCCTCAGCAGGGGCGTGTACCACCCGGAAAAGGACACCACCGAACTCCTGCGCGAGATTGATGCGCTGAGTGAAAAGCTCGTCGCCGGCGCCTGCGGTGACGCCGTGGGGGCGAGGGTCCTCCTCCTGACAGTCACTGGTCTGGTCCAGTCAGTGCGCAACCGGCGGTTGTCCCTCTTCGAAGCCGAGGAGGACCTGAAAAAGGCGTGCGGAAGGCTGTCCCCTGCGGCAGAGGCGGGCTTCACAGTGGCCAAGTCTGCGTAACTGGTCTAGACCAAAACGGTATTAAATACGCCATAATGCCGTGATGTGGATCACTAAAATGTCTGGTTAAACGTTTTGGCTCCGCTGAGCCTTGTCAAGGAGGACGAAAGCGCCCTTCCCGGGCTGCCTACCATGGGGGCACCGGAGCGGCAGGGCGGAAACATCCCCGGCGTTCCCACGGACCCGCCACCCCTGGGTTTGCTGCCGCACTACTTTCCCCGCTTGGGCCCGGCCGGGCTCCAGCCCCATGCGCCGTGCGCCCACGGCGAGCACCAGGAGACAACGACGTGTCCATTGACGCATTCACAGCCACCGACAGTTCCGCAGCCACGGCCCTGACCGAAGACGAAATCTTCGGTGCCCACCAGGGCGGAAAGCTGTCCGTCACCAGCAATGTTCCGCTCTCCAACAAGCGGGACCTGTCCATTGCGTACACCCCCGGAGTGGCCGAGGTCAGCCGGGCCATCCACGCGAAGCCCGAACTGGCCCGCACCCTGACCTGGGCCGAACGCCTGGTAGTGGTGGTCAGCGACGGCACTGCCGTCCTGGGCCTGGGCAACATCGGTGCCAGCGCCTCGCTTCCCGTCATGGAAGGCAAGTCCGCCCTCTTCAAGACCTTCGGCGACCTTGACTCCATCCCCCTGGTCCTCAACACCACCGACGTGGACGAAATCGTTGAAACGCTGGTCCGCCTGCGCCCCAGCTTCGGCGCCGTCAACCTCGAGGACATCTCGGCACCGCGGTGCTTTGAGCTTGAGGAAAAGCTGATCGAAGCCCTTGACTGCCCGGTCATGCACGACGACCAGCACGGGACCGCCGTCGTGGCCCTTGCCGCGCTGACCAATGCCGCCAAGGTGACCGGCCGGGGCCTCGAGGGCCTGAAGGTGGTGGTGTCCGGCGCCGGTGCGGCGGGGATCGCCGTCGCCGAAATCCTGCTCGCAGCCGGGATCACCGACGTCGTCCTGCTCGACTCCCGCGGCGTCATCAACAGCAGCCGCAAGGACCTTGCCGCGGACCCGGCGAGCAAGAAGGCCGACATTGCCGGCCGCAGCAACCCCCGCGGTGTCACCGGCGGGCCGGCCGAGGCCCTGGCAGGCGCTGACGTCTTTATCGGCGTCTCCTCCTCCAAGCTCGATGAGGCACACCTGGCCTCGATGAACCAGGACGCCATCGTGTTCGCCCTGTCCAACCCGGACCCCGAAGTCCTGCCCGAGGTGGCCGTCAAGTACGCCGCCGTGGTGGCCACCGGCCGCAGCGACTTCCCCAACCAGATCAACAACGTCCTGGCGTTCCCCGGCATCTTCCGCGGTGCCCTCGACGCCGGCGCCCGCCGGATCACGCCGGCCATGAAGCTCGCGGCAGCGCGCGCCATCGCCGGGCTCGCCGCCGAAGACCTCTCGGCCGACTACATCGTCCCCAGCCCGCTGGACCCGCGGGTGGCACCCGCGGTCACCGCCGCCGTCGCCGCGGCAGTCGAGGCGGAGTAGCGCCTTCCGGCAGAAACCACGACGGCGGTGCCTCCTTCCCCAAAGGAGGCACCGCCGTCGGGCATTAAGGACCGGCCCATAGACTGGGGTCCATGAGCTCCGAGACAGTGGTGACCATCCTGTGCGGCCTGGCAATCCTGGTAGGGGTGGCCGGCACCATCATTCCCGTCCTGCCCGGCAGCGTCCTCATCGGCCTAAGCCTGCTGGCCTGGGCCATCTGGGGCGGCGCCGGGACGGCAGGGTGGGTCATCTTCGCGGTGGCCATGGTCTTTGTCGCCGCGGGCATGACAGCCGGCGCCGTCCTCACTGGCAGGAAGCTCAAGCAGCACGCCATTCCCAGCCGCAGCATCGTGGTGGCCCTTGTGGCGGGCGTGGTGGGGATGTTCATCATCCCGGTGGTGGGCCTCTTCGTCGGCTTCGCGGCCGGTCTGCTGGTCAGCGAGTTCACCCGGACGCGGGATTTTTCGACGGCGGCCAGGTCAAGCTGGGCTGCCCTGAAGGCCACCGGGCTGGGAATGCTTGCGGAATTCGGGCTGGCCTGCCTTGCCGCCAGCACCTGGGTGATCGGCGTGTGGATCGCCGCCGCCAACGGCTGAACCCGTTGTTGCGCGCGGCATGTTCCGCGGGTACAACCGGATCATGACCCAACCGGCCTCAGCCAGAGACTTCATCAGCTCCTGGATGGAAAAATACCAGGCTGCCTGGACCAGCAACGCCCCGGAGGACATCCGCGCCCTCTTCACCCCGGATGCGCTCTACGAGACGCGTCCCCATGATCCCGAACCCTGGCGGGGCCAGGACGGGATCGTCCAGGGCTGGCTTGCGGCACGTGACGAGCCCGCGGACTGGACGTTCACCTGGGAACTGCTGGGCTGCGATGGGCGCACCGCCTTTGTCCAGGGCGCCACCACCTACTCGGGTGGCCGCCCCACCTATGACAACCTGTGGGTCATTACGTTCGACGGATCCGGCCGCGCCAGCTCCTTTACCGAATGGTTCATGGCGGGGAGCTGAGGCCTCAGAGCCCCAGCCCGCCGAGTTTATCGCCCAGTCCGCCCGGGAGTTTGTCCCCGAGTCCACCGGGAAGCCTGGACAGCAGTTCGGCGGGATCGATGCCGAGTTTGGACAGCAGGCCTGCGTGCTGTTCCGTGTCCACCTGGTCAGGCAGTTCCGATTCCGCCTGCGAGGCTTTGGCCTGGTCTCCCTGCGACCGAAGGAGTTCGAGGATCTGATTCTTGTCGATCTGCATGGGTTTCTCCTTGCTGTAATTTGCTTACTAAGGGTGCTTGCTACCCTTCCCGAAAAAGGGGTCGGGGACAAGGCCCTGGCGCGATTGCGGGTTGGTGTACGCAGAGGCCCGGGGCCCTGGACTCGCAGTTAGCATTGAAAGATGAGCGCCGGGGACACCGCACCAATCTACTGGGACAGCCGCGACCTCACCCCTTTTGGGCAGGCACAGCTGCGCACCCCTGTCCACGACCTGGCCGGGGGAGTGGGGGGCCTGCTGACCGGCGTCCTGGGCGGCCGCAACCCTGCCCTGCTGTCCATTGACGGCGAGGTGCCGCGGCTCAAGCGGCTGCTGCCCAAGCCCGCCAAGGTGGTCCACGAAGCCGTCTTCACCAGCCGCGAACCGGAGCGCCTGATTACCTTGGCACGGGCCTATCCCGGATGGGCCGGCCTCTGCTACCTCATGGGCGGGCTCCTGGCGTACAAGCACGGCGGCTACCTGCGTGCTTCCGAGCTCCTGCAACGTGGGCTCACCACCAGGAATGACGATGAAGCCAACCGCTACTCGTCGACCTACCTCACCCGGATCGTCACCCGGATTGAACTGGCCGAACGGGTGGAGATCCCGGTGCTGTTCAGCGAAGAATCCGTGTTCCTTGCCCTGTCCCATTCCCTGCGTGAGACCGGCCGCGCCGAAGCCGCGCTCGACGCACTGACCGGGCTGCCGCCGTCGCTCCCCATGGCCCTGGCCCGCTGCTCCCTGGCCCTCACCTTGGGACGAAGCCGCACCGTCATCGACTGGACGGAGGGGCTGCTGAACGCGGACGACCTCTCCGCCGCCCTGCTGCTGGTCCGCGCCCGTGCCCTGCGGCGGGAGGGCCGCCTCGATGCTGCGCACCAGGCGATCGCCGAAGTCCTGCGGCGCCGGAAGACACACCTGGTGCTCCGCAATGACGCCCTGACGGACCGGGCGTTGCTCGTGCTGGAATCGGGCCGGCGGACGCTGAACCCCCGCGACTGGGGAAAACGGCGCGGGGACCCGGAACCGCAGCGCGAGCTCGAGGCGCCGGTGCCCATCCGCAAGGACGAAGAAATGCGGCGGATCTGGGAGCAGGACTGGAAGGAACTGGGCGGGGACTAGGAACCCGGCCGGCTACTGGATGTGGCTGGCTGCGAACGGCAGCAGTTGCTCGCCCAGCAGCACGGCCCCCAGTGCCACCATGATGATGCCGCTGGCAAGGGTTACTGCCCGCGCGGCCCCCGGCCTGCTCTGCAGCAGCGTGCGCGAGAGCAGGGCCACCGCCGTGTAGACCAGGCCCGCCAGCGCCACGAATGTCAGGCCCAGCAGCCCGGACTGCACCGGCACGGGCAGGGCGGCCTCGGAGCTGACGAACTGCGGGATGAGGGCAATGTAGAAGAGCAGGCCTTTGGGGTTGATCCCGCTGGTGCCCATCCCCTGCAGGAAGGTGCGCAGCTGGGTTCCGGCGGCGCCGCCGTCCGCGCTGAAGCTGGCGTTGCGCCAGGAACGGAGGGTTCCCACCCCGAGCCACAGCAGGTAACCTGCGCCGGCCAGGGTAATCCAGCCCAGGACGCCCGGCATGCCTATCAGCACGGCGGCCAACCCGGCCACCAGCAGGACGGTATGCAGGACATAACCGCCGCAGAGCCCGGCAACGGCCGGGACGAAGCTGCGCTGCCGCAGGCCCGCCGCGATGGTGTAGGCCCAGTCCACTCCCGGCGTGCAGGCCAGGGCTGCGGCCACCACCAGGAAGGCCAGGAACAGCTGCGGATTCATGCGGGTTTCTCCTGTCGACGGGCTCTCAGGAGCAACCATAGGGAGAATTCCGCCAAAAGTGCTGTCCGGTTTTCGCCCGCCCCGCGGCGTGGGCAGTATGTTTATTGCATGCTTGATCAAATTGACAGGAATATTTTGCGGCACCTTCAGGAGGATGGCCGCATGACTGCCACCGCGCTGGCTGCGAAGGTGGGCCTGACGGTGGCGCCGTGCCACCGGCGGCTGCGGGACCTGGAGCAGTCCGGGGTGATCCGCGGGTACAAGGCTGACGTCGACCCTGCCGCAGTGGGCCTGGGGTTCGAGGCAATCGTGTTCGTTACGCTTCGCCAGGTGGACCGGCCCACCATGGAGATTTTCGAGAACCGGGTGGCGGACAACCCGAACATCGTGGAGGCGCAGCGGCTGTTTGGTTCACCGGACTACCTGCTGAAGGTGATCGCCGCGGACCTGCCCGCCTACCAGCGCTTCTATGACACCGAACTGACGTCCCTGCCCGGCGTGGAGCGGCTGACATCCACGCTGGTGATGAAGAACCTGAAGTCCAACGCGGGTCCGCCGGTCTAGGAGCAGGGTCCGGCGGGTCAGGCTGCGGGCAGGATGTGGACGATGATCACCTGCGTGTCCTTGCTGCCGTCATAGCGAAGGTCATAGTTCACCGTCAGTCCCGTGTCTGTTCCGGGCGTGATGGAGAAATCGCTCCTGGAGGCTGGGTCCGCCTGCGTGCTGCTGATCCACTCTTCAGCCGATTCCGCGGATATCCCGTACCGCTGCACGCCGTCCCTGATCAGCTCAAAGAACTCTTCCGCCGAGCCTGCGGTGAGGAAGTAGGTGACCTCGCTGAAGTCCGTGCGGGTGTCAGTGGTGTTGAAACGGATCCGGTCTGTTTCGGCGGTGATTTCGCCGTTGGGTGCCAGGATACTGAGGCTGATCCTGCCCGAGTCCCGGGTATTGATCTCGGGCCCGTAACTGTCCTCGGTGACGCGGACGGCGTCCTTCTCCAGGCGCCCCGAGCTCATATCCAGCCGGGCAGTCCTGGTGGTGCGGATGTTTTCCACGCCGGCGGCGTCAAGGGTGGAGAAGGAGGAGGTCTTCATGGTGCTCCCTGCAGAAGGTGATGTGGCGGCGGTCGGATCGGCGGGGGCCGGAGTGGCGGCTTGGCAGCCGGTCAGGACAAGGGTTGAGAGGAGGGCAATGACGACGGCGGCACTTCCGCGGGGTGCGGCGGCCCGGCGTGGCGCACTCACTGGTGGACCTCCGCGTCAAACCCGTCAAGGAACCGGTCCATGATGCCCGGAATGTTATTGGTGGGGCGGTACTGGTCCACGCGGCCGTCGAAGTCGGAGCCGATGATCTGCGCGGCCCGGTCCGGGTCCGTGGCCAGGAGGTGCTGGTAAGCGGGGAGCGTGTCCTGCCTGATGAGGTTCCAGCGCTGGTCGGCGTCGGCGATGTTGCCGTCCGGGAAGCCGGTGGTGAAGTCCGTGCGGAACTGTGCCGGGTTGTCCCAGCTGGTGAAGGGGATGTTCTCCGGGCCGGGGCTTTCCACGCTGAAGCTGTACGGGAACACCTCGGGGTAGCTCCTGGCGCCGGGGATGGAGGGTTCGCCGGCGAGCGTCACCATGTAGGTCACCGCTTCGCCGCCGGGGTGGCTGCGCATGGTGTCGTAGTCGTCGGCGATGATTTCGTTTTGCTCGCGGTACAGGAGTGCTGTGTTGCCTTCCCGGACCTGGCCGGGGTCTCCCGAATCGATCTGCGCCCACGCGTTGGCCGTGGCGTGGTCGATGGCGCCGGAGTCGCGAAGGCGGTTGATCTCGTCGAGGCCGCCGTTCAGGTACGCCTGGTGCTGGCGGGCCTGGTCCAGGAAAATTTCCTTGTTCATGTCCAGCATGCTGGTCTCGTAGAACCGGATTTCACCATCCGTCATCCCTGCTAGCTCTTCCAGCTGGTCCAGGACGGGAAGGGGGATATCGGAGGCCGGGTTGTCGGTAATCTGCTGGGCCAGGTCCCGCAGCATGGCCATGTCCCGGAAACCGCCGGCGAAGGACGGGCCGATCATGTTGGCCATCCCTGCCCACTGCAGGTCCGGATTGGCAAGGTAGGCCTGGCCGTAGAAGTCATAGACCTTGGCGATGGTCTCCCAGTTGTATTCCGTACCCTTTGACGTGTCCCAGTCGGCAGGATCGATGCCCATCTCCAGCATCGCCTGCCGGTTCCAGTAGTCATTGAGGAAGTCCTGGTACCCCTTGGAGTTCTTGCTGATCAGGCCCGAGTCCGCGGCGGCATCCATGGCGGCCTTGGCAGCGTCGGGGTTCGCCTCGGCCCACCGGCGGAATTCGTCGCTCTGCAGGTAGGCGCGCCGCTCAGCGGGGGTCATGCCGTTCAGGGTGTCTGTCAGTTCCTGGGCGGTACCGCTGCCGCCAGGCCCGCCTGCTCCGGAACCACCACCGCCGCCGCCTGACCCGGTGGTGCTTGCCTTCTCCTGTTCGTCCGCGTTGGCCAGGACTGCCTTCGCGGCCGACTCCAGCCCTGCCGTTGCGGACCTCAGCAGCTTTGCGTGCGACGACGTCCATTCGCTGCGGAACCTGTCGCCGTCGCGCCCTTTCCAGAGGCCGGAACCTACGCTGCTGCTGAGCTGCTGCCCCAAAGCGTTGAGGCGGTTGGCGCCGGCGGAAAGGTCCTTGGCCAGTTGCCGCAGCTGCGCCACATCGCCGCCGTAAAAGTTCCCCGCCATGTTGTCCCCCTGTTGGTCCCCCGCTTTTGGATCTCCCGCGTGCCAGCCTAGCCGGGCATCTTTCCTGCGGCGATGGGGAGAGCTGCCCCTGGTGCCGCCGCTACTCCGCCTGGTCCTGCAGGAGCCCCGTGGTCCGGTACGGAATGACCTCACGGAGGAACATGCTGGTGGACGTGCGGACAATGCCGGGGCAAAGCCGGATTTCCTCCGACACCCGGTAGAGGTCGTCCGGGCTTTTGGCCACTACCCGGATGAGGAGGTCGGTATCGCCGGCCGGCGCATGGCATTCCAGGACCTCGGGGATCTTACGCAGGGCAGCGATGGCCTCGTTCAGGTGGCTCTGGTCCAGCTCGGCGCTGACCGCAGCAGCCACCCCGCGTCCAAGGGATGCCGGGATCACCCGGCTGCTGTTGGGCCGGAGGGCTCCCGACGCCGTCATCCGCTCCAGCCGGCTTTGGACGGTCCCGCGGGCCAGGCCCAACCGCTGCGCGAGCACCATGATGGGGACGCGGGGGTCTTGGTCCAGGGCATTCAGGATCCGCCGGTCCGTGGCGTCAAGTTCCTGCAATCTGATCATTTCCTGTCGATCTGAAGGCCGGTGATTAGTCAGACTGACCAAGCGAAGTTCGGCCGGTTGTCCCAACTGTATGTTCTCTGCTGGAATAGTGGCAACAAGGACAAAGGCTACCGCCGGTCCGCGCAGGCTACAGTTTCCCGGCACACCACCCGGCACCTGGACATCGCTTCCCGCAAGGAGGCCGCCGGATTGACGCTTGTTCACACCACGCTCATTCTGTAAACACGGCAAGAGCCCCTGAGCTACCGACGCCCGCCCCGGCGGAGTCATCGGTAGCTGAGGGGCTCTTGTGTGCTTCCGTCTAGGGTTGATCCATGACCTCCGCCGGCCGTTTTGCCCCCAGCCCCTCCGGTGAGCTGCATGTAGGAAACCTTCGGACTGCAATCCTTGCCTGGCTTTTCGCCCGCTCCACCCGACGCCGCTTCCTGCTGCGTGTCGAGGACCTGGACCGGGCCCGCGCAGGAGCGGAGGCTGTGCAGCTGCGGGACCTCGCGGCTGTGGGCGTCACCTGGGACGGCGACGTGGTCCGGCAAACGGACCGCGCGGCCCTCTACGCGGAGGCGATCGACCGGCTCGGACAGGCC
This sequence comes from Arthrobacter sp. SAFR-179, assembly GCF_059414945.1. Taxonomy (NCBI): domain Bacteria; kingdom Bacillati; phylum Actinomycetota; class Actinomycetes; order Micrococcales; family Micrococcaceae; genus Arthrobacter; species Arthrobacter sp. SAFR-179. The sequence continues at coordinate 208,319 of NZ_JBPFDM010000006.1, forward strand.
GGCCTGACGTACGAGTGTTTCTGTACACGCCGGGAGATCCAGGAGGCGCCGTCCGCCCCGCATGCCCCGCTGGGAGCCTACCCAGGCACCTGCCGCGACCTGGAGCCCGCGGAACTGGAGTACAAGCGGTCCACCCGTCCGGCCGCCATACGCCTGCGGGCGGACGTGCGGGAATATACGGTGCAGGATGTCCTCCATGGTGCATATACGGGGGCGGTGGACGATTTCGTGCTGCGCAGGAATGACGGGGTTACCGCCTACAACCTGGCCGTGGTGGTGGATGATGCCGCGCAGGGCATAGACCAGGTGGTCCGCGGCGACGACCTGCTCCCCTCCACGCCGCGCCAGGCCTACCTCGCCTCGCTCCTCGATATTCCTGTTCCGGAATATGTGCACGTTCCATTGGTGGTAAACCGCGACGGCGTAAGGCTGGCAAAGCGTGACGGCGCAGTCACTTTGGCGGACCTCGCCCAGGCCGGGGTGGCTGCCCACGAAGTGAGGGACCTGCTGCTGGAGTCCCTGGGACTGCCCGCCGGAACGCTGGACCGGGCACTGCCGGCACTTGACCCCGCACGGCTGCCGCGCAAACCCTGGGTGTGGACCGGAATGGACCGCCTGTCCGCTGGCTAAACTTGTGGGATGCCAGACGATCACATGCCGGACCAGGTCCGCACGCCCACGTTCACGGTGGAGACCGCAAAGGTCCTGGCCGAGGTGGCCCACAACCGGCAGAAGGACAAGCTGAAGCGGCCCTACCGGGAGCACGTCCTCGCGGTCGGGGACGCCCTGGCGGACTTCGACGACGAGATCCGGATCGCCGGCTACCTTCACGACATCGCCGAGGACACGCCAATGACCCGGCAGGCGTTGCTGGACATGGGTGTCCCGGAGCGCTCCGTGGACATCATCGAGCGGGTCACCAACCGCCTGCACAGCAACCCGGACGACTACCAGTCCGGCATCCGTGAGATCGCCGAGGACCATGATGCTGCCCTGGTCAAGATCGCGGACAATGCGCACAACTCGCTGCCCGAGCGGGTCCAGGCGCTGGCGGAGAAGTGGCCGGACAAGCCCCCGGTGACCAAGTACCGGGATGCCCGGCCCGTGCTCTACGCTGCCGTGGAGGTGGACGAGGTCCGGAAGATCCTGGCGCGGGCCAACCCCTGGCTGCTGGAGGAATTCGACGAGCAGCTGGACGAGGCCGACGACACCGACTACGAGAACCTCCGCTACGACGCCGGCCCCGGGTTCCTGTCCACGTAGACCAGGAACTCCTCCGCGAACCGCCGCACCCCGTCCCATTCCGTGTAGATGTAGTCGCGCCCGGTATCGGTGTCCTGGCTGCCGTGGCCGCTGACGATCTTCTTCATCATCATGCGCTTCAGGAATCCGTACTGGGTGTACAGGAGGGCGCCGCCGAACATCGCCACTTTGTCAGGCTGCCAGCCGGTGCTCTCCTCGAACTCCGCGACGTACTTTTCCGCATCCTCCGGATCCCCGTGGGCGGCCAGGCTCACCGAAAACAGGGCGGCCGGCAGGCTCTCCAGCCTGGACCGGTTCCGGCGGACAAAATCCGCCACGAACCCTTCGTGCTTCCCGGCATGGACGGAGGCGCCCACAATGACGGCATCGTAGCCGTCCGGCAGGTCGTGCTCCGCGTGCTTGAGGTCCAACGTGTCGGCCTGGTGGCCGTGGGCCTGCAGCACGTCGGAGATGTAGTCGGCGATGCGGGCCGTCTGGCCCTCCGCGGTTCCGTATGGGATCAGGATTCTTGCCATGACCACCACTCTGGCGTCCCGCAGGGGCCGGGCAAAGGGGCAAAAGTCCCTGCAACGGTCCGATGGAAAACCGCCGGCTAGACCCTTCCCAGCGCCTCGATGTCTTCCAGGAAGTCGGCCTGAACCTCAGCGCTCACGGTGGTGCGGGTATCACCGATGGCGTCCAGGTAGTCCTGTGTGGAAGGCCCCTTCCTGACCGCCGTACGGACGGAAACGTCGCCCCCGGAGGCCAGCCCGCCGTCGTCGTACACCGCTTTTTCCAACGCCCGCTGGGAGGCGCTCCGCGCCGCGTACTCGATGTCCGCCGGGGAAAAGCCTTCGGTGCGTTCCACCAGGAGCTCCACGTCCACGGCGTCCACCACGGCCGCGGGGATGAAGCGCTGCCACATCGCCTCGCGCGCCTGCCGGTCCGGCAGCCCGATGGGGATGACGTAGTCGAACCGCCCGTGGCGCAGGAAGGCCGAGTCCAGGGCCCGGATGAAGTTGGTGGCGCAGACCAGCAGCCGGCCCGGCTGCTCCCGGAACGCGGGGATGATCTTCAGCAGCTCGTTGGTGACGCCCTGCAGCGGCGATGGCGGCTCGCCGGAGCGCTGGGAGGCGATCTCCTCCACCTCGTCGATGAACACCACGGCGTGCTCCAGTTCGGCGATTTCCAGGAAGGTCTCGCGGAGCGCGCCGGCCAGGCCCTGCGGGTCGCCGGCCAGGCGGGAGGGGAACACCTCCACGAAAGGCCACTCCAGCCGGGAGGCGATGGCCTTGGCGAAGGTGGTCTTGCCGGTACCGGGAGGGCCGAAAAGGACGACGGCGCGCGGCGGCACCACACCGAATTCATCGGCCAGGTCCGCCTCGGCGAGCGGCAGCACCAGGCGCCGTTCCAGCAGTTCCTTTTCCCTGCGCATGCCGGCCACGTTTTCCCAGAGGTCGCGGGCCAGGACGCGGCCGCCCAGCTGGCCCAGCGCTCCGAGTTCCTGGCGCTGGACGGGGATGGTCCGCTCGAAGTAGCGCAGGTTTTTCTTCAGCGCGAAGCCGCGGCCCAGGAAGGCCTCCACGCGGGTTTCGGACTCAGGCATCAGGGCTGAGAGCTTGTTCAGGCCGTGGGGGGCCATCCGGTTCTCGACGGCGGCCAGCAGCGAGGTGCCGATGCCCCTGCCCCGGTACTCGGGGAGGGTGGCAAGGAAGACGATCCAGCCCTGGTCGTGCGCGGCCCGGCCGACGGCGGCGCCCACCACCTGCTCGCCCTGCACGGCAACCACGGCATGGTCTTTTTCGCAGGACGCGAGGACCTCGGACAGGGCGTACACGGGTTCCACATTGTGTGCCTTCAGTGTCTCCCACAGGTGCAGGATCCCGTCCAGGTCCGCCGAGTGGAAATCCCTGATCCGCCAGTTGGTCATGCGTTACTCCTGTTGGTTCGTCATTGAGCCAGTCGTGGTTGAGCCAGCGTGGCCGTCTCAGGTGAGCATATGTGAAGCAGCTGCCGGCCGGGGTTGCAGTGGCGTTGCATGACGTGGGCCGCGGGCATCTGCAAACGTTTCAGACCCCCAGCTTGACCATCGTGTTCCGCAGGGTGTCAGCGCTATGCTGCAGGGCTGCCCGCTCGGCGTCGTCCATGGGCGTTTCCAGGACGCGGTGTACTCCGCCCCTCCCCACCACGCTGGGGAGGGACAGGGCCACCCCGGAAATCCCGTACAGCCCTGACAACACGGTGGAAACCGGAAGGACGGCGTTGTCGTCGCGGAGCAGTGCCTCCACAATGCGGGCGCCGGAGAGGCCGATGGCGTAGTTCGTGGCCCCCTTGCCTGCGATGACCTTGTAGGCCGCCTGGACCACTTCCCGGGCGGTGTTAGCGAGGTATTCGGGCGTAAAGATCCGCTCCCCGGCGACCGTCCAGTCGCGAATGGGGACCGGGCCGATCGTGGCGCCGGACCACAGCGGGAACTCCGTGTCCCCGTGCTCTCCCACCATGCTGGCATGGACGCTGGTGACGGAAACCCCGGCCTCCCGGGCCAGGAGCCAGCGCAGCCGGGAGGTGTCCAGCACCGTGCCGGAGGAGAAGATCCGTTCCGGTGGCAGCCCGGAGATGCGCTGGGCAGCCACCGTCAGGACATCGCAGGGGTTGGTCACCAGGACATAGACGGCGTCCGGCGCACGTTCAAGCAGCGGCGGCATCAGCTGTTCCAGGATCCGCACATTGGTGCCGGCAAGGTCCAGCCGGCTCTGGCCCGGGTTTTGCTTGGCACCTGCCGTGATGACCACGACGTCGGCACCTTCCGTCACGGCGATATCCCCGCCTCCGGTGACGGTCGCCGATGCCGCGGCGAACTGGCTGCCGTGGGCGAGGTCCAGGGCTTCGGCCTCCGCCTTGGGGGTGTTGACGTCGTACAGCGCGATGTTGCTGGCCGAGCCGCGGATCAGCGCCGCGTATGCCAGCGACGTCCCGACGCTCCCGGCGCCAACCACTGCGAGCTTGGATCCTGCCATGGTGCCCTCTCCCTTTCCGGAGCCGTTGAGTGTGTCCTACCCGAAGAGTAGCGTGGCCCACATCACTCAAACCCCCATTTAGGAGCCACCATGCCACATCTTGGACGCCGGCTCGCAGCTGTTACGGCAGCGCTGGCCATGAGCGTTACCACCGGGGCCGTCGGCAGCACTGCATTTGCCAGTGACACCGACGAGCGCCAGGTCCACAAGGAGCCGACAGCTGTAGGGCATGGCGGTGCGGTCAGCACGGTAGACCCCGAGGCCTCAGCGGCGGCAATTGAAGTCCTTCGCGAGGGCGGAAACGCGGTGGACGCCGCGGTCGCCGCAGCAGCCACCCTTGGAGTCACCGAACCGTACAGCGCCGGGATCGGCGGCGGCGGCTACTTCGTCTATTACGACGCCAAGAGCAAGAAGGTCAGCACCATCGACGGACGTGAAACAGCGCCGGCGGGGATCAAACCGGATTCATTCATTGACCCCGCTACCGGCAAGCCGTACCGGTTCACCCCTGAACTCGTCACCAGCGGCGTCTCGGTGGGCGTCCCCGGTACTCCCGCTACCTGGGAGCGCGCCCTGAAACGCTGGGGCACCCTTAGCCTCAGCGACGCGCTCGAGCCGGCCATTGAAGTTGCCGATCGCGGGTTTGTGGTGGACAGGACGTTCCGCAGCCAGACGGAGGACAACCAGAAGCGCTTCGAAGCCTTCACTTCAACCAAGGACCTGTACCTGCAGGACGGGAAGCTCCCGGAGGTGGGATCTGTTTTCAAGAATCCCGACCTGGCAGACACTTACCGGCTGTTGGCAAACAAGGGCATGGACGCGTTCTATGACGGAGTGCTGGCCAAGGAGATTGCCAAGACAGTCCAAAATCCGCCGGTGGACCTGGCCATTGACCCGAAGGACAGGCTTCCCGTCCCTGTGGGCTCCATGACCGAGGAGGACCTGGAGCACTACAAGGCTCTGGAACAAAAGCCCACCCATGTGAACTATCGCGGGTACGACGTCTACGGCATGGCACCGTCCAGCAGCGGCGGCACCACGGTAGGTGAGTCTCTGAACATTCTGGACGTCTTCGACCTGCCCGCACTAAAGAAGGACCAGCCGGCCGTCCTGCACCACTACCTGGAAGCCAGCGCCCTGGCCTTCGCGGACCGCGCCAAGTACGTGGGTGACCCCGCCTTCGTGAAAGTGCCCACAAAAGCCCTGACCGATCCCATTTTCGGTAAGGAACGGGCCTGTGAGCTCGACCCGATGCACGCAGCCGTGAAGCCGCTGGAGACGACGGGGGATGTCACCAACTACGACGGCACCTGCCCGGTGAAACCGGCCGCTGCCGCCGATGAGAAGGACACGGAAAACATTTCCACCACCAACATGACGGTCTCGGACAAGTGGGGCAACGTGGTGGAGTACACGCTGACCATCGAGCAGACCGGCGGCTCCGGCATGGTGGTTCCCGGCCGCGGGTTCCTGCTCAACAACGAGCTCACGGACTTCTCCACCGTCTATGACGCGGCGGACCCCAACAGGATTGAGCCGGGCAAGCGGCCGCGTTCGTCCATGTCGCCCACGATCGTGCTGGAGGACGACAAGCCGTTCCTGGCCCTGGGCTCCCCGGGCGGATCCACCATCATCACCACCGTCCTGCAGACCCTGGTGAACCGGATCGACCTGGGCATGAGCATCCCGGAGGCCATTGCGGCTCCGCGTGCAGCACAGCGGAACACGGAAAAAGTTAGCGCTGAGCCGGCTTTCATTGACAAGTACGGCGCGGACCTCACCAGCAGGTTCGGCCACATCCTTGCCCCGTCCGGCGACTCGTTCTCGTCCGCCTCGGAAATCGGGGCGGCCACCGCCATTGAATTCCTGGAGGACGGCAGGACCCTCGCGGCAGCCGAACCGGCCAGGCGCGGCGGCGGCTCGGCGATGGTGGTCAAGCCCTCAAAGTAAAGCAGCAACAGCATTAAACCCCGACGGCGGCACTTGGGTTCCGGAATTCCAGAACTCAAGTGCCGCCGTCGGGCGTCTCAGCAATTACTGCGCGTGGAGGCAGTTACTTCTTGAAGGTCTCAGCCGGAGCGTTGGCGATGACCGGTGAGGTTCCGGTGTAGCCGTCGCGGGTTTCGGCGATTTCGCGGATGCGGGCCCGGCAGGCGTACCAGCCGATGACCATGAGGATGGAGGCGATGGCGGTGACGAGCATGGTCAGGGGTGAGTCGATGAA
>NZ_JBPFDM010000007.1:0-196879 GCF_059414945.1 Arthrobacter sp. SAFR-179
CCACAGCGCGGAACGGCCAGTACCAACTCTGCCAGCCAGTCCCAGACCAGCCACTCCAATCCTCACAGTCGTTTTGAAGCATCAAAGCGACACTTAGTGCTACTTACTTGGGGGGGGTCAGCCGGCGAAGAACTCGCTCAGTTCCTTGATCAGCCTGTCCGGAGCCTTGATGGCGCCGTCGTGGCCGAGGCCGGGCAGGATGGTGTAGCTGGAGCCGGAGAGCACGTCGTGGATCTGGCCGCAGGCGATGCCGAAGTAGGCGGGGCTCTTTTCGCCCACCACAATCAGGGTCTCCAGGGGGAGCGCCTGGAACGGCTCGGCCGGCATGTCGGCGGCAATGATGGCCTTGATCTCGCGGACGCCGGTGCGCATCAGCTCGCGCTGCTGCTTGCCTTCGGTGGTGCCGGCCGTCAATTTGTTGGCCAGGGTCAGCATGGACAACGGCATGCGCGATGAGAAGGAACCGCCGGCTTCCAGGCCCCGCTGAATCACGGCGAGGGCGCGGTCATGGTCTCCGGCGGCAATGGCGCGCTCATACTCCACAATCCAGTCGGCGGTGACGCTGCCGTTCACGGAGACGGCGGGGTCGTAGACGGCGAGTCGTTCCACCGGCAGTGTCCGGGCCGCGTGCAGGGCGACGGCGCCGCCGAAGCTGTGCCCAAACACATCGGTGCTGGAGGTGTGCTTCATGACGGTATCCAGGTCGCGGATGTCCACGTCCAGCGTGTAATCCTCGGGCTGCGGGGACGAGGATCCGCGCCCGCGCCGGTTGAAGGTGTGCACCGGGCGGCCCAGGGCGGCGCTCAGTTTCTGGGCGAACTTGGTGTAATCCGCAGCCGTCACCATGGAAGGCGGCACAACCACCACGCCCGAGCCCGCAGAAGCAAGTTCAGCGCCGGTGGAGAAGAGCTCCACAGTGCCGCCGTCGGGGGTCCTGATGTTCTCTCGCGTCATGCTCCGAGCCTAGCCGAGCAAGCCGGGTGGGGCATCCCGGCGGCCGGCGGTACGCAGGGTCACGCCAGGCGGTTGATGAGGGCCTGGCTCGCCGCGCGGATGGCCGGCAGCCGGTCCCCGAGTCCGCACAGGATCAGCCCGGCGTCGGCGGCCTGCATAGCGGAGTCAGCGCCGTCCGCGCCGTCCGCGCGAAGGTAGATCAGGGATTCCACTAAGCGGAAGGTGAAGTCGCCGCCGTCCGGTCCGCCCGGCGCGGCTGACACCCCCGCGCCCAGTGCCCCGTACAAACGCCTGAGCTCCTGGCGGTGGCTGTGGAACCGGGCAAAGCGGTCGCTCCGGACCTCGGGCAGGTGGTACAGCACGCCAAGGTTCCACCGTGCGCTGCACAGCTGGGTGCCGTCATAAAGCGCGACGGCGTGAAGGCGGCTTCCAGCCGGACTTTCGGTTCCCGGGGTGTCGGTGGGCAGGGCGGCCACGGCACGTGCGAACGTCAGCCCGCCGGACACCGTCCCCTCGAGCAGGTCCTCGAGGATATCGTCCTTGGTCTTGAAGTGGTGGTAGAGGGATGACTGCCGGATGCCCACCGCGTCCGCGATGGACCGCGTGGAGGTGCTGGCGAAGCCCTGGGTGGTGAACAGCTCCGCCGCGGCGTCGAGGATTTCATCGCGGGCGGTGGCGCCCGGCCGCGAGGGCTGCTGGTGGCGGGGGCGGCCCGGTCCTACGGAAGTCACGGCCCCATTCTTGCACTGCCGGGTGCGCCGAAAATCACCGGCGGGCATGGTGAGGGGACGGAAATCTGCCCGAAACAAGATGTCTATCCGCCTTTTACAGAGGTGAAACTGTTTGGGGACATCCCGCTGGAAAACTATCAAGTGACCGGTAATCAGCAGCCTTCGGCCGAGCGCTGCAGTACCGGGAGGCTTCGCCCCCAAGATCCCTTTCCAGTTCCGGAGATTCCCGATGACATCCACCGTTCTCCCCACCGTCCACCAGGACGATGCAGACCTGACGTCCCTTGGCTACCAGCCCACCCTCCACCGAAAGCTCGGCCGCTACGCTTCCTTTGCCGCGGGCTTCTCGTTCGTTTCCATCCTCACCACCATCTTCCAGCTCTTCGCGTTCGGCTACTCGTTCGCCGGGCCGGCGTTCTTCTGGACCTGGCCGGTGGTCCTGGTGGGCCAGCTGCTGGTGGCCCTGAACTTCGCCGAACTCGCAGCCCGCTACCCCCTTTCCGGTGCCGTTTACCAGTGGGCGCGGCGCGTCGGCGGGGAAGGCGTGGGCTGGTTCGCCGGCTGGTTCATGGCCATCGCACAGGTGGTCACCGCAGCCGCGGCCGCCATCGCCCTGCAGGTGGTCCTGCCCCAGCTCTGGGACGGATTCCAGGTGGTGGGCGGCGATCCCGCGCTCAACACGGTGACCGGTGCCTCCAACGCCGTGGTCCTGGGCGCCGTCCTCCTGGTGGCCACCACCATCATTAACTCCCTCGGCGTAAAGCTCATGGCGCACGTCAACTCCGTGGGCGTCACCTGCGAGATCGTGGGCGTCGCGGCCGTGATCCTGGCCCTCATCAGTGCCGCCCAGCGCGGTCCGGAGGTGGTTGCGGACACCACCGTGCTGCAGGGATCGGACCTCGGTGCTGTTGGAGCCTTCCTGGTCTCCGGGCTGATGGCCGCGTACGTCATGGTGGGCTTCAACTCCGCCGGTGAACTGTCCGAAGAAACCAAGGACCCACGCCGCACCGCACCCCGGACCATCCTCTCCGCCCTGCTCATCTCCGGCGTCGGCGGTGCTCTGATGATCATCACCGCCCTGATGGCGGCGCCGAGCCTCGACGACGGCCGCCTCGCCACCGAAGGCCTCCCGTACGTCCTCACCGCGGTCCTGGGCACCTTCTGGGGCAAGGTCCTGCTGGTGGATGTGGCCATAGCCATCTTCGTCTGCACCCTGGCGATCCAGACTGCAGGTTCCCGCCTGGTCTTCTCCATGGCCCGCGACGGCAAGCTCCCGGCGTCGGCCCTGCTCTCCTCCGTCCACCCCACCCGCGGCACGCCCATGTGGCCCTCCATCGTCATCGGGGCCCTTGCAGTTGCGGTGCTGGCCATCAACGTAGGCAACGCCGCCCTGTTCACCACCCTGTGCAGCGTCTGCATCGTGATGGTCTACCTTGCCTACCTCCTGGTCACCGTCCCGCAGCTGCTCAACCGCCTCCGCGGCGACTGGGATCGGGTGGGGCAGACCATGCCCGCCGGACTGTTCTCGCTGGGCCGCTGGGGCCTTCCCGTCAACATCCTCGCCGTCCTTTACGGCGGCGTGATGGTGGTCAACCTGGCGTGGCCCCGGCCCGAGGTGTACGACCCCTCCGGCGAGAACGGCCTCCTCCTCTGGTCCGCGCCCCTGATGGTCACCGCCGTGCTGCTCCTGGGCCTCTGGGTCAGGAGCCGGAACGTGGCAGCCAAGGCCTGACACCCATTTCCCTCATCTTTTCGACACAACCCAGGACTGACATGACACAGACCCTCGAAACACCAGCAACCGGGACCGCCACCACGGCCGGCGCCCGGGCCCATGCCCGCGAACAGCACGGCAGGACCGCCGAAACCATGCGCCACGTGCCGGCAACTTCCGCCCCGGCGCACCTTCTGGCGGGAATGCCCGACGGCGCGTCCCCCACATGGGCCGAATCCCTCGCCTTTGGCCGCAACACCACCATGTCCCTGGCCCGGGGCACCAGGGTTCGGCTCACGGACACCGCCGGCGATGCCTGTGTGCACACCCTCCTGTACCGCGCCGGCGCCACCCACGAGCGGCTCAATGTCGCCGATACCGTCAAGGTCCCCTGGCAGGCCTACCCCGGCGCGGGCCACCCGCTGCTGTCGGACGCCGGGCGCCTGATGGCAACCATCGTTGCCGATACGTCGAACCGGCACGACGCACTGACCGGCGCCACCACTCTCGCCGGCAACACCGCAAAGTACGGTGCCGGAACCGTCTACAGCGCATCCCCGGCGGCACGGGAGCTGCTCACCCTGGGCGCCCTCAAGAATGGCCTGGGCACCCGGGACGTGGCGCCGTCGATCTCCTTCTTCAAAGGCATCACCGTGAACCCGGCCGGAACCATCACCTTCACCGGCAGCGCCGGGCCGGGTGCCGTCGTCGAACTCCTGCTCCAGATGGACGCCGTGCTGGTCCTGGCCAACACCGCCCACCCGCTGGACCCGCGCACGGACTTCACTGGGACGGCCGTCGACATCACCGCCTGGCACGCGCCCCAGGACCTCGCCGCACTGGAAGCCGGCAGCCTGGCCGGACCACTGGCCCCGGAACACCTGCAGGCCCTCCGCAACACCGAACACGACCTCGCCGCAAGGAACGCCCGATGAACACTGCAATCGATACCAGGTCAACCCCTGACGCCGCCGACGCCGCCGACGCCGCGCTCGCCCCAGGCGCCGTAGTCCTGGACGAATTCGTCGAAGCCCGCGGCCCCTGGTCCGCAGTGGTGGCAGCCGGCGACGTGCTGACCATCGTGGACCTCGAAGGCAACCAGGCCGTGGACTGCCTGCTCTACGCCGTGGCCGACACCGCCGTCCGCTACTCGGCGGCGGCCACCATTGCCGCCCAGCAGTCAATCGTCCTCACCACCGGTTCGGTCCTCCGCGCAGACACCGGCGCGCCCATGATGACCGTCGTGGCAGACGAAGTGGGCGTGCACGACACCATCGGCGGCGCCTGCTCCCAGGAATCCAACACCCTCCGCTACGGACAGCACACCCGCGAACAGCACGCCTGCGTGGAGAACTTCCTGATCGAGGGCTCCCGCTGGGGCCTGGGCAAGCGGGACCTGGTGTCCAACATCAACTGGTTCATGAACGTCCCGGTGGACCCGGACGGCGCCCTGGGCATCGTGGACGGCCTCTCCGCCCCCGGCAAGCGGGTGGCACTCAAGGCTGAGGTGGACACCCTGGTTCTCGTCTCCAACTGCCCGCAGATCAACAACCCGTGCAACGGCTTCAACCCCACCCCCGTCCGCATGATCGTCACCCGGCCGGAGGCAGCCAAGTGAACAGCAGGAACGAGAACACTTTCGACACCCTCCTGATCGCCAACCGCGGTGAAATCGCATGCCGCATCATCGAATCCGCCCGCAAACTGGGACTCCGGACCGTCGCCGTCTTCTCCGAAGCAGACCGCGGCGCCAAGCACGTCCGGCTCGCCGATGAAGCCGTGCTGCTGGGGCCTGCGCCGGCCAAGGAGTCCTACCTCCGGGTTGACGCAATCCTGGCAGCGGCCAAGGAAACAGGCGCCGGCGCCATCCACCCCGGTTACGGTTTCCTCTCCGAGGACGCAGCCTTCGCCGAGGCCGTGGAGGCAGCCGGCCTGGTGTTCGTGGGCCCCACCCCCGAGCAGTTGCGCATCTTCGGCACCAAGCACACAGCGCGCGACGCCGCCCGGGCGGCCGGGGTGCCCATGATCGCCGGTTCCGGGCTGCTTGAGGATGTGGACGCCGCCGTCGCGGCCTCCGCCGCGATCGGCTTCCCGCTGATGCTCAAGGCCACCGGCGGTGGCGGCGGCATCGGCATGACGGTCTGCCGTTCCGAGGCCGAACTCGTGGAAAGCTTCCCCCGCGTGGCCCGCCTGGCCGGTGCCAGCTTCGGAACGGCCGGCGTCTTCGCCGAACGGTACGTCGAAAACGCCAGGCACGTCGAGGTACAAATCTTCGGCGACGGCGAAGGCCGGGTGGTCAGCCTGGGCGACCGGGACTGCTCCCTGCAGCGGCGCCACCAGAAAGTCCTCGAGGAAGCACCCGCCCCGGACCTGCCGGACGAGCTGCGGGAGGAACTGCACCGCAGCTCCCGCGCCCTCTGCGCCTCCCTTAACTACCGCTCCGCCGGCACCGTGGAGTTCGTCTACGACTCCGTCCGCCAGGAAGCCTCCTTCCTGGAAGTCAACGCCCGGCTCCAGGTGGAGCACCCGGTCACTGAAGCCGTCACCGGCGTAGACCTGGTGGAATGGATGCTGCGCCTGGCCCAGGGCGGCAGCGACGCCCAGGCAGTCCTGGCCGGCGTGCCGGACAGCCTCCCGGTGGCCGGCCACGCCGTGGAAGCCCGGGTTTACGCCGAGGACCCGGCCAGGGGTTTCCAGCCCAGCGCCGGAACCGTCACCAACGCCGCCTACCCCACTGCGGCAGAAGCCCGCGTGGACGCCTGGGTGGAAACCGGCACCGATGTCTCCACCAGCTACGACCCCCTCATGGGCAAAATCATCACGTCCGGCGCAAACCGCGCCGACGCCTTCGACCGGCTCGCCGCAGCCCTGGAAGACACCCGGATCGACGGGATCGAGACCAATTTGGGTATGCTGCGCGCCGTGAGCGGCCTGGACGTGGTCCGCGCGGTCCAGCATTCCACCAGCACCCTGGACAACGTGGGGGACCCGGAGCCCCGCATCACGGTGGGCCGCCCCGGCCTGCAGACCAGCGTGCAGGACTGGCCGGGCCGCACCGGCCTCTGGCAGATCGGTGTCCCGCCGAGCGGCCCCATGGACGATCTGTCGTTCCGGCTTGGCAACACCGCCCTGGGCAATCCGGAAGGCGCGCCGGGTCTCGAGTTCACCATGACCGGCCCAAGCCTGACTTTCACGCACGCCACGACCGTCTGCGTCACCGGCGCGGAAGCCACGGTGACTGTTGATGGAACGGAGGTGCCCGCCTGGACCCCCGTGACCGTCCCGGCAGGGGGAACGCTCGACGCGGGCACGGCCGCCGGCAAGGGCCTGCGCGGCTACATCCTGTTCCAGGGCGGCCTGGACATCCCCAAGTACCTGGGCAGCGCCTCCACCTTCACCTTGGGCCAGTTCGGCGGCCACGCCGGGCGGGTGCTCCGCACGGGCGACGTGCTCCGTGCTGTGAAGCAGGCCGCAGGGCAGGAAGCACCCACGGCAGCCGTCCCGCTCGACAGCCGTCCCGCCCTCACCTCCACCTGGGAATTGGCCGTGGCCGAAGGCCCACACGGAGCCCCGGAGTTCTTCCAGCGTGAGGATATCGAGGAGCTGTACAGCGCGGAGTACGAGGTCCACTTCAACTCCGCCCGCACCGGCGTGCGCCTCATCGGCCCCAAACCGCGCTGGGCGCGGACCGACGGCGGCGAAGCAGGCCTGCACCCCTCCAACATCCACGACACCGCCTACTCGGTGGGTGCCCTGGACTTCACCGGCGACACCCCCATCCTGCTTGGCCCGGACGGACCCAGCCTGGGCGGCTTCGTCTGCCCCGTCACCGTCGTGACGGCCGAACGCTGGAAGCTCGGCCAGCTCCGCCCGGGGGACAAGGTCCGGTTCGTGCCCATCAAAGCCGGCCAGGCGCCGTCGGCCAAGGACCTGGGACCCGGCCGCCAACTGGTCCTCCCGGGTGACGCTGATTGGTCGTCAAACCCGTCCATGGCAGCCACGGGGACCAGCCGCGGCTTCCGCGGCGATGGCGACGACGGCGTGCTGGGCCGGGTGCCGGAAGGTTCCGGCCGGCCCGCGGTCACCTACCGCCGCTCCGGCGACGACAACCTGCTGGTGGAATATGGCGAGATGGTGCTGGACCTGGGCCTGCGTGCCCGCGTCCACGCCCTGCACCAGCAGATCGAAGCGCTCAGGGTGCCGGGCGTCGTGGACCTCACGCCGGGCATCCGGTCGCTGCAGATCAAGGTGGACCCGTCCGTCCTGTCCACTGCCCGTCTGCTGGACCTGGTCCAGGAAATCGAGGCCGCGCTGCCCGCGAGCTCCGAACTGGTGGTTCCCAGCCGCACCGTCCGGCTGCCGCTGTCCTGGGATGATCCGGCCACCCGCGAGGCAATCGAACGGTACATGGCGGGTGTCCGGGACGACGCGCCCTGGTGCCCCTGGAACATCGAGTTCATCCGCCGGATCAACGGCCTGGACTCCGTCAACGACGTCTTCGACACCGTCTTCAATGCCGAGTACCTGGTGCTGGGCCTGGGCGACGTGTACCTGGGCGCGCCGGTGGCCACCCCGCTGGACCCGCGGCACCGCCTGGTCACCACCAAGTACAACCCGGCCCGCACGTGGACGCCGGAGAACGCGGTGGGCATTGGCGGCGCGTACATGTGCATCTACGGGATGGAAGGCCCCGGCGGCTACCAGTTCGTGGGCCGCACCACCCAAGTGTGGTCGCGGTATGCCGATACCGCCCCGTTCGAACCCGGATCGCCCTGGCTGCTGCGTTTCTTCGACCGGATCTCCTGGTACCCCGTCAGCCCCGAGGAACTCCTGGACCTGCGCGCCGACATGGCCGCGGGGCGTGGCCGGGGCGTCGAGATCGAGGAAGGGACTTTCTCGCTTGCCGAGCACGAGAAGTTCCTGGCGGAGAACAGCCGGTCCATCGAGGCGTTCCGGGAAAAGCAGGGTGCAGCGTTCGCCGTGGAACGGCAGGCATGGGCCGACGCCGGTGAGTTCGACCGCGCGGACACGCTGGCCGCCGTCGTCACTCCCGTGGTGGACGACGTGGTGGTTCCGGACGGCGGCTCGCTCGTCTCGGCGCCCTTCGCCGCGAGCGTCTGGAAGGTGGACGTGGCGGCCGGGGACCGGGTGGTGAAAGGCCAGCCGCTGGTATCGCTGGAGGCAATGAAGATGGAAACGGTCCTGGAGGCTCCCTGCGACGGCGTGGTGCTCCGCGTCCTGCCGGCGGCCGGGGGCCAGGTAGTGGCGGGCGAGGCAGTGGTGGTCCTCGGTGCCGACCAACCTGCGGGGCTGGAAGAGCTGGAACTGGAAGAGGTAGCAGTATGAGCACGGCAATCAACGGCAGTGCCACGCGGCGTGCCACAGCAGCCCTGGCAGCGCTGGAAACAGTGGACCGGCCGGAAATCTGGATCACGCTCCGCAGTGCGGAGGACCTTCTGGCCGAGGCAGCGTCGATCGACGCCGCCGTGGCAGCCGGCGCGGACCTCCAGCTTGCCGGGCTGCTGCTGGCCGTCAAGAACAACGTCGACCTGGCAGGCATCCCCACCACGGCCGCCTGCCCGGACTTTGCCTACACCCCGGACAACGATGCCGAAGCGGTGGCCCGGCTCCGCGCTGCCGGTGCCCTGGTCCTGGGCGCCACCAACCTGGACCAGTTCGCCACCGGATTGGTGGGGACGCGCAGCCCCTACGGCGCCGTCCGCGACTCGCGCCGGCCGGAGTACATCTCCGGCGGATCCAGCTCCGGCTCAGCCGTGGCGGTGGCGCTGGGACTGGTGGACATCGCGATCGGTACGGACACGGCAGGCTCCGGCCGGGTCCCCGCCGGGCTTCAGGGCATCGTGGGCATCAAGGCAACCCTGAGTGTCGTCTCCACAGCGGGCGTTGTGCCCGCCTGCCGGTCCTGGGACGCCGTCACCATCTTTGCCCGGAACCTGTCCACTGCCGAGCTCGCCATGGGCGTCATGGCCGGCAACTCCCGGGGCTGGCCAGCGGACATCCGTTTGGCTGCACCGGAACGGCCCCGGGTGGCCTATCCCGCAACCCTGCCGGCGCTACCGGACACCTGGGCAGCCGCATTCAACCGCCACGTGGACCGGCTTCAGTCCTTGGAAGTGGAGGTGGAAGCCATCGAATTCGATGCCTTCCTCGAAGCCGCCCGGCTGTTGTACGACGGCGGGCTGGTGGCCGAACGCCACGCTGCCGTGGGCAGCTTCCTGGAAAAGTACGACGCCGGCATGGCCGGTCAGGCGGGCATCGACCCCACCGTGGAACGCATCATCCGCGCGGCCGGCACAGTGCCCGCGCACCGGTACGTCAACGACACCGACAAGCTGGAAGCACTAAAGCAGATGGCGATGGCACAGCTCAAAGGGTTCGACGCCCTGCTGATCCCCACCGCCCCGTTCCACCCCACCCTGGCTGAAGTCGCCGCGGACCCGGTGGGAGTGAACTCGCTGATGGGCACCTATACCAACTTCTGCAACCTGTTCGACCTCTGCGCCGTGGCAGTGCCCGCCGGGGAAGTGGACGGCGCCCAATTCGGGCTCACGGTGGTGGGCAGGACCTTCGATGATGCCGTGGCGGCGGATATCGCCCGCCGCCTGGAGGTCACCCCGGACGCTCCCGCCCTCTTCGCTCCCGGTGCGGCAGCCGAGGTTGACCGCGCCGGTGCCCGTTCGTCGTCGTCCGCGCCCTGGCCGCTGGCAGCCGGTGCAACCGCCGTGCCGCTGGTGGTGGTGGGTGCGCACCGCAAGGGCCAGCCGCTGGCGCCGCAGCTGGAGGAACTCGGGGCGTTCTGGGATGGCCCGGTCCGGACCGCGGCCCGCTACCGCATGGTGGCACTGGACACGGTGCCGCCCAAGCCGGGCGTGTACCGCTCCGAGGACGGCGCGGAACTGGTGGGGGAGAAGTGGCTGCTGTCGCCCGCGGCCCTGGGGATCTTCCTGGCTGCCCTTCCCGAGCCCATGCTCCTGGGATCTGTGCGGCTGGCGGACGGCTCCACCGCCGTCGGGTTCGCCTGTGATGCCGTTGCCGCCGCAGGTGCTGAGGACATCACCGCCTGGGGTGACTGGCTGGCGGACCGGAGCGTGGAACCCAAGCCCCGGACGGTGTGGCGGGACCTGGGGGAGGCTGCCCTCGCGGGGTTCAGCCGCGGGGAGCGCGGATAGCCTCAGCTTCGTCCGGGCGGGATTCCCCGTCCGGACGTTCTTCCTTGAAGTACGCCGCGATGTCCGCCACCAGTTCCTTGACCGCTGCCGGGATGGACCCGTGGAAGCACTTGGGGGAGAGCAGGTAGGTGCTGCCCCGAACCGCCTGGTGCAGCCGCTGGGCTGTTTCCCTGTAGTAGGCAGGACTCTTGCCGCCGGCCATGAAATGGGTATTTGCAGGCAGCACGCTGAAGTCCCGGGCATGGTCCTTTTCGTCGTAGGCTGCGCGCAGTTCGCCCACCCCGCTGGGCATGACCTGGCGGAACATCCTGTTGATCCTGGTCCGGGACAACACGGCCATCAGGCCGGCCAGGACCGGTTCCGGGATCCTGGCCATGGTTGAGCCGGGGCTGGTGGCCTTCTTCATATGCGCCAGCGCATGGCCCACCCTGCCTTGGTTCACGGCATCCTCGAACCCGTCCAGCCACGCGGTGTCGATGCTGCCGTCAATATTCACCGCGGCGTCGTAGACCGCAAGCTTGTCCGGGACCAACGCGGTTCCGGTGAACTCCTGCACCGCATTCAGGGCCACCGCTCCACCCAGGCTGTGGCCCAGGATGTTCCGGGCGCCGGTGGCTTTGAGGACAGTCCGGACATCCTCGATTTCGGTGGCCATGGAGTAGTCCGCCGGCTGCTCGGACGACTTTCCCCGGCCCCGGCGGTCATAGACGTCAACCGCCCAGCCGTCCCCCAGGCCCTTCGCCAGGGCAATCGAGAACGGGCGGTAGATCAACGCCGTCAGGAACGCGCCGCCGATCAGCAGCACCCGCCGTTCGCCGGGCGCCTCTTCGGTGCCGTAGCTGTATAAAGCCAGCCTGCCGCCGTCGTGCGTTGGAAGTACGCGTTCTTTCACCAGCCCATCGTAGGGTGTGCACCTGCGGGGCAACTGGGAGCCCGGGTACCCAATGCCCGGTAAACTTGTGGATTGTGACTTCCCAAAACACCCCCTCGCCCAAGAACGCCCCTGAGCCCGTCGATGCCAGCGAGCAGATGCGGATCCGCATGGAAAAGCGCGCCAAACTCCTGGAGCGCGGCGCTGAGGCGTACCCGGTGGGTGTGGAGCGGACGCATTCGCTCGCCGAGATCCGGGAAAAGTACGCCCACCTCGAGGCGGACGACACCACTGGTGACGTGGTGGGCGTTACCGGCCGCGTCGTCTTCATCCGCAACACCGGCAAGCTCTGCTTCGCCACCCTGCAGGAAGGCGGCACCGACGGCAAGGCCACCCGCCTGCAGGCCATGCTGAGCCTGGCCAACGTGGGCGAGGAAGCGCTGGCAGACTGGAAGGCGCTGGTTGACCTTGGCGACCACGTGTTCATCAAGGGCGAGGTCATCTCCTCACGCCGCGGCGAGCTGTCCATCATGGCCGATTCCTGGTCAATGGCCTCCAAGGCCCTGCGCCCGCTGCCCGTCCTGCACGCGGACCTGAACGAGGAAACCCGCGTCCGCCAGCGCTACGTCGACCTGATGGTCCGTGACGAGGCCCGCGAAATGGTCTACACCCGCGCGGCCATCACCCGCTCCATCCGCGAGACACTGTTCCGGCGCCGCTACGTGGAAGTGGAAACCCCCATCCTCAACCTGGTCCATGGCGGTGCCCTTGCGCGGCCGTTCGAGACCCACATGAACGCCTTCGACCAGAAGATGACCCTGCGCATCGCCACCGAGCTGTACCTCAAGCGCGCCGTGGTGGGCGGGATCGACCGCGTGTACGACATGGGCCGCGTGTTCCGCAACGAGGGCGTGGACTCCACCCACAGCCCTGAATTCACCACCCTTGAGTGCTACGAGGCCTGGGCAGACCAGTTCGTCATGGCCGAGCGGATCAAGGAGATCATCCTCGACGCCGCCGACGCCGTGGGTGCCGGCCGTGTCCTGCAGACCGAGGCCGGCGAGATCAACCTCGACGGCGAGTGGGCGTGGCTGGCCGTCTACCCCGGACTTTCCGACGCCGTTGGGCAGGAAATCACGCCGGACACGCCCGTTGAGGTGCTGCGCGGGATTGCGGAAAAGCACGACGTCAAGGTGGACCCCAAATGGGACGCCGAAAAGCTGGTGGTGGAACTCTTCGGCGAAATCGTGGAGCCCACCCTGCTGAACCCCACCTTCGTCTACGACTACCCGCCGTCCGCCCAGCCGCTGGCCCGCCCGCACCGCGAGGACGGCCGGCTGATCGAAGCCTGGGACCTGATCATTGGCGGCATGGAGCGCGGCACCGCGTTCTCGGAGCTGATCGACCCCGTCATCCAGCGCGAACGGCTCACCGAGCAGTCCATGCATGCCGCCGCCGGCGACGTGGAGGCAATGCAGCTCGACGAGGACTTCCTGCGCGCCCTGGAATACGGTGCCCCGCCCATGGGCGGCATCGGCCTGGGCATCGACCGGCTGGTCATGCTCTTCACGGGCGCCGGCATCCGCGAAACCATCCTGTTCCCCCTGCTGAAGCCCGAAGGGCACTGATCATGGAATACGTGGCAGTTATTCTTCCCTCCCTGGTGGTGGGCCTGCTGTTCTGGTTCGCCATGAAGGCAATCTTCAACGCGGACAAGGCCGAGCGGCAGGCGGAGGCCCGGGCGCAGGCCGAGGCCGACTCCCTCCCGGTGCAGCCCGTGGACCGCCCGGGCCCGGAATCCAAATAGATAAATCCCCCTTCTTTCCGGTTTTATCCCCAAGGAACCAATAGGCGCTTTGACGCGTTGCCAACATAAGAGTCATAATTTTTTTGGGAAACATCCTGCTTTTCTGAAAACCCAAGAGGAAGACCTTTAATGGCACAGAAAGTAAACATCATCCTCGTTGATGATCTGGATGGGGGATCCGCAGACGAGAATGTTAAGTTCGGCCTCGATGGGGTCAACTACGAGATTGACCTGTCGGCAGGCAATGCCGCTGAACTTCGGTCTTCACTGGAGAGGTTCATCAACGCTGCACGCAAGGCATCCGGCGGCCGCAGCACCCAGAGGGCGAAAGCTCCAACGGGAGGGCGCAGCCACGACTCGGCACAAATCCGGCAATGGGCCCGGGATAACGGCTACACCGTTAACAGCCGCGGCCGAATTCAGGCTGAAATCCAGGAAGCCTACCAAAAGGCAAATTCCTAGGACTGCCTTTAGCTTCACTGAAACCCCGCTTACCGCCGCCAGGCGGGGCGGGGTTTTTCAATTCCCGGCATAATCCTGCTATGAGGGGCTGCGCGGGCGGCTCAATTGGCCAAAATATGGAGGTGCTCCAAACGCCCGGCGTCCGTCCGTATTTCATGGCCGTGGACAACCGGGGATGTACGTTCCAGCCACTGGCTGTCTCCATGCGGACCCGGTTCACGGGCCCGCAGCCCGGCGCCGTCCTTATTCCCGCAAGGGCCCGGGTTTCCCCTGTGGCGAACACGCTCCACATCTCCGGAACGGCCACGTAGCATCAAAGTACGTCGTAGCTAGGAGTGTGGCGAAATGTTTGAGCGATTTACGGACCGTGCCCGTCGCGTAGTTGTGCTTGCCCAAGAAGAGGCACGCATGCTGAACCACAATTACATCGGTACCGAACACATCCTCTTGGGTCTGATCCATGAGGGTGAGGGTGTTGCCGCCAAAGCTCTTGAGTCCTTGAGCATTTCGCTCGACGGCGTTCGCGAGCAGGTGCAGGAGATCATCGGACAGGGCCAGCAGGCCCCCTCCGGCCACATCCCCTTCACCCCCCGCGCCAAGAAGGTGCTGGAACTCTCGCTGCGCGAAGCCCTGCAGCTGGGCCACAACTACATCGGCACGGAGCACATCCTGCTCGGCCTCATCCGCGAGGGTGAGGGCGTTGCCGCCCAGGTTCTGGTCAAGCTCGGCGCCGACCTCAACCGGGTCCGCCAGCAGGTCATCCAGCTCCTCTCCGGCTACCAGGGCAAGGAAACCACCGGCGCAGGCGTCGGCGGCGGACAGCCCGAAGGCGCACCCGCCGGTTCCGTGGTCCTGGACCAGTTCGGCCGCAACCTGACCCAGGCTGCGCGCGAGAACAAGCTGGACCCGGTCATCGGGCGCGAGCAGGAAATGGAACGGGTCATGCAGGTCCTTTCCCGCCGCACCAAGAACAACCCCGTCCTGATCGGTGAGCCCGGCGTCGGCAAGACTGCCGTCGTCGAAGGCCTGGCCCAGGCGATTGTCCGCGGGGACGTCCCGGAGACCATTCGTGACAAGCAGCTCTACACCCTGGACCTCGGTTCCCTGGTGGCAGGCTCCCGCTACCGCGGTGACTTCGAAGAGCGCCTGAAGAAGGTCCTCAAGGAGATCCGCACCCGCGGCGACATCATCCTGTTCATCGATGAGATCCACACGCTGGTGGGTGCCGGTGCCGCCGAAGGCGCCATCGACGCAGCCTCGATCCTGAAGCCCATGCTGGCCCGCGGCGAGCTGCAGACCATCGGCGCCACCACGCTGGACGAGTACCGCAAGCACATCGAGAAGGACGCCGCCCTGGAGCGCCGCTTCCAGCCGATCCAGGTCAAGGAACCCTCCGTGGCACATGCCATCGAGATCCTCAAGGGCCTGCGCGACCGGTACGAGGCACACCACCGCGTCACCATCACCGACGGCGCCCTGGCCTCCGCTGCAAGCCTGGCCGAACGCTACATCTCGGACCGCTTCCTGCCGGACAAGGCGATCGACCTGATCGACGAAGCCGGCGCCCGGCTGCGCATCCGCCGCATGACCGCTCCGCCGGAGCTCAAGGCCATGGACGAGCGCATCGCCAAGCTGAAGATGGAGAAGGAATCCGCCATCGACGCGCAGGACTTCGAAGGTGCCGCCTCGCTCCGCGACAAGGAACAGAAGATGATTTCCGAGCGCGCGGAGAAGGAACGCCACTGGAAGTCCGGCGGCATGGACGACATCTCCGAGGTGGACGAGGATCTCATCGCCGAGGTGCTGGCCAACTCCACCGGCATCCCCGTCTTCAAGCTGACCGAGGAAGAATCCTCGCGGCTGCTCAAGATGGAAGATGAACTGCACAAGCGCGTCGTTGGCCAGGATGAGGCCATCAAGGCACTCTCGCAGGCCATCCGCCGCACCCGTGCAGGGCTCAAGGACCCCAAGCGCCCCGGTGGCTCGTTCATCTTCGCCGGCCCCACCGGCGTCGGCAAGACCGAGCTCGCCAAGGCACTCGCGGAGTTCCTGTTCGGTGAAGAGGATGCCCTCATCACGCTGGACATGTCCGAGTACTCCGAGAAGCACACCGTCTCGCGGCTCTTCGGTGCCCCTCCGGGCTACGTGGGCTACGAAGAGGGCGGCCAGCTGACCGAGAAGGTCCGCCGCCGTCCGTTCTCCGTGGTGCTGTTCGACGAAGTGGAAAAGGCCCACGCGGACCTCTTCAACTCGCTGCTGCAGATCCTGGAAGACGGTCGCCTGACCGACTCCCAGGGCCGCGTAGTGGACTTCAAGAACACCGTGATCATCATGACCACCAACCTGGGTACCCGGGACATCTCCAAGAGCGTTGCCACCGGCTTCCAGTCCGGCACCGACACGCAGACCGGCTACAACCGCATGCGTGCCCGTGTCACCGAGGAGCTCAAGCAGCACTTCCGCCCCGAGTTCCTGAACCGTGTTGACGACGTCGTGGTGTTCCCGCAGCTGACCCAGGACGAGATCATCGAGATCGTGGACCTGTTCGTCACCCGCCTGGAGAAGCGCCTCAAGGACAAGGACATGGGCATCGAGCTCACCAAGGCCGCCAAGGTGCTCCTGGCCACCCGCGGCTACGATCCCGCAATGGGCGCCCGGCCGCTGCGCCGCACCATCCAGCGTGAGATCGAGGACCAGCTCTCCGAGAAGATCCTCTTCGGCGAGATCCACCCCGGCGACATCGTCGTGGTGGATGTCGAAGGCGAAGGCGACGACGCGAAGTTCACCTTCGCCGGCAACGCCAAGCCGCGCAT
This sequence comes from Arthrobacter sp. SAFR-179, assembly GCF_059414945.1. Classification (NCBI taxonomy): domain Bacteria; kingdom Bacillati; phylum Actinomycetota; class Actinomycetes; order Micrococcales; family Micrococcaceae; genus Arthrobacter; species Arthrobacter sp. SAFR-179. The sequence goes on from NZ_JBPFDM010000007.1 coordinate 16,543, forward strand.
CCCGGAAATCGCCCCGAGCGTCTAGCCTCCACAGCCAAAGCCCCGCCACTCCGCAAGGAGCGGCGGGGCTTTCTGCGTTCACGCCACCGTCCGTGGCTGGGTCCGGCGCCGGACATCAGAGATTTCCCGGCGCCTGCTCCTTCGTCGCTTTGACGGCGCCTACATAAATCCCTGATGCCCGGCACCTCGTGCGGAAGGCGGCTTTTGGGACAACCCTGGGGCTGGGCCCTGGAGAGTCCTTGAGCGGCCCTTCCCCGCATAACCGGTGCTGCCCGCGACCGTTTATGCGGTCCAGGACCGGTCCTGTCGCTGGCCTACCGTGGCACCCTCTGTGCTTAGCCTCAAGCGCAGGTGCCGGGGTCATTTGTGTAGCTTGCGTCAAAGCGACGAAGGAGCAGCAAGCGGCAAATGGCGCCGGGGCCGGAGCGGGCCCAACCACGGAAACGCACCCAAGCCCAGGCGCCGGGGCCGGAGCGGGCCCAACCACGGAAACGCACCCAAGCCCAGGCGCCGGGGCCGGAGCGGACCCGGCCATGGGAGCGCACGCAAACCGCAGGGGAGCGTGGCGGCTGTGATGCGGGGCACAAACCGTGTTGAATCGGGGGCATGGCTAACTTGGAACCGGCGATCCCGGAAGAGCAACCACAGACCCCATTCCACGACCTCGACCACTACCTGTCCATCCCGCGGGTAAGCGGACTGGCCCTGAGCCCGGACGGCTCGCGGCTGGTCACCACTGTCGGCACCCTGAACGGCAAGGGCACGGAGTTTGCCACTGCACTGTGGGAGCTTGACCCCGCCGGGCAGAAGCACGCGCGGCGCATTACCCGCAGCGCCAAGGGTGAGGCCGGTGCGGCCTTCGCTGCCAACGGCGACGTCTACTTCACATCCGCGCGTCCCGACCCCGACAGCCCCGACGAAGAGCCGGTGAACGCGCTGTGGCTGCTTCCGGCCGACGGCGGGGAAGCCCGCGTGGTCCTCAGCCGGCCCGGCGGCGTCAGCAAAGTGATGACGGCCCGGGACGCCGACGCGGCGTTCGTGACGGCAGACGTTTTGGCTGGGTCCACTAACGAGGAGGACGACGCCGAGCGGCGCAAGGCGCGCAAGGACGGGAAGGTCTCGGCCATCCTGCACAGCGAATACCCGGTCCGCTACTGGGACGCGGACTTGGGCCCGGGACAGCCGCGGATCTTTGCGGTGGAGGAGGGGGAGGACAAGGGGCCAGGCAAGCCGGCAACCGTTGACGCCACCGCGCCCTTGGTCCTGCGCAACCTGACACCGGAGGCCGGGCCGCGGCTGCGGGAAGCGGAGGCGGTGGTCAGCCCTGACGGCAGGACCATCTACAGCAGCTACACCAAACCACTGGCCAAGGCGGACAGCCGTTCCATCCTGGTGGCGGTGGATGTGGCATCCGGCGGCATGAAGGTGCTGCTGGACCAGGAGGGAATGAGCTACTTCCCGGGCCCCGTCAGCCCGGACGGCGGGACGCTGGTGGTGGTCAGCGAAAGCGACTCCACTCCGGAGGAGGCCCCCGAAATCAAAATGCACCTGCTCGATGTCTCCGGCGCTGCTGCCGGCGAAGCTGCGGGCCTGCAGCCCCTGGCCCACGACTGGGACCGCTGGCCCAAGCCATCAGGGTGGCTCCCGGACGGCTCCGCCATCCTCGTCACGGCAGACGACGACGGCGCGTCGCCGGTCTTCCGGGTCAGCGTTCCGCCGGCTGCGGCTGAGGTGGGCGTCACCCGGGTGACGCAGGACGCCGCGGCCTACTCCGACGTCGTCATTTCCCCTGAGGCGCGAAACGCGTATGCCCTGCGCAGCTCCTATGGATTCCCTGCCGAAGCCGTACGCATCGACCTGTCCACAGGCGAAACCACCCGGCTGCCTGCCCCGGCAGAACGTCCCGACTGCCCGGGGCGCCTTGAGCGCATCGCCGCAACCGCGGCCGACGGATCCCGGGTACCTGCCTACCTGGCGCTGCCGGACGGTGCCTCAGCGGACAATCCGGCGCCGCTGCTCCTGTGGATCCACGGCGGTCCGCTGGGATCCTGGAATGCCTGGACGTGGCGCTGGAACCCGTGGCTGCTGACAGCCAGGGGATACGCGGTGCTGCTGCCGGATCCTGCCTTGTCCACGGGGTACGGACAGTCCTACATCCAGCGGGGCTGGGGCTCCTGGGGGAAAGCGCCGTTCACCGACCTGATGGCCGTCACCGACGCCGCCGTTGAACGGCCGGACATCGATGAATCCCGGACTGCGGCGATGGGCGGTTCCTTTGGCGGCTACATGGCCAACTGGGTGGCAGGCAACACGGACCGGTTCAAGGCCGTGGTCACCCACGCGAGCCTGTGGGCGCTGGACCAGTTCGGGCCCACCACGGATGCCTCGCAGTACTGGCTGAAGGAAATGACGGCGGAGATGGCGCTTGAGAACTCCCCACACCTGCATGCCGAGAACATCAGCACACCCATGCTGGTGATCCACGGCGACAAGGACTACAGGGTTCCCATCGGCGAGGGACTGCGGCTTTGGTACGAACTGCTGTCCAAGTCCCGGCTGGCGGCGGACCAGGACGGGCAGACGCCCCACCGGTTCCTGTACTTCCCGGATGAAAACCACTGGGTCCTCCAGCCGCAGCACGCCAAGGTCTGGTACCAGGTGGTGGAGTGGTTCCTGGCAAAGAACGTCCTGGGCAAGGACATACAACTGCCCGCGGAACTGGGACTGTAGGTGGTTGGCTTCGCGCCGTCGGCCGAGGCATGTGCCGGCGCCCGCACAAATGCCTGACCGCCGCCGCGTGTGGGCGGCGCACCTTTAGTGAAGTGAAGGTGCCGGCGCCATTTGTGTAGCTTGCGTCAGAGCGACGAAGGAGCAGCAAGCGGCAAATGACGCCGGTACCGGAACGCCCCAACCCCATCCGCAACCAGTAGCAGCCGTCCCGCCTCGTAGGATGGCTGTGTGACCGACTCCTTCCATATCCGCCCAGCACGCACCAGTGACGTCCCTGCCATCAAGAAACTGGTGGCGCCCCTGGCAGAGGAGCGCATCCTGATGGCAAAGGAGACGGTGGCGTATTACGAGAGCCTGCAGGAGTTCCGTATTGCCGAGTCCAATGACGGCGGGATGATCGGCTGCGGCGCCCTGCACGTGATGTGGGAGGACCTCGCGGAAATCCGTACCCTGGCAACTTCCGGGGAATGGCGCGGCAAGGGGGTGGGGCACGTCCTGGTGGAAAGCCTGCTGGAGGAGGCCCGTGCCCTTGGTGTTGCGCGGGTCTTCTGCCTCACGTTCGAGGTGGACTTCTTCAAGCGCCACGGCTTCGAGGTTATGGCGGACCAGTCGGCAGTGGACCCGGAAGTGTATTCGGAGCTGCTGCGCTCCCATGACGAAGGCGTGGCCGAATTCCTGGACCTGGCACGGGTGAAGCCCAATACCCTGGGCAACACCCGGATGATCCGCACCCTCTAAGTCCTTGTACAGGTGTTTTGCGCGCTCCCGTCTTGGCTTTACTCGATTTGATGGATAAACTGTTCGCGGCCGATATGTGGGGGGCCTCAGGAAAGGGACAGTCATTGGGGGCTGTCCCTTTGCTGCGTCCCGGGACGGCCGGCCGGGGGAGCGGCGGGCAAACCGGGGCGGAAGGAACCTACCGCCACCTGCGATGACGGTAGTAGGGTCGAAAAACACATCCTTCAGGAGCACAGCCAGGAGCAACGCCGTGAAGAAACTCATCAACGATCCAAAATCCGTCGTCCAGGAAGCTGTCCAGGGCTTTGGCCTGGCGCACGCCGGGCTGGTCACGGTCAGCGAAGACCCCATCTACATCACCCGCAAGGACGCGCCGGTGGCAGGCAAGGTGGGGCTGGTTTCGGGCGGCGGAAGCGGGCATGAGCCGCTGCATGCCGGCTACGTGGGGCAGGGAATGCTCGACGCCGCGGTGCCGGGGGCGGTGTTCACCTCACCGACGCCCGACCAGATCCTTCCCGCCACCCTGGCAGTCAACTCTGGCGCCGGCGTCGTCCATATCGTCAAGAACTACACCGGCGACGTCCTGAACTTCGAGACAGCCGCGGAACTGGCCGAGGCGGAGGGCGTGAGCGTCCGCACGGTGCTGGTCAATGACGACGTCGCGGTGGAGGACTCGCTCTACACGGCCGGCCGCCGCGGCGTGGGCGGCACCGTTCTGGTGGAGAAAATTGCGGGAGCGGCTGCGGAGCGCGGTGACGACCTGGACGCGGTTGCTGCCATCGGGGAACGGGTGAACGCCAACGTCAGGACCATGGGCGTTGCCCTGTCCGCCTGCACCGTCCCGCACGCGGGGACGCCCAGTTTCGACCTGGCCGAGGATGAGATTGAAATTGGCATCGGGATCCACGGGGAACCCGGCAGGCACCGGATCCCGATGGAAAGCGCGGACGGCATCACCAACCGCCTGCTGGAACCCGTCTTGTCCGACCTGAAGATAAGCTCCGGGGACAAGGTGCTGCTGTTCGTCAACGGCATGGGCGGCACTCCGTTGAGCGAGCTCTACATCGTGTACCGGCGGGCCGTGCAGGTGCTCGCCGATGCCGGTGCCACGGTGGAACGCTCGCTGGTGGGCAACTACATCACGGCCCTGGAGATGCAGGGCTGCTCCATTTCGGTCCTCCGGCTCGACGATGAGCTCACCCAACTGTGGGACGCACCCGTGCACACCGCCGCGCTGCGCTGGGGCGTGTGACTGTGGTCCTGGACGTCAACTGGGCCGTGAAATGGCTGACCCTTTGCGCGCAGGCCATGGCCGAACACCGTGTCGAACTGATCGAACTGGACCGTGCCATCGGGGACTCGGACCACGGCGAAAACATGGACCGTGGCTTCCAGGCCGTCCTGGCGAAGCTCGGTGAAGCCACGCCGGAGACCCCCGGTGCGGCCCTGAAGATGACCGCCATGACCCTGATGTCCAAAGTGGGCGGTGCCGCCGGGCCCCTTTACGGCACGGCGTTCCTTCGTGCCGCCACCGCCCTTGGTGATGCCGCTGAGATCGATCCGGGAGCGTGGGCCGGTGCCCTGGCGGCCGCCAGGGACGGGATCGTGGCGCGGGGGAAGGCGGAGCCGGGCGACAAGACGATGGTGGATGCGTGGACACCGGCGGTTGATGCTGCCCGCGCCGCTGCGGACGGCGACGGCGCGGACGTCCTGAGCGTCCTGGTGGCCGCCGCGGAAGCTGCCGAAGCCGGGGCGGTGGCCACCGATCCGCTCATCGCGCGGAAAGGCCGGGCCAGCTATCTCGGCGAACGAAGTGCCGGCCACCGGGATCCCGGAGCTGTCTCCAGTGCGTTGATCCTGCGCGCGGCCGTTGGGGCAGCTGCGTGACCGTAAGCATCGTGGTGGTCTCCCACAGTGAAAAAATTGCCGACGGCGCCGTGGAGCTTGCCACCCAGATGGCACCCGATGTGATGATCCTGGCTGCCGGCGGCACCGACGACGGCAGGATCGGCACCAGCCTGGAGAAGGTCCTTGCCGCCCTTGAACGGGCCGGTGGAGAGTCGGGCGGGGAACAGGCCGGCGCTGAACAGGCCGCCGCGCAGCCCAGCGGCACGGTGGTCCTGACGGACCTCGGATCGGCGGTGATGACGGCCGAATCGGCGCTGGAGTTCCTGGCGAATCCCGCCGGCGTCCTGCTCGCCGACGCACCGCTGGTGGAAGGCCTGGCGGCGGCTGCGGTGGCCGCGCAGGGCGGAGCTGACGTGCAGGCAGTGCGGGAGGCGGCCGAGGCGGCGGCTGGTCCGCCGCGCCAGCCGGAACCTGCCCGGACGGAAGCGACGGACGCGGGACCTGTCAGCAGCGCCTCACCTGATTGCACAGGCGACTTCGAACTGGTCAACCAGGCAGGCATGCATGCCCGTCCTGCCGCGAGAGTGGCAGGCGGCCTGGCGTCGCTTGACGCCGAGGTCACCATCAATGGGGTGGACGGGGCGTCCATGACGGGGCTGATGACCCTCGGGGCGGGCAAGGGCACTGTGCTGCACGTGGAAGCGTGGGGCGCAGATGCGGAGCGTGCAGTGGAGTACGTCGGCGGGCTGGTGGAGGCCGGCTTCGGCGAGCCCTAGCCCCCGTGGCGGGTTCCTGCGAATAAGCTCAATGCCATGGAACGGCCGCTTGCAGAGAACTCCCAGGAAATCGAAGTGCTGGACGGCCAAATCTCCGTAGAGGAACTGCTGGCCGAACTCGGCTTCAACTGGAGTGCTGAACCCGTGGTCGGCGGTGCGGAACCCGGAGCCCCCGGGGGCGAAACCTTCACGCAGCCGGCGCTGTTCTAGTCCACTTCCAAACTCAAGGCCGGGCCTGCTGGTGCAGCCCGGCGTCGTCCAAAACCACCGACGCCGACAGGACCCTCCCGCACTGCTCGCCGAAGGGATACGCCGCATGCGGACTGAACTCCAGGCTGCGAACCGGGAGCGCGGTTCCGTCCGGGGCTGTGGCGGACACTGTCACGGCCATGGGTGATTCGGTCAGGGCGTCCAGCATCAGCACACCAACTTTGGTGCCGTCCGGAGAGGCGGTGGCCGAACAGGCACCCTCCGAGTTGCATCCCGAGTCCACGGAAGTACTGCCCGGGCGGAGCTCGACGTCGCCCTCCTTGCAGGTGCCGTCCTGGCAGGCCCGCACGTGCAGCGCCCCCACCTTCGGCGAGTAACCGGCGGTAACGGTTATGGAGACAGCGGTGGCCTGCGCGATAGCCGGGCAGGCGCTGCCGCGGAAATCGCAGGCGGAGACAAAGGCAGACAGCAGTGCCGCCGTCGATAACACCAGGAGCCGCCCGGGCCTGTGCATGCCTTCAGGCTACGTCGGGTGGGTGCTCAGGGGGCCGGCGGGCGTCAATTGGAGGCAGCATTGTTATGCCGCCGGCCTAACCCACCGGGAAAATGCCGATGAACCAGAACAGTGCCAGGGCAAACACCGCGAAAAAGGCAATCAGGCAGCCGACGGCGGTGCGCGGCTCTGAGGAAACCTGGAGGGATTCGTTGGGGTTCTGCGGGTTGTAGGCCACCTCGATCAGCGACCCCGGCACCGGCTGCTCCACCCCGGAGACCTCGGACTTCCCCATGAAAAGGGTGCCCTGCGGATCGGTGAACTGGTAGGTGGGGTAGTAGCGGAGGTTCCGGTTGGAGCCGCCCACGCCGCTGGTCCAGCCGGTGGCGCTGCCGGTGACGGTCGCCTGCACCTTGGGCCAGGCCGCCATCAGCCGTTCCCGGCGCCTGGTCCTGCGGCCCGCATGGACCAGCGGAAAGATCGCGGCGGCAACGAACAAGGCCCACACGATGTACAGAATGGTTTTCATGGCTTCCCCCGGTTCCGGTCACAAGAAGTATGCCATTTCCGGCATGTGCCTGGCCCGTGGCGGGTCAGGCGGGGAGCCGGTAGCCGCCGTCGTGCATCTCGGCCAGGCCGTCCGCCAGCAGCCCCGCCAGCGCCCGCTCAAGCTGTTCCGGGGCGGTGTTGAGCCGGTGCAGCGCGGCAAGGGGCACGCCGATTCCCTCGGGTGCATAGCCAAGATCTGCCGGCTCCCGCTGGAACATGTCCGCCGGCACGGGGGTTTCGGCCAGCCGCAGCACGGCCAGCACGGCGCCGCGGACCTGGCGGTCGGTGCCGTGCCACGCCTGGCCTTTGGGAACGTACGACGGCGGGGGCTCACCCGCAGCGAGCCAGGCGCAGGAGTCCTGTACCGGGCAGGCAGCGCACTTGGGCGCCCGTGCCGTGCAGACCAGCGCCCCCAGTTCCATGACCGCAGCGTTCCAGCGCACGGAGGTTTCGTCGTCGTCCGGCAACAGGGCGGCGGCCAGCCGCATCTCCGCCGCGGTCAGCGCGGGGGCGGGAAGCGCGACGCCGGAGACCAGGCGGGCGTGCACCCGCCGGATGTTGGTGTCCACCACAGTTTCGCGACGGCCGTACGCGAAGGCGGCCACGGCCGCGGCCGTGTAACTGCCCACGCCGGGCAGGGCCAGCAGTTCCGGGTAGGTATCCGGGACCAGGCCGGCGTGGTCCTGGACAATGGCGGTGGCTGCGGCATGCAGCCGGAGGGCGCGCCGGGGATAGCCGAGCCGACCCCAGGAACGGACCGCTTCGCCTGCCGGTTCGCCTGCCAGTCCGGCGGGGGTGGGCCAGCGCTTGAGCCATTCGTGCCAGACGGGGAGTACCCGGACCACGGGGGTCTGCTGCAGCATGATCTCACTGACCAGCACGCCCCATGGGGAGCAGTGGGGTTCGCGCCAGGGCAGGTCGCGGGCGATTCCGGCGAACCAGGAGTTGATCCGGTGATGGAGCATCTCGAGGTCTGCAGGGCCCGGGGGAGTGACCGCAGCGGCGGCGGTGGAGGTTTGAGTGTCGATGCCACATACCTTAGTTGATGCGTTCAGGCGGGCTGAAAACCGCGTGTGGCCAGTGCGGTGTGACCAGCTCGATCCGGCGTGCGGCGGCGTGGTGGCAGTGCAGAACCGGCGGCGTTCCCTAGCCTAGGAGGATGGGCAGGCAAGGCGATTCAGCAGCACGCGGCACGGCATCCGGTTCCAGCAGCGTCCGGAAGCCCAGCCCTGCTGTGTACCGCCGCCGTCGCCTGGTTGTCGGCGCGGCGCTGCTGCTGGTGCTTGCGCTTGTGGTCAGCGGTTTTGCCCTGGCGGGAGCTTTCAAGGGCGATTCGCAGCAGGCGTCCTCCACGCAGCCTTCTCCAGGCGGCACGGCCGCCCCGTCCGCCTCCGCAAGTCCGTCTGCTGCCGCCACTCCTTCCGGCCCGGCGTCGGCAACCACGTCCGCGACGCCGTCGCCCACTGCCTCTGCCACCCCTTCGTGCAACCAGAACCAGGTGACTGTTTCGGCGTCCACTGACAAACCCGCTTATGGCCCGGGAGAAAACCCGATGCTGACACTGAAGGTGACCAATGGCGGCAGCGTCCCCTGTGAAGTCAACATCGGAACCTCGCAGATGGAATTCCTGGTCACCAGCGGCTCCGACCGGATCTTCTCTTCAAAGGACTGCCAGGCCTCCAGCGAAGACCTGGTGAAGGTGATTGCCCCCGGCGCCAGCGAAACCGCGAACTTCCCGTGGAACCGGAACCGCAGTGCCGAGGGCTGCAAGGCAGTCTCTGCAGCGCCTGGCGGCGGTGGCGCCTACTACATCTTCACCGCCAAGCTGGGTTCACGGGCCAGCCCCAAGGCCGTCTTTCAGCTGAACTGACCCCCACCCTGCATCGATTGCTGAGTAACTGTCGTTTTCGGGGCTGAAAACGGCACCTGCTCAGCAATCGATGGGGGAAGCGCGGGGATGCTTGATAGGGAAGAAGCCTGCGGGGTTCGCCGGGGAAGGGTGAATCTGGTTTAGAGGAAGCGGTCCAGGAGGCTTGCCTCGGCCATCCGGCTGAGCCCCTCACGCAACTGTCCGGGCGCGCTGGTCGCCGATGCCGTCGACGGTCATGAGGTCATCGATGGTGGCTGCCATCAGGAACTGCAGGCCGCCGAAGTGGTCCACCAGGCGGTCCGCCACGGCCTTTGGAACAGCCTTCAGGCCGGACAGCAGCCGGTAGCCACGGGGCTGCACCACGGCATCGAGGTTTACTTCACCGCCCGCAAATCCCACGATTGACGAAATCTTGCCGAGGTCGATCAGCTCCGTTGGCCCCAGGCTGACGAGTTCATTGACGGCCTTTTCGATGTCCTCCGCGGACGCATCGGGGCTGGCGTAGTCGCGGATGATCACGTCACTGCCCGGGCCGCGTCCCACGGTAAGCTCGTCCAGCTGGAGGGAGAGGAGCCGGCCGTCGTCGCCCAGTTCCAGGACGTACTGCGAGATTTCCTCCGAAATACGGCGGACCATTTCCTGCCGCTGCAGGGTGACCGCAACGTCGCGCACGGTCACCATGGCCTCGATTTCCAGGGCCGAGAGCGAACTGGTGACCTGGTCCAGGCGGGCCACGTAGCGCTCCAGGGTGGCAAGGGCCTGGTTGGCGCGGGCCAGGACGTTCTCGGATCCCTCCAGGACATGCCGCAACCCGTTTACGTACAGGGCAATGATCTGCATGGACTGGCTCACGGAGATGACGGGGGCCCCGGTCTGCTTGGCCACCCGCTCCGCCGTACGGTGGCGGGTGCCGGACTCCTGCGTTTCGATGCTTGAGTCCGGGACCAGCTGGACTGCGGCCCGCAGGATGTTGCCCGCGTCCTTGTCGCAGATGATGGCGCCGTCCATCTTGGCCAGTTCGCGCAGGCGGGTGGGGGAGAATTCGATCCCGATATCAAATCCGCCGGAGCAGATGGAATCGATGGTGCGGTCCGAACCCAGGACGATCAGAGCGCCGGTGCGTCCGCGGAGGATCCGTTCCAGGCCGTCGCGGAGGGGCGTTCCGGGTGCAACCCTGCCCAGAGTGGCCCTCAGCGATTCTTCGGGGCTCCGCGCCATAGGTGTTTCCCTTCAAAGATGCGGACCGCCGCCCGCAGGAATGCCGGCGTCCGCAGTTTGCCGGCAGGATCAAAAAGTGCACTGATTCCCGCAAGCTCAATGATAGGGGCAAGAAACTCAACTTCCGCACGGTCAAGCCCCAAAGTGCCCCATTAGGGGGTGCCCCGAACGGCCGGGAAAACGGGCTTTGGGCGGCTGGCCGGGTGGGTACTTTCGACCCGTTTGATGCCTGGCGCTGAGGTGGTGGTCAGCCGGACGGTCCCAGGGGCGTGACCGTTTTGGTGCTGCTGTCCCAGATCCGCGCGCCTGTGCAGCGGCCTTCGAGGCGCAGGGCCAGCAGGTCCAATGCAGTTCCGAGTTGATGCGCGGGAATCCGCCGGGAGATGGTGACGTGCGGTGTCCAGGCCCCCGGACAGGTCTGCGGCAGTGCCCCGGACAGGCCCTGGTGGAGGAGGCGGTGCAGGTCCAGCAGGGGTGAGGTCAACAGAACGGACCGGGCAAGGACATATCTTCCGGTACCGGCGGGAAAGACGATCGCCCCGGAGAAGATGACATCGATGGGCAACCCTTCCCAGGGGCCTTCGTCGGCGGCAACCACGTCCGGGCCGGCGGCAAGCGTGATGTGCGGGCTGTTGCTGGCGGAAGTATGGGCGGCAAGGCTGGGGAGGCCCGCTGCCGCGAGCCGCGCCCAGTCGGCCCTGACGAGTGAGTCCGTGGCGTCGTCAAAGACCAACTCGATGCTGCGCATGAACACATCATGCCCCCACCGGCGTGCTGCCGGCGCCTGCCGGATGTTGCCCCCGCCCGGGGGCTTCAGCGTCCCAGGTCCCGAAGCATCCGTTCCAGGTCCCGGCTGACTTTGGAAAGCGATGCAGCCCGGAGGGCCTTGTGCTCAGCCGCTGTCTGCACTCCGCGTTTCCGGGACGGTCCTGAGGGAAGGGCCGACGCCGGTGCCTGGGTTGGCGCGCCAAGGCCCGCCGGGGCGTTGGCGGGCACATTCGTTGCCAGGTTGGTGGCGAGGGGGTCGAAGAAGAGGTTGCCGGTGAAGGTGGCGCCATGCATCATGCGCCCAAGCTAACCGGCCCGCATTTCACTGCTTTGAACACCCGGTTTCGCCCGCGTTAAGCCGGACCGGTCCCGTTTGCAGCCCTGCGATAAACTTGTACTTTGGCCGTTTGCCAATGACATTCCCCGCCCTCGAGTCGCAGCGCAATACCCGAAAGGCCCCAGGGCAGCCACAACCGCAGCGAAGGTAACACCGTGTCCCAAGATGTCCTGACCCCCGCCCGGATCTCCGGTATCCACAAAGAGGCCGGCCGCCGCAGGACCTTTGCTGTCATCTCGCACCCGGACGCCGGCAAGTCCACGCTCACCGAGGCCTTGGCCCTGCACGCAAAGGTCATCGGAACCGCCGGCGCCTCCAGCGGCAAGGCCAACCGCAAGGAGACGGTCTCCGACTGGATGCAGATGGAAAAGGACCGCGGCATCTCCATCAGCTCCGCGGCCCTGCAGTTCTCCTACCGCGACACCGTGATCAACCTCCTGGACACCCCCGGCCACGCCGACTTCTCCGAGGACACGTACCGGGTGCTGGCCGCCGTCGACTGCGCGGTGATGCTGGTGGACGCCGCCAAGGGCCTGGAAACCCAGACCATGAAGCTGTTCGAGGTCTGCAAGCAGCGGAACCTGCCCATCATCACCGTCATCAACAAGTGGGACCGTCCCGGCCTGGACGCGCTGGCGCTGATGGACGAAATCACCGAGCGGACCGGGCTGCAGCCCATGCCGCTGACCTGGGCCGTTGGGATATCCGGCGATTTCCGCGGCGTTTGGGACCTCCGCAATGACCGCTTCGCCAGGTTCCAGCGCAACAACGCAGGCGCCCAGATCGCGCTCACCGAGTACTTCACCCCGGAGGAAGCCGCGGAAAGCCAGGGCAGCAACTGGTCCGACGCCGTGGACGAGGCCGGACTGGTGATCGAGTCCAACCTGGAGTTCGACGTCGACGCCTTCCACGCCGGCAAGGCCACCCCCATCCTGTTCAGCTCCGCCGCCCTGAACTTCGGCGTCAAGGAACTGCTGGACGCGCTGGTGGACTTCGCGCCGCCGGCGGCGCCCCGCCCCGACGTGGACGGCACCCCGCGGCCCGTTGAGTCGCCGTTCTCCGGCTTCGTCTTCAAGGTCCAGGCCGGCATGAACAAGGCCCACCGCGACCACGTGGCCTTCATCCGTGTCTGCTCGGGGGTCTTTGAGCGCGGCATGGTGGTCACCCAGACCCGCACCGGCAAGTCCTTCGCCACCAAGTACGCCCAGCAGGTGTTCGGCCGCGAACGCGAAGTCATCGACGAGGCCTACCCCGGTGACGTTGTTGGCCTGGTCAACGCCTCCTCCCTGCGAGTCGGCGACAGCCTGTTCCTTGAGGACCCGGTGGAATACCCGGCCATCCCGCTGTTCGCCCCCGAACATTTCCAGGTGGCCCGGTCCAAGGACCCCAGCAAGTTCAAGCAGTTCCGCCGCGGAATCGAACAGCTGGAGCACGAGGGCGTCATCCAGGTGCTCCGCTCCGATGTCCGCGGTGACCAGGCGCCGGTGCTTGCCGCCGTCGGACCCATGCAGTTCGAGGTGGTGGAGGACCGCATGGCGCACGACTTCAGTGCACCCATGCGCCTGGAACGCCTGCCCTACTCGCTGGCCAGGATTTCGACGGCGGAAGCCATGCCTGCGCTGGCCAACGTCATCGGCGCGGAGGTGCTGTTGCGGTCCGACGGCGAATACCTGGCTTTGTTCAACGACGTTTGGGCGCTGCGCCGGATCGAGAAGAACCACCCGGACCTTACCCTCGTGCCCATCGGCACGCACAACCCCGCAAAGTAGGGCCCCATGGCTGAAATCCAACCCCGCGCACTGATCACCGGTGTGGGCACCATCAATCCCCTGGGTTCCAACACCAAGGAAACCTGGGAGGCCCTGCTTGACGGGCGTTCCGGGATTGCGGCGCTGGAGCACGACTGGGCGGAGCAGCTGCCGGTCAGGATCGCCGGGCAGGTCAGGGCGGACCTCTCGGAGCACCTCAGCACCCGCGAGATGAAGCGGATGGACCGGTGCGGCCAGTTCGCGCTGATTGCGGCACGGGAGGCGTGGACACAGGCCGGCGCCCCGGAGGTGGACCCGGAGCGGTTCGCCGTGGTGATCGGCTCCGCGTATGGCGGCCTGGGTTCCACGCTCGAGCAGGACCGCGTGCTGGGACAGTCAGGCCCCCGCAAGGTCTCGCCGCATACCCTCACCCGGCTCATGGTCAACGGCCCGGCCGCGTGGGTATCCATGGACCTGGGTGCCCGTGGCGGCGCCCGGACGCCTGTCAGCGCCTGCGCTTCCGGGGCTGAGGCGATTGTCCAGGCAGCCGAGATGATCCGCGCCGGTGCTGCCGACGTCGTGATTGCCGGCGGTGTGGATGCCTCCGTGAATGACCTGGTGATCAGCGGCTTTTCGCAGATCCGTGCCCTCTCCACCCGTCCGGGTGATCCCCAGCTTGCCTCGCGGCCGTTCGACGGCGGCCGGGACGGCTTTGTGCTCGCGGAGGGCGCCGGGGTGGTGGTGCTTGAGAGCGAGGAGCACGCCCGTGCCCGTGGCGCCGCCGTGCTTGGGGCCGTTGCCGGGGGGGCCGTAACCTCCGACGCAAATGACATCGTGGCCGCAGATCCCGCCATGCAGCGGCGGGTCATGCAGAAGGCCCTGGATTCGGCGGGCATGCAGCCTGCGGACATCGGATTCGTCCACGCACATGCCACCTCCACTCCCGTGGGGGACCGGCTTGAAGGCCAGTCCATCAACGCGGTCTTCGGCAGCGACGTACCGGTCACTTCCACCAAGGGGCATACCGGACACCTGCTGGGCGGCGCGGGCGCCCTGGCCGCCGTCGTGGTGGTTGAAGCCCTGCGGACCGGCAAGGTGCCGGGGACGCTGAACGTGGAGGCGCTGGACCCGGAAGTGGACCTTAACGTCCTCACCGAAGGCGCCCACCAGCTTCCCCCGGGTTACGCCCCGGCCGGGCTGGTGAACGCCTTCGGTTTTGGTGGCCACAGCGTGGCTTTGGTGATCACGGGCGCCTGACTTCAGCCAGAACGCCGGAACGGTGCCGGGACGCCGGAACGTTACAGCGTCCCGGCACCGTTCCGGCGATTTCGGAGCAAACGGTCCCTCACCTCAGTTGCCCGTCCTTGACGAGTGCGTCAAGGATTGGCAACTGGCCTTTCACGAGTTTGCGCCGCGCCTCCTGCTCGGGGAACCAGCGGGCGTCATCAATTTCGGGGTAGTGCTGGATCCTGCCGGACCCCTTGGGCCATTCCAGCGCAAAGGTGTTGCTGCTGATCACGGCGGGGGCGAAATCCACTTGCGCCGCGAAGACCGTGATCAGCTTTCCCGAGGGTTGCCGGAACTCGCCAAGCAGCCGGTATTCGGCCTCGGGGGCAGGGGTGCCCATTTCCTCGGCGAATTCGCGAAGTGCGGCAGTGCGTGGATCCTCGCCATCGTTGTATTCACCCTTTGGGATTGACCAGGCGTGGGCGTCCTTGCGGGCCCAGAACGGCCCGCCCATATGTGCGATCCACACCTGAAGCCCGTCCCGGGCACCGGCGGGGGCGGCCGGGTCCTGGCGGTACAGCAGGACGCCGGCGCTGCGAATGGGCATTGATCCTCCAAGAAGCCAGTTTCAACAGGAAGCGAAGTTGCCGTCCGCCGTTAACGCGGAGTTCACGGCCCTGCTTTAGGTTATTCCTTCAGGCACTCTGCCAGGCACTCTGCCTGGCACCCTGGTCGAAGGGACGGGACCACTCATGGCCAACATTGCCGAGGTTTTGGGACGGCTTACGCCGGAAGAAGTCGATGAGCTCCGCAGCATTGGTCCCCAGGGCCACCTGCCGCGGCATTTGGTGGACGCCCTGGACCGGGCAGCCGGGGGAGCGGGTTCCGGCCGCGGCTATTACGTGGTGAACGGCAACGTGAGCGCCACCGGCGGCCCCCTCCTGGTGCTGCGCAGCGACGTCTCCACATGGCTGGCCGGTACGGCTTCCTGAGCGCTGGCAGGGGCACCCCTGCTTCACGGGGCAGTCCGGAACCTCCCGGATCCCTGTCAGGATTCCGGCAGGATGAAAGTGGCCCTGGTACCGCCACCGGGCCCACTGTCCAGGCTGATTGATCCACCGTGGCCCTCAACAATGGTCTTGCTGACCGGCAGGCCCAGGCCGGCACCCGGAATGGCTGTCTCACGCGAGCGTTCCGAACGGAAGAACTTGGTGAAGGCCTGGTCCTGTTCGTCCCTGGTCATCCCCGTGCCGGTGTCGGTGACCGAGCAGGCCACGCCCGCCCCTGTCCTGAAGGCCCTGACGGTGATCAGGCCGCCGTTAGGGGAGTATTTGATGGCATTCGAGAGCAGGTTCCGGACCACTTGGGCGATCCGTTCCGGATCCATCATGGCGGGCAGCGGCTCCTCCGCATCCAACACCAACTGCAGTCCGTGACCGGCAGCCTTGGGACTGGCTGCGTCCACCTCCAGTGCCACCAGCCGGGAAAGGTCAGCCTTCTCCAGCGAGAGGTCCACGCGTTCTGAGGCCACCGCAATGAGGTCATTGACGAGGCCCAGCAGGTGTTCCGCGTTCCGGCGCACCACCAGGAGCTCCTCGCGGATCTCCTCGTGCCCGGGTTCGTCCAGGATCAGTTCCAGGTAGCCGAGGATGGATGTCAACGGGGTGCGCAGCTCGTGGGAAACAGTGGCAACGAAGCGGTCCTTTGCCGCCATCGCAGCGATCAGGCTGGTGACGTCCACAAACGTGATGACGGAGCCCCCTTCCTGCCCGCCCGCAGGAGGGAAGCTGTGGGAACTTACGGAATAGGCCCGTTGGCGCTCTATCGGACCGGCCCAGTACAACTCATCGGCAAATGCTTCCCCCGCTGCAGCGCGGGCAGCGGGAAGCAGGTTTGCCGGCACGGGAGTGGAGCGGTCGGCCGACCTGAGGCATGCCTGCCCGGTGGCGGGATCAACGACGCCGGCAAGGGCGGGGTCCACCTGCATGGCCCTGTTGGCCAGCACGGTGTTCCCTTTGGCATCCACCACCCAAACGCCCACTCCAACGGCCTTGAGCACAGCGTCGAGCAGTGCCTGCCGGCGGATGCTTTCACGGAGTGTGCGGAACAGGGCCTGCTCGTTTTCAATCAGCCGGGTCCGGTGGCGGCGGATGGTGGTGGCCACCACATGTGCTGTCACCGCGATGATCGACAGGACCAGGGGCAGGATAAGGGTGCGGATCATCGATCCGCCCACCGTCGACGAGCCGCGGACAGCGGCGGGGACAACAGTGCTGAGGACCGCCCCCGCAATGCCCAGGACAGGCATGTACGGCCGGACGTGGGCGGAGAGCCAGATGACGGGGAACACCAGCATCATGCTGAGGACGCTGAAGGGTGGTCCGCCCGCCTCCCGGGTGAACCCGATGGCCAGGCAATCCAGAAGCGGGATGACGACGAACGCCGGTGCAGGGAGCCGGCCCCACGGCACGGCAATGGACGCTGCGGCGATTGCCAGGTGGAACAGCAGCGCCGCCAGGAACAGCCTGTTGGTGAACGTCTCCGGGCTGAAGACCGCCGCGGCCGCCACCACCAGTGCAACGGTCAACGTCACGGGCAGTTGGCTTGCCACTACGCGCTTACGGGCGCTGAGGCTTCCGAACAGTCCGTCAAGACGGTCCGACACTACCGGCTCAGCCGGCACCCTGCGTTCGCGGCCCGCACCTTCGGCAGTGGCCTGCTGTTCTTTGATTGCCAAGCTTCCCCCAGCGCAGAAACCAAAAGCCGCCGTTTGCAGGACGGCCTGGCACCAACAGTACCCGCCGGGAGTGCGTCAGCGGCAAGGGCTTTGCGGGCGCGTGCCCTGGCGAGCCCCTTCTGCTAGCCGATTAGAAGGCTGAGCGCTTCGGTCAGGTGCTCAACTTCGCGGACCGAGAAGCCTGCCGGAACCGGGCCCGGTCCGGTGTGGCTGGCTGGAACCACGGCGTGGGTGAATCCCAGCCGGTGCGCCTCCTGGATGCGCTGGTTGATGCCCGGGACCGGCCGGACCTCCCCGGCGAGCCCCACCTCGCCAAAGGCAATCAGCCGGATGGGCAGGGGCTTGCGGGCCTTGGCCGAGGCGACGGCGAGGGCCACGGCGAGGTCCGTGGCCGGTTCACTGAGTTTCACGCCGCCCACGGTGGCAACATAGGAATCATCCTTGTGCAGAAGGGTCCCCGCCCGTTGCTGCAGCACGGCAAGGAGCATGGATACGCGTGAACTGTCCAGCCCGCTGGTGGCCCGCCGGGGCTGTGAGTTGGGGCTTTCGGCGAGCAGTGACTGCACCTCCGCCAGCAGGGGGCGTCGGCCCTCCATGGTGACCGTGATGCAGGTTCCGGAAACCGGCTCCTTGGTGCGGCTGACAAAAAGCCCGCTGGGATCGGCCAGTCCCTCAATGCCGTTCTCATTCAGGTCGAAGCAGCCCACGTCGTCCGTGGGACCGTACCGGTTCTTGACGGCCCTGAGCAGCCGCAGCCTGGAATGCCGCTCGCCCTCGAACTGGCACACTACGTCCACCAGGTGTTCCAGCAGCCGCGGCCCGGCGATGGAACCGTCCTTGGTGACGTGGCCCACCAGCAGGGTGGTCATGTTCCGGCGCTTGGCTGCGGCAATGATGGATGCAGCCACTTCACGGACCTGGGACACGCCGCCGGCGCTGCCGTCAACGTCCGCGCTGCTGAGGGTCTGCACTGAGTCCACGATCAGCAGCCGGGGTTCGATCTTCTCCACCTGCCCCAGCGCCTGCCCGAGGTCCGTCTCCGCGGAAAGGTACAGCGATTCGGCGACGGCATCGATCCGCTCCGCCCGCAGCTTCACCTGGGCGGCCGACTCTTCGCCGGTGACATAGAGGACGTCCTGGGCAGTCCGTGCGAACTTGGCGGCAACGTCCAGGAGCAGGGTGGACTTGCCCACCCCGGGCTCGCCGGCCAGCAGGATGACGGCGCCGGGAACCAGTCCGCCGCCCAGTACCCGGTCCAGTTCGGCCACCCCGGTAGGCAGGAACGCCGCAGTGGTGGCGTCCACGTCTGCGATCCGGCGGGCCGGCTCTACGACTGTTGTGGCCGCCGTGGTCCGCGCCACCGCCGTGCCTGTTTCCTCAACCGTGCCCCATGCCTGGCATTCGCCGCAGCGGCCCACCCATTTGACAGTGGTCCAGCCGCATTCGGCGCATTTGTATGCGGGCGCCTTGGAGGCCCGGGAAGTCTTTGTTGCCATGCGTTCAACCCTAGTGGCGGCCACTGACATTGGGCGCCTACAGTGCGGGCAGCACGTCCCTGGCTTCGTCCGCGTCCATGCCCGTAGCTTCCAGCAGGTCCACCATCAGGGGCCGGAACAGCATCACCACCGTTTCACCCTCCAGCCGCTGCACCTCCAGCAGCTTGGGGTGCAGGCGCAGGGCGATCTCGCTCAGGTCGCGCCGGGCAGTGCGCAGGTGGGCGCGGCGGACGCCGTCGTGCGATTCCGCAAGGCCCAGCGAAAGCTCGTCAATCGCGGCAGCGGTCTCCTGCAGCACCTCCGCAATGCTGTCCGTCGCCTCGTCCGAGAGGGCGGCGTGGTTGATGGCGCTGGTCAGCCGCCGCGCAAATACGCGGCTGTTGCGCAGCGCAAGGTCGATGAAGTCCAGCGACTGCTTGAGCCTGTCCAGCTCATCCCGGTGCCGGCGGTAGGCAGGTGCCAGGGTGGCCACTTCGCCGGAGGCGCGCAGGGACTGGCGCATGGTGTCCACCAGGGGCTGGCAGTTCCGGCCACGGATCAGCGCGTGCCAGGCCTGCGTGGAGTCGCTGTTGACCAGGGCCCCGGCGCACTCCCGCAGTACTTCCGCCAGTTCATGCAGCAGTTTCTGGACGTCGCGTCGCGGCTCCCGGCGCGGATCCTTGGGCATGAGGATGGTCACCAGCAGCGCGAAAAGCCCACCCACCACGGCGTCGATGCTGCGGGTGAACGGGCCGCCCGCGGGCGCGGGGAGCAGCACCACCAGCAGCGACTGCAGGGCCAGCTGGGTGGTGAAGATGTTTCCGCTGTCCAGGAACCGCGCCAGCAGGATGGAGAAGAGAAGAACGACGGCGGCCACCCAGATGTCGCCGCCCAGCCAGTGCAGGAGCAGGTCACCCACGGCGATGCCGATGGTGCAGCCCAGGCCGACTTCCATGACGCGCCGCAACCGCGGCTCCCGGGAAAATCCGAGCGCGATCAGCGAGGAGGTAGCGGCGAACAGCGGCCCGTGGTGGCCAAGGATCTTCTCCGCGAATGCGTAGGCGCCCACCGCGCAGACTGTCATCTGGATGGCGGGGACGAAGGAGTTGCGGCTGCGGATCAACCCGGTCCGGACGCGGCTGCGCAGGAACCGCCTGCTTGCTGAAAGTCCTGAGGGGATGGCCATGGGTTCAAGTCTATTCAGTGGCGGTGGAGCACCCGGCGAAGGCCACTACGGCCGGACATGTGATCGGCGCAATGGTGACCCGGCATTTGTCAGCCAATATCCCGCCGTCGTTAATCCTCCGTTCACTTTGTACCGCCCATCCCGTTACCTGCGGCCCATAACTTACTTGAAGGTACACAACGTACGCATCGCGCAGCAGGGTTCTCCGTCCCTGTCCCGCACCTGAATAACCCTGGAAGGGGTACATCTAGTGAAGGCACTTCGCTTCGGCCGCCACGCGGCTATCGCTGTCATCGCAGCCGGCGCACTCGCGCTCAGCGCCTGCGGTTCAGACAACGCCACGGGCACCGCGCCTGCCGGCAGCCAGTCCGCCGGCGGCACCAAGGTCACCGGTACCCTGACCGGCATCGGGTCCTCCGCCCAGGGCGCCGCCATGGACGCCTGGAAGACCAACTTCGCTTCCGCCAACTCCGGCGCCACCGTGCAGTACTCCCCGGACGGCTCCGGCGCAGGCCGCAAGGCCATCCTGGACGGCTCGGCCCAGTTCGCCGGCTCGGACGCCTACCTGAAGGATGACGAATACGCGTCCTCCAAGTCCGTTTGCGGCCCCGACGGCGCCCTCAACGTCCCGGTGTACATCTCCCCGATCGCCGTTGCCTTCAACGTCCCCGGCGTCACCGACCTGAAGCTGGACGCCACCACCGTGGCCAAGATCTTCCGCGGCCAGATCGCCAAGTGGAACGACCCCGCCATCGCAGCCCTGAACGCGGGCGTCTCCCTTCCTGATCTCAAGGTCACCCCGGTGAACCGCTCCGACGACTCGGGCACCACCCAGAACTTCACCGACTACCTGGCCGCCGCGGCCTCCGACGTCTGGACCGACAAGGCCGCCGGCATCTGGCCTGCCAGCCTCCAGGGTGAAAACGCCAAGGGAACCTCCGGAGTGGTCAAGACCGTGACGGACACCCCCGGTGCCGTGACCTACGCTGATGACTCCGCCGTGAGCGGCAAGCTGGGCGTGGCACAGATCAAGGTGGGCGATTCCTTCACCAAGATCTCCGCCGACGCCGCTGCCAAGGCCGTGGACGCAGGCAAGCCGGTTGAAGGCCGCGCCGCCAACGACCTCTCCATCAAGCTGGACCGCAAGACCACCATCGCCGGCGCCTACCCGATCGTCCTGGTGTCCTTCCACATCCTGTGCACCACCTACGACAAGCAGGAGACCGTCGACCTGGTCAAGGGCTTCGAGCACTACGTAGTTTCGGCTGAAGGCCAGAAGGCCGCAGCAGAGTCGGCCAAGTCCGCTCCGCTGTCCTCCGACTTGGCAGCCAAGGCTGCCAAGGCCATCGACTCGATCAAGGTCAAGTCCTAGCCAGTGCCGTAAACCGGGTTCCCCGCCTGCCGGAAGGCAGTGCGGGGAACTTGGCTTTGCACCCGCATCCCCAGTCCAGCAAAACGAATCGAAGGGCCGTCGAATGACCGCCACCCCCTTGACCAGTACCCAGGGCGCCGGGCGCGCCGGGGACAAAGTCTTCTCCGGCGCCACGCTGGCCGCCGGGTGCCTGATCCTCGCCGTCCTGTTCGGCGTCGCACTCTTCCTGGTCGTCCAGGCAATTCCCGCGCTCACCGCGCCCGCCGACAAAATCCAGGGCGGCCAGGGCTTCTTTGCCTACATCTGGCCAATCGTCATCGGTACGCTCATCGCCGCTGCCATTGCACTGGTAATCGCCACCCCCATCGCCATTGGCGTGGCGCTGTTCATCTCGCACTTCGCACCGCGCGGCCTGGCCTCCGGACTCGGCTACGTGGTGGACCTGCTCGCCGCCATCCCGTCCGTGGTCTACGGCGCCTGGGGTGCCGCGTTCCTGGCCAAGGAGATTTCGCCGGCCTACGGCTGGCTCGCGGCCAACATGGGCTGGCTCCCCATCTTCCAGGGGCCCGCCTCCACCACCGGCAAGACCATCCTCACCGCGGGCATCGTCCTGGCGGTCATGGTCCTGCCGATCATCACCTCGCTGTCCCGGGAAATTTTCCTGCAGACCCCCAAGCTGCATGAAGAAGCCGCACTGGCGCTGGGCGCCACCCGCTGGGAAATGATCAAGATGGCGGTGCTGCCCTTCGCCCGTCCGGGCATCATCAGCGCCGTCATGCTGGGCCTGGGCCGCGCGCTGGGCGAAACCATGGCCGTTGCCCTGGTGCTCTCCTCCGGTGCCCTGACCGCAAGCCTGATCCAGTCCGGCAACCAGACCATCGCTGCCGAGATTGCCCTGAACTTCCCCGAAGCCAGCGGCCTCAAGGTCAGCACGCTGATCGCCGCCGGCCTGGTGCTGTTCATCATTACCCTGGCCGTGAACATGATCGCCCGCTGGGTCATCACCCGGCACAAAGAATTTTCGGGAGCCAACTAAATGACCTCCACCCTTACCCCCGTCCGCAGCAAGCGGTCGGCGCTCACCAAGGGCCAGCTGCCCAAGTACGCACCCTATGCCGTACTTGCTGCCGCCCTGATCATCGGCGCCGCCATCCTTGCCCTGGTGGGTTTCAACCCGTTCGGCTGGGGAGTGGTCTCCGCCATCCTGTTCGCGGTGGGACTGGTGTCCTGGAGCGCTGCCGTGGAAGGCTCCCGCAAGGCCAAGGACAAACTGGCCACCTGCCTGGTGGTGGGTTCGTTCCTGGTGGCGCTGCTGCCCCTGGTTTCGGTGATCTGGACCGTGCTGGTCAACGGCATCCCCGGGCTCCTGGACCCCGGATTCCTCACCACCTCAATGAACGGCGTGACGGGCGCCTTCGACAACAAAGCTGTGGAGAGCGGCGGTCCGGTAATGGGCGGCATCTACCACGCCCTCCTGGGCACCGTGCAGATCACGCTGCTTGCCACCGTGATCTCCGTTCCCGTGGGGCTGCTCACGGCCATCTACCTGGTGGAGTATGGCAACGACGGCCGCCTGGCCAAGGCCATCACGTTCTTCGTGGATGTCATGACCGGAATCCCTTCCATCGTGGCTGGCCTGTTCGCTGCCGCGTTCTTCTTCGCGGTGGTGGGTCCGGGCACCAAGACCGGTGCCGTGGCCGCCGTCGCGCTTTCGGTGCTGATGATCCCCGTGGTGGTCCGTTCCAGCGAGGAAATGCTCAAGATCGTCCCCAACGAACTCCGCGAGGCCGCCTACGCCCTGGGCGTGCGCAAGTGGCGGACCATCCTCAAGGTGGTTATTCCGACGGCGATTTCAGGCATTGCGTCCGGCGTCACCCTGGCGATCGCCCGGGTCATCGGCGAGACGGCGCCCATCCTGGTCACCGCCGGCTTTGCCACCAGCATCAACTCGAACGTGTTCGGCGGCTGGATGGCTTCGCTGCCCACGTTCATCTACACCCAGATCCTCAACCCCACCTCGCCCTCCAACCCGGACCCCTCCTCGCAGCGGGCATGGGGCGCGGCGCTGGTGCTGATCATCCTGGTGATGGTCCTGAACCTGGTGGCCCGCCTGATCGCCAGGATCTTCGCCCCCAAGACCGGCCGCTGACCAGGGCGCCCTGAAACCAGGCCGTACCCGCCTTCCGCCTTCCCGCGGCGGCTCCTAGACTTCAATCCATACCCAGCAAGTGAAGGAACACCATGTCTAAGCGCATCGACGTCAAGGACCTGAACGTGTACTACGGCGATTTCCTTGCCGTGGAGGACGTCAGCATCAACATCGAGGCCAAGTCCGTTACCGCGTTCATCGGACCCTCCGGTTGCGGAAAGTCCACCTTCCTCCGCACCTTGAACCGCATGCACGAGGTCATCCCCGGCGCCCGGGTTGAAGGTGAGGTCCTCCTGGACGGCGATAACCTCTACGGCCCCGGCGTGGATCCCGTGACCGTGCGCTCGCAGATCGGCATGGTGTTCCAGCGCCCCAACCCGTTCCCCACCATGTCCATCCGGGACAACGTGCTGGCCGGCGTCAAGCTGAACAACAAGAAGATCTCCAAGGGTGAGGCCGACGTCCTGGTGGAGCGCTCGCTCAAGGGCGCCAACCTGTGGAACGAAGTCAAGGACCGGCTGGAGAAGCCAGGTTCCGGCCTTTCCGGCGGCCAGCAGCAGCGGCTCTGCATTGCCCGCGCCATCGCCGTGGAGCCCCAGGTGATCCTCATGGACGAGCCCTGCTCCGCCCTGGACCCCATCTCCACCTTGGCCATTGAGGACCTGATCAATGAGCTCAAGGACCAGTACACGGTGGTGATCGTGACCCACAACATGCAGCAGGCCGCCCGCGTCTCCGACAGGACGGCATTCTTCAACATCGCGGGCACCGGCAAGCCGGGCAAGCTGATCGAATATGGGGACACCCACACCATCTTCAGCAACCCGGTCCAGAAGGCCACTGAGGACTACGTCTCTGGCCGTTTCGGGTAGGCATCGCCCCCGTTGGCGATCTACTGGCCGACTTAGTACGCTCAGCCAGATACTTACAGAACTAGTAGTAAGCCAGCACAAGGAGTTTTGCCATGACGCAGACGGCCAGCAGCCCCCAGCT
Organism: Arthrobacter sp. SAFR-179; assembly: GCF_059414945.1. Lineage (NCBI taxonomy): Bacteria > Bacillati > Actinomycetota > Actinomycetes > Micrococcales > Micrococcaceae > Arthrobacter > Arthrobacter sp. SAFR-179. Next base: position 40,967 of record NZ_JBPFDM010000007.1, read on the forward strand.
TACGGTTTCCGTGCCCGCGCAGGATGCAGCTGCACAGGAAGCGAAAGTGCAGGATTTCCTGCCGGAGGTACAGGGTATTGCCGGCGTCGCTGGCCCCCTTGCCGGCGAACCCCTTGCCGCCATCCCGCTCAGTGCCGTCCCCATTGCCGCCGTTCCCCTTGTCCAGGAGCTCGAACCAGCCCTCGGGCTGGCTGCAGCGGCTATTGAGGAAGAGGGCGATGCCCTGTCGGAGGTGTGGCGCACCAGTTCGCACCTTGAAAGCATGCAGTGGGAACTGGACAGCGCCCAGGAGTCCCTGCGCCAGGCGGTCCGAAATGCCTCCGCTGCGGGAGTGGCGCGTGAAGAGCTCTGCACCGCCGCGAACCTGACGACCGACGAGCTCACAGCCGTCCTGATGCCCGCATCCGGCGGCCCGGGGGTCATCCAGCTCTGACCAGTGCCTGCCTCACCGGACAGGAGCCCGCGCCAATAACGGAGCTCACTGTGCGGGGACTGCCCCTGCGCACTGAGGTGCCCGCTCGCTGCGCAGGGACATGCACGGAACCTCCTGCCGTGGTCACTCAGGGATTTCCAGCTGGAATCCGCAGTGGCAGCGCAGGACCCGGGTGGGCAGCGACACCGCGTTGAGGCCGCTGCCCGTGGTGCTGGTTCGGTAGCAAAGCCGCTCAACCTCGTGCTCCGCTTCCTCCATTGGATAACCGCAGTGGATGTACTCATCGCCAAAGAGGATCACCTTGGCCATCCAGCGGACCTGGTTCAGGGCGGCCGCGACGTCGGCGGCGAAGGCGCTGTGTTCCTGGAAGAGGTTGCAGTCATTGCAGGTGTAGGAGACGGTCACGAGGTCCCCACCGGCGGCGCCAATGGCCGTGATGGCGTGGATGGTCAGCTGGTGCCCGGTTCCGCAGGCCTCGCACTGAAGTTGCCGTGGCTGTGGAAGGGGGCGCCGGGAATACGAGGAAGACATGACGCCTGCCTTTTCCGCGTTGTGCATCCAAGCCGCCGTGTTGCTGCAGCGGCGCTTATCCGCAGCCCTGCACGAGGCCCGGACGCCGGTTCCCGGCAACGTTGCCCAGGACCCATTTTTTCGAATCTACGTCACGTCCGTGCCCCTGTACAGGGGAGTTTCGCCCTTCAGTACGCGCGTTCAGCAAGGGCGCGGCCACAGCGGGCAGGCCCACCCGTTGCGGGCTGGACGGGTGCCGGCTAGACAGCGATGGGGGAGAGGGCCAGTGCGAGCACGAAGGCCAGGCCGCAGGTCGCCAGGGGAGTCAGGGCCCAGAGCCACAGGATTCGGATGACCAGTTTGCGGTTCGTCACCGAAAAGTGCTGGTTTTCCCCTGCCCCGAGGGCGCCCGCAGTGACGGTGTGGGTGGTGGAGAGCGGCCAATGGAGCCCGATGGCGCCCACAAAAAGCATCAGTGCGCTGAACGTCTGGGCCACAGATCCGCGCAGCGGATCGATCCTGGTGATTTTGTATCCGATGGTGTGCGAGATCCGCCATCCTCCGAGGAGTGTCCCGGCCGTCATCATCACTGCGGAGAGCCCTGCCACCCAAAGGGGGATCCCGCCGTCGGAATAGCCTGCCGCCAGGAGGGCCAGCAGCAGCACTGCGCTGACGCGCTGCCCGTCCTGCAGGCCGTGGCCGAAGGCAACGGCTCCGGCTGCGACGGCCTGGCCACGGCGGAAGCGCTGGTTCACCACATTGGGTTGCGTGTAGCGGGCCACCCACGTGGCCGGATAGACCAGCAGGAAGGAGCCGCTGTAGGCCACGAGCGGGGACAGCACCAGCGGCAGCACCACCTGGAACAGCAGCGACTGGTCCACCCCGGCAACCCCCGGCCCGCCAATCGCCAGGCTGGCAAGGCCGGCGCCGGCGAGGCCGCCCACCAGGGCATGGGTGGAGGATGCGGGAATGCCGCGCCGCCACATCAGCAGGCCCCAGGCGCAGGCGCTCGCCAGCCCGGCCACCAGGATGGCGAGTCCGTCGGGACCGGCGGGAAGGCTGATCCAGGTCTGGCTGGCCGCGACGGCGAGCAGGGCGCTGAGGAGGGCGCCGATGAAGTTGAAGAACGCGGCAAGGAGCACGCCCACGCTGGGGGTAAGGGCCCGGTTCCGCACGGCCAGGGCAACGGAGTTGGACGCATCGCGGAAGCCGTTGAGGAAGGCAAACGCCGCCGCCAGCAGGACTACCGCGGCGAAGATGACTGCCGCCACCTCAGGATTCCTTGACGATGATGCTGCCTACCTGGGTAGCCACCCGGCGCATGTCCTTGGTGACCTCCACCAGCTGGTTGGCGATGTCCCGGTTGCGGGAGTACTGCGCCCATTTCATGTCCGCGATCATGTCCGCCACCCACACCCGGTGGGTCCGCTCGGCACGCTTGGCCAGGCGCAGGATCTCGATCCAGTAGTCCTCGAGGTCATCAAGGTTGTTGAGCCTGCACATGGCGTCCACCGTCAGCTCGGCCTGCCGGCTGATGATCTCCAGCTGGTCCGCGGCCCGCTTGGGCAGGCGGTCCAGCTTGTACAGGGCCACCAGTTCCGCGGCGGCATCCATCTTCTCCATCGCCTCGTTGAGGTACCGGGACAGGGCGTACATGTCCTCGCGGGGGAGCGGGTTCACGAAGCTGGTGCGCATGTGGGTCAGCAGGGCGAAATGCAGTTCGGCGGATTTGGCCTCGAGGTTGTGCATGTCCTCCACGAGGTTCCCGTGCTCGTCCGCCGGTACGCCAAGGATCTCGGCCAGGGTGGCGGTGGCCAGCACGATCTGTTGTGCCATCTGCGAGAGCAGGTTCAGCCCTTCGGGCTCCTGGGGAAAAAGGCGCAGCTTCACGTGTTTACCGGTCTCCGGGGACTTATCAAGGCGGGGGTTGCTGCCGTGTGACTTGACTCCGGCGGGCAACTGTCGCCTACTCTACCGGCCCATTACAGCAGCCTCTGAATTGGCCCCGGGAAGAGGGCAGAAAAATGGTGCCGAACCGGATACGCCTCTCGGCGGTAGGCCGCTCTAGGCGGCTAATTGTTGAAGCCCGGGGGTTTCGCGGCTCGGCACCGGTTTCAGTCTTCTACTTCACCCGGCCCAAGTCAATCTTGACAGCGGGGCCTTATCCGTCCCGGAAAATGGATCCGCCGGGGCCCGCAGCGGCTCCAGCAAGGAAGCCCAGTTCAGCAGGCAACCCGGCCGGCGAAGCGGCCCCAGCCAGCGAAAAAAATTCGGCCAGGGAAGCTCAGTCCAGCTCGCCCAGGCGCCACGCGTTGGCGGCGTGCTCCAGGTCCTCGGCCGTCTTGACCAACTGGTGGGAATTGCGGGTCAGCTTGCTGGCGTGGGCCTCGTTGGCGTGCTCCGCGCCGTCGGCAAGCGTGGCCTGGCCGAGCGCCACCACCCGGCAGAAGGCGGCGGACCGTTCCAGCGCGACGTCGAAATCGCCGTCGAACGCCCCGGAAAGGATGGCATCGGCCATGGTGCGCATTTCCTCTGCACCCGGCGGCTCAGCAGCGCCGGCCACCACGTTGGAAACCTGCGCGGTGTCCCGGCCCGCCCGGAAGTATACGGAGATGCGTTCGGGATCCTGGACCGTGGCAGCGCGCAGCGCATAGAGCCGCCACAGGGCGCCGGGAAGGGAACGGGCGGGGCTCTCGGCCCACATCTCGGCGATGGCTTCCAGGCCCTGCTCGTCGGCGAGCTTCACCAGGCGTTGGGTGACGACAGGATCATCGCTGTCCCGGCCATGCCGGACCAGGGCCTGCGCGGCAAGGTGGGCGGCCTCCGAGACGCGGGCGGGATCGGCCCCGCCGGCGAAGGGCTCGAAATCCATCGGGGCGAAGGGCTTGGGCTTATGGTGCCGGTTGCTGCCGCCGTATGGACTGGTTCCTGCTTGCTCGCTCATGCCCCCCACGCTACTCCTGTGCGGACGCGGAAATCGAGCATCTGCAGCGCCCGTTGCACGTGCCGCTGAAGGGCGTTTGACGGGGGTTGTCAGTGCACGACGACGGCCCATTGGCCTTGTGCGAAGACGCCGGAACCATGGGTTAGAGTATTAACGTCCAGAAATGGATTGGGCCGGACGGACGGACACAGCGTGTTTGACCGGGCGGCAGGGGCCTTTAGCTCAGTTGGTAGAGCATCGGACTTTTAATCCGTGGGTCGTGGGTTCGAGCCCCACAGGGCCCACCCGCAGGAACCGTGAGGGTCCGCCGCGAAAGCCGGCGGACCCGTTCCATTTAAGTCCCTGCTTTCCGGACTCAGGCGTGAACAATACTTCCGTTGCGCGCAGGCCGCCCCGGAATGCGATGGGAACGGCGGAAGCCCGTCCGGGATCCGCCGAATCCATTGCCTGCACATGCAGATGAGGTTCCGTGCTGTTGCCGGAATTGCCGCACCGTCCCACCGGATCCCCGCAATTAACCAACTGGCCCGGCCGCACGCACAGGCTCCCACGCTTCAAATGGCACAGGGCGATGAAGACACCACTGCCCTCGATGATCACGTGGTTGCCTGCAAGCGCCGGCCACCCCTCCCGCAGCCGTTTGGCCTGCGCCGCTGCGTATCCGATGGACGGAAAGCCGCGGTAGGCGGCGTGGTCCGGCTCCCCGTCATGGGCGGCCTGCACAATCCCGGAGACGGGAGCCGTCACGGCCCTGCCGAACCCCACGAACTGTTCCGTCGGCTGGGGCCGGAACAGCGCCACAAACGTGATTGGTGCAGACCGCCCGTTCCCGTCCACCGGGGTGAAATCGATGGCGTGGCCCGTGGCGAAGAGCTGTGTGCCGTGGCTGGGTACGCGGTTCGCCGGTGAATTCTGCACCAGCCAAGGGCCTGTGAACGGATACTCCAGGTCCACTGCTCCTGCCGGTTTCACCGGCTTGCCTGGTTCACGCGCTTGCCGGGGTCAGCTGGCGGGATCGTATTGGAAGGCCCGCACTTCCTGGGCACAGCGGCAGGCCGCAGCGATCTTCGCGGCCCAGTGCAGCGCCGCTTCGTAGGTGGGCAGCTCCAGCACCGTGTAGCCGCCTTCGATCTGCGCCGTCTGGGGATAGGTGCCCTGGCTGACCGTACCGTCGCCGTCGACCATCACGGGTGGAACGCTCTCATCAATGCCGCCGCCGAAAACCCAAACGCCGGCGTCCTTCGCCTCCTGGACAACTGCGTGCGCCGCGTCCGCCACTGCCTGCAGGCCGCCGTCCGGGATATCCATGGCGCCGCTGAGAAACGAGATCAGATACTTGGTCATTCCGCCGGCTCCTTCATCGCAAAGGCTGGTTCAGCTTCATCCTTCCCACTGCCCGGCTGCCGCGCAAGGATGCGGCAGGACCCGCAACATTGAGCCGCCAGGCGGGGGCCGCAGCGGCTGCAACAGGCACAATAGGCTCATGGCAAAAACCAGCAAGGGCCGGATGCCGCGCCTGGAAGACGTGGCCAAGGTGGCAGGTGTCTCCCACCAGACCGTGTCCCGCGTGGTGAACAACCACCCCAACGTCAGCAAGGCCACCCGGGAAAGGGTGGAGGCGGCCATTGCCGAGCTGGGATACCGGCGCAACACCGCAGCCCGGAGCCTGGTGACGCGGCGCTCGCAGACCATTGGCGTGCTGGCAAGCGAGCTTTCCCAGTACGGCCCGGCGAACACCCTGCTGGGGGTTGAACACGCAGCCCGCAACGCCGGCTATTTCGTCAGTATCGCCGCCCTGCGGGAAGTCAACCGGGATGCCATCTCCAACGCCGTGGGCCACTTCATGGACCAGGCCGTGGACGGGATCGCCGTGCTGGTGCCGCACTCGGACACCCTTGCCGTTCTGGAGCAGATGAATCTTCCCGTGCCCGTGGTGGCCGTGGGTTCGGCCGGCAGCGCTTCCGTTAGCGGCGCCATGGTGGACCAGCGGGCGGGCGCCAGGCTCGCCGTCGAACATCTCATCAAGGAGGGCCACCACCAGATCGGGCATATCGCCGGCCCCCCTGACTGGACGGACGGTGCCGAGCGGGCAGCAGGGTGGCGTGCTGCCCTCCGGGAGGCCGGACTGGATGAGTCCCTGCTGGTGGAAGGGGACTGGAGCGCGGGCAGCGGCTACGCCATTGGCCGCAAGCTGGCGTCAGGACGCACGGCCACGGCCATCTTCGTTGGTAATGACCAGATGGCCCTGGGCCTGCTGCGCGCCTTCACCGAAGCGGGGGTCAGGGTGCCCGACGACGTCTCCGTGGTGGGCTTCGACGACCAGCCGGAGGCGGGGTACTTTACGCCTCCGCTGACCACCGTCCGCCAGGACTTCGAGGAACTGGGACGCCGCTGCATGGACATCATGCTGAAGGAGATCGAGTCCGGCGCCGCAGTGAGCTCCACCGTCGTTCCGCCTGAACTGATCCTGCGGGCCAGCACGGCTGCCCCCGCCTAACCGGCAGCTTTAGCGGCCCGCACAAGGAGCCCAAAAAATATCTCCATGATTCTGCATCCAAATCCGGGGTTGCGCCGGTAGTAGGAGTGTCAGCAAAAAACGCCCGGCAGCCGGGCCGTTCAAGGAGATGGACATGCGCAACAAAATCTTCACCGCAGGTGCCGGTGCAGCAGCCATTGCAGCCGCAATCGCTCTGGCCGGTCCGGCCCACGCAGCAGACGGGGACGCCCAGCTGTCCGTGCTGCACGGTGTTCCCGGACTGACCGTGGATGTGTGGGTCAACGGTGACCGCACCCTGGATGACTTCGCCCCCGGAGCCCTTGCCGGGCCGCTGGCCCTGCCGGCCGGCACCTACGAGATCGCCATTACGGCAGCCGATGCCGCCGACGCCTCCGCGCCCGCCATTGGACCGGTCAGCGTAAACCTGGCTGCAAACGGAAACTACACGGCCGCAGCCCACCTGGGCGCCGACGGCAAGCCCACCGCCAGCCTGTTCACCAACGATGTGTCCCAAATCCCTGCAGGTAAAGGCAAACTGACCGTCCGGCACGCGGCCGCTGCCCCCGCCGTCGATGTCCTGGCAGGCGGCACCGCCGTCATCACCAACCTTGCCAACCCGAACGAGAAGACGCTCACCCTCGATCCCGGCACCGTCCCCGCCGCGGTGGCCGCCGCAGGCACCACCACCCCGGTGATCGGACCGGCGGACGTGGCAGTGGCCGAAGGTACCCACACCATCGTCTACGCCTGGGGCAGCCTGGCCGACCAGAACCTGAAACTCGCCGTCCAGACCATCGAGGGCCTCCATTCCGCACCGGCATCGGTGCCCGGTGCCCTTGACGGTTCCGCGGCTGCCGGTGGAGCGGGCACTGCCGTTGCCACTGCCGGATTCGGCCTGGCCGCGCTGGCCCTCCTCGCCGGGGCCGTGGGCGCAGCCCGCGCGGTCAACACCCGGCGGGCGCAGCTGTAACCGGGGCAGAAACCGGTTGAAGGACCGAACGCAGGGGCCCGGCCAGCACGGTCGGGCCCCTGCGCCGGACACCAAATAACAAGCAGCAACGGAAGGGAGGCGGCAGGCATGAAGGCAGGCACGACGCTGGCAGCGGAGTACCGCCGTCGCCGTCCGGCAGGTGGGGCGGCAGCAGCGATGGTGGCTGTGGCGGTGATTCTGTCCGGCTGCGGTTCCACCGGTTCAGGCAGTTCCGGCAGCGCAAGCGGGCAGGCGGCCCAATCAACGGCTGCCACCATCGTTGCCGATCCCCCGCTTTCCCCACCGTCGCAGGGCTCTGCTGCCCCCAGCGGTCCGGCAGCCGCAACTGTCCCCACCGGACCGGCTGGTTCCCCAGGTCCTGCCGGCCATTCCACCAGCCCGATCCCGGTCCGGCCTGCCACTCTGCCGGCCGCCGCGGCGGTGCCGGCGCCAACGTCACTGGCCGTGGCGGGCACCGCCATCAACATGCCGGTGGTGGCCGGGGGAGTGTCCGCGGAGGGAGCAATGGAAATACCTGACGCCTTTGACCGCGCGGCCTGGTATAAATTCGGCCCGGCGCCGGGAGCGGCTGAGGGAACCGCCGTCATCGCCGGACACATCGACACGAAGTCCGACCGGGCGCCGTTCTCGGCACTGAAGTCGCTCGCGGCCGGAACTTTGATCCGGGTGGGACGGGATGGGGCCGCCCCGCTCACCTACCGGGTGGTGGGAGTGGAAATGATGGCAAAGGACAAGTTCGACGGCGGCGCGCTGTTCCGCCGGTCCGGTCCGCACCAACTGAAACTGGTTACCTGCGGCGGCAGATGGCTGGACGAGCGCATGGACTACAGCGACAATGTGATTGTCACCGCAGTTCCTGAATGAGCCGGTTCCTTTATGAGCCCGTTCCTGCATGATTGGTGGCCAGCCAGTAGCTCGTGCGCCGAAGCCGGGAAGGAGTTGCCTGTGACGCTTCCCGGGCACGCTTCCCGCGGGTGGGATGACGCTCTCACTGACTCCTTCCTGGCCGGGGATGAGCACGCGCTGGCAGCGGCCTACCGTGAGTTCGCGCCCCTGGTGCACACCCTGGCCCTGCGTTCCCTGCCGGACAGGGCGGCGGCGGACGACGTGACCCAGGAGGTCTTCATCCGGGCCTGGCGCTCGCGGAACACTTTCAACCCGCAGGTGGCAAGGCTGCCTGCGTGGATCGTGGGAATCACGCGGAACGCCATCACCGACGCGCACTCGGCCGCGGCCCGGGAAGCACGAAAGGCCTTCGCCGCGGCCGGAGCCGGCATGGGGGAAGACACCGGCACAGGAACAGAGGCAGCGGAAATGCTGGCGGACCGGCTGCTCCTGGACGGTGAATTGGAGAGGCTGGGCGAGCCGCAGGGGTCCATCATGAAGCTCGCCTTCTACGAGGACCTGACGCACGAGCAGATTTCACGCAAGCTGGGCCTTCCCCTTGGTACGGTCAAGAGCCACATCCGCCGGAGCCTGTCGCATTTACGAAGCAGATTGGAGGTAGACCATGCCGCATCTTGATCCGGAACAGTTGAGCCTCCTTGCGCTCTATGACGGCTGGGAGGACCCGGCCGGCCGGGAGCACCTTGCTGCCTGCCCCGAATGCGCCGCCGACTACGCCGCCCTGCGCCGCACCGTGGATGCGGTGAAGACAACCCCTGACACCAGCCGCTTGACCGTCCCCGGACCGCAGGTATGGGCTGGAATCCACCGGGAACTGGGTCTGTCCGAGTCGGTGCGGGAGGATCCGCTGTCCCCGGACTCGGCCAAGGGCGCGGCCGAGGGTGCGGCCAAGGAAACCCCCGCAGCCCCTGCCGTTAAGCCGGCACCTGCGCACGTGCCGCCGTCGAACGTGGTTCCCCTGCGCCGCCGCCGGACCTGGTGGCAGCGCCCCGGCACTTGGGTGGCAGCTGCCGCGGCAGCCGTCCTGGTGGTTGTTGGCGCAGTGTTGACGGTGACCCGTCCGCCCCAGCCCCAGCAGCTGGCCGCTGCCCAGCTGACACCGCTGGCCCAGCACTCCGCCGCAGGATCGGCCAAGGTGGTGACGGCGGGCGACGGGTCCCGCAATCTGGAAATCAACCTGGACAAGGATGAGGCCAAGGGCTACCAGGAGGTGTGGCTGATCGCCCCGGACCTTTCCCGGCTGGTCAGCCTGGGCGTCATGAACTCCACGTCCGGAACCTTCCAAGTGCCCGCGGGCCTGGACCTCGCCCAGTACCCGGTGGTGGATGTGTCAGACGAGCCCATGGACGGCAACCCGGCGCATTCCAGCGTGAGCATCGCCAGGGGCACGCTCACGTCCTGACGGGAGCCTGCCTCCGGCGCAGTGCCCGGGCCCACCGGCTGAGCCTGTTCCACCCCACCACAGTGGCGGCGGTAAGGAGCGCCGCGCCGGCATGCAGATACAGCATCAGGTGCAGCGAGTGGGTTGCCGGGGAGGTGGGCGACGACGGGGCGTCCGGAGTGGGCGGCCCGCCATGGTCGTGGCCCGGCAACGGGACGGCACTGGCCGTGGCGAAGGCGGCGAAGGCCAGGTGCAGCAATTGCTGCGCGGCAGCGGCCGCCACCAGGACTGCCCAGCCGGGAAGCTGCGCCGACGCCGGCCGGTTCCGCCGCAGGGCAAGTCGCTCCAGGACCACCGCCGCCAGGCTGAGCAACGCTGCCAGCGCCGCAACAATGGCGGCTGCGGGCGGCTGGCCCCCACCTGCAAGATGGGCAGCCAGTCCCGGGAGGGTGGCGAGTGGTCCGGCGAGCCAGCTGGGGGCGCTGATGAGGGCACGCCGGCCGTCCGGCTCTTCGCCTTCCATCCGTGCGCCCCCTCCCGCTGCTTGGTCCTGGTTCTCCCCTACCCAATCGGGCCGGCGTCAACCGTGAACCGCGTCAGCGGCCGAAGTGTGAGCGCGGTGCACCTTCCGGCAGCCGGTCCAGCAGCTCTTCTGCCACCTTGCGCACCTTGATGTTCCGGTGGCTCGACGCCTTTGCGAGGATGGAGAAGGCCTCCTCGTAGGAGCATCTGTTCTGCGCCATGATCACGCCGCAGGCAACGTTGATGGACGTGCGGCTGTCCAGGGCCGAGCGGAGGTCGGTGGCCAGCGAGCGGGCGGCGTGCAGGTTGATTGCCATTTGCAGGCTCTTGGTTGCCAGTGCCGCGAACGTGCGTGCCTCGGCAATGGCCTGCAGCGGGAAGGCTTTGGAGTCGTGGGCGAAGAAGGCCAGCGCAGCGGCGGACTGGCCCGGCTCGCTGCTGCCGTTGCCCCGGTCATCTGCCGGGAGGTCAGTATCCAGGCGAAGCCGCACGGCCAGGGCGCTGCCGAACCCGGAGAGCTGCAGCTGTGCGGAGTAGTTCTGCCACCGGAAGTCCCCGTTCCGCTGGAGCACCGCAACCGGGTGCCCGCCGGACATCACGTCGGTGACCGGGCCCTCGGCCATGTCCCGTTCCCAGTCCAGCAGGCGCTCCACTTCAACGGTGGTGCCCGTAACGGCAGGCGTCCGTTTGGGCTGGTGCAGCACCAGGCCGCAGCCGACGTCGATCCCGGCCGTGGCGGCCACATGCCCGGCTGACGCAGCCACCAGCAGGTCGAGGGATTCGGAGAGGGTTTGCGCGCCGTTGACCAGGTCCAGCACGAGGGCCGGGTTCCGGGGCGCACCGCGTTCCTGGCCTGCGGGCTCCGGATGGGGCACGCGCAGCCTGCGGGCGCCCGCAGGGTGGGGAGGGCCGGCGACGGCTGGGGGAGAGCCCTTGGTCTCGAAGGACTCCTCGTCGCCGGCCCCGCTTGATACCCGTGTCCTATGGACCGGGAAGCCTGGGTTTACCTGTCGTGCATGCATTGCCAGTCTCACACCCCCTAGTGAGCCAAGTACCGCCGAAGCAGAACAGGTCTTGTCTCTGTGAAAAACCTAATTGCCGTCCAGCCTCCGGTGGATGCGTATCCAGTACCTGTTTTTTCGATTAGGTAGTACTTGGCCCTGCACGCTGTGGCACCGCTTTGGATTGTTGCCGCAGGTGAGCGCCGCCTGGGACTGCAATCCAAGGCAGCGGCAGCGCTGCGCCGCGGCGGAAGAAAACACTTGACTCACGGCACGGGGCCCTCAACAATATTTCTATAACGTTGTAAAAACCGAGCCGAGGATGCTTTCGTGACCCAGCCAGAACCCGCCGCAGCAAAAATCACCGTTGACCCGTCGTTCACCGTGGGGCCCGTCCGCCGTCGTACTTTCGGTGCCTTTGTTGAGCACCTTGGCCGGTGCGTGTACACCGGCATCTTTGAACCGGACCACCCGGATGCTGACGGCGACGGCTTCCGCAGGGATGTCCTTGAGCTCACCCGTGAACTGGGAGTGTCCACCGTCCGGTACCCGGGCGGGAACTTCGTGTCCGGCTACCGCTGGGAGGACGGCGTAGGCCCGGTGGACCAGCGGCCCGTGCGCCTGGACCTCGCCTGGCATTCCACCGATCCCAACACCGTGGGCGTGGACGAGTTCGCCAAGTGGTCCGCCAAGGCCGGCGTGGAACCCATGATGGCGGTGAACCTGGGCACCCGCGGGGTCCAGGAGGCGCTGGACCTCCTCGAGTACTGCAACATCGACGGCGGCACCGCCCTTTCCGGACAGCGGCGCGCAAATGCGGCCGCCGACGCCTACGGCATCCGGATGTGGTGCCTTGGCAACGAAATGGACGGCCCCTGGCAGATCGGGCATAAGAATGCCCTGGAATACGGGCGCCTGGCCGCGGACACCGCCCGAGCCATGCGCATGGTAGAACCGGACCTGGAGCTGGTGGCCTGCGGCAGCTCCGGGCCCACCATGCCCACCTTCGGTGAGTGGGAGCGCGTTGTCCTGGCCGAGACCTACGAGCTGGTGGACCTGATCTCGGCGCACCAGTATTTCGAGGACTTCGGCGACCTGCAGGAGCACCTCGCCGCCGGACACAAGATGGACGCGTTCATCCATGACATCGTCAGCCACATCGACCACGTGAAGTCGGTGAAGAAGTCCACCAAGCAGGTGAACATCTCCTTCGACGAGTGGAACGTCTGGCACATGAGCCGCGACGAATCCAAGGTACCCACCGGGAAGGACTGGCCGGTGGCCCCCGTCCTGCTGGAGGACACCTACACGGTGGCAGACGCCGTCGTGGTGGGAGACCTGCTGGTCACGCTGCTCCGGAACACCGACCGTGTCCACTCGGCAAGCCTGGCGCAGCTGGTGAACGTCATCGCACCCATCATGACCGAGCCCGGCGGGCGGGCCTGGAAGCAGACCACCTTCCACCCGTTCGCCCTGACCTCCCGGCACGCTTCCGGCACGGTCCTGAAGCTCGCCGTCGAATCCCCGCTGGTCAGCGGCGGCAAGACAACCGATGTGGCCGCCCTGTCCGCCGTCGCCACCTACGACGCGGACAAGGGCGAGGCCGTGGTGTTCGCCGTCAACCGGTCTGCGGAGAAGGCATTGGCGCTGGATGCAGCCGTGGCGGGACTGGGCGATGTCCGGCTGGTGGAGGCGGTGACCTATGCCAACAAGGACCCGTACTGGAAGGCCAGCGCCGATGATTCCACCTCGGTCCTGCCCACTGAAAACGGCTCCGTGAAGGTGGACGGCGGCCGGCTTACCGCCGAACTCCCCGCCGTTTCCTGGTCCATGATCCGGCTGGCCGTGAACAGCTGACCCACCGGGGCAGCAGGGCGTGGGCATCCTTATGACGACGGCGGCCCGTAGGTGGGAGGATGGACGGCATGGAACTGCACATCACTGGCGATCCCGCCGCGGACAAGTTGTTGAGTGAGGACGACTTCGCCCTGCTGACCGGCATGCTGCTGGACCAGCAGGTGACGATGGAATCGGCCTTCGCCGGTCCCGAGAAGATCCGCAGCCGGGTGGGGTCGCTGAAGCCGGAAGCCATTGCCGCCCAGGACCCCCAGGCGTTCGTGGAGATGTTCAAGGAACGGCCCGCCGTCCACCGGTTCCCGGGTTCCATGGCGGCCCGTGTCCAGGCGTTGGCCGAGGCCGTCCAAAGCGAGTGGGACGGCGACGCTGCTGCCATCTGGACCAAAGGTTCACCGGACGGCGCCGAGGTGCTGCGCCGGCTCAAGGCCCTGCCCGGATTCGGTGAGCAGAAGGCGAAGATTTTCCTGGCGCTCCTGGGCAAGCAGCGCGGCCTCCAGGCGCCCGGATGGCGTGAAGCCGCCGGTCACTACGGCGAGGACGGAAGCTACCTCTCGGTGGCAGACATCGTGGATCCGGAATCCCTGGCAAAGGTGCGGGCCAGCAAGCAGGCTGCCAAAGCGGCGGCGAAAGCAGGAAAAGAACGTTAATGGCAGTCACCATGAACGACGTCGCGCGGGCGGCCGGCGTTTCCCTCAAGACCGTTTCCAATGTCCTGAACGACTACGAATTCATCCGGCCGGCCACCAAGCAGCGGGTGCAGGACGCCATCGCGGAGCTGGGCTACGAGGCAAACCTCACTGCCCGCAGCCTCCGGTCCGGCAAGACCTCCATGTTGGGGCTGGTCCTGTCCGATCTCTCGGCCCCGTACTACGCCGAGCTCGCCTCCAAACTGATGAAGGCCGCCTCCCGCCGCGGCTACCGTGTGCTGGTGGAGCAGTCCGATGCCGAGGCGGCCGTTGAACTTGGCGCCCTGCAGGGGACGTTCCGGCAACTCACGGACGGCCTGCTGTTCACGCCGCTGGTGGTGGACGCCGAGGCCATTGCCGCGCGGGCAGGCACCAAGCCGCTGGTGATGCTCGGCGAGCACATCAAGGATCCCCGCTTTGACCTGGTGACCATGAAGAACGAGGAAGCCGCGGCTGCGCTCACGGCGCACCTGCTGGCCGCCGGCCGCCGTCGTATCGCCGTGATCGGAGCCAATGCCGCGGAAACCGCCGGCAGCGCGGGCCTGCGCCTGAACGGGTACCGGAAGGCGCTGGGGGAGGCGGGCATCCCGTTCGACCCTGCGCTCGTGGCGCCCGCGGAATGGCGCCGCGACACCGGGGCCGCAGCCGTTGCCGGGCTGCTGGAATCGGGCGTGGAATTCGACGCCGTCTTCGGGCTCAATGACGTACTGGCACTCGGCGCACTGCACGAACTGCTGATCCGCGGGGTCAAAGTGCCGCAGGATGTGGCCGTGGCCGGCTTTGACGACATCGACGAAGCCCGGTTCGCTTCACCGTCCCTGACCACGGTTTCTCCGGGAATGAACGAGATCGCCGAACGCTCGATCGGCCTGCTGCTGGACCGGATCGCCGGCCGTGAAACATCCAGTGCCGGCGTGCACGTGGAGGCCGGCTTCGAGCTGAAAATCCGGGAATCGGCGCCCTAGATTCTGCGTCTGCAGGTTTTGCCTGCGCCGCTTGCGGGTACAGAGATGGCACCGGTTCAAGAGGCGGAAAGGTGCCCCATGATTGCCCTCCTGGTCATCGACATGCAGAACGCGTTCTTCGAAGCCCCAGAGCTGGCAGCCCAGCAGGAGCGGGTGGTCAGCGAGTGCAACCGCCTGCTGGAGGGGTTCACAGCAGCCGGGCACAAGGCGCTGCTGGTGGGCACCGAACACGAGCGGGACAAATCCACCTGGACCCTCAGCATGCTCGACGACGACCAGGGGTTCATCTTCCGCGGCAGTGAGCAGGCCCAGTCCGTGCCGGGGCTCATCACCGGGGATCTGCCCCAGCTGAACAAAACCAGGGACAGCGCTTTTGTGGGCACCAACTTGCTGGCCCGGCTGCGGAACTGGGGAGCCGACGAGGTGGTGCTCGCCGGCGTTTCCACCCACAACTGCATCGCCCAGACTGCCGCTGACGCCTTCGCGCACAACGTCCGCGTGACGTATGCCAAGGACGCCATGGCCTCCGAAGACGACCAGGACGCCGCCGACATGCTTCGCATCCTCTCCACCACTTACCGCCAGCCGGTCCAGTCCAGCGGGGAGATCCTCGGCCGGCTCAATAAGTGAGGTCTGCTGGATAGAGCGGCCTGATGCTGCTGAAACCTGGTGGAAACGTGCCGGGTTTACGCTGGACCCCACGCCGTTGGCCGTCGAAGGGAAGTCCATGCATCTGATGCCGCGCGAGCAGGAAAAGCTGATGATTGTGGTGGCCGCGGACCTGGCCCGGCGCCGGCAGTCACGCGGCCTGAAGCTCAATTACCCCGAGGCCGTGGCCATCATCAGCTACGAACTGATCGAGGGCGCCCGGGACGGCAGGACCGTCGCCGACCTCATGAGCTACGGCACCACGCTCCTCAGCCGCGGGGACGTCATGGAGGGTGTGCCGGAGATGATCCACGACGTGCAGATCGAGGCCACGTTCCCCGACGGCACCAAGCTGGTCACCGTCCACAACCCCATCCGCTGAGGAGAGCCGCAATGATTCCAGGCGAGTACGTGCTCCGGCCGGAACCAGTGACCGCGAACGCGGGCAGGGAGGCAATCGAGGTTGCTGTCACCAACAGCGGCGACCGGCCCGTGCAGGTGGGTTCCCACTTCCACTTTGCGGAGGCCAACGCCGCACTGTCCTTCGACCGGGACGCTGCCTACGGCCGGCGCCTGGACATTCCCGCTGGGACGGCTGCCCGTTTTGAACCGGGGGACTCCCGGAGCGTGCGGCTGATCGAGCTGGCCGGGCGCCGCGAGGTGTTCGGGCTCAGCAACGCGGTCAATGGAAAGCTCGACGGCGGCGCCCGGCCGGGTGGGTCTGCTACGGAAGGGGACGCGCAATGAGCTTCGAGATTCCACGCCGGCAGTACGCCGACCTGTACGGCCCCACCACCGGGGACAAAATCCGCCTGGCGGACACCGACCTGTTCCTCGAGATCGAAAATAACCTCACCGTCTACGGCGAGGAAGTGGTGTTCGGCGGCGGCAAGGTGATCCGCGACGGCATGGGCCAGAACGGCCAGGCGGCAAGGGACGACGACGGCCAGGGCGGCGCCATCCCGGACACCGTGATCACCAATGCGGTGATCCTGGACTACACCGGCATCTACAAAGCGGACGTCGCCCTGAGGGACGGCCACATCCTCAAGATCGGCAAGGCCGGCAACCCGCAGATCACTGACGGCGTGGACATCGTCATCGGCGCCAGCACGGAAATCATTGCCGGGGAGCGGAAGATCCTCACCGCCGGCGGCATCGACACCCACATCCACTTCATCTCCCCGGACCAGGTGCCCACCGCCCTGGCCAGCGGCGTCACCACCATGATCGGCGGCGGCACCGGCCCTGCCGAAGGCACCAAGGCCACCACCGTCACCCCCGGAAAGTGGCACATCCAGCGCATGCTGCAGGCCGCCGAGGGGCTGCCCATGAACATCGGATTCTTCGGCAAAGGCCACGCCTCCGCCGTCGAACCTTTGGCCGAGCAGGTCCGCGCTGGTGCCATCGGACTCAAAGTCCACGAGGACTGGGGATCCACCACCTCCTCCATTGACACCTCGCTCAAGGTGGCGGACGAGTACGACGTCCAGGTGGCCATCCACACCGACACCCTGAACGAGTGCGGTTTCGTGGAGGACACTATCCGCGCCATCGACGGCCGCGTCATCCACACCTTCCACACCGAGGGCGCCGGCGGCGGGCATGCACCGGACATCATCAGGATCGCCGGCATGCCCAACGTCCTGCCCGCGTCCACCAACCCCACGCTGCCGTACACGCGCAACACCATCGAAGAGCACCTGGACATGCTCATGGTGTGCCACCACCTGAACCCGGACATCCCGGAGGACGTGGCCTTCGCCGACTCCCGCATCCGCGCCGAGACCATCGCCGCCGAGGACGTCCTGCAGGACCTGGGCATCTTCTCCATCACCTCCTCCGATTCCCAGGCCATGGGCCGGGTGGGCGAGGTCATCACCCGCACCTGGCAGGTGGCGGACAAGATGAAGAAGCAGCGGGGTGCGCTGGAAGACCCCCGGGGGGACAGCGCTGGCGGTGCGCACGGTTCCGAGGGCAGCGACAACTTCCGGCTCAAGCGCTACGTGGCCAAGTACACCATCAACCCGGCCATCGCGCAGGGGATCGCAGACTCCGTCGGATCCGTGGAAGTGGGCAAGTTCGCCGACCTGGTCCTCTGGGATCCCGCGTTCTTCGGCGTCAAACCGGAACTGGTGCTCAAAGGCGGCCAAATCGCCTACGCCCTGATGGGGGACGCCAACGCCTCCATCCCCACGCCGCAGCCCCGCACCATGCGGCCCATGTTCGCCACCTTCGGCAAGGCTGTGCAGCAGTCCTCCATCACCTTCCTGTCCCAGGCCGCGATCAAGGCCGGTGTGCCCGAAGAACTCGGGCTGGAAAAGGTCATCCGGCCCGTCTCCGGCATCCGCACCCTGACCAAAGCGGACCTCAAGTACAACGACGCCACACCCGACATCCAGGTGGACCCGGAAACCTACCAGGTGACCGTCGACGGCGACGACGTCACCTGTGAACCCGCCGACGTCCTGCCCATGGCCCAGCGCTACTTCCTCTTCTGATTTCTTCCAAGCCCCCGGAGTCCCACGTGATCATCGAAAAAGTCCTCGGCAACCTGCACGACCTGCCGGACCCTGAAACCTATGCCGGGCTCCACCGCGAAAAAGTGGTGCTCCCCAGCGCCTCCCTGGTCAAACGCATCCAGCGCGCCACCACCGACCACGGAAAGGAAATCGGCATCCGCCTCCCCGTCGGCTCCGGAGACCTCCGTGACGGCGACATCCTGCACGTCGAAGAGACCAACATGATCGTCGTCTCCGTCCTGCCCACCGACGTCCTGGTCATCACACCCCGCACCCTCCACGAAATGGGCGTCACGGCACACTCCCTCGGCAACCGGCACCTCCAGGCACAGTTCTTCGACTCGTCTTCTGAATATGGAGCCGACGTCATGGTGTGCGCCTACGACCACACCGTCGAGGACTACCTCCGCCACAACTCAGTGCCCTACACCCGCCAGGAACGCGTCCTCCCTGTACCTTTCCGCCATGCTGAACACTCGCACTAGTTCATCGCCTTCGGCTCGGTCGACTGGGTGCGCCGTGGGGGCTTCGGCGGGAGATAGGGGCCGTGCCCGCTTCGCGGTGCCCGCCACGCCGCGGCCCCTATCTCCCGCCTCCGCCGGGTTGGGCGGGCACGTGGCCTTGAGAGCGTGGTTATGAGTTACCAGCTTGCTCTTCAGCAGCTCACTGACTCGGCGCTTCCTACCGGGGCCTTTGCGCACTCTCTGGGTTTTGAAAGCTACATCGACCGGGGACTCGTGGTTGATGAGGCAGGTTTTGGGGTTTGGTTGTCCGCCTTCATCTCGCAGTCGCTTACTTACTCGGATGGGTTGGCCATTCGGTTTCTTTATGAGGGTGTGGATCTTGGGGAGTTGGATGCTCTCTTGTCTGCTTCTCTTTTGCCGCGGCAGGTTCGGGAGGCCTCCCTCAAGATGGGGTCGCGGCTGCTCGAGATCGGCGGGGAGGTCTTTCCGTCTCCTGCGCTGGAACTGTACCGGGACCTGGTGCGCAGCGGGCGGGCTGCCGGGCACCAGCCGCTCGCGTTCGCCGTAGTCGCCCGCTCCCTCGGCGTGCCCCAGCAGGAGGCGCTCGCCGCGTACCTTTTCGCCACCGTTACCACCCTGACGCAGAATGCCGTCCGCGCCATCCCGCTGGGCCAGAACGCCGGCCAGCGGCTCCTGCGGGAGGCGGCCGACGGCGTTGCTGCCGCCGTCGAAGTGATCGCCCGCCTCACGCCGGACGACCTTGGCGCCGTCAGCCCCGGACTCGAAATTTCGCAAATGCGGCACGAACGCCAACGTGCCCGGATGTTTATGAGCTAGCAGGAGGAAACCATGAGTGAACCCATCAAAATCGGCATCGGCGGACCCGTCGGCGCCGGCAAAACCCAGCTCGTGGAGCGGCTCACCCGGCACATGAGCGGTGACATCTCCATGGCCGCCATCACCAACGACATCTACACAATCGAGGACGCCAAAATCCTCGCCGCCAACGGCATCCTCCCCGTGGACCGCATCATTGGCGTCGAAACCGGCGGCTGCCCGCACACCGCCATCCGCGAAGACACCTCCATGAACACCGCGGCCATCGAGGAGCTCAAGGCACGGCATCCTGACCTGCAGGTCATCTTCGTCGAATCCGGCGGCGACAACCTCTCCGCCACCTTCAGCCCCGAACTCGTGGACTTCTCCATCTACATCATCGACGTGGCCCAAGGCGAAAAAATCCCCCGCAAAGCCGGCCAGGGCATGATCAAGTCCGACCTGTTCATCATCAACAAAACCGACCTCGCACCCCACGTCGGCGCGGACCTCGCCGTCATGGAACGGGACTCCCGCGAGTTCCGAGGGTCTAAGCCGTTCTGCTTTACCAACCTCAAAACTGATGAGGGGCTCGATGCCGTCATCGAATGGATTCGGCGCGACGTTCTGATGCTTGATTTGGCCTCATGAGTCCGACGGCGGCCTTGGGTTCAGCGCTCGGGTCACCGGGGCCTGCGCCCGCGGGTGGAAGGGGCCGTGCCCGCTTCGCGGTGCCCGCCACGCCGCGGCCCCTTCCACCCGCGTCCGCTGATCGGCCCCCGATGGGAGAGCTTGAGCTTCGGGTCGCAGTTCGGGGGCAGCGTTCCGTTGCGACTCACCAGTACCACCGGGGTGCCTTACGGGTGATGCGACCGCACTATCTGGATGACTCCGGGCAGGTCTGTTATGTCGTCGTCAATCCTGGCGGGGCCTATCTGGGGGCGGATCTTTTCCTCGTTGATGTGGAAGTTGGTGACTCTGCTTCTCTGTTGCTGACGACGCAGTCCGCTACCAAGGTTTATCGGACTCCTGGGTCTTTTGCGGAGCAGCGGATGGCTGTCCGGTTGGGGGAGGGGGCGCGGCTGGAACTCATGCCGGACCAGCTCATCGCCTACCGTGAGGCCAGCTACCGGCAACGGACCTCCGTGACCCTGCGGCCGTCGTCGAGCATTGTCATGGCGGAAGTGGTGACCCCGGGGTGGTCGCCGGACGGGGCCGCTTTCCGGTACCAGGAAGTCCGGCTGCGGAACGAGATTCGTGTCGAAACCGATCAGGGCACCCAACTGCTGGCGCTGGACAACCTGCTCATCCGGCCGCCGCTCCACGACGTCACCGGGCTCGGTTTCATGGAGGGCTACAGCCATCTGGGGTCGCTGGTAGTGGTGGACGCGCGGGTGGACCAGGGGCTCGCCGACGAACTGCACGGGCTGACCGCCGGCCGGGACGCGCTGACCGGCATCTCCCTGACCCGCACCGTGTCCGGAACCACCGGGCTGGTGCTGCGCAGCCTCTCCAACAGCACCGATGAACTGAATCTGCTGCTTCGATCCTGCACGGATTACCTGCGTAAGCGCTGGTTCGGGCAGGCCCCGCTGGACCTGAGGAAACACTGATGGCAAGTATCGGCGACCTCTACCGTGGCCGGGACGCACTGCCGCTCCGGACCCGGGTGCTGTTCACTTTTGGTGCGGTGGCCGCGCTCCATGCCGCCGCCGTCGTACTTCTGCTCGCCGGAAACATCACCGGAGGGAGCCAGCCGCTGACCTGGGGCCTGGTCCTGACCGCTTACCTTGCGGGCGTAAAGCACAGCTACGACTGGGACCATCTGGCCGCGATCGACAACTCCACCCGCAAGTTCGTGGCCGACCGGCAGGACCCGGTGAGTGTCGGCTTCGCGTTCAGCCTGGGCCATAGTTCGGTGGTGGCCCTGGCAGGTGTCCTGGTAGTCGCCGGTGCATCGATGCTGGGTGGGCTGATGCAGGAAGGCAATGCCGGAAATCTGGTCCTCGGCCTGGTAGGCAGCGGGGTGTCCGGGGTGTTCCTGCTGGCCCTGGGCATGTTCAACGGCTCCGCATTCACGCGTTCGCTTGCTGCCTACCGGCGCTCCCGGGGCGGCGCCGCCGTCGATCCCCGGGACCTGGAGCCGCAGGGCCTGGTGGCGCGGCTCCTCGCCAAGCCCCTGTCCCGGGTGCGCCGGCCGCGGAACGTCTACATCATCGGCTTCCTCTTCGGACTGGGGTTCGATACCGCCACCACCATCGGCCTGCTGATGATGGCGACGGCGGCCTCGCTGGCCGGCGTGCCGCCCTTCGCCCTGCTTGCGCTGCCGCTTGGCTTCGCTGCCGCCATGACCCTGTGCGACTCGCTGAACGGAATGGCCATGATGCGGATGTATCGCTCAGCCCTGGACCACCCCCAGCGGAAGCTCGGCTTCAACGCGCTGGTCACGGGCATCTCCGCAGCCTCGGCACTGTTCATCGCCGTGATCACCCTGGGCGGGTTCTTCCATGCCGCGTTTGCCCTCGACGACCCGCTGATTGCGTGGCTCGGATCAATCGACCTGGGCGACGCCGGCCTGTTGCTGGTGGCGCTGCTTCTGGCGGTGTGGGGCGCATCGGCGCTGGCGTCGAGGCAGGCACGGAGCGGATAAGGGCGCGGTGCCGGCATTCACTTCCGGCTCCGCGCCCTGCATCCTTACTGAATGGTCTTCAGCTCCTTCAGCCGAAATCGGCTACATAGCTGGGTACTCCGACGGCGTCCGTTGAGACGGGTGCGCCGGTGTCATTGACCACGTGGTCCAGCGTGCCGGCGCCCAGGTTGACTGTCAGCAGGCTGTGCAGCTTCACGCCCGGTGTGACCGGCACCTCAAAACCGCGGGTTGCGTGGATGGTGGGGTCCACGTTGTTGTACACGTAGCTGCCGCCGCCCCACAGTTCGTGGGTTTTGACGGTGTTTGCGATCTTGTAGCCGGCCCAACCCAGGACCCCATCGTGCTGCCAGGCGGCCTGATTGGGGGCGTCGTAGGGCAGTTCATTCTGGAAGAAGATGGTTTTGCCGTTTTCACCGTTCCAGATGACGTTGTACTCCTGGTAGTGCTCCACGAACAGACCCGTGGCAGTGACGTTGTCGCCGTTGATGATGACGCCGTTCCGGCCGGTGTTGGTGGTCCAGCCGACGCCGTTACCGTGGTCGGCGCGCCAGGCCCAGATGTGGTCAAGGAGGACGTTGTCGCTGTTGACCTCCAAGCTGACCGAGGCTTTGCCCACGTGGGGTCCGCCGATGCGGAAGAACACGTCGTGGAGCGTGGTGGGGTTGGCGGGATCACTGCGCACGGCAGAGTTGGCGGGGTCGCCCCCTGCGCCCGGGATTGCCTTGCCGATGCGCATCAGGGCAGGGGAGTTGACCTCGCCCGCGTCGACGGTGACCACAGCGATGTCCACTCCAGGGACATCCGCCACCGTCAGCGGAACCGATCCGTTGACGGCGGTAAGTGTTGCCATTCCGAGCCCGAGCACTACGGTTCCGGCCCTCTTGACCTCGATGCTGTGGTCAATGTCGTAGACCCCGGGGGTCAGGATGAGGTTCTTTCCGCGGGCCAGTTGGGAGTTGATGGCCTGCACTGAATCGCCGGGCTTGGCGATGTAGAAGTCGGCCAAGGGGATGCTGCGGCCCTCCGTCGGACCGTTTTCCCATGTGGTCCCCGCGGAGTCCTGGCGGACGGCTGGCACGAACACGCTGTACTCGCCGGCCGGATCCACGGTCAGGTATGGCTTCTCACGGCTGATCGGGGTGCTGTCCAGCGTGGTGTACGGCGGGTTCGGGAAGGAATCGGCAGGTGCCCCGTTCACGCCCGAGAACACCTGGTTCCAGACTCCGTTGGACCAGCTGCCGATGCTGCTGTCGCGCACCAGGTACTGCTGCTGGGAGCCATTGATGACGGCACCCGTCTTTGAGTCCGCTATGAAGCCGCCGCTGGCGTACTGCGGACCGGCGGTGCAGTAGTCCATCAGGGAGAGGTTGCCGCCGGTGATGTTGACCCTGCGCATGGGGGAGGCCTGGGATGCTGCCCAGAAGTTGGCGGAGCTGCGGCAGCCTTCGAGACCTGTGACGTTGATGGTGAGGTTGGACAGGGAGCGCCAGAAGTTGTTCAGCGCGATGCAGTTGTCCGCGGTGAGGCAGCGGTTGTAGACGTCCACGTGGCCGTTGATGGTGACATCAGTGGGGGCAGCGCCGAGCCCGGCCACCTCGGTGGAGTAGCCCACCTGGACGATCAGCGGCTCTTCGGGAGTGCCGTAGGTGCCGGGTTTGAACAGCAGTGAGTAGCGCTTTGAGCCCATTTCATCGTCCACCTGTTGGGCGGCGATCGCATCAACCGTGGCCTGGATCTGCGCCACCGGCATGCTGGGGTCGAATACGTACGTATTGGGGCCGAACGGGTTCTGCACTGCCTGGGGTGGAGTTTCCGGCGCGGCGGGTGCCTGCTGTGCTGGTGCCGTGGACGGGGCTGACGGCACGGCGTGCGCCGGAGCGGTCCCGCCGGCGGCGAAAAGTCCAACGAGAAGGGCGGTGGCGGCCGCAACGGTGCCGGGATGACGCCGGCGATCCGCTGGAAGGGGGCCGGATGAATCAGGGCGTAAGGCTAGCGGCATTGCTGGTCCTGTCAGTGGAGGGGCTGGACGACCACGACGGCTGCGACAGGCAGCCGGGGTCGAGTGGTGGGAGCGCTCCCGTCGGGGAAGCCTAGCATCGGGTTTTTGTCTCGGCAAGGGTTTCACGGGAGCGCTCCCACGCGGGAGTGGTGTCGTATTGTCGGTGTAATGAACGAAAAGACCAGCCGCGATGCCCTGGCCGTAGCAGGGCGGACAAGTCCCACCCTGGAGGACCTGGCATCGGCCGCCGGCGTGTCCCGATCCACTGCTTCGCGTGCCATCAACGGCGGATCCAAGGTGAGCCCGGAAGCCCAGGCCGCGGTTGACGCTGCGATCGTGGCGCTGGGCTACACGCCAAACCGTGCGGCGCGAAGCCTGGTCACCCGGCGCACGGGTTCGGTGGCGCTGGTCATCCCCGAGCCGGACGCCCGGGTCATGATGGACCCGTATTTCGCCGCGGTGATCACCGGAGTCAATGAAGCACTCCGGGACACGGACCTGCAGCTGGTCCTGCTCATGTCCCGGGCAGGGGACGACTCCGCACGGACCATCCGCTACCTTCGCGGTGGCCACGTCGACGGTGCGATCGTGGTGTCCCACCACCGCGCCGACGACTGGGTGGAAACCCTGGGCGCCACCGGGTTGCCAACTGTCTTCATCGGCAGGCCGTGGGACACGGCATCCGGGATTCCCTACGTTGACCTCGACAACTTCGAGGGCGGACGACTGGCGGCACGGCACCTGGCGGGCATCGGCCGCACCAGGCTCGGAAGTATCGCCGGCCCCACTGACATGACGGCCGCCGTCGACCGCCTGGACGGATGGCTGCAGGGACTTAGGGAAGCCGGCCTCCAGCCCGGGCCCGTCATCCACGGCGACTTTACGACGGCGGGAGGTGCCGACGCAGCGAAGAGCCTCATGGACGGGACGCCTGGGCTGGACGGCGTGTTCGCTGCATCCGACCTCATGGCGCTTGGCGTCGTGGACACGATGCGCGCCGCGGGTCGTCGCGTTCCGGAGGATGTGGCGGTGGTGGGCTTCGACAACCACGACATCCAGGCGGCAAACGGACTGGGACTCACCACGGTGGCCCATCCCATGGTTGACATGGCGGCAACCGCAGGACGGCTTCTCGCCCGGGCCATTGAGGAGCCGGGGATCGCCCTGGAGTCCGTCATTTATCCGGCGGACCTGGTGGTGCGCGGAAGCACTGCTTCCTGACCGCAGGTACAGACCTTTGCCCAGCGGAGGATTAGGCCGCGATCCCGCCCTTGGCCTTCCGGTGGGTCCGGTGCCTTGCCGGTGCCAGGCGTGAGTGCGCCCCGGCCAGGACCTCGCTGCCGTCAGGCACTGTGCTGTCGGTATCCAAATGGACGCCGTGCTCAATCAGCACGCTGGAACCGATCCGCGAGTGGCTGCCGATGTGCACCCGGTTGCCGATCACGGTGCCCCGGCCGATGCGCACGCCGTCCCCGATCACCGTCCGGTCACCAATGGTCGCGTCCCGGTCGATCCAGCTGCCATGTCCAATGCGGCAGCCCGAACCCACCCTGGCGCCGTGTTCCACGTAGGTCAGGGCCCCGATCCTGGCGCTCTCCGCCACCGTGGCTCCGGGCGCGATGAGCCCGCCGCCGTTGTCGTGGCGGGCATACCGGGTGACCTTCCCGGCGTCGTCCTCGAATGACACAAACTTTGCCGTCATACCATCCCTCGTTAACGCCGCGGTTATTTACCGCGCAGTAAGTTAACGGGCGGGAACCCGTTGAGATTCCCGGACGGGCACGTGAAAGGGCGGAAGCTACGCCACCAGGTTGGCGGCGGCGGTGTCCATGTGCTCCAGGATGGTCTTGCGTGCCAGGGTGGCATCCCCGGTGTCGATGGCAGCCACGATGTCCTTGTGGCGGTCCACGCTCATGTTGCTGACACCCTTTTCCAGGCCCGCGAACATGATGGACATCCGGATGGAGCCCTCCAGTGATTCCCACGAGTGGAGCAGCGTTTCGTTTCCGGTGAGCCGGCAGAGGGTGCGGTGGAACTCGAGGTCCGATTCGATCCGTTCCTCCAGGGTGCCGTTGGCTGCGGCGTCCATGGCGTCGACGGCCTTGTGCAGGGACTCGGTGACCTGCTGCCGGTCCGGCAGTTCACACAGGGTCCGGGCGGCGAGGGACTCCAGGGCGGCGCGGACGGCGTAGATGTCCCGGATTTCCTTTTCGTCCAGGTGCCGGACCGACAGCCTGCCGCGGGGCCCGGCGGACAGCAGGCCTTCCTGCTCCAGTTGGCGGAGGGCTTCGCGGAGGGTGCCGCGGCTGATCTGCAGCATCTCGGACAGTTCGGTCTCCACCAGGTGCCGCCCGGGCTCCAGCTCGCCACTGGTGATGGCGGTCCGCAGCGCGGAGAGGGCCTGCTCGCGCAGGCTCTTCCTTTCAAGTCCCAGCAGCGGGGCGGTCAATCCGGCCATGGCTTCTGTCCTCAATGTCATAAGTCGACTGTTTACAGTCGGTAGTGGTTCGATCTTACGGCAGAAAGCACGGCTCCGGCTTAGGACCGGTGCCGTGCTTTCTGCATTTCCGGCTTTCCCTAGCCGAGTTCGGCGAGGACCTTGGCCACGATCCGGTCCACGGCCAGGCCGTAGCGGTGGTGCAGGGTGGGCAGTGCGCCGGCGTCCAGGAACTGGTCCGGCAGTGCCACCGGCACCACGCGCTTGCCCACGCCGGCAGTCACGACGGCGGACGCAACGGTCTCGAACAGGCCGCCCACTACGGAGTGGTTTTCCAGGGTGACGGCCAGCCTGTCCGTGTTGATCTCCTTAAGGACGGTTTCGGCGTCGAAGGGCTTGATGGTGGGGGCGTGCACGACGGCGACGTCCACGTTGTGTGCCGCCAGCGCCTTGGCTGCCTGGAGGGCACGCATGGTCATCAGGCCGGAGGAGATGAACACCACGTCGTTGCCGCCGCGCAGGACCTTGGCCTTGCCCAGTTCAAACGTGTAGTCGTACTCGTCCAGGACAGTGGGCACGTTGCCGCGCAGCAGGCGCAGGTAGGTGGGTCCTTCGGAGGCTGCGAGCTGGGGGACCGCCTGCTCGATGTCGATCGAGTCGCAGGGGTCCACGATGGTCAGGTTGGGCATGCCGCGGAAGATCGCCATGTCCTCCGTGGCCTGGTGGCTGGGGCCGTACCCGGTGGTCAGGCCGGGCAGGCCGCCCACGATGTTCACGTTCAGGTTTGGCTCGGCAGCGTCCAGGCAGAGGAAGTCATAGGCGCGGCGGGCTGCGAACACCGAGTAGGTGGACGCGAACGGCACCAGCCCGGTCTCGGCCAGGCCGGCGGCGGCGCCGAAGAGCAGCTGCTCGGCCATGCCCATCTGGAAGAACCGCTCCGGGAAGGCCTTGGCGAAGATGTGCATGTCCGTGTACTTGCCCAGGTCCGCGGTGAGGCCAACGATCTTGTCGTTCTCCTGCGCGGCCTTGACCAGGGCGTGCCCGAACGGCGCCGAGGACGTCTTCTGCCCCGGGTCCGCGAAGGACGCGATCATGGCCGACGTCTTCAGCTTCGGCTTGGCCGCTGTGGTGGTGTCCGGAGCCTCGGTGGTGGTGCTCATGCTGAAGCCTTTCCTTCATAACCGACGGTGAGCTGCTCGCGGCAGACCTGCCATTCGTGTTCTTCAATGCGCATGAAGTGCGCCTTTTCGCGGTTTTCCAGCAGCGGGACGCCGCGGCCCACCTTGGTGTCGCACAGGATCACTGAGGGACGTCCGACGGCGGCGGCCTGGGCAGCTGCGTTGTCGAACGCTGCCAGCAGCGCGCCGACGTCGTTCCCGTCCACCCGCTGGGTGTACCAGCCGAACGATTCCCACTTCTCCGTGACCGGCTCGGTGCGGAGCACGGTGTCCGTCTTGCCGTCCGCCTGCAGGGCGTTGATGTCCACCATCGCGGTGAGGTTGCCCAGCTGGTGGTGGTGTGCGCCCATGGCGGCTTCCCAGGTGGAGCCCTCGTCCAGCTCACCGTCGGAGAGGAAGTTGAACACCCGGGCACTGGAGCCTTGGTAGCGCAGGCCCAAAGCCATGCCGACGGCGATGGTCAGCCCGTGCCCCAGCGAACCGCCGGAGATTTCCATGCCGGGGGTGTAGGTGGACATGCCGGACATTGGCAGCCGCGAATCGTCCGAGCCGTAGGTTTCCAGCTCTCCCACGGGGACGATGCCGGCCTCTGCCAGGGCTGCGTAGTGGCCGATGGCGTAGTGGCCCGTGGAGAGGAGGAACCGGTCGCGGCCCTCCCAGTGCGGGTCCTCGGCGCGGAATGTCAGCTGGTCCCCGTAGACGGTGGCGAGCATGTCCGCTGCGCCGAGCGCCTGGCCCACGTATCCCTGGCCCTGGACCTCGCCCATGTTCAGGGCGTGGTGCCGGATCCGGTAGGCGGCGGCGCTGATCTTGTCCACACGTTCCGGGGTCACTGCGGTCTGCAGTATTCGTCCCTGCGGGGCTGCGTCCTGGACGGTTTCTGTAGGCATTACTGGCTCCGTGATCGTTTGGTGCGTGACGTTATTCAGGCGTTGACGGTGTTGGGGGTGCTTTTGGTGGCGTCATCTGCCAGCTCGCGCTCCCGCTTGCCCCAGGTTTCCCGGGTGGCGACGGCGGCCCAGAGTCCGATCAGGGCGTAGGTGCCGAAGAGCAGTGCCGGGCCCATCCAGCCGTAGCTGACGAACAGGAGGGTGGTGATGAACGGGGTGAAGCCGGACACCATGGCGGAGATCTGGTAGGCCAGGCTGGCGCCGGAGGCGCGGGTCTTGGCCTGGAAGAGCTCGGGGAACCAAGCGCCCTGGGCGCCGGCCAGGGAGTTCTGGCAGACCGCGTAGGAGATCACGATGGTGATGATGATGGCGATGAACAGGCCGGTGTTGACCAGCAGGAACATCGGGATCGCGAACAGGGCGGCAAAGGCTGTTGACCAGATGTACAGGGGGCGGCGGCCGATGCGGTCCGTGAGGGCTGCCCACGCCTGGGTGGCGAAGATGCCGATGGCCGAGGCGATGCAGAGGGCGATCAGCGTCTGGCTCTTGTCCGCCAGGTGCTGGCTGTTGATGTAGGAAATCATGTAGGTGATGGACACTGCGTAGCCGGCAGTCTCGGCGATGCGGAGGCCGATGCCCTTGACGATGTGGCGCCAGTCGGTCTTGATGACCTCCACGATGGGTGCCTTAACGATGGCGCCGCTGTCCTTGACCTCGTCAAAGACCGGGGACTCGGGGACCTTGGAACGGATGATCAGGCCCACGGCCACCAGCAGGATGCTGGCCAGGAACGGAATGCGCCAGGCGAGCTCGCCACCCAGCTGGACGCTGAACAGGAAGGTCAGGTTGGCCAGCAGCAGGCCAACGGGGAAGCCGGCCTGGACGATGCCGGTGTACTTGCCCTTGGCCTTCCAGGGTGCGTGCTCGTAGCTCATGAGGATCGCGCCGCCCCATTCCGCGCCGAAGGCCAGACCTTGGACGATGCGGACAAAGACGAGCAGGGCCGGAGCCAGCAGTCCGACTGCCGCGTAGGTGGGGAGCAGGCCGATGGCGAACGTGGCCAGGCCCATCAGGATCAGCGAGGCAACCAGGACGGGCTTGCGGCCCACCTTGTCGCCGAGGTGGCCGCCGATGATGCCGCCCAGGGGACGGGCTGCGAAGCCGACGCCCAGGGTGGCGAAGGAGGCGAGCGTCCCCGTGACGGGGTCGCTTCCGGGGAAGAACGCAGTTCCGAAATACAGTGCGGCAGCGGTGCCGAAGCCGATGAAGTCGTACGTCTCAATCACGGCCCCCACGCCGGATCCGATGGCAACTCGCCTGGCGTCCTTGGTGCCGTGGACCGGGCCGCGCATGGTCAGAGCATCTTTGCTCATGGTGGTTCCCTTTCGAAAAGCGGCTGGAGGAAGTCCGCCGCTGTCGACTGTTAACAAATTGATAGCACCCAGTGTGACCCACATCATCTTCACTGTCAACAGTCGACTTTCAGAGTTGACTGTTGACAGTTAACGCAGTTACTGTGGTCTCCATCACTACCGCTCGGCACGAACCAGAGGATCAATGATGTTCCATTCCAGACTCGGGTGCTCATCCATCAGCTTCCGGCACCAGGACCTGGGCAGCGCCCTGCACACCATGAAGGGGCTGGGTTTCGAGGAGATCGACCTTGGCGCGCTGCCGGGTGTCTGCGACCACGTTCCCTACGAACTGACGGACGCGGCGGTTGATGCTGTCTCTGCGGAGGTTTTGGCCTCCGGGCTGCGGGTCCGGTCCGTAAATGGCGACATCGGGGACCTGAACGCGGTGCTGGATCGCAACGGTGAATCCGCCAGGCAGCGCCATCTCGACGCCCTGCTCACGCTCACCTCCAACATCGGCGCAAAGGCCCTCGTCCTTCCCTGTGGAGCCCTGGACCATACCCCGGTGCGCAGCCTCGAGGAGGACCTGGACCTCATCGCCGCCCAGCTCGTTGGTGCCTGTCGGCGCGCCGCCGAATTCGGCGTCGAACTTTGGACCGAATCCCTGCACTTCCTGCGGTTCTGCTGGAACCTGGAGCGCGCGGGGATGCTGGCCGACCGTCTGGCGGGCTCCGGCGTCGGAATCGTCATGGACTTCAGCCACATCGTGGCGTCCGGCGAGGACATCCAGGCATACCTGGACCGGCACCCGGGCCGCATCAGCCATGTCCACCTGCGCGACGCCGTGCCGGGGAACATCAACCTCAGCATCGGCAACGGCGATGCCGACTTCGCCGGAGGCCTGAAGCGGCTCGCCGCCGACGGCTACACGGGCCACTTTTCCCTTGAACTGGAGACCCGGGACGTCACCAATGACGAGCGCCCGGCCGCCGCCGCCAAGGCGGCTAGCTTCATCACCGACCTCATTTGAACCATCGATTGCTCCGTAACTGCCGTTATGGGCCCTCATAACGGCAGTTACGGAGCAATCGATCCACCCAAACAAGCGATCCACGCACACAATTCAAGGAGCACCACCATGACCACCATCCACCGCACTGCAGTCCTCACCGGAGCCACCTCGGAACGCGGCATCGGCATCACCACCGCCCGCCGTTACGCCCGCGAAGGCTGGGGCATCGTGATCCTGGACCTCGACGGAGAGAAGTCAGCCAAGGTTGCGGCCGAAATCGGCAACGAATTCAACGTCGCCGCCTTCGGCCACGAGATCGACGTTGCCAACGAAGCGTCCGTAACCGCCGCCCAGGCCGCCGTTGCCGCCGAGGTGGCCGCCGGCAACCTCCCGCCCGTCGGTGCCCTGGCCAACATCGCCGGCATTACGTCCCCGGTTCCGTTCCTGGAAACCACCCTTGAGCTGTGGCACAAGGTCATGGACGTCAACGCCACCGGCACCTACCTGGTAACCAAAGCCTTCCTGCCGGACATGATCGAGAACGGGTGGGGCCGCATTGTGAACATGTCCTCCGTGTCCGCCCAGCGCGGCGGCGGCGTCTTCGGCAAGGTTCCCTACTCCGCCGCCAAGGCAGCCATCCTGGGCTTCACCAAGGCCCTGGCGCGCGAGCTGGGCGCCACCGGCGTCACCGTCAACGCCATCACCCCCGGCGCCGTGGACACCAACATCCGCGTGGGCAGCACCGACGAACAGGAAGCCGCCATCAACGCCGGCATCCCGCTGGGCCGCAACGCCACCACGGAAGAAGTTGCCTCCGTGATCACCTTCCTGTCCTCCGAGGACTCGGCCTACCTCACCGGCACCACCATCGATATCAACGGCGGCAGCCACATCCACTAACAGCCCCTACCAAACTCGCCGACCACCGCGTACGCCGGAGAACCCACCATGACCAAAATCTTCAACGACCCCTCAGAGTTCGCCGAGGAGGCCCTGGCCGGCTTCTGCGACGTCCACTCGGACCTGGTCCGCCAGGTTCCCGGCGGCGCCGTCCGCCGGTACCGCCCGGCGGAGCCCAAGGTCGCAGTCCTGGCCGGCGGCGGATCGGGCCACTACCCGGCCTTCGCCGGACTGATCGGCGGCGGCTTCGCCGACGGGGCGGTGGTGGGCAACATCTTCACCTCTCCCTCGGCCCAGCAGGCGTATTCGGTGGCGAAGGCGGCCGAATCCGGGGCCGGCGTGGTCTTCACCTACGGCAACTATGCGGGCGACGTGATGAACTTCGGGATGGCCAGCGAACGCCTGGCCGCCGAGGGCATTGCCGTGGAGAACGTGCTGGTGACGGACGACATCGCCAGCGCCCCGCCGTCGGAATCCGCCAAGCGCCGCGGCATCGCCGGTGACTTCACGGTGTTCAAGGTGATGGGCGCGGCTGCGGAGGGTGGCGCGGACCTGGCCGAGGTGGCCCGCCTGGGCCGCAAGGCCAACAGCCTGACCCGGACCATGGGCAGCGCGTTTGCCGGCTGCACGTTCCCAGGCGCCGAATCGCCGCTGTTCACCCTTCCCGACGGGCAAATGGGCCTGGGCCTTGGAATTCACGGCGAGCCCGGCCTGCACGACACCAACCTGCCGTCGGCCAGGGACCTGGGCCGGGAACTGGTGGAGCGGGTGCTCGCCGAAACGCCGCCGAACGCTGGCAAGCGGATCGCCGTCATCCTCAACGGGCTCGGCTCCACCAAGCATGAGGAGCTGTTCGTCCTTTGGGGCACTGTGGCCCCGCTGCTGCGCGCCGAGGGCTACACGCTGGTCATGCCTGAGGTGGGCGAGCTGGTCACCAGCCTGGACATGGCGGGCGTCTCGCTCACCATCACCTGGCTGGATGAGGAACTTGAACCGCTGTGGACGGCCCCGGCGGAAACTCCCGCCTACCGCCGAGGCAACGCGGCCCGGGAAGCCGGTGCGCTGGGCGCCGAGGAGGCGCCCGACGACGGTGCCTCCGCTGCGGCGTTCGTTGCCACTGACGCCTCCCGTGGGTACGCTGCCGCCTGCGTTGCTGCCATTGCAGCCGCCCGCACGTCCCTGCACGACGCCGAGGAACGCCTTGGCCGAATGGACGCGATTGCCGGAGATGGCGACCACGGCCGCGGCATGGTGCGCGGGGTGGATGCAGCTGCGGCAGCAGCGTCGGACGCACTGGGCAGGGGAGCCGGCGCCGGCGACGTGCTGGCCGCCGCCGGCGACGCCTGGGCGGACAAAGCTGGTGGAACCTCCGGCGTCCTGTGGGGAGCGGGACTGCGCGCGTTTGGTGAAACGCTGGGAAACACGTCCGCGCCTGCGCCCAGTGCCCTGGCGGCAGCCGTGACAGCGTTCGCGGACCGGATCGTCCAGCTGGGCAAAGCCGAGACCGGCGACAAGACCATGGTGGACGCCCTGCTGCCCTTCGCCGCCGGATTCAAGCGAGCCGTGGCTGACGGCGTGGATCCGGACCGGGCCTGGCAGGACGCCGCACGTGAGGCGGCCACCGCGGCGGAAGCCACCGCTGACCTCCTTCCCCTCAAGGGCCGGGCCCGCCCCCTGGCGGAGAAGAGCCTGGGCACGGCGGACCCTGGTGCCACGTCGCTGGCGATGGTCTTCGCCGTCATGGGGCCGCATTTCACCATCACCGCTGCGACGAGCGGCAATGGAACGGTGCCTGCCGCTGCACCGGCGGGAGCACAGTAATGACAACGGAAGGACAATCAATGGGACTGCGGCTCATTGTCGGCGCGGACGAGGCCGGCGTGGACTACAAGGACAAGGTGCTGGCGGACCTGCGGCAGGATCCGCGCGTCAGCCAGGTCATCGATATCGGGGTCAACCGAAGTGACGCCCCGGACGACTTCACCAGGCCCTACCCTTACGTGGGCATCACGGCCGGGGAGATGATCCGGGACGGCAAGGCGGACCGGGCCATCCTCTTCTGCGGTACCGGAATCGGCGTGGCGATCGCCGCGAACAAGGTGGACGGCATCCGGGCCACCGCCGCCCACGACTCCTTCTCCGTGGAGCGTTCCATCCTGTCCAACGACTGCCAGGTGCTCACCATGGGCCAGCGCGTGGTGGGCATCGAACTCGCCCGGCGCCTGGCAAAGGAATGGATCGGCTACACGTTCGATCCGTCGTCGGCCTCTGCCGGCAAGGTGAAGGTCCTCACCGATTTCGAGGGCTGCTAGCACCCGGCCGCAAAGGGGGAACCATGAAGCCGTACCCCTCCCAGGACTGGAGCCGCCTGATCGGCGTTCCGGTGGAGATCCGCAAGGACTTGCAGGTTGTCCGGACCGGCGTGGTGGATGACGCCATGCGGGATCCGGCGGTCCTGTGGCTCGCCGCCGACGCCGGGGCCGGAAGGGCATTGTTTGCCGCCGCCGAGGGCTACGAGGCATGGATCCGGCCGCAGGAGCTGGGCGGAAAACTGTGCTTCAAAATGGCTGCCGCCCAGCTGCAAGGTGCTCCTAGACTGGGGTGATGATCACAGTCACCGGAAGTGTGGAAACCAACCTGTCCGCGGAGAAGGCCTTTGCCTTCATGAGTGAGTTTGAGAACACCAGCAAGTGGGACCCCAACACCCCCGTTATGGACAAGCTCACCCCGGGGCCGGTGGCCGTGGGGCACAAGTACCATGCCGAGTCGGAGTTCAGGGGAAAGCGCCAGACCCTGGTCTACGAGGTCATCGAGCTGACCGACAACCACATCAAGCTGCGCGGCGAGAACAAGACCGTCACGGCTTTCGATTCGATCGACGTCAGCCCCAACGGGACCGGCTCGGTGGTGAAGTACACAGCCGAGTTCAGCATCAACGGGCCGGCCAAGATCATTCAGCCGCTGCTGAAGCCTGCCTTCATGTCGCTGCGGGATCCGGCGCTGAACGGGATCCGCGACACGCTTAACTCGCTGGCTGCAGCCTGACGGCTTCGAAGAACTCCCGGACCTTCTGCCGGGGGTCGGCTTCCAGCCGGGACTCGCCGTCGAGCATCATGGTGGTGCGCTGCGGTCCGTACTCCGGCCACGCGAGGTGTTCCGTGCCGGGCGTTCCCGTGCCTGCGAACGCCGCCCAGGCCCGGCTCATGGCGTCGCTCAGGGGCTGGGGAGCCTTGGCCCGGGTGAGGAAGGCCGCTTCCGGCGCGTCCAGGTGCCGGAAGACGAAGGGGATGTCCAGGGCGTGGCAGGCTCCCAGCTTCCCGCCCATGGCCGGGCTGCGCCAGGTGAACAGGTACGCGAAGTTCTTTCCGCCGGCAGCCTCCCGGCGGGCGGCCAGCAGCCGGTTGCTGGGCTGGCGGTAGAGGGAGTCTGCGATGGCCGCTTCCAGGAGTTCCTTGCCTGCCGGTTCCCTGCCCAACAGCCGGGTGAGTGCCTCCGCATAACCGGGGGTGGCTTCAGGTGGGACGCCGGCGCCGGACAGTACGGCGCCGGCGCGGTCCGGATAGCCCGGGTCAGACGCGGAGTCCGGGCGCATCTCGACGGCGAACGAGCCCTCGTTCAGGTTGGTGCCGATCAGCAGGTCCACCCCACGGTTGACCCCGTTGCGGACGGCCTCCAGCGGTGGCACCGGCAGCGACGGCGTGCCCACCGTGGGCTGGAACGGCAGCGGAACCGCGAACGACTCCTGCGCAGCACGCCTCTCCAGGGCGGCCTGGGCTTGCAGCAGCCGCTCCACTGGCAGGGTCAGCAGCTCCTTTGCTGAGGAGCCGTCCAAACCGCAGAGTTCAAGGAATGCGGCGGTGATCCGCGCAGATTCCTCCGGTCGGCGGTAACGTTCGGCCGTGCCGCTTTGCATGATGGCCCGGCGGAAGAGTCCTTCCGACGACGGCATGCCCAGCAGGGTGCCGATGGCTGCGGCGCCGGCGGATTCGCCGAAGATGGTCACGTTGTGGGGGTCGCCGCCGAAGGCGCCGACGTTGCGGCGGACCCAGCGCAGGGCCTCCAGCTGGTCCAGCAGGGCAAGGTTGGAGTCACTGTAATCCCGCCCCAACAGGTCCGCCAGGTGCAGGAAACCCAGCGCACCCAGCCGGTAGTTGACGGACACCAGCACCACGCCCGCCGCGGCGGCGAGCCGGGCGCCGTCGTACATTGCATCACTGTTGGCGCCCATGAGGTACGCGCCGCCATGGATCCAGACCATCACCGGCCTGGCCGGCCCGTCCGTCCCCGGCGTCCAGACGTTCAGGTTCAGGCAGCCCTCTTCGCTCCAGGAGCGCGGCGTTGAGCCGGGGGGTGCATGGGGTTCGGGGTTCTGGGGAGCGGCCGGGCCGGGGGTGGTGCAATCGAGCACGCCGGTCCAGGGCGCCACCGGCACCGGCGGCCGGAAGCGGTTGGCTCCCGACGGCGGTTCCGCGTAGGGGATGCCAAGGAACCGCTCGATGGTGGTCCGGTCAGTCTCGAGGGAGCAACCGCGGACGGATCCGTCCGGGGTGGAGAGGCGCGTCATGGTTGACAGGTTACGACACGGGCGCAGGTAGGCTGGCATCACCGTTCGGCAGTGGGCGGCCACAGTGGTGTGGCTTTTAACTAATGTCCGGGAGGTAAGACGCGTGCTCAACGCCGGCGTCCCTGAAGACGAGGACTTCGCAGACGTTGCCCTGCATATCCAGGAGTCGTTCCTGCAGAACCCCGAGGTTGAGGCGTTCCTCCAGGATCTCGCGGCCTATGCGGCGGCCAGGCTTGGCGGGCAGGGGCAGATTTGCTCGTGTGAGATCGTGGTGCTGCGGCCCAAGAAACCCGTGGCGAGTGCCGGCAGCAACTGCAGTTCGCGGCTCTTCTCCCAGTTGGAATCCCAATTTGGCGATGGTCCGGGGACAACGGCGATGCGGACGGCAAAGACAGTGCTGGTTCCCGACCTCCAGCGGGAAGAGCGTTGGCCGGAATACGTCCAGGCTGTCCAGGAGCACGGCTTCCGCTCAATCCTGAGCATCCCCGCAGTGCTGGAGGGGGATTCGCAGGGCGTGCTCACGTTCCACTGCTCGGAGCCACTCTCCTTTGGCAGCCACGGAATCGATGCCGCGGAAGCGTTCGTCCGGCAGGCCTCCAAAGGCCTGACGCTTGCCCTGCGGATGCTGAAGCTGGAAGAGACCAGGGACGGCATGAGCGCCGCCATGCAGACACGCACCGTGATCGACCTGGCGACCGGGGCCATCATGGCGCAGAACCGGTGCAGCCAGGCTGCGGCCTTCAAGCTGCTGCGGGACGCCTCCAGCACACGGAACATGAAACTTCGGGACGTTGCAGCTGCCGTTGTGGCGTCGGTGGCCGGGGCCGCGGACACCTTCACCTACTTCGACGAGTAGGGATCCTGGCGCTCCGGGTCCTTCTGCT
This sequence comes from Arthrobacter sp. SAFR-179, assembly GCF_059414945.1. Classification (NCBI taxonomy): domain Bacteria; kingdom Bacillati; phylum Actinomycetota; class Actinomycetes; order Micrococcales; family Micrococcaceae; genus Arthrobacter; species Arthrobacter sp. SAFR-179. Next base: position 77,979 of record NZ_JBPFDM010000007.1, read on the forward strand.
TCGGGTCATGCCGTTCCGGCATCCGCGCGGAAAGGGCAGAGCCGCTCAGGGGAGCCCGAAGCGGCAGCCCTTCAGCCGCGCAGTGTTCGTTGACAGCCTGCGCCAGCGCGTCACGCTCCTTGGCTGAAAGGTGGGCCTGGCCCGCGCAGTAGTCCCGGATCAGGTGTTCCGGGGCGTCCCCGCCCAGCCCGGCGAACTCCAGCCACAGCTGTGCCAGGTCCAGCCGGCACTCCCGGATGACAGCACCGGTCAGGGCCTGTTGGTCCACGGCATCCATTGCACCCGTCCTCGCCTTGGTTGCAGTACTACGTATGGGGTTCGGAACGGCCGCCACCCTGGATGGGCAGGGATTCGAGAAATCTCTGCCCCAAATTGGCCCATGCCCGCCGGGGACCTTCGCCCCTAGGCGTGCGCCCCCTGAAGGAGGTCCACTGAAGTGTTGGAGCAGGCGGGTTCACAGGAGGAGAAGACCATGGGTGCATGTGATGTCTGCGGCAGCAGCGATGGCCGCATGTTCACCATCAGTATGGGAAACCAGACAGGCACGTTCGACAGCTTCGAATGCGCCATCCACATGATGGCTCCCGCATGTGAGCACTGTGGCTGCCGGATCCTGGGCCACCCTGTTGAAAGCGAAGCAGGCATCTACTGTTGCCTGCACTGCGCCAGGGAAGCCGGAAATCCGCACCAGGCCGCCAAACCCGGGCATTCCACGGTGGCCGTGCCGGCACAGGGTACGTCGACAAGCCAGGGCTAGCCCGCATCAGATAGCGCACCAGGAAAAGGAAAACCGTGGCCGGTATCGGAAGCTTCAGGATTGTGGTGGGCGTGGACGGCTCCGAGCAATCCAGGGCGGCAATGGACTGGGCGATTGAGGAGTCCAGGCTCCGCAAGGGCGAGGTCCAGGCGTTGGCGGCGTGGAGCTTTCCCTACGTCAGTGATGCGCTCGGCACCGCCTGGGACTATGAAATCTTCCAAAAGGACGCGCAGGCCATGCTGGAGGCGGAGCTGGAACGCGTCAAGGACCAGGGCGTGCCCACAACGGGCAAGCTCGTGGAGGGGAACCCGGCAGCGGCACTCATTGACGCCTCCCGCGACGCCGACCTGGTGGCAGTCGGCTCCCGCGGCCATGGCGGCTTCACCGGGATGCTCCTCGGTTCCGTCTCCCACCAAACCATCCACCATGCGCACTGCCCGGTGCTGGTGATCCGCGAACCGGCCGCCGATTAGGGCGCTCGGCGGGCTCTGGGAAGTCTGGGAATCCAGCAGCGGACCGCCCGCCGGTACTGCCGGAAGTCGTCGCCGAACCGCTCCATGAGGTCCGCTTCTTCAAGGGGCCGTACGGCGTAGTTCCACACCAGTGAGCCGAGGACTGCGTAGCCGACGACGAGCCATGACTGCAGGATCAGGCCCACGGCAGCCCCCTGGGCGATGCCCGCAACAGCCATAGGATTGCGGATCCAGCGGTAGGGCCCGGCGATGACCAACCGGTTGGGCATCGCGGAGGGCAGCGGCGTGCCATCACCCAGCGTTGACATCACTGCCGCCGACCAGATCCCGAGCGCGCTGGCCAGGACGAGGATGGCGATGCCCACGGGCATCGTGCCCGGGGGGAACCCGAGGGCCAGGCCCCAGCGCTGTTCGAGGAAGGCCAGGCAGGGCGGAACCAATCCAAGGAAGAAGCCCCAGAACGCGACGATCTGCCCGAACGTCCGGGCCATATGGAATCCGGGGTTTCGTCGGCTGCGGGCGGGGCGGAATGCGAACGGGCCCCTGATGATCCACTCGGTGGGTATGTATCCCTGCACGAGGATGCAGAGCGCGGCAACGGAACCCCCCGCTGCGGCCATCATCGCCATCACCCCCAAGCCCGCCTGCGTCGTGACAGTTGCATAGGCGGCCAGCGCCACGGCGACGGCAACAGTCCACGCAGTGCTGACGACGGCGGCAATCCTGGCGGCGGCAGTCCGGCCGCAGAGGGCGGCGGCTGCGGAGGCAATGACAAACAGGGGGACGTCGAAGGCCGCAACCAGGACGGAGTCCAGGTCCCCGAGCGTAGCCCGGCGTACCGCGGGCGACAGGAACACAGCGGTCCACCAGAGACAGCCGGCGACCGCCTGAAGGGCAAAGTATGCCCTCCCCCACTGGACCAAGCCCCACATGGTCAAGTGCGCCACAGATCCCCCGAATCTTCTGGTGCCGTGAAAGGTACGGCGGGTCCCAGCCTAGCCAACGCAACCCCAGGTAGCCGGAAATGGGAAAGGCCCGGACTCCACAGGGAAGTCCGGGCCACCGGCTGCTTCTAGGCAGGCTGCGGCGCTTCCGCCAGGCTCTGCTGCCGTGCCAGGCTGCCCAGCCAGCGTGCGCTTTCCTTCGGGATCCGCTCCTGCGTGGAGCGGTCGACCGCGATCAGGCCGAACTTGGGCCGGTAGCCGAAGATCCACTCGAAGTTGTCGAACGCCGTCCAGGCGATGTACCCACGCACGTCGATGCCGTCGGCAAGGCAGGAGGCAACGCCGTCGACCGCTGCCTTCAGGTAGTCCACCCGCTGGGTGTCATCCTCCGTGGCAAGGCCGTTCTCGGTGACCATGACGGGGATGCCGGCGATCCGGTGCGCCTCCCGGATGGTCGCTTCCAGGGCCTGCGGGTAAATCTCTTCACCCATCTGGTTGGTGGGAACGCCGCCAGGGGAAGGGGTATGCCCATCCGGGCCGTATACGGTGCGCCCGTAGGTCTGGATGCCCACGAAGTCATCGCCGCGGGAAGCCTCCAGGAAGCGTTCGTTGACGTCGCGGCGCACCCGGCCGGCAATTTCCTCACCGCCGGCGATGGACTGGATGTCCGAATTTGCCAGCGTCCAGCCCACCTGCAGGTCCGGGCGGTGCGCCTTGATGGCTGCCGTGGCGGCCCGGTGTGCCGCCACCTTCACCTGGAAGCCCGCCTCAGTGGAGCAGAACTGGAACGGGGCAACAGTGCTGGCGTCGACGCCCAGGCGCTCCGCGGCGGCCGCCCACATGGGCACCGAACCCCGGTTCTCCGGTGCTTCCCCGCCGATGCCGAAGGACTCCAGCAGCCAGGGAAGGTTGGGTTCGTTCAGGGTGCAGGCGACGCCGATCAGGTGGCCCAGGTGCGCCATCACCCGGGCGCAGTAACGGGCGAAAAGGTCAGGGGTCTCCTGGCCCTCCCAGCCGCCCATCTGAAGCAGCCAGCGCGGTGAGGTGAAGTGGTGGAAGGTGACCACCGGGGTAAGGCCGTGCTCGTGGCACGCCTCCAGCACCCGCTTGTAGTGGTCCAGTTCGGCCACCGAGAAGTGGCCTTTCTCCGGCTCAACCCGGGCCCACTCAATGGAGAAGCGGTAGCTGGTGAAGCCCAGCCCGGCGATCAGGGCGACGTCCTCCCGGTAGCGGTGGTAGTGGTCCACCGCATCGCCGGACGGCTCCGCGAAGATGGTCCCGGGCAGGTGCTCCAGGAACCAGGTATCGCTGTTGACATTGTTGCCTTCCACCTGGTGGCCTGCGGTGGCCACGCCCCAAAGGAAGTCGCGGGGGAACGGGTTGGTCATGGGGTTCCTTTCGTGATGGACGCGTGAAGGCGTCCCAGGCTTCGCTGCCCTGCATCCATCCTGTCGGCCCGCGTGACCGCCGCCACAATACTTTTTCAATCAATGACATTGTCATGTTTGGTGCAGGCGGCCGCGGCCGATTCTGGAAGGGAGCCGGGCACCTCCGGCCCCACTGTTTTCCTTTCCGTTGCAGTCATAGAAGAATGCGAAGGCGCACCACATGAAACTCCTGACCACCACCGCACGCGGCAGCGCTGCCGTCCTGACCGGTGCCCTGTTGGTGGGCTCCCTGGCCGCCTGCGGCGGCGGGTCCAGCCAGGCCGCCGCCAAGGCCGACACCAGCAGCCTGACCCTGGCCATCGACAGTGATTCGGCCTCCTTCGGCTTCGACCCGCTGCGCGTCTCCGCAGCGCAGCGCCAGTTCTTCGAAGGCCTCTACGACAGCCTGATGACGCTCCAGCCGGACGGCTCCGCCGGCCCTGGCCTGGCCAAGGAGTTCAGCTACAACGCGGACAACACGGTCCTGACGCTGACCTTGAAGGACGGCGTGACATTCACGGACGGCTCCAAGCTCGACGCCGACCTGGTTAAGGCCAACCTGGACCGCCGGTCCGACCCTGCCCTGAGTGCCTATTCCGCCGTCGCCAAGGGCGGGGCGCAGGAAATCATGTCAGTGGACGTTGTCAGCCCCACCCAGGTGGCGTTGACCTTCGCCAAACCGCAGCCCGGATTCGAGAAAAACCTGGCCTCCACCACGGGCATGATCGTGGGCAAGAACGGCGTCACTGACACTTCAACCCTGGCCGCCACACCCGACGGTTCCGGCCCGTACACCCTGGACCCCTCCACCGTGAAGGGCAACAAATACGTCCTGGTCAAGAACGACAAGAGCCCGGATGCTTCCAAATACGCCTTCAAGAAGGTTGTGTTCAGCGTGGTCCTGGATCCCCAGGCCCGGGCCAACGCCCTGGTTTCCGGCCAGGCCGACGTCGCCATGCTGACCTCCAACACGGTTGACTTCGCCAAGTCCAAGGGCGTTGGAGTGTCCCAGATCGGCGGCACCGTCAACACCATGATCTCCTTCGACAAGACCGGCAAGACCGCTCCGGCGTTCGGCCAGGAAAAGGTCCGCCAGGCCATCCAGTACGCCATCAACCGCAAGGCCCTGGTGGACGCCCTGCACAAGGGAGACATTCCCGCCTGGAACGCGCTGCCCAAGGATTCGGCCGGCTTCACCAAGGACCTCGAGAACAAGTTTGCGTACAGCCCGGAGAAGGCCAAGAGCCTGCTCGCCGAGGCCGGCTACCCGAACGGCTTTGAGTTCACCATCATTGCCGGCGCCCAAACACAGACGGACCTGCAGGCCGTCCAGAAGGACCTTGCCGCCGTCGGCATCACCATGAACGTGAAGATGGCCGCCTCCACAGACGAAGCGTTCGCCGCCGTCGCCACCACGCCGCTGGGCTACGCGCCGCTGAACTGGGACAACCCCGTGGGTGTGATGTACGGGGCCATCCTGAACGGCTTCACCAACGTCCAGAAGGCCACCGACGACCAGCTGAGCGCCGCCACCGGTGAGCTGGCCGCAGCCAAGGATGACGCAGCCGTCAAAGCAGCCGCCACCAAGCTGAACACCCGGCTGGTGGAGTCTGGCTGGATGATCCCGCTGTACGAGGCGCTGACCAACCAGGGCTACAACACCAAAAAGGTTGCCCAGGTGAAGTTCGCCGGCACTAACGCCTACCCGCTCCTGTCGTCCTACACCCCGGCCAGCTAACACCACGTTCCATCCCGCCGGGCCCTCCAACAGGAGGGCCCGGCGCGACGGCACATGACCGATGGAGGTCACCATGGCACTATTCATCACTAAGCGCCTGCTGATGGCGCTGGCCACCGTGCTGGTGGTTGCGGTGCTGGCATTCCTGCTGGTGCACGCCATGCCGGGCAGCCCGGGGGCCATTTCCCTCGGCGCCGGCGCCTCCCAGGAAGCCATCGACGAGGTCAACCAGCGCCTGGGCTGGAACGATCCGCTGTTCACGCAATTCTTCAGCTGGCTCGGGTCAGCGGTCCAGGGCGACCTTGGCATCTCCCTCATCGACGGCCGATCGGTCAGCGCAGACCTTGCCAGCCGCCTGCCGGTTACGGCCTCCCTTGCTGCCGGAGCCACCGTCCTCAGTGCAGTCCTGGGCATCGCCTTGGGCGTTACCGCCGCTGTCCGCGGCGGCCTGCTGGACCAGGTGATCGGCGGCTTCGTGGGCCTCCTCGTTGCCCTGCCGGCGTTCTGGGTGGGCGTGATCTTCGTGTACCTGTTCGCCGTTCAGTCCTCCATCTTCCCGGCCACCGGCTACGTGCCGTTCGAGGTCTCACCGCAGGACTGGGCCCTGTCCCTGGCGCTGCCGGTGATCACCCTCGCCGTGGGCGGCGCGGCCTTCATCGCCCGCCAGACCCGGGCCTCCATGCTGGAGGCGCTGCAGCAGGAACACATCCGCACGCTGCGCGCCACCGCCACCCCCACCTGGAAGATCCTCTACGTCCACGCCCTGCGCTACGCCAGCCTGCCCATCGTGGCCGGCATCGCGCTGCAGTTCATCGGCCTGTTCGGCGGTTCCGTCATCGCGGAGCAGCTGTTCGCCATGCCCGGACTGGGCCAGGCCGTCCAGACCTCCGTCAGCACCCACGACGCTCCCGCCGTCCAGGGCGTGGTGGTGATCGCCACCGTGGTGGTGGTCGCCGTCAACCTGGTGCTGGAGCTGGCCACCAAGTTCCTCGACCCGAAGTTGCGTGCCTCATGATCCCAACAGTTGCCCCGGCCCCCGCCGACGCGGACCAGGCAGGAACTACGACGCCGGCAGGAACGCCCGCGCGCAATGCCGGCAAAGCGGCTATCACCAAATTCTCCCGGCACCGGCTGTTCACCTCACCGGGCGCCGTGGCCGGACTGGTCTGGCTCGCGGCCATCGTCATCGCATCACTGACCGCTCCGCTCTGGCTGCCCTTCAAGACCGAGGACCAGGATTTCACCGCGGTCCTTTCCGGCCCCACCGCCGCCCATTGGCTGGGCACCGACGAACTGGGCCGGGACATCCTCAGCCGCATCTTCGCCGCTGCCGCCGGAACCCTGGGGACGTCGATGCTCACGGTGATTGTCGGCGTCGGGCTTGGGACTGTCCTGGCCATGCTCGCCGCCGGAGCCGGCACGCGGACCGAAGCCGTGATCAGCAGGGTCACCGAAATCATGATGTCCCTGCCGGGAACCGTGATCATCCTGGCCGTCATTGGCGCCGTGGGAACCAACATCCCGGTGGTCATGGCCATCCTGGGCATCCTGATGTCCGCAGGCATCTACCGCGTGATCCTGGGCCAGGCCAAGTCCCTGCAGTCCCAGCTCTATGTGGATGCAGCAAAAGTGGACGGCGTGGGCCCGCTGCAGATCAGCTTCCGCCACGTCCTGCCCGGGCTGGCCAACACCATCGTGGTCCAGGCCGCGCTCATCTTCGCCGTCGGCATGCTCATCCAGGCCGGCCTGGCGTTCATCGGATTCGGGCCGCCCATCCCGCAGCCCAGCTGGGGCGGCATGATCCAAGGTGCTTCCCAGCACGTCTATGACGCCCCCTGGATGATGGTGCCCACCGGTGCCGTGCTGGCGCTGACCGTGCTGTCCGCCAACGCCATCGGCAACGCCCTGGGCAAGGCACCCAACGCCGCCGCCCCGCACCTGCCCTCCGCTGCGGCGCGGCGGCAGCGCGCCGAGGCCGTCGCCGCCATCGCCGCGGCGGCGCCGAAACCAGAAGACCAGGCTGCAGGGGACGGAGCCTCCCACAGCGCTGCCCCGGAAGGCACGCTCAGCGTCCGCAACCTGTCCGTCGGCGTCGACAGTGCAGGTGCAGGCAACGGCGTCCGCCTGGTCACCGACGTCTCCTTCGAGGTCCAGCCCGGCACCGTCCTTGGCCTGGTGGGGGAGTCCGGTTGCGGCAAGACCATGACCGCGCTGTCCCTCCTAGGCCTGCTTCCCTCGGGCGTCAGCGTCACCGGCGGCCAGATCCTCTGGAACGGGAGGAACCTGGCGGCGGTGGCGGACAGGGACATGGAAGCCGTCCGCGGCCGCGAGATCGCCCTGATCAGCCAGGAACCCATGCGGGCCCTGGATCCCATGTTCACCGTGGGCTACCAGCTGACCGCCACCATCCGCCGGCTCCGTGGCATGAACCGGGCCGAGGCACGCAAGGAGGCGCAGAGCCTGCTGGAAAAGGTGGGCATCGTGGACGCCGCCCGGATCCTGAAGACTTACCCGCACCAGATCAGCGGCGGCATGGCACAGCGCGTGGCCATTGCCCTGGCGCTCTCCGGACAGCCGAAACTGCTGGTGGCGGACGAACCCACGACCGCGCTGGACGTCACGGTCCAGGCCGAGATCCTGTCCCTGCTCCGGAGCCTGGTGAAGGACACCGGCATGTCCGTGGTGATGGTCACCCACGACCTCGGCGTGGTGGCGGACATCTGCGACCAGGTGGCCGTGATGTACGCCGGCCAGGTGGTGGAAAACGGCAGCACCCGGGCCGTCCTGGACCACCCCCGCCACCCCTACACCCTGGCCCTCCTGGCCGCCGACCCGCACGCCAACCATGCGGACGACATGCCCGAGCGGCTGGCCACCATCAGCGGACAGGTGCCGCAGCCCAAGGACTGGCCGTCCGGCTGCCGCTTCGCCGCCCGCTGCCAGTTCGCCGGCTCCGCCTGCCTGGAGCCCGTCCCGCTGCTGCCCTCCGGTACCGGCGAAGGACTGGTGCGGTGTGTCAAGGCGGACCAGCTGGCCGTCGAGGGCATGGACTGGCTGGCCACGGACGTGCCCGCCTCCCGCGCCCTGCAGGTCACTCCCAGACAGAACCTGCGCACTCTGAACACCATCGTTGAAAAGGACCCGGCATGAGCACCACAGTCACCGAACGCCGCGGTTCCACGCCGCCCGCCGCCACCACCCCCATCCTTGAGGTCAAGGAGCTGGTGGTCCGCTACGGCAGGGGCCGGAAGGCAGCCGCCGCACCGGCCGCCGTCGACCGCGTCAGCTTCAGCATTGCCCCCGGTGAGACGGTGGGCCTGGTGGGGGAGTCCGGTTCCGGAAAGTCCACCATCGGCAAGGCCATCCTTGGGCTGCAGAAGGTCTCCGGTGGGTCCATCACCTACCAGGGCAAGGACATCACCTCCGCTGGGGCAGCCCAGCGCCGCGCCCTGGGCGGGGAACTGCGGGCGGTCTTCCAGGACCCCAATTCCTCCCTTAACCCGCGCAACACCATCAGCACGTCCCTGGCCGAGCCGCTGCGCCTCCGCGGGGTGTCCGCAGCGGAGGCGCGCACCAGGGCCGGGGACATGCTGGAACGCGTGGGACTTCCGCGCGAGGCCGTGGACCGGTACCCCAGCCAGTTCTCCGGCGGCCAGCGCCAGCGCATCTCCTTGGCCCGCGCCCTGATCTGCGACCCCCAACTGGTGGTCTGCGACGAGGCCGTCAGCGCCCTTGACCTGTCCACCCAGGCGCAGGTGCTCAACCTCCTGGCCGACCTCCGCGATGAACGGGGCCTCAGCTACCTCTTCATCGCCCACGACATCGCCGTGGTGCAGTTCCTGGCCCAGCGCGTGGTGGTGCTCTACCGCGGGCAGGTCATGGAAAGCGGACCTGCCGCCGCGGTCACGGAAAACCCGAAGCACCCCTTCACGCAGGCCCTCGTGGCCGCATCCCCGGTGCCCCGGCCGGCGGAACAGGCGGAACGCAGGGAAGCCCGCGAATCGCTGGGCGTCCGCACCGGGGCAGCCGCGGTCCCCGGGCCCGGCGGGTGCCCCTTCCGGCTCCGCTGCCCCCTGGCCACCGAACTGTGCGCCACGGAGCGGCCCGCCCTGCGGCGGGTGGGTGCGTCCGACGTCGCCTGCCACTACGCCTGACAGCCCATCCACCACCAGCCTTTGACCAGCTTCCACCAGAACGGAACCCTTTCCCCATGACCTCCACCCCCTGGCAGGCCGCGATGATCACCCCCGAAAGCGACTTCGACGGCGCCCCGCTGCTCCGGAAGGAGTTCACGCTTGAACAGGGGCACGGCGGCATTGCGAAGGCCACGCTCCGTGCCACCGCATTCGGCGTCTACGAGGCGTTCATCAACGGATCCCCGGTGGCTGAGGACGTCTTGAGCCCGGGCTGGAGCTCCTACGAGTGGCGGCTCCGCTACCGCAGCTACGACGTCACTGCCCTGGTGGGGCCCGCCACGGTGATTGGGGTGGAACTGGGCAACGGCTGGTACCGCGGGCGGCTTGCCTGGCATGGCATGTCCAACCTGTACGGCAACGAGCTGGGCTTCTTTGGGCAGCTGGACATCGAGTTCGACGACGGGCACATCCAGTCCATCGCCTCGGACACCAGCTGGCAGGCAGGCCCCTCCGCCACCACCTTCAACGACCTCTACGATGGCCAGACCATCGACGCCCGGCGCCGCCAGAAGGACTGGGCGGAGCCCGGATTCTCACCCGGCACTGACTGGACTGGCGTCCGGGAGCTGGCGTTCGACGGCGGCAGGCTGGCTGAGCCGGTGGGGCCGCCCGTGGTGCGTGCCGGCGTCGTGCGTCCCGTGGAAATCTTCACCTCACCCTCCGGGAAGACGCTGGTGGATTTCGGCCAGAACCTGGTGGGCTGGCTGCGGTTCACGGTGCAGGGCGAGGCCGGGCAGGCCATCACCGTGCGGCACGCCGAGGTCCTGGAAGACGGCGAGCTGGGTGTCCGGCCGCTGCGTTCGGCCAAGGCGGCGGACACGTTCATCCTCTCCGGCGGCGAGGACTCCTTCGAACCGACCAAGACCTTCCACGGCTTCCGCTACGCCGAAATCACCGGCTGGCCAGGGGAGCTCACGGAGGATGTTCTGGAGGCCGTGGTGGTCCACTCCGACCTGGAGCGCACCGGCACGTTCGAGTGCTCCAACGAACTGGTGAACCAGCTGCACCGCAACATCGTCTGGGGGCTGCGGGGCAACTTCCTGGACCTGCCCACGGACTGCCCGCAGCGCGACGAGCGGCTCGGCTGGACCGGCGACATTGCCGTGTTCGCCCCCACCGCCGCCTACCTCTACGACGTCAAGGACTTCCTGCAGGACTGGCTGCTGGACCTCGCCGCGGAACAGAAGGCGCAGGACGGCCTGGTCCCCATCACCGTGCCGGATGCCCTCAAGTACTGCCCCCAGCCGGCCGAATTCCCGGCACCGGAGTCCTCAGCGCTCTGGAGTGAAGCCTCGGTCTGGGTGCCCTGGGCGCTGTGGGAGGCCTACGGTGACCTGGGCGTGCTGCGGAACCAGTTCGACTCGATGGCCTCGCACACCCGCCGGGTGGAGGGGCTGCTGTCAACCTCCGGACTGTGGGACTCAGGCTTCCAGTTCGGCGACTGGCTGGACCCGGACGCCGCGCCGGACCAGCCCTGGGCGGCCAAGGCGGACACCGGAGTGGTGGCCACGGCCTGCATGTACCGGACCGCACGAATCACCGCACAGGCGGCAGCCCTGCTGGGAAAGCACGACGACGAAGCCTACTTTGAGGCGCTCGCCGCCCGGGTGCGTGCGTCCTTCGCCGAGCACTACGTGGCGGCCGACGGCACCATCCGCAGCGACTGCACCACCGTCTACGCCCTGGCCATCGCCTTCGACATCCTGCTGACGCCGGAGCTGCGGGAGTTCGCCGGCAACCGCCTCGCCGAGCTGGTCCGGGACAACAACTACCGCGTATCCACCGGGTTCGCCGGGACGCCGTTCATCACCCATGCCCTCACGGACACCGGGCACGTGGACGAGGCGTACCGGCTGCTGCTCGAGGAGGGCTGCCCGTCCTGGCTGTACCCCGTAACCATGGGTGCCACCACCGTCTGGGAACGCTGGGACTCGATGCTGCCGGACGGCACCATCAACCCGGGCGAGATGACCAGCTTCAACCACTACGCCCTGGGTGCGGTGGCGGACTGGATGCACAAGGCCATCGGCGGCATCCGGCCGCTGGCACCGGGCTACGCCAAGGTGCTCATCGCCCCGCAGCCGGGCGCCGGCATCGACTGGGCCACGACGTCCCTGGAGACCCCGCACGGCGAGGTCCGCGTGGAATGGAAGCACGACGGCGGCACGTTCCGGCTCGAGGCGACAGTCCCTGACGGGGTGGCGGCCGACGTCGTCCTTCCGGATGGTGAGCGGCACGCAGTTGAGGGCGGCACTCACAGTTTCAGCGCCCCTGCCGCCCTGGCCGTCCCGGCGGGGGCATAGCCGTGGCGGGTCCGGCGGAGCTGCTGGTCGTGGACAACGACTTCGGCGGCGATCCGGACGGGCTCGTGGCCCTGGCGCACATTCTTTTACGGTGCAGTCCGGATGTGACAGTCATGGTGACCACCTCCCCTCTGGACCCGGGACTGGCCGAAGTAGCCGGTGCTGACCCCCTCACCACAGCCAGCCAAGGTGCTGAGCTCGCCGGGCAACTCCTGGAGCTGATGGGGATCAAGGACGTCCGGGTGATCGTGGGCGCGGAAGCGCCCGGGACCGGCGGGAACCAGGTCAGCGCTGCGGCGCGGGCAATTGTGGAGATGTCCGGCCGTTTTGAGCGGACGACGATTCTTTGTGGCGGACCACTGACCAACGTCGCCGCAGCGCTGCGGCTGGACCCGGCGCTCACGGAAAAGGCAGCACTGGTATGGGTGGGCGGCACCCTGGCCGACGCGGAACGCGGCGAATACAACTCGGACACTGACGCCGCCTCAGCCGCGGAGGTGGCGGCCTCAGGGATGCCCCTGGTCCGGGTCCCGTACGAGGAATACACGCAGATGACTGTCGCGGTGGATGCGGTGAAGAACGAGCTTGCTGCCGCATCACGGGTTGGTTCCTGGCTGGCGGAGCGGCTGCTTGACGTCCCGCCGTTCGTGCAGTTGGGCAGCACCCTGACCCTGGGTGACAATGTCCTGGTGCCGTTTGGGCCAGGCCCCGGACCAACCGGGATCGCTGCTGAATGGGGAACCGTCATCCACCGCCAAGTGGACAGTGCCGGATTGTGGAGGGACCTGATTCGTCATCTGGTGGGAGTGCGTTAACTGCCCGTTCCTTTAGGCAGCTATAGGGGGATTCCACCTCTGGATCGCACTGTTGCCGCGTGATACTTTGACCGTCTTACGCCGCACATCGGAACTATCCAGAAGGAGCGCCGGCTCATGAGTGATACCAATTCCGCCGGAAACGTGGACGTCGTGGACATCCTGACCAGCGACCACCGGGACATGATCGCGCTGATCGGGCAAATCAAGGGCACCACCGATGAAACGCAGCGCAGGGACCTGGCGGACACCCTGATCGCGGAGGTCATGCGCCACGCCGTGGCCGAGGAAATGTACGTCTACCCGGCCGTTGAGGACCACGTGCCCGACGGTCACGACGAAGTGGAACATGACAAGAAGGAGCACCAGGAGATCGTCGAGCTGATGAAGCGGCTGGAGAAGGTGGAACCTTCGGAGGCCGGCTTCATGGACCTGGTCAATGAGCTTGAGGCACAGCTGAGCCACCATGCCAACGACGAGGAGACCGAACAGTTCCCGAAGCTCCGCCTTCACATCCCCCGTGAAAAACTCGTCGACATCGGCGAAAAGGTGGAGAGGGCCAAGAAGCTGGCGCCCACCAGGCCGCACCCGAGTGCACCTCATTCCGAGCTGTTCCACAAGACCGTGGGACCAGGGGTGGGCATGGTGGACCGGATCCTGGACAAACTCACCGGCAGGCACACGGACAAGTAGACCGGCGGCAATCTGCGGTTGGCGGCATGGGTCTGCGAGGATGGGCGAAAGACCCTTTCCCAGGAGGACTCGTGCCGTACACCGTTGATTTCAAGAACGTCTCCACCGTTGGCCTGGAATCGTCACCGGTGGCTGATGCCTTGGCCGGGCTGCGGGCCAATGAGGCCCGCTACTACAAGAACAAGTACGACCACGACTTCACCGTCACCCCGGCCGGAGACGCTCCCGATGTGGTCGGCTACGTGAACAACATCCTGTCCACGGAGCGCAACCTGGTGATTGCCTCCAAGCCGCTTGAGGTTTCCTCATTCGAAGTGGACGGGCTGCGGATGGCGTACGTGTTCTACGAGTCCGGGCTGTCCATCAACGTTATGTACGCCCTCGAGGACGGGGGCAAGCGCGCTGTCGGGTTCAAGCTCTCCGACGGCATGGATGTTCCGGACGAGCTCGCTTCCAGCTTCAAGTTCGCACGGCAGAAGTCCAAGCTGGCGGGCACCATCCGCGGTTCGTACTTTGTGATCAAGGGCGAGTACTGAGAGTTTGATCCTGCTCCTAAATGGTCACGTTAAGTGCCGCTGTGTAGCCCGCCGCGGCGGAGCCGGTCATGGTGGCCAGCTGGTAGATGCCTCCGTCGTCCCCAAACACGTTGTCTGACTGCAACGTGGTCCGGGTCATGTTGGTGACGCTCTTTTCGTATCCTGCGGTTGCGTACACGTCGTCACAGGCCGCTTTGGTCAGGGCAATCTGCGAAACGGCGAGCACCTGGCCGGCGGCGGTGGCGTTGTTCATGGATTCGAACACTTCGAAGTGGATGTGCGGCCACCGTCCGGCGTAGGCACCGGGGAAGATGGACGTGAAGGTGACCTGGCCGTTGGCGTTTGCCTCCTGGACGCCGCGCAGGTAGTTTTCGTTCCTGAGGCTGGAGTCGTACATCGAGTACTTGCCGTCGCGGTCGCAGTGCCAGGCGTAGACCGCGGCGCCGGCCAGCGGTGTGCAGCCGTTGGCGTTGTCCAGCACAGTAAGGGTGAAGGTCAACGGGACACCCACCGCTTTAGCTGACGCCGAACCGAAGCTCGAGGTGATGTCCTGCCGCACCACGCCGGAGGCTTCCAGCACGTTGGGACCGTTGGAGCCGTCGCCCGGGTACGGTCCCGCCGTTTCCTGGGGAATCTCCACGCCGCACTCGGCAATGGCGCGGGTGATGGTGGGGGTGGACGTGGCGGACGACGATGCCGTAGCCGGCGCCGACGCGGCGGAAGTCGCTGTCGTGGTTCGGTCCGCGGTTGACGGCGCAGCCGTGGTTGATCCGCCGGGGCTGCAGGCAGCGAGAGCGACGGCGGCGCCGCCGGCACCAAGGAACATGCCGAGGGAGCGGCGGCTCATCAGGGTCGACAGGTCGAATTCAAGGCCGCGGTCGTGATCCGGGTGCGGCTGCTGCGCGTCTTCAGGGAGCTCATTGCGTTTGTGCGAGGTGGTCATGAAACCCATCAAAAGCCACCGCACTATGCATCTGGTAGGCGCATTCTGTGAGCTGGCTGTGAGCCGTTGCTTCCGGCGTCGCCGTCCCTGCCTGGAGCCGCTACCCCTGCGAGTGCGTCCGCGCGTCGGCACTGACGGCAGCCTGGTGCCCCAGGTTCCGGGACACGGCGCGCGCGGCCGCGCGGACGGCCGGGGCCAGCACGTTCGGGGGAGTGGACCCGTCCGGAACCACGATGGACAGCGACGCCACCACGGAACCCTGTGCATCGAAAATCGGGGACGCCACGGAGACGGTCCGGGACGGGACGGTGCGGCGGATCATGGCGATGCCGGTGCGCCGCACGTCCGAAAGTGTCCTGCGCAGCTGGCCTTCCGGCATTTCGGGCACGCCCGGCTCGTTTTCCGGCGGCCGCTTCAGGATGGTTTCCTGGAACTGCTGGTCCGCGCCGGCCAAAAGAACCAGGCCGATGGCGGTGGACCGCAGTGGCGCCCGTCCGCCCACCCGGTAGGCCACCTCGGTGGCGTCCTTCCCGGACAACCGCTCGATCAACACGGCCTGCTCGTTGTCCCGCACCGCCAGCAGGACGTGGTGCCGGGTGACTTCGAACAGGTCCTCCAGGTACGGAAGCGCGATTTCCCGCACCCCGTGCCCCCGCGGGGACAGCGACGCCACTTCCCACAGCCGGACCCCCACCACGTACCGGCCGTCGTCGAGCCGTTCCAAGGCGCCCCAGGCCACCAGCCGCGCGATCAGCCGCAGCGCCGTGGGTGCGGGCATGTCCGCGTAGCGCGCCAGCTCGGACAGGGTCAGTGCACGGCGCCGGTCGGAAAAGACCGCCAGCAGGCTCAGTGCCCGGTCGATCACCGGTTCGCCCTGTTTGGGCCGTTTTCCGCGGGCCGGCGGGGTGTCCGTTTCCGGAGTGGCAGTCATGGCAGGAGTTCCTAGCGCAGTTGATAGCTGCAATGGCAGTGAGCTGAACCACAATACTATTCCAACCATTGAAAGAACCCTGTGGAGGGGAAGTGGTGGCGAACGAAGCTGGAATTCCCAGCAACCGCACCCAGGAGTTCCGCCGCATGACCGCCCCCACCCGGCTTCGGGCCGAGCACCTGTCCGAGGCGATGGGACTGACCATTACCGTGCCGCGGCTCAGCTGGACCCCGCCCGCCGGGACCGCCCGCCAGACGGCGTACCGCATCACCGCGGACAACGGCTGGGACACCGGGAAGGTTGACTCTGCAGCCTGCGCCATCCCGTACGGCGGCCCGGCGCTCCACTCGAGGGACCGGTTCGAGTGGCGCGTCCGTACCTGGAACGCCGACGAACACGGCACCGAATCACCAAGCGACTGGTCCGAACCGATGCCCGTGGAGCTGGGCCTGCTGCATGCCGGGGACTGGACAGCGCAGTGGATAGGCCCCGAAGAACCGGAAATAGGGGCGCCGGGGGAGCGGCCCGGGTACGCCCTCACCAAGACCTTCACCCTCCCGGCCGCCCCGCACAAGGCCCGCGCCTACGCCACTGCCCAGGGCATCTACGAGCTCTTCATCAACGGCCACCGCGTCGGCGACCAGCAGCTCACCCCCGGCTCCACCAGCTACAACACCACGCTCCAGGTCCAGGCCCACGACGTCACGGGCCTGCTCCGCGAAGGCACCAACACCATCCGCGCCATCCTCACCGACGGCTGGTACCGCGGCAGCTTCGGCTACACGCGCGACGCCGACATGTACGGAAAGCACACGGCCCTCCTGGCGCAGCTCGAACTGGAGTCCGCGGCCGGCACGCAAATCATCGGCACCGACAGTTCGTGGCTGGTGTCCGCCACGGAGATCCTCAGCGCCGACCTCATGTCCGGCCAGCGCGTGGATTTCAGGACGGCCGACGGCGGCAACCCGCGCCAGCCGGGCACCGGCGGCACCGGTGCCCGCGCACCGAAGCCGCGTCACGTCGTCGTCCGTCCCGGCAGCTTTGGGGAACTCACCGGACCTCTCGCTCCACCCACCCGGGTGACACAGGAGCTGGCTCCGGTGTCCATCACCCGCCTTTCGAATGGCCACCAGGTTGTGGACTTCGGCCAGAACATCCACGGCTGGGTCCGGCTCACCAGGCTCGGGTTGCCGGGCGAAACCGTCACCCTTGAATACGGCGAATCGCTCGGGGCGGACGGCGACGTCACCCGGGACCACCTGCGGCCGCACGATTTCCGGACGCCCGGCGCCTTCCATGACGCGGGCCAGGTGGACACCGTTATCTCTTCTAGGGCCGAGGGCGAAGTCTTCGAACCCCGGCACACCACCCACGGCTTCCAGTACGTCTCCCTCCAGGGCCTGGGGGAGGACCTGCAGCCGGGGGACATCACCGGCTGCCTGGTCCGGACCGACCTGGAACGCATCGGTACCTTCCACTGCAGTGATCAACGGCTGAACAAGCTCCACGACATCGTGGAATGGAGCTTCCTGGGCAACTCCTGCGAGGTCCCCACCGACTGCCCGCAGCGCGAAAAGGCCGGCTGGACCGGGGACTGGCAGCTGTTCGCCCCCACCGCGGCCTACCTCTACGACGTCACCGGCTTCTCCCGCAAATGGCTGCGCGATGTCCGTGCCGACCAGTGGGACAACGGGATCATTGCCAACATCTCGCCGTCGCCGGGGCCGGCCGTGACCTCGGCTGAGTTCATGGGCTTCACCAACGGCTCCGCCGGCTGGGGCGACGCCATTGTGATGGTGCCGTGGGAGGTCTACCTCGCATCCGGGGACGCCGCGATCCTCGCCGAAAACTGGGAGGCCATGCAGCGCTGGCTGGGCTTTGTCCGCACCACCGCCGAAAACAAGCGCCACGCCGTACGCGCCGCCGCACGCCCCACCCCTGCTCCACACGAGCAGTACCTCTGGGACACCGGCTTCCACTTTGGCGAATGGATGGAACCGGACGGGCCGGAACCTGATCTTTTCGCCGCCCGCAGCGCCGATCACGGAATCGTGGCCACCGCCTACTACCGGCACACCACGGACCTGATGGCCCGCATCGCCGGTGTCCTGGGCCTGGACGCGGAGGCCGCCGGGCTGGCAGAGCTGTCAGACCGGATCCAGGAGTCGTGGGAAACGGAATACCTTGATCCGTCCGGCCGCGTCACCCACGCCACCCAGGCCAACTGCGTCCGTGCCCTCGCGTTCCACCTCGTCAGCCCCGGGCACCGCCCCACCGTCACTTCGCAACTGGCCGACCTGATCCGCGGCGCCGGCACGCACCTCGGCACGGGGTTCCTGGCCACGCCCTACCTGCTCCCGGTCCTGGCCGACAACGGTGAACTGGACCTCGCCTACGAACTCCTGATGCAGGACTCCGAACCGTCATGGCTCACCATGGTGGAGCGCGGGGCCACCACCATGTGGGAGCTGTGGAACGGCATCGATGCCAACGGCACCGCGCACCAGTCGCTCAACCACTACAGCAAGGGCGCCGTGGTTTCCTTCCTGCACCGCTACGCGGCGGGGCTGCGGCAGGCTCCCGGCAGCGCGGGCTGGGAGCGCATCATCATTGAGCCGCGCCCCGGCGCCGGACTGACGTCCGCGTCCACCACCCATCACGGCCCGCGCGGCCTGATCGGGGTGCAATGGACTGTTTCAGACGGGGCAGCGTTGGAGGGGATACAGGACGGCGGCGTGCTGACGCTCAGTGCCGCCATCCCCGCCGGCACCACCGCGGAGGTGCGGCTGCCCGGCGAACCGGCCGTCGTCGTCGGGCCCGGACACCATACTTTCCCCGCCGCAACCGGCGCGGACACCGCACAACCTGAACTGATGAGGAGCACACTATGACAGTGGACAACGCTACCGACGTAATGGACCCGTCCCGGGACGTTTCCCGTCCCGGAGGCAGGGAGGTTCCCACATTTCCCGTCTTCGATGCGCCGGGGACCCCTGCGCACGCCTCGGACGTCTCATCGGTCCACCGTGAGGTCACGTACGCCAGGGCCATCGGGTTCCGGCCGCTGAAAATGGACATCTGGCTGCCCCGCAACGCAGCCGGACCCACGCCGCTGGTCCTCTGGGTGCACGGCGGGGCGTTCCAGCTGGGCGACCGCCGGGAACTGCCACCCACTTTCGCGCCCGGCGCCGTATTCCGGCTGCTCAACGAGGCCGGCATTGCCTGCGCCACGGCGGACTACCGGCACTCCCTGGAAGCGGCGTTCCCGGCACAGCTCCACGACCTCAAGGCCGCGGTCCGCTACCTTCGGGAGTTCGCGGACGAGCTCAACATCGACCCGGAGCGGTTCGGTGCCTGGGGCGAATCCGCCGGCGGCCACCTGGTGGCGCTCCTGGGCCTCACCGGTAACCGCGGCGACCTGGAAGGCGGACTCGGCGCGCAGGGGCACCCGAGCAGCGTCAGCGCCGTCGTCGATTTCTACGGCGTTTCCTCCCTGGTGGACATTCCCCCTATCAACACCCCCGACGGGCTCTTTCCCCCTGCACTGACTGCCGCTGTCCCGCCCGGGAGGTCGCTGCAGCCGGAGAACATGCTGGTGGGCGGCTCGGATGACCCGGAACTGCTGGCTGCGGCCAGCCCCGTCAGCCATGTGACCCCTGACGCCGCGCCGTTCCTCCTGGTCCACGGCGATTCGGATGGGCTGGTCCCGCATTCGCAGACCGACCTCCTGGCCGCCGCGCTCGCCAAAGCCGGGGTGGAACATGACGTGGTGACCATTATGGGCGGCGACCACTGCTTCTTCGGCGCCGAGGACCAGCTGGACACCATCCTTGCCACCGCCGTCGACTACTTCTCACGGAAGCTGGGAACACCATGACATCCCGGACAGAATCAGCCGCGGCGTCCGCCGGGCCCTCCCGGAACGCCAAGGGGGAGACCGCAGCAGGTTTCGCCGAGTACCTCGCCAGCCCGGAAGGCCCGCAGTTCCTGAACCCGGACGCCGTGCGCTCGCCGGGCCCGGATGCCCCCATCCGCACGGTGACCTCCGACGGGCGGCACGGCCCGGTAGCCATCCGGATCTACGGCGAACCCGCCGGCGCGGACAGCCCCGCCCTGGTGTGGCTGCACGGCGGCGGGTTCGTCAGCGGCAGCGTGGATATTCCGGAATCCGATTACCTGGCCCGGGTGCTCGCGGGCCGCGGGACCCCGGTGCTGTCCGTGGACTACCGGCTGGCCCGCGACGGCGTGTCCTTCCCCATCCCGCACGACGACGCGTTGGCAGGGTGGTTCTGGGCCCGGAAGAACGCCGAAACCCTGGGACTGGACCCCGACCTGCTCTGCCTGGGCGGTGCCGGCGCCGGCGGCAACCTGGCCGTGGGCGCCGCGCTCTATCTGATTGACGCCGGCAAGCCGCTGCCCGCCAAGCTCCTGCTGGCCTATCCCTTCCTGCACGCGGAACTTCCGCCGCCCGCCGGGGGACTGGACCCGGAGGTCATGGCCGGGCTGCCCAGGCACCTGCGGTTCACCGTGGAGGACTGCATCCGGACGGCAGAGAACTACGTGGGCGGGCCCGTCAGCATGGCATCGTCCTACGCGATGCCCGGCTACGCCGATCCTGCCGGACTTCCACCCACGGCTCTCCTGGCATGCGAGTACGACGACGCCCGCGGCTCCACCGAGCTGTTTGCCTCCGCTTTGGAACGGGCCGGGGTACCGGTGTCCTACTTCCTCGCCCAAGGCGCGGTCCACGGCCACCTCAACCACACGGCCGGCCTGCCCGAGGGGCAGGCAGCCCTGGATTTCCTGGCCGGGGAACTGGCCGGGGCTCGACGGGCGTAAGGGTATGGACGTCCGACGGCGCTGCCGGCACCTGGCCTAGCCGGGATTGGGGCTGCCTTCCACCACCGAAGCATGGCTGTGGGACCAGATGTCCCCCATCTCCTCGGTGGACTGTTCCACGATCCGGCTCATGGCAGCGTGCGCGGCGGCTGCCTGGCCCCGCTGAATGGCGCTGGCCACGTCCACGTGCAACTGCAGCGCCTCATGGTCCGGAAGGTGGGGCATCAGGCCGTGCTGGGTCCGGCCTGCCAGCACCTCCGCCACGAGCTTGTGAAGCTGCGAAAACATGAGGTTGCCGGAGGCGTTGAGGACCGCGGCGTGGAACTCAATGTCCAGGCGCAGGAAATCGTCCTGGTCTCCCCGCTGCCCGGCGGCCCACAGCCGGGCGGCCATGGAAACCAGGTCGCTGGCCTGGTCCAGGGACGCGCGTTCGGCGGCAAGCCGGGCTGCCTGCGGTTCGATGGCGCCGCGCAGTTCGTTCAGTGCCCGCAGCTGTTCCAGCCGCTTGGCCGATGCCAGCCGCCACCGGATCACCTGGGGGTCATAGAGGTTCCAGCTGGCCTCCGGCTGGACCACCGTGCCCAGCCGACGGCGTGATTCCAGCATGCCCATGGAGGACAGGACGCGGGTGGCCTCGCGGATCACGGAGCGGGACACCTTGTGCTGTGCCTCCAGCTCATCCAGCCGCAGGATCGAATTTGGTGCCAGGGTTCCCTCGGCAATGGCGAGTCCCAGGTTCTCGACCAGCGATGAATGCAGGTCAGGGGACAACGCCGCCTTTGGGATGGTCATGAATAAATCATATGGGGGAGTGGCAAGGTCTTGTATATGTCTGCCTTATTTGTTTATGCTCGCTAAACACAGCAGACGTAACGAGGCGTCTGTCACCCGCCCGCGAAGCTGCGGGCCCAAAAGGCAAAGGGAGTCGTAATGAAGCGGCGTTCAATTGTGAAGTACGCGGCAGTTGCCGCGGCAATGTCGCTGGGGCTGACCGCCTGCAGCGGCGGCGGAGGCGGCAGCGACCAGGCGAAGGAGTCAGGGACCGTCCGTGTCACCTTGGCAAACCACGTCTGGACCGAGGGCATCAAGTCCGCCATTCCGGAGTTCGAGAAGTCCAGCGGGCTCAAGGTGGAGCTGACCCAGCTCGGCGAGGACCAGCTCTCCGACCAGTACAACGTCAAGCTCAACGCAGGCAGCGACGAGATTGACGTCATGATGTACCGCCCCCTGCAGGAAGGCAAAGCATTCGCCAAGAACGGCTACCTGGCGGACCTGACCAAGAACGTCTCGTCGGACTCCGGCTGGGACTGGAAGGACTACCAGGAGGGCCCGGTCAAGGCCACCACCGTTGAGGGCAAGGTGGTTGGTGTTCCGATCATCACCGAGCGCGAAGTCCTCTACTACCGCAAGGACCTGCTGCAGGCGGCAGGCCTTCAGGTTCCCAAGACCATGGAGGAACTGGAAGCGGCAGCCAAGGCCATCAAGGCTTCCTCCCCTGACACCGCCGGCTTCGTGGCCCGCACCGGCAAGTCCACCGCGGTGACCCAGTTCTCCAGCTTCCTGTACAGCTTCGGCGGGGACTTCATGGACTCCAATGGCAAGGCCTCCGTCAACACCGATGCCGCCAAGAAGGCCTACGCCTACTACGGCGGCCTGATCCGCAATTACGGCCCCGCCAACGTCAGCACGGACATGAGCTGGCCGGAGGCAATGGCCATCTTCACCCAGGGCGGCGCCGCCTTCTACACCGAGGCCGATTCGCTCTACAAGAACGCCACGGACCCCGCCAAGTCCAAGGTCGCGGACAAGGTTGGATTCGCTCCGCTGCCTGCCGGCCCCGCCGGTTCCAAGCCGTACAACATCCCCTCCTGGGCCCTGGGCGTAAACCAGAACTCCAGCAACACGGACAACGCCTGGAAGTTCATCCAGTGGGCAACCAGCAAGGAACGCACCCTGGCAGCCCAGAAGGCCGGCGTCCCGGGTCCCCGCACGTCCGTATGGTCCAACCCTGACGGCACCTCCACCTACCCGAAGGACCTCGCGGAGGCCATCTCCGCGAGCGCCAAGAACGGTGTGGGCCACGACCGGCCCGAGGTTGTCACCGTTGGCAAGGCACGTGAAATCGTGGGTGCCCCGATTGTCGCCTCCATTACCGGGGCGGATGCCGCTGCCGCGGCCAACGACGCCCAGACTGCTTTCCAGACCTTCCTGGACAGCGAAAAGAAGTAGGACGCCGGGCACCCACCGTGCCTGAACATCCGCGCCGGGACGGCCCGAAAGTCGTCCCGGCGCGGCCACTTCACCGGCTCCCTTCGCCGGTCAACTTCACCCCCAACTCTTTAGGTGAACCATGTCTGTATTGAACCCACCCCGCAGCGCCGGCACCCGCCGGCCCAGTGGGCCCGTCGGCGCCGGGGGGCACTTCTCCGCCTGGGCCAACCGGCACCGCAAATGGCTCTTCGCCGCCCCGGCCATGATCTTCGTCGGCGTCCTGATCGTCTTTCCGCTGGCCTGGACCGTGTACCTCAGCCTCACCGACTCCCAGGGCTCCGTCCGGGCCGCCACGGATTTCATCGGGCTGCAGAACTACATCACGGTTCTCACCGACACCGAGCGTTTCTGGCCTGCCGTGGGCCGCACCCTGGCCTTCACCGGCGTCGCGCTGGCCTTCGAAGTGGTGCTGGGCATGTGCGTGGCCCTGCTCCTGTGGCGGCCCTTCCGCGGGGAAAAGTGGGTCCGCGTAGCCATCCTGCTGCCGCTGGTGGCCACCCCCGTGGCGGTCGGCATGATGTGGCGGCTGATCTTCGATCCCAACATCGGCTTCGCCAACCAGCTCCTGGGCATGGTGGGGATCCCGCCCCAGCCGTGGCTGTCCGGGCAGGACACCGCCCTAGGCACCACCATCTTCATGGACGTGTGGCAGTGGACCCCCATGGTGGTCCTGATCCTGCTGGCCGGACTGACCTCGCTCTCCGATGAACCGGATGAGGCCGCCCGTGTGGACGGCGCCAACGCCTTCCAGCGGTTCTTCTTCATCACCCTGCCGCTCATGATGCCCACCGTGATCGTGGCCATCCTGCTGCGCGGCATCGATGCCCTGAAGACCTTCGACATCCTCTACGCCACCAAGGGCAAGGGCGGCGGCTCGTTCCACGAAGTGGAGACGCTGAACGTCTACGCCTACGGATTGAGCTTCGACTACAACCAGTACGGGCTCTCCTCGGCGGTGCTGATCCTGTTCTTCATGATCATCATCGGCACCATGTGGCTGCTCACCATGCGCAAGAAAGCGGTAAGCAAATGACCGTCGTGACTGATTCCACCACTGCCGCCGCCCAGCGGACGCGGCGCCGCCGCAAGCCGCTCGCCACCCGCGCCTACAAGGTCTTCCGGGTTGTCGCCCTCATCCTCGTGGTGCTGTTCCTGCTCGCGCCGCTGTTCTGGATGCTCCTGGCGTCGCTGAAGACCAACGTGGACATCTACGACACCGGCAAGGCCCTGCTGTTCTCGCCCACCTTTGAGAACTACGCCAACGTGCTGCAGCGCAACAACTACTTCGTGTTCATCTTCAACAGCTTCTGGGTGGCCTTCGTCTCCACCGCGCTGTCCATCGTCCTGGGCGTCCCGGCCGCCTACGCCATGAGCCGGTTCACCATGCACCGCTCGGCGCTGGTGGTCCTGATGGCCCGCGTCATTCCGGGCGTCTCGCTCCTGGTGCCCTGGTACTACGTCTTCTCCAACCTGCGCATGGTGGGGAAGTTCGAGGTGCTGATCCTCAGTCACATGTTCGTGGCACTCCCGCTGATCGTGTACATCATGATGAGCTACTTCGACTCGCTGCCCCTGGAACTGGAGGAATCGGCCGAGGTAGACGGGCTCACGCCGATCGGCGCCTTCCGGCTGATCACGCTGCCGCTCGCGGTGTCCGGCATCGCCACCGCCGGCATCCTGTCCTTCATCTTCTCCTGGAACAACTTCATGTTCGCCCTGGTGCTCTCGGGCTCCAAGACCAAGACCCTGCCCGTGGCCATCTTCGACTTCGTCTCCTACGCCAGCATCGACTGGGGCGGGCTGATGGCCGCCGCGACCGTTGTCACCATCCCCATCATGATCATTGCGCTCTTCACGCAGAAGTACATCGTCTCCGGCCTGACCGCCGGCGCCACCAAGGGCTAGGGCTCGGACACATGACACTCATCAGCAGGATTGAGACCTTCCTCGTTGCCCCCCGCTGGCTCTTCGTCCGGATTGAAACCGAAAGCGGCATCGTGGGGTGGGGCGAGGCAACCTGCGAGGGCCGCAGCGAAACGGTGCGTACCGCCGTCGGGCAACTCTCGGAACTCCTCATCGGCCGCGACGCCCTCCGGATCGAAGACCACTGGCAGGTCATGACCAAGGGCTCCTTCTACCGGGGCGGACCCATCCTGGCCAGCGCCGTGTCCGGGCTGGACCAGGCCCTTTGGGACATCGCGGGCAAGCACTTTAACGCCCCCGTGCACCAGTTGCTCGGCGGCCACGTGCGGGACCGGATCCGGATGTACGGCTGGGTGGGCGGCGACGAGCCGGATGAGGTGGCGGACCAGATCAGCGCCCAGCTGGAGGTGGGCCTCACCGCCGTCAAGATGAACGCCAGCGGACGGATGAGCCCGGTGGCTTCGGTGGCAGAGATCGACGGCGTCATCCGCCGGGTTGCCGCAGCGAGGCAGGTCCTGGGCGACCACCGGGACGTTGCCGTCGACTTCCACGGCCGCTTCAGCCTGGCCAACGCCAGGCGGGTGGCCCCGTTGCTGGAACCGTTCCGGCCCTTCTTTCTCGAGGAGCCCGTGGTTCCGGAAAACACCCACCTGCTCCGGGAATTCACCGCCTCCACCACCACTCCCGTGTCAACGGGGGAGCGGCTGTACAACCGGCAGGAGTTCCTGCCGGCACTGCAGG
This sequence comes from Arthrobacter sp. SAFR-179, assembly GCF_059414945.1. NCBI lineage: Bacteria > Bacillati > Actinomycetota > Actinomycetes > Micrococcales > Micrococcaceae > Arthrobacter > Arthrobacter sp. SAFR-179. The sequence continues at coordinate 103,509 of NZ_JBPFDM010000007.1, forward strand.
CAGGCATCGCCGTGGCCCAGCCGGACCTCTCCCATGCCGGCGGCATCACCGAGGTCCGGAAAATCGCCGCGCTGGCCGAGGTTTATGAAGTCCAGCTGGCACCGCACTGCCCCCTGGGGCCCCTGGCGCTGGCCGCCTGCCTCCAGGTGGGCTTCGCGACGCCCAACTTCCTCATCCAGGAACAAAGCATCGGCATCCACTACAACCAGGGCGCCGAAGTCCTCGACTACGTGGTGGACAAGACCCCCTTCAAGTTCGTCGACGGCCACATCGAGCGGCTCACCGGGCCGGGGCTGGGCGTCGAAATCGACGAGGCCGTGGTCCGTGCCGCGGACAAGCGCGGCCATGCGTGGCGCGGCCCGGTGTGGCGCCACCCCGACGGATCCTTTGCAGAATGGTGAACCCATGACTTCTGAAAATTCAGCCCTTACTTCCGCCACGCTGTTGGCGGGCATCCGGCAGGCGCGGCTTGTCGGCATCTTCCGTGGGAACGACGGCGGTGCTGCCGCCAAGGCGGCGCTGGCGGCGATGCAGGAAGGCTTCCGTTACGTGGAGATCGCCCTCACCACGCCCAACGCGCTGGAGGCCATCCGCGAAGTCCGCGCGGCTGCCCCGGCCGGCTGCCTGGTGGGTGCGGGCACCGTGTTGAGCCAGGCCGACGTCGAACAGGTCACCGCTGCCGGCGCCCAATTCATCGTGACACCTTCCCTGGCCCCTTCCATCAGTGAGGCGGCCAAGGCCGGCATCCCCGTCCTGGCCGGGGCGCTGACGCCCAGCGAGGCATACCAGGCGATGGAGCGCGGCGCCACCGCCATCAAACTCTTTCCGGCATCGATCGGCGGGCCCGGCTATCTGAAGGCCGTCCGCGACCCCTTCCCGGACATTCCCTTCATCGCCGTGGGCGGCGTGGGCCTCAGCGAAGCCACCGGTTACTGGGAGGCCGGCGCCATCGCCGTTGGCCTGGGCGGACCGTTGTTCGGCACGGCAGCCTCCGGCGGAGACCTCGCCGAGATGCGGGACCGTGCCCGCAGTTTCCTTAGCCTCGCAGCGGAGTTCGCGACCCGTGGGGGAAGCGGGACCCGAGCGTGACGGCTGGTGCCCCAAGCGTCCCGGCCGGGCACGCGCCTGGCCCGCAACCGGTGGGCCTGCTGACCTTCGGTGAGGCCATGGTCTCGCTCCGGTCCGCCGGCCCGCTGGCGAACGGCGGCGCCCTGAACATGCAGGTGGCCGGGGCGGAATCGAACGTGGCCATCGGCGTCGCCCGCCTTGGCCACACGGCGGCCTGGGCCGGGGCGGTGGGCGCGGATCCGCACGGCGAGTTCATCGTGAAGCAACTGCGGGGCGAAGGCGTGCAACTTCACCACCGCGTGCATCCGGACCGCAGCACAGGGGTCATGTTCCTGGAGCAGCGCACCGCCGACCTCAGCAGGGCCTTCTATTACCGCGCCGGATCGGCGGGATCCACCATCTCGCGCAGCCAGGTTGCTGCCGCCCTGGATGGCGGCGCGCGGATCCTGCACCTGACCGGCATCACCCCGGCGCTCAGTGCCGAAGCGCGGGATGCCGTGGAATACGCGGCGGAGCGGGCGGCAGTTGACGGAGTGGCGGTCTCCCTGGATGTGAACTACCGCAGCAAGCTCTGGTCCCGCGACCAGGCAAGGGCCGTGCTTGCGCCGCTGGCCCGGCACGCCACCATCGTCATAGCGTCCGACGACGAACTCGACCTGGTTGCCCCGCCCGGGGAGGGGAGCGGGGCGGCAGCGCCCACGGCAGCTGAGGCTTGTTCCGCCGCGCACCTGCTGGACCTGGGGGTCCGGGAAGTGGTGGTGAAGCGTGGTGCGGCCGGTGCGGCCGTCCACACCGCTGAAGGCCTTCTCGAAGCACCAGCCATCGCCGTGACCCCCGTGGACACGGTTGGGGCCGGGGATGCGTTCACCGCCGGCTACCTTTCGGCCCTGCTCGACGGCGAGGACGTCGCCGCACGCCTGCACCGCGGCATCCTGGCCGGCGCCTTCGCTGTCAGCACCCGCGGCGACTGGGAGGGCGTGCCCCGCCGCGAGGAACTTGCGCTGCTCGACGCAGCCCGAGGCAGCACCCAGCGCTGACACCTTTGTCCCAACCACCCAAAATTTCCCATCTACCCGAAAGCCAACTCATGAAGATCGTTGCCGCCGATGTGTTTGTGACCAGTCCCTCCCGGAACTTCGTTACGTTGCGGATTACCACGGAGGATGGTGTGACCGGTATTGGCGATGCCACGTTGAACGGCCGTGAGCTGGCTGTTGCCGCGTATTTGAAGGAGCACGTCGCCCAGCTGCTGATTGGCAAGGATCCGCACCGGATTGAGGATACGTGGCAGTTCCTGTACCGGAGTGCGTATTGGCGGCGGGGTCCGGTGACGATGGCGGCGATCGCTGCGGTGGATATGGCGTTGTGGGATATCAAGGGCAAGCTCGCCGGGATGCCGGTGTACCAGTTGCTTGGTGGGGCGTCGCGGAACGGTTTGCGGGCGTACGGGCACGCCTCGGGTGCGGACATCCCGTCACTGTTTGATTCGGTCCGGGAGCACCTGGAGCTGGGGTACAAGTCGATCCGGATCCAGACGGCGGTGCCGGGGATCAAGGCCGTCTATGGTGTGGCTGCGCAGGCGCAGGCGTCGGGGGAGCGGTATGACTACGAGCCGGCGGGGCGGGGTGCGTTTCCGGTGGAGGAGGACTGGGACACCCGCGCCTACCTGCGGCACCTTCCTACCGTGTTCGAGGCGGTCCGGAATGAGTTTGGGCCGGAGATCCCTTTGTTGCATGACGGGCATCACCGGATGACGCCGATCCAGGCGGCGAAGCTGGGCAAGGCGTTGGAGCCGTATGACCTGTTTTGGCTGGAGGACTGCACGCCGGCTGAGAACCAGGAGGGCCTGCGCCTGGTGCGGCAGCACACCACCACGCCGCTGGCGATCGGGGAGATCTTCAACACCGTGTATGACTTCCAGACGCTGATCAAGGAACAGCTGATCGACTATGTCCGGGCCGCGTCCACCCACTTTGGCGGGATCAGCCCGTTGAAGAAGGTGATGGATTTCGCCGCGCAGTACCAGATCAAGTCAGGGTTCCACGGGCCCACGGACATTTCCCCGGTGGGATTTGCGGCGCAGCTCCATGTGGGGTTGGCGATCCACAACTACGGGATCCAGGAATACATGCAGCACTCGGACAAGACCAACGAGGTTTTCGAGCAGTCCATGACCTTCACCGACGGGTACCTGCACCCGGGCGACAAGCCGGGCATCGGCGTCGAATTCAACGAAGAAGCCGCCGCCGCATACCCGTACCAGCAGGCCTACCTGCCCTACAACCGCCTCGTCGACGGCACCGTCCACGACTGGTAAGACGGGCCTCGGTAGGTAGGCGCTTCCCGTTGACCCCGCGGCCACCCGGTGTGAGGATGGCGCAATGAACCAGATCTCGGCCTTCTACACCGGCCCCGGGGGACTTGTGGCGGCCATCGGTTCTGCCTTGGACGCGGCCGGTCTGGACCGTACAACGCTGCGGCCGGCCGATCTCGCTGCTGTTGACGAGTTCCACATCAGGGGCCGCAGGGCGACTTTGGAAATCATCGAGGCTCTGGCCCTCACTCCAGATTCCCGTGTGCTCGACCTCGGCAGCGGGTTGGGCGGCCCCGCGCGGACGCTCGCCGAGTTGACCGGGTGCACGGTCACGGGGGTGGACCTCACGCCGGAGTTCTGCCAGGTAGCGACGGCGCTCTCGGAATGGACAGGCCTGTCCGACCGCACCCGCTTCCAGGTCGGGGACGCCACAGCCACAGGCCTTCCCGACAGGTCTGCGGATGCGGCACTGACCATGCACGTGGCGATGAACATTCCCGATAAACACGCCCTGTATTCGGAAGCCTTCCGTGTCCTTCGACCGGGCGGGAGGTTCGTGGTTTACGACGTCCTGCAGGGTGAAGGCGGGGAAGTGCACTACCCGGTGCCTTGGGCCGATGACCCCTCGGCAAGCTTTCCTGCGACCCTGGAAGACATGCGCCAACTCCTCCCGTCGGCCGGTTTCGATGTGGTCTCGGAAGTCGACTCATCGGACGAGAGCCTCGTATGGTTCCAGCAGATGCTTGCGCGGATCCAACGGGACGGCCCGCCACCCGTGACCTTCGCGGCGTTCCTGGGCGACAGTTTCACGCAGATGACAGCCAACCAGGTGGCCAACCTCGCCGAGCGACGCATTCGAACCGTCATGTTCGTGTGCTCGAAGCCGTCCTGAGCGTAAGAACCGACCCTCGCGCCCTGGCACAGGCGGATGGCGCGGAGACTCTGCGGGCTTCGGTGTGTCCGGTCTGTTTTGGGGGACCGGAAAGTAGCGGAATTTGGGTTAAGCTGCGCGGCGGGCGAAGGAACGGCTGAAACCTTGTCCTGATTGCACGAGGTTCCGGGCGCTGCGGAGTCGTGCATTCTCGTAGCTGTGCAGTGCTGTGCTGGTGGTGCCGAAGTCGGTGATGGCGTCGGCGATGGCTTCGGCGTCGTGGAGGGATTCGGCGAAGCCGCTGCCTGTCATGGGGGTTGGAACGTGGGCGGCGTCTCCGACGATGGCCACCCTGCCGGTGGCAAGCCGTACGGGTACGTATTCGGCGATGGGTGTGCCGATGACGGCCCGCCGTTCAATGCTGTCAAGGATCGCGTCCTTCCATGGCGAGGGAAACAGTTCCCGGGCCTGTGCGGCGAGTTCCCGGAAAGTCCCGCTGGGGATACCGGCGGGCATGAGCGAGTGCCGCACCACGGAACCGCTGACGCTGCCGGTGGAGCGGAGCAGTCCGTTTCTGCTGGAGTCGTACCAGGCCCAGCCCAGGCGGCGTGATCCTGGCTCGCGGGAACCCTCGGCGCCCGGGAGCGGGTAGCCGAGCAGCGTATGGTCGTTGTCGCCGAGGAAGGCCACGTCGCGTGGCCAGCGGCGGGCACCGATGGCTGACTCATCGGCGATGCCGATCCATATGACGTAGCCGGCGAACGTGGCATCAGGGTGATCCGGCGCGATGTGCCGGCGAACAGTGCTGCGGTGGCCGTCGGCCCCGATTACCAGGTCTGCCGTGATCCTCTGTTTGTCTGAGGTGAGGACCCAGGCGGATTGTCCGTCCTGGCCGACTTTGCGCACGGTGGTGTTTTGGTGGAGTTCGATGATCGGGTTTGTTTCTATGGCGGCGCGGAGTGCATCGTGGACGGCGAACCAGGTTTGGATCCCGGGTGCGAGGGGCTGGGGCACCTGGGAGGCGGGGAGGCCGGTGATGCGTTCGAGGAGACCGTCGGGGACCTGGAGGGCAGCTCCTGTGCGTCCGGTGTCATCGGAGCGTTCGAGCAACGTGACGTGGACGCCGGCCCTGGAGAGCGTCAGGGCAGTCATGAGCCCTGCGAGGGATGCCCCGACGACGAGGGCCGTGCCGGGTGAGCTGGGGTGGTCGGTGGGTTCGGTGAGAGGGCGGCCGTCTGCGCGCACGCGGGTCTCCTGTCTTGTGGGCGGTGGGCTGTTGGTTTTGGTGCTGCGGCCCGCCGTGGTGGCGGGCCGCAGCAGGGGGTCAGGCAGGAATCGGGAACCCGTAGTTCTCGAGGGTCAGCGAGTCGGGGTCAGGGCCGCCGCGCACGCCGGTGTCGAGCGCATCGATGGCAGTGACCTCATCGGGGGTGAGGGTGAAGTCGAAGACGTCAAAGTTCTCGGCGATGCGCTGGGCCTTGACCGACTTCGGAATGGCGGAGAAGCCGTGCTCAAGGTGCCAGCGGAGGATGACCTGGGCCGGGGTCTTCGCGTATTTCGCCGCGATCTCTGTGATGGCTGGCTCCTCGAGCGGGTTCTTCTCGTAATCGCCATAAATGTAGGAGCCCCCGATGGGGGACCAGGACTGGGTGAGGATGCCGTGGCGTGTGTTGGCCGCCCGCCACTCGGGCTGGGAGTAGTACGGGTGGACCTGGATCTGGTTCACCGCAGGCACCACGCTGGTGCGGGCGATGAGTTCCTCGAGTTGGGCCGGGGTCTGGTTGGAGACGCCGATGGCACGGACGTGGCCGTCGGCGAGGAGCTTTTCGATCGCTTGGTAGGCGGCGATGGTCTTCTCGAAGTCGGCGGCGAGGGGCTGGTGCAGCAGCAACAGGTCGACCTGGTCAACACCGAGCTTGCTGATGCTCTTCTCGAACCCGCCCAGTGCTTCGTCATAGCCGTAATCGCTGATCCAGAGCTTGGTTTCAATGAAGATCTCCGACCGGTCGATGCCGGACTGGCGGATGCCCTCGCCGACCTCGCGTTCGTTAAAATACGCGGCGGCGGTGTCGATCAGGCGGTAGCCGGCGTTGAGCGCGGCGTGGACCGCTGCTGTGGTGTCTTCCGGTGAGCTCTGGTAGACGCCCAGGCCCAGGGCGGGCATCTGGACGCCATTGTTCAAGGTGATGTACGGGTTCTTTTCTGGCATGACTCTTCTCTTCCTTCGCGGCGTCTAGGACTGGTTGTTGAAGATGCTCTTGGCGACGTTCATGGCGGAGACGGCTTTGGGCCAGCCCGCGTAAAACGCCAGGTGGATGATGGCTTCCTTGATCTCGGTCTCGGTGAGGCCGTTCCGGGGATTTTTCGGGTGGCTGGTTGCGCGCAGTGCCGGTTCAGACCAGGACGTCGTCATCGAGCTCTGCGGGGGCGGTGCTTTGGGTTGCGACTGCCGGGGTGGTCCGAGTGGCGCGCATGAGGGCCAGGATGATGAGCGGGATAAGGCCAAGGATGGCCATTGCTGCGCCGACGGTTGCCGGGCCGGTGGTGCCGAGGGTGGAGTCGAGGGCGACGCCGGCGAGCCAGGTGGCAGCGGCGATGCCGACGTTGAACGCGGAGACGGTCAGGGCTGCGGCCAGGGAGGGGCCGGAGTGTCCGAAGCGGACGGCCAGCGGGGTGGCGATGGCGGTGACGCCCATGCCGGTGAAGCCGAGCAGGATGACCAGCACGATGGTCGGGACGACAAGGGTGGAGAGCGGGATCATGAGCAGGAGTACCAGGGCTGATCCGCCGCCGATGGCGAAGTATGTGACGAGCGGCTTGCGGTCCCCGGTTCGCCCGGCCACGACAGTTCCGAGCAGGGCGCCGATGCCGAAGCCGACGAGCAGCAGCGGCACGGCCGCTTCGGAGATGCCGGTGCGTTCGGTCAGGAGCGGGGAGATGTAGGAGTAGGCGGCGAGGAATCCTCCGGAGACCAATGCGGTGGTTGCAAGGACGAGCCACAGCTTGCCTTCGCGCAGCACACCGAGCTGGGAGCGGAGGGTGACGGCTTCCTGGTGTGCATCGGCGGGAGCGAACTTGCCGATGACGGCTGCGGCGAGGGTGGCGAGGATGGCAAGTGCCCAGAAGATGCCGCGCCAGCCGATGGCCTGGCCGATGAAGGAGCCCAGCGGTACGCCTGCCACGATTGCCAGGCCCATGCCGCTCATCATTACGCCCATGGCGCGGGAGGCGTTCTCGGGCCCGGCGGCGGAGGTGGCTACGACGGCGGCGATGGACAGGAACGCACCGGTGGCCAGGGCAGTGATGATGCGGGCGATCAGCACGATTTCGAAGGCCGGGCTGATGGCGGCAATGATGTGGCCGGCCGCGAAGAGCAGCAGGGACAGGACGAGGGTGAGGCGTTTGGGCAGGCGCATGGTGGCGACGGAAATGGTGGGGGCGCCGACGATCATGCCGATGGCAAATGCGGTGATCAGCAGCCCTGCCTGGGAGACGCTGACACCGAGGTCTGATGCCATGTTGGGCAGCAGGCCTGCGATGACGAACTCGGTGGTGCTCATCAGGAACGTGCCGATCGCCAGGAGCAGCACAACCAGCGGCAGCCTGGCTTTCTTGGTGGTGGAGGGCATGGGGGTAAACCTTCGCTTCGAGGGGGATGTGGTCGGCGTTTGATGCCGTCAATATCTACGAGACCACGCCCCATATGGGCGTAAACAGACCCGCCTAAGCCATGTACTGACAGGGCATGGTTACGCCCCGGGCCTCCGGCATACCGTTGAAGGCATGAGCATCCGAGATGACATCCAGGAGTTCCTGACCTCCCGGCGGGCCAGGCTGACGCCCGAGCAGGTTGGCCTGCAGTCTTACGGCCGGCGACGGGTGCCGGGGCTGCGCAGGGAAGAGGTTGCGATGCTCGCCCAGGTCAGCGTGGAGTACTACAGCCGGCTCGAGCGCGGAAACCTCAGTGGCGTCTCCGAGAGCATCTTCGAGTCCCTGGTCCAGGCCCTGCGCCTGAACGACGTCGAGGAGCGGCACCTGAGGGACCTGGTCCGCGCGTCGGAAAACACTGTCCGCCCACGGCGTCCAAGGGCGTCGGAGCAGCGTGTCCGGCCGACCGTACAGCGGATGCTCGACGCGATGACCGACCTGCCCGCGATCGTTCAGAACGGCAGGCTTGACATCATCGCTGCCAACCGGATGGGCCGGGCACTGTACGCGGCCCAGTTCGACACCGCGATCCTGCCGCCGAACCAGGCCCGGTTCATCTTCCTGGATCCCCGGGGGAGGGACTTCGCCCCCGACTGGGACCGTGCGGCGAATGAATGCGTCGCCACGCTGCGGGCCGCGGTCGGACGCGACCCGCACGACCGTCGGCTCTCGGACCTCGTCGGAGAGCTTTCCACCCGCAGCGACGAATTCCGGCTGCGGTGGGCAGCGCACAACGTCCACCAGCACAAGAGCGGATCAAAACGCATCCACCTCCCCGCCGTCGGGGAACTCAACCTGGACTTCGAAGTCCTGGAACTCACGGCCGATCCCGGGCTAATGCTCATCACGTTCAGCGCCGAACCCGGATCACCATCCCACGACGCCCTGCAGCTGCTCTCCAGTTGGGCCGCAACCCAGCAGAGCACCGACTCCGCGGCCGCAGCACCCCACAACCCCTAGCTGCCCACAGCACCGCCAGGACCGTGGCGGGACTGCGCGATGTCATCGCCGGAACCCGCCGCAATACACCACCGATTGCACCTTCCCCGTCCGGGTCTGGTGCGCCGTTGAAAGGACACTTTATGGAGTACACACGTCTGGGCCGTTCCGGCCTGAAAGTCAGCCGTATTGCCCTTGGAGGAATGAGTTTTGGTGACTCCTCCCGCGGATTTACTGACTGGGCGCTGGATGATGACGCGGCCGGGCCGATCTTCCGGCAGGCCGTCGAGCTGGGCATCACGTTCTGGGACACCGCTAACATCTATGGATTCGGTACGGCCGAGGAAATCATGGGCCGGGCCATCACGAAGTACACCCGCCGCGAGGACGTCGTCCTCGCCACCAAAGTGATGTTCAAAATGCACGACGGACCCGGCGGTGCCGGCCTCTCACGCAAAGCCATTTTGGAGCAAATCGATGCCTCCCTCACCCGGCTGGGCACGGACTACGTCGATCTGTACCAAATCCACCGCTTCGATCCCGAGACCCCGGTCGAGGAAACAATGGAGGCCCTGCACGATCTCGTGAAGGCTGGCAAGGTCCGTTACATCGGTGCTTCCGCGATGTGGGCCTGGCAGTTCGCCAAAATGCAGCACGCCGCGGATCTGCACGGATGGACGCGGTTCGTGTCCATGCAGGACCAATACAGCCTTATGCACCGTGAAGAGGAACGCGAGATGTTCGGGCTCTTGAGCGACCAAGGCGTCGGCAGCATCCCCTACAGCCCACTTGCCAAGGGACGGCTTGCCCGGCCGTGGGGCGGCGACACTGCACGGTCCGCCAACGATCCCGTAGCCGAACGCAGCTTCAGCGAGGCCGACAAGCCCGTTGCCGATGCAGTTCAAAAGATTGCAGAAGCACGGGGAATCCCCATGGCGCACGTCGCCCTCGCCTGGGTGCTGAACAACCCCGTAGTAACCGCACCGATCGTCGGTGCCACCAAGGAACACCACCTCCCCGACGCTGTCGCAGCCCTCGACGTCCGCCTGACAGAGGAGGAAATCAAAGTCTTGGAAGAGCCCTACACACTCAGGATGCCCATTGGCTACTAAAACCATGCGCCTCGGGTCTGACCTCGTGGCCAGCTGACTCCTGGCGTCTCAAGACCCTAGAGTCTGAGGCGCTGAGGTTATGAGACACCGACACAGGGATTCAGCTGTCCCGTAAGAGGATCCCTCACCGGACATCGCTCACTCGTCCTTCTCAGCCTCCGCATGACTCCTTAGTGAGGGGGTCGGCCCGCCCGTCTGCTCCGGCACGTCGCTTCGGGCTTGACCGTCCCGAACGAAAGTAATCCGAATTTGCCTTCCCCGCTCAAGGACCGACCCAGCGGACGGATCTTGGGAGGTCACCCAGAACAGCCCTGGCCACGTACGCGAACGGAGTCCCGGCCCGTCAGGGTCTCCGGCGGCGAGACCAAACCCCATGTTCGCCGCCATCTCTTGGGCAATATGCACAGGCTGCCCAACGAGATCGGGAACCGTCAGCTTCTGACGTTCATCCATCTCTGCAACTCCTCTGAGCTTGACCAGCTAGAACGGTGAAACAACCTTCTTCCGTCACCAAAATACCGCCGGTGGGTCCGCCGGGCCTGGCCAACCAGATTTCTTGGTTCCAAAAGCGCGCTTTAGTTAGGGCAGCTTGGTGCCTACACCTTCACAAAGGGATGGGTGGGTGGAATGCTGAGGGCACTTTGCTTGTCCTTACGCGGTAGCGGACATTGGGGGAACAGGAATGCGACGGAGCCAACCGGGGTTGTGGCAGTACATAGTTCCACTTTTATTGGTTGGCGTGCTGCTGACATCTTGCGGTGATGTGAGAACCGCAATGCCGGAAACCGCCGTACCTGTTTCAGTCGAATCCCCTACGTCCACCAGCGCAGTTCCTGGTTCCACGACCACTTCACCGCCCCAATCATCCTGTGCGGCGTTCCTGCCGTCGGCCCCCTGCACGAAATACCTGGGCATCTCGGGCACGGCGAATGGCGAAGACCTCCCCTGGGTAGCGTCCGGGGGCGTTAGCGCGCAGCTGGCCGCCGTAAACGGTGAACTTCGGCTGGCCGTGGTACCTAGGTGCGCGCCCATGAGCGGGCCAGCAACAATCACTGGTACCACGCTCACTGTCAGAGACATCGTGATCGGCGCGAGCGGGTGCATCGACGGGGATCTGGGCGAGCAGCAGCAGTGGGTGTTGGAGTTCCTGCAGCGGCCTATCGAACAGACCTTCAGCAACGGGACTCTCACCTGGAAGAGCGGAAATGACACACTCAACTTCAGAAGCGAGTAGGCCGGCGCTAACGGAGTAGAGCTATTCTTTGCGCATGGCTGACCAAAGGCTTTGGCGAAGTGAAGGTCAATGGTCTCAAATAGCGGCTGATGTGAGCGGGGGAAAGCAGTAGGGGTCGAAAGACGAGCATTCGTTTCTTCTCCTCAACACCGTAGGGTGATTGAAAAACCGATGATTGCAACACTCGTACCGCCAGAATCGGGACACCGAGCCGATGGAAAAGATGCGGTGCATTCAAAAGGAAACCCCTATATGATCCGATCAGCGTCCACTTATGAGGGAGCGCAATGCAGAGCATTGGGTCATGGCGATTCCTGGTTCCATCCATGGTTCTCACCCTGCTGCTGACCTCATGTGGCGGTGACGAGGTGACGGGTGGACCGGGAACCGGGGAAGCCACTGCCAACTCCATGAGCCCAACCCAGCGGTCTGCCAGCCCTGTGACAGACGGCGGCCCTGTAGCGTGCGTCGACTGGGTTTGGTTTAAGACCCCTCAGGACCAATACGACAAGGCCCCCGTGGTGCTCATCGGAAAACCTGAAGGCCACGTCGGCGAGACCAAAATCTACGGCTCCAAGGCCACCACCCACCTTGTTGAAGTCGAGCGGGTTCTCAAAGGAGACCCCGGAGAGGGGAACATACGCATCTCCTCGATGCCCCCGACCTGCACAGCAGGAGATCCCTACCCGGACGGCGATCCCCTTGATACCGCCGAAAGGGTCATCATTTTTGCGACCAAGCAGGGCGCCGAATGGTTCACGATGACGCCGGCACAAGGAGTCCTGCCTTTCCCCCAGGGCTCCAACCTTCCCTTCCAATAGGACTGTCCGATCCTGTGGCCTTGTCCCAGCAGCTGGCCTGTGCCCTGGTCCCCGGGAGTGCTCGCGCAGGCCGAAACCAGCCGGCCCAGTATTCATCGTCCACTAACAGTGGGCCGGGCCCGGGCGGGTCCGGCCCCGGCCCGTTCCTCGAAACCGCTAGGAGTATTTGAGGCTTAGTATCAGGGCCTTGAGCTGCGCGTACTGCTCCGTGGCCATCCATTCTTTCGCCGCCTGACGGCTGCTGAATGCCGAGCGGGTCGCCAGGGTGGCGGGCTCGTCGAAGAAAATGACCTGGTTGACTGAGCCGCCGTTCCCCATCACGAGCAACGTGCAGTGCGACCCGGCCTCACCCTCCTGGAGGTTGCGGCGGTTCATGACCGCCATGGCGTACTGGTCTTGTCCGCCGATGCGTTCGACGATGAATCCGAACAGCGGCGTGCTGCCGTCGACCTCCGTCATGCCTGGGACGGCTGCCTCATCGAGCACGGTACGGCTGACGGGGCCTGCCGTGCAGCCGATCCCGTCCGCGCCGCTCGCGATCCGGAACAGGTCAGCGCCGGTTCCGTCCGAGACAATTGCCTCAATGGGCTGGAACCCAGGCCCCTCCCGGCCCGGCCCCCGCTGCGTCCTGACGGACCACGAAGCCGGGTAGGAGAAGGACATGTGCCCATCAGGGAAAGTGAACGACGCCAGTGCTGGCTGGGCCGGCGCTACAGGCTGGGCCGGAACGACAGGTGCAGGCTCTGCGGGGGCGGACTGTGAAGCGGGCTGTACAGGAGCCTCAGCGGAGGGCGCAGCTGATGAGGGAGCAGCTTCACCACTGGGTGTACCAAGAGCAGGCGGCGGCGATGACGTGGTGGCCAAAGATGCGGGAGCCGTACTTTCCGGGGCCGCATTCTCTGCAGGCTGAGGCCCGCAGGCCGAAAGGACAAGGCTGATGGCAACGCCCGCGACAGTCGCGGCGCCGTAAAGTCCGAAACGGTTTGAAGTCATGATTTTGAAGTCCCCCAGAAAGCGCTTTTAGGCGCGACATCTGCCCTCTCTCGCTCCTGGATAATCAGGGCTGGGGCATTAGTCACAGACTAGACGCGAAGTTTCGTTCTGACAGCCGTTTTTCGAGGCGGGGCCATAACACATAAATAACGAAAATTCCCTGCGCTGCGGCGGATTTTGCGGGCTCCTGTTGCCTACTTCGCCGCACCCCACAATGCCTTGCGGAGCAGCCGCTTCAACTCCTGCGACTCAGTGTCGGAAAGCCCCGAAAGCTGGTCCAGCTCCGCGGCGTCCATGGCAGCGCGCGCCTTGGTGTGCATCTTCCGTCCCTCGGCGGTGGAGACGATGATCTTGGCGCGCCGGTCCTGCTTTCCCTGCGCCCGCTCCACGAGCCCGCGCCGTTCCAGGTCGTCCACGAGTGTTACCACCTGGCTGGGGTCCAGGCTGAGGAAATCCGCCAGTTCCCGCTGCGTCGGCTCCAGCCCGCTGCAGGCCAGCGTCAGGACAGAGAAGGAGCGCTCGCGCAGGCCGAAATCGGCCAGTGCCTTGTTGTTCAGGACCGAACCTGCGGCATGCAGCTTGGCCAACAGCAGGCCCACATCACTGCCGATCCCGGCGGCCGCAAGGCGCGGGGTCTGAACGTCTGTGCTCAAGTTGGCCATCACAACTCCGGTGCTGGTAAAAAACAATCGTTGACTTTTTCAATGATCCGTAATTTCATTGAATCCAACAAGGATCTCACACCGCAGTGGGACCACCCCAACGGCTTCGGCCGGCGCATGCGAAGGAGCAGGCCATGAGCTTGAACGGCAAGGTTGCAATCGTCACCGGGAGCGGGCAGGGCCTCGGCCTCGCCTACGCAAGGGAACTCGCCCGCCAGGGTGCCGCCGTCGTCATTAACGACGTGAACGCCGACACCGCAGCCCAGGCCGTCGCGCAGATCGAAAAGGACGGCGGACGGGCCACCGCAGTGGTGGTTCCGGTGGGAACCACCGACGCCGCCAAGGCCCTGGTGGCCGGGGCCGTTAACGCGTTCGGCCGGCTGGACATCCTGGTCACCAACGCCGGGATCCTGCGGGACAAGAGCATTCTGAAGATGACGGACGAGGACTTCGACCTGGTGATCAACGTCCACCTCAAGGGCACCTTTACCTGCGTCCGCGAGGCCTACGCCTACTTCAAGGAACACAACATCCAGGGCCGGATCATCACCATCGGTTCCCCGACGGGCCAGCGCGGCAACTTCGGCCAGACCAACTACGCGGCGGCGAAGGCCGGGATTGTTGGCATGGTCCGCACCTGGGCGCTGGAAATGAAGAAGGCCGGCGTGACGGTCAACAGCGTGATCCCGGTGGCCGCAACCGCCATGACCAAGACCGTGCCGTACTTCCAGAAGGCAGTGGAAGCGGAGGAGCGCGGTGAGGCCATGCCGGCCTTCTTCCGTCACGACCTTGGTTTTGGAACGGCCGACGACGTCTCCGGGCTGGTTGCCTTCCTCGCCTCCGACGAGGCTGCCAACATCACCGGCCAGGCCATCGGCGCCGGTGGTGACCGCCTGCAGGTCTGGACCCACCCGGAAGCTGCCACCACCGAGTACCGGCAGGGCGGCTGGAGCTACGAGGCGCTGCAGGAGAACGCCGGCCAGCTGTTCAACCAGGACACCCTGCAAAGCTACGGCGAACAATTCATGCCCCTGCCCGAAGAGCTCAAGCCCGCACAGCCGGCCGAGGCCCGCTGACCATGGCTGACCGTTACGAACTGGGCATTGACCCCGCGAAGCTCGACGCCATCGACATGCACGTCCACCTCGAGGTGGACAGCTGCGGCCACGGCTCGCTGCCGGAGGCCCTGACTGAGGCATCGGCCAAGTACTTCAAGGCTGAGGACCGCACCCCGTCCCTGGACCGGATCGCCGAGGTCTACCGCGGGCTGAACATGGCCGCCGTCGTCTTCACCGTGGACGCCCGCACCCAGCTCAAGCACGAACCCAACAGCATCCCCGAACTCATCGCCGGCGCCGCCCGCAACAACGACGTCCTGATTCCGTTCGGCAGCGTGGACCCGCGCACCGGCGAGGACGCAATCGCCGGAGCCAAGCACCAGGCCATTGAGCTCGGCGCCCGCGGCTTCAAGTTCCACCCGTCCCTGCAGGGCTTCGACCCCTCTAACGAACGCTTCTACCCTCTCTGGGAAACCCTCCAGGAACTGGGCCTGCCGGCCATCTTCCACACAGGACAGAACGGCATGGGCGCGGGCCTGCCCGGTGGCTACGGCATCAAGCTCGCCTACTCCAACCCGCTGCTGCTGGACGCCGTGGCCGCGGACTTCCCGGGCCTGCAGATCATCATGGCCCACCCCTCCGTGCCGTGGCAGGACGAGGCGAACTCCATCGCCACGCATAAGGCCAACGTGTTCATCGACCTCTCCGGCTGGTCGCCCAAGTACTTCCCGGAGTCCCTGGTGAAGGCCTCCAACTCCTACCTCCAGGACAAGGTGCTGTTCGGCACCGATTTCCCGCTGATCACCCCGCAGAAGTGGCTGGGCGCCTTCGCGGACCTGCCCCTGAAGGACGAGGTCCGCCCCAAGATCCTCAAGGACAACGCGGTGCGCCTCCTTGGGCTGGGTGGCTGAGATGGGCCCGCTGACGACGACGGCACCCACCATGGGTGCCCGCCTCTACTCCGCAGCGGACTGGTACGACGCCGAGTCCCTCCTTACGCAGGACGAGCGCCGGGTCCTGGCCCGGCTGAGGGACTTCCTGGACCGCGAAGCGAAACCCCTGCTGGCCGAGTACTGGGAACGGGGCGAGTTCCCGGAGCAGCTCGCCCGGCCGCTGATCGACCTGGACCTCATGGAACCCGCTGAACTCACTGTGGACGGGCCGGCCCGCGGCATCTACCAGGGCTTCCGGATCTTCGAACTCGCCCGTACCGACGCCTCGCTGGCCACCTGGTACACCGCGCAGGCCGGCCTGTTCCGGACCGCCATCCGCGTCGGCGCTTCCGAGGACCAGCAGGCCGAGTGGATGCCAAAAGTCATCGACTTCTCGCTCAAAGGCGTCTTCTCCCTCACCGAACCCGAATCAGGCTCGGACATCGCCGGGGGGTTGTCCACCACAGCCCGGCGGCAGGCCGACGGCAGCTGGATCCTGGACGGTGCCAAGCGCTGGATCGGCGGCGCCGCCACCGCGGACGTCCTGGCCGTGTTTGCCCGGGACACCGCCGACGGACAGGTCAAGGCCTTCCTCGTGGACCGCACCGCGGACGACGTCACCTTGGAGAAGATCCACGGGAAAACGTCGCTGCGGATGATGCAGAACGCCCACATCACCCTGGCAGGAGTCCGCGTCCCGGAGTCCATGCGCCTGCAGAACGTGAACTCCTTCAAGGACGTCGCGGCGATGCTGAGGGCGATGCGCTCGGACGTGGCCTGGATCGCCACCGGCATCGCCGCCGGCGCGTTCGAAGCGGCCCTGGCCTACGTCAACGGGCGTCAGCAGTTCGGCCGCAGCCTTGGTTCCTTCCAGCTGGTCCAGGAGAAACTGGCCCGCATGCTGGGAAACGTCACCGCCAGCCTGTCACTGGTGGTCCGGCTCACCGAGCAGCAGGCCAAGGGCATCTACCGTGACCAGGACTCGGCCCTGGCCAAGATGCAGACGTCACTGTTCATGCGCGACACCGTCGCCCTGGCCCGCGAAGTGGTGGGCGGCAACGGCATTACCCTGGCCACGGACGTGGCGCGGTTCCACGCCGACGCAGAGGCCGTGTACTCCTACGAGGGCACCCACGAAATCAACGCCCTCATCATCGGCCGCGCCCTCACGGGCGAAAGCGCCTTCACCCGCTGAACCCCAACTCCCTTACCCAATAAGCAACTGCCAGGAGGCAACGATGCCCAATCTCGTCGTCGATTTCGACACCCTGCTCACCCTGTCCGGCAAGGACCTCGGCACCACCGACTACCGCCAAATCACCCAGGAACAGATCAACCTGTTCGCCGACGCCACCGACGACCAGCAATGGATCCACACCGATCCCGAACGCGCCAAGGACGGCCCCTTCGGCGCCCCCATCGCCCACGGCTTCCTCACGCTGTCCCTGATCATCCCGTTCTGGGGCGAACTGTTCGACGTCGACGGCGTCACCACCAAGGTCAACTACGGCCTGGACAAGGTCCGCTTCACCTCACCCGTCACGGTGGGCTCCAAAGTCCGCATGCAGGCCACTATCGCCGAGGTCACCGAGGTCAAGGGCGGCGCCCAGATCAAGGTCAACGCCACCATCGAGATCGAAGGCCAGGAACGCCCCGCCGTCGTGGCCGAATTCCTGGCCCGCTTCTACAAATAAGCCGCTTCGACAAGTAAGCCGCACCACCGGCAGCAACCCCTCCGCAACACCGGCGGCGCCCCTTCCGGCACCGCCTCCGCAGGCAACCCCAAACCCCATCCCTCCCTCCTTAGGAACAGCCATGTCCGGACACACCACGCTCGCACCTGCGAGCACGGCCGCCAAGCGCAAGGAAGCGCGCACGGTCATCCTGTCCAGCTATCTGGGCAGCACCATCGAGTTCTACGACTTCCTGCTGTATGCCACGGCCGCAGCAGTAGCCTTCCCCAAGGTCTTCTTCACCGGAACGGACGAATGGGTGGGAGTGGTGGCCGCCTATGCCACCTTCGCCGCCGGGTACGTGGCCAGGCCGCTGGGCGGGGTGATCTTCGGCCACTTCGGTGACAAGGTGGGCCGCAAGGGAATGCTGATCATCTCCATGGCCATGATGGGCATCGCCTCCACCCTCATCGGCCTGATTCCCGGCGCCGGCGTGATCGGGCCGTGGGGCGCCGTCATCCTGGTGCTGCTGCGCGTCTGCCAGGGCATCGCCGTCGGCGGTGAATGGGGCGGCGCCGCACTCATGGCGCTGGAGCACGCCGACCCCAAACGGCGCGGTTTCGCAGCCTCCTTCGTCAACGCCGGCGCCCCCACCGGCGCCGTCCTGGGCACTGTCGTGATGGGCATCTTCTCGGCCCTGCCGCAGGACGCGTTCCTGGCCTGGGGCTGGCGCGTGCCGTTCCTGTTGTCCTTCGTGCTCCTGCTCGTGGGCATGTTCGTCCGACTGCGTGTCTCCGAAAGCCCCATCTTCGCCGAGGCCGTGGCCAAGGAGGACGCACAGGGCACCAAGCGCAAGATCCCGCTGCTGGACGTGCTGCGCCGGCCCAAGGCACTGATCATGATCATGTTTGCCGGTGCCGCCGGATTCGGCCTCCAGGTGGTGCTGCCCACGTTCTCGGTGACATACGCCGTCTCCAAGGGGGCGCCCCAGCAGGGCGTGCTCTACGCCTTCGCCGGTGCCTCGGCCATCTCCATCATCTTCGTGCTTCTGGGCGGACGCCTGTCGGACCGGCTCGGCCGCCGGCCCGTGATGATCGCCGGACTGGCCCTGTTCATCGCCTACCTGTTCCCCATGTTCGGCATGCTCGGATCCGGCAACACCGGCCTTGTCTTCGTGGCCTTCACCGTGGCACTGATCCTGCACTCATGCCTGTACGGGCCGCTGGCAGCCTTCGTCTCCGAACAGTTCGGCACCACATCCCGCTACACCGGCGCAGCCGTCGGCTACCAGCTGGCCACCCTCATCGGCGCCGGCTTCACCCCGGGCATCATCGCCGGACTTTACAAGGACTCCGGCCAAAGCATCTTCCCGGTGGTGATGTTCCTGTCCGTCATGGCACTGGTCTCGATTGTCTTCATCGCCCTGACGCGGGAGTCTAAGAACAACGACCTCACTACGGTCCGTTAGGAGAACCATGGACAACAACGGAGTTGGATCCTGGCTGCAGCGCCGACGCCGGAAGTCGGGTGCCAAGGCAGCCCTCCTGTCCGGTGCCGGCGCCCTGAGCTACGAGGAGCTGGCCGAAAGGGCAGACCGCCTGGCCAACGCACTCCGGGACAGGGGAGTGGCAAAGGGCGACAGGGTGGCCTACCTGGGCGAGAACCACCCGTCCTTCGTGGAAACGTTTTTCGCCTGCGGCCTCCTGGGTGCCATCTTCGTGCCGCTCAACACCCGGCTCGCGCCGCCGGAACTGCAGTTCCAGCTGCAGGATTCCGGAGCCCGGCTCCTGGTCAACGCCGGCTCCCTGGAGGCATCCACCACCGCCGCGCTGGAAGGGACCGGCGTCACCCACCGCCTGGTGGTAACGGCCGACGGCGGGACGGCACCTTCGGCCGCCACGTCACCGGCCGCCGTCGGACCCTACGAAGTGGCTCCGAGCGAGGCAACGCCCTATGAGGAGGCGCTGCAGGCGGCTGCGCCGGGTCCCGTGGATGTGGCCGTGGGGCACGACGACGGGGCAATGATCCTCTACACCTCGGGGACCACAGGCAAGCCCAAAGGCGCCCTGCTGACGCACGGGAACATCACCTGGAACTGCATCAACACCATCGTCGACATGGACCTGAACCGCAACGATGTGGCCCTGATGATCTCGCCGCTGTTCCATGTGGCATCGCTGGACATGGGCCTGCTGCCGATGCTGCTCAAGGGCGCCACCGTGGTGCTGGAGGCAAAGTTCGATCCCGCGAGGGTCCTCGAGCTGATCCGGGAGCACAAGGTGACCACCCTCAACGGGGTGCCCACCACGTTCCAGCTGCTCTGCGAGCATCCGGACTGGCCGGTGGCGGACCTCAGCTCGCTGGACAAGCTCACCTGCGGCGGCTCCGCCATTCCCCGCCGGGTCCTGGACGCGTACGAGGACCGCGGCGTCGGCTTCACCAGCTGCTACGGCATGACCGAAACAGCCCCCGGCGTCACCATGCTTCCGGTTGACAGGTCCCGGGACAAAGCCGGCTCGGCAGGCCTGCCGCACTTCTTCACCGACCTCCGGATCGCCGATCCCCTGGGCGGTGCAGTGGCCCCCGGCGAGGTAGGGGAGATCCAGATTTCCGGTCCCAACGTGATCAAGGAGTACTGGAACCGGCCGGAGGCCACGGCTGCCAGCTACGCTGACGGGCACTGGTTCCGTTCCGGGGACATGGGCTACCGGGACCCGGAAGGCTTCCTGTTCGTCTCGGACCGGCTCAAGGACATGATCATCTCCGGCGGGGAAAACATCTACCCGGCCGAGGTGGAAGCAGTCATCGCCGAGCATGCTGCCGTCAGCAGCGTGGCAGTCATCGGAGTCAGCGATGACAAATGGGGCGAGGTTCCCCAGGCGATCGTGACCCTCCGGGAAGGTGAATCGCTGACGGAGGAGCAGCTGCGCAGCTTCCTGGACGGCAGGCTGGCCCGCTACAAGATCCCCAAGTCCCTGGTGGTGGTGGCGGACATGCCCCGCACGGCCAGCGGCAAAATCCGGAAAATGGAGCTCCGCAAGCAGGTCCATTGACGGACCCGGCACGTCCGCGTGGTTCCGCCGTTGTTACCGTTCACGGTCATCAATTGGCGGAACCCTGCGGGCCGGTGCCAGCATGGTTAGATGCTTGAGGCAACTAAACCCCACAATTCCCCGGGCGGGACGCCCGTCAACCCTGCGCTGGAAGCGGAAAGCAGGATCGCGCGGATCGCCGTCACGGTGTTTCCCCTCCTGGTGGTGGCCGCAGGCGTCATCGGCTTCCTGCTCCCGGGACTCTTCAAACCGATGGGTCCCAGCGTGCCCTACCTGCTGGGCATCATCATGTTCTGCATGGGTTTGACCCTGACCCCGCCGGATTTCGCGGCGGTGGCCAAGCGGCCGTGGGCGGTGGCACTGGGAATCGTTGCGCACTACATCATCATGCCCGGCGCGGGCTGGCTGATCGCCGGTGCCCTCAACCTCGAGCCTGAGCTTGCCGTCGGCGTCATCCTGGTGGGCTGCGCACCTTCCGGGACCGCCTCCAACGTGATGGCGTTCCTGGCCAAGGGCGATGTTGCCCTGTCGGTGGCAGTGGCCTCCGTGTCCACCCTGATCGCCCCGATCGTCACCCCGTTGCTGGTCCTGTTCCTTGCTGGTTCCTACCTCCAGATCGACGCCGGCGGCATGGTCCTGGACATCGTCAAGACGGTGCTGCTGCCGGTGGTGGCCGGCCTCCTGGCCCGGCTCTTCCTCAAGAAGCTCGTGGCAAAGGTGCTGCCGGCACTTCCGTGGGCGTCCGCCGTCGTGATCTCCCTGATCGTGGCCATAGTGGTGGCCGGCAGCGCCAGCAAGATCATCAGTGCCGGAGCCATTGTGTTCCTCGCCGTGGTGCTGCACAACGGTTTCGGCTTGGGCCTGGGCTACCTCGCCGGGAAGCTCGGCCGCCTGGACGACAAAGCGCGCCGTGCCCTCGCCTTCGAAGTGGGCATGCAGAACTCCGGCTTGGCCGCCACGCTGGCCACCGCCCACTTCAGCCCGCTGGCCGCGCTGCCGTCCGCCGTCTTTTCGCTGTGGCACAACATCTCCGGCGCCATCGTGGCTGCCTGGCTTGCCCGGCGTCCGCTGCAGGAACGTCCGCTGGAGCGTCAGGGCCGGCAAGCCCAGGCATAAGCGCCTGACCTGCACGGCCACTGCCGGACGGCACCAAAAACACCTGTTACCAGCGGCGTCTCCTGGGTACGGGACCCGTTAGGGACAACGTCGTTTTCGATGTTGCCTGCCGGTTCCGGACAGGAGATGGACAGATGACTCGGATTGACCGAATAGCTGAACCATGGGGGACAAGGACACCGTACGGCAGTGGTGGTGAATGGCCGGTCAGGGTGGACAGCCACCTGGCCGAGGGCGTAACCCCGGAGGACGTGGACAGATGGGTCCAGACGGCGTCGCTCCTGCATTCCAACGGTGACGCCATGGATATTGCCGTTAAGGACAACAAAATCGTCGGCGTGCGGGGTAGGGCCTCGGACCGGGTCAACCACGGCCGGCTGGGACCGAAGGACCTGTATGGCTGGCAGGCGAACGCGTCACCTGACCGGCTCACCAAGCCCCTGATCCGGGAGGGCGGGAAGCTGGTGGAAACGGACTGGGACACCGCCATGCAGCGGGTAGTGGACCGGTCAAAGGCCCTGCTGGCGGAACAGGGCCCCAGCGCCATCGGCTTCTACACCACCGGACAGCTCTTCGCCGAGGAGTACTACACCCTGGGCACGGTGGCCCACGGCGGCATCGGCACCAACCACGTGGACGGCAACACCCGGCTCTGCACGGCGACGGCGGCCGAGGCGCTGAAGGAATCGTTCGGCTGCGACGGCCAGCCCGGCTCGTACACGGACGTGGACCACGCTGACGTGATCGCGCTTTACGGGCACAACGTGGCGGAAACCCAGACCGTCCTCTGGACCCGAATGCTGGACCGCCTGGCCGGACCCAACCCGCCCAAGATCATCTGCGTGGACCCGCGCCTGACCCCCGTGGCCAAGGCTGCCACCCTGCACCTGGCCCCGCGGCCCGGCACCAATGTGGCCCTGATGAACGCCATCCTGCATGAGATCATCGCCAACGGCTGGGTGGACCAGGAGTACATTCAGGCCCACACCGTGGGGTACGCGGAGCTGGAGAAAGAGGTCAAAAACTATCCGCCGGCCCTGGCCGCAGAAATCTGCGGAGTGCCGGCTGAGCAGATCTCTGAGGCTGCAAGCATCATCGGCCACGCCGAGCGGCTGCTGTCCACGGTCCTTCAAGGTTTCTACCAGTCCAACCAGGCCACCGCTGCCGCCGTGCAGGTGAACAACATCAACATCATCCGCGGCATGCTGGGCAGGCCCGGCTGCGGCATCCTGCAGATGAACGGCCAGCCCACCGCGGAGAACACCCGCGAATGCGGGGCCGACGGCGACCTGGCCGCCTTCCGGAACTGGTCCAACGACGCCCACATCAAGGACCTGGCCAGGGTCTGGAACATCGACCCCATGTCCATCCCGCACTACTCGCCGCCCACCCACGTGATGCAGATGATGCGGTACGCGGAGGACGGCTCCATCCGGATGCTCTGGGTCAGCGGCACCAACCCTGCCGTCTCCCTGCCCGAACTGGCGCGGGTCCGCAGCATCCTGGAGCAGGAGCGGCTCTTCCTGGTGGTGCAGGACATCTTCCTGTCCGAGACTGCCCAGCTGGCCGACGTCGTGCTTCCCGCCGCCACCTGGGGCGAAAAGACGGGCACCTTCACCAATGTGGACCGCACCGTCCACCTGTCGGAAAAGGCGGTGGATCCGCCCGGCGAGGCCCGGCCGGACCTGGACATCTTCATCGACTACGCCCACCGGATGGGCCTGCAGGACAAGGACGGGCAGCCGCTGATCAAGTGGCACGATCCCCAGTCCGCCTTCGAAGCGTGGAAGGAATGCTCCCGCGGCCGCCCCTGCGACTACACCGGCATCACCTATGAGAAGCTGCGCGGCGGGTCCGGCATCCAGTGGCCGTGCAATGACGAGAACCCGGACGGCACCGAACGCATCTACGCCGGCGGCAAGTTCTGGGCACACCCGGAGTACTGCGAAACCTACGGCCGGGACCTGATCACCGGCGCGCCCGTGGATCCGTCCGAATACAAGGCCCTCAACCCGGAGGGCAAGGCCATCATCAAGGCCGCTGAATACGTCCCGCCGCACGAGCTCCCCAGCCGGGACTTTCCGCTGCAGCTCATCACCGGCCGCACGCTCTACCAGTTCCACACCCGCACCAAGACGGGCCGGGCGCCTGAGCTGCAGGCAGCCGCACCTGACGTCTGGGTGGAGTTGTCAGCGGACGACGCCGGCGCGTACGGGATTGCCGAGGGCGATCTTGCAGAGGTGGAGACACCCCGTGGTTCAGTCCGCGCAAAGGTGCGGATCAGCGGGATCCGGAACGGCGTCCTCTTCCTGCCGTTCCACTACGGCTACTGGGACACCGACGGCGGCCACCAGCCGGACGGGGCGGGCAGGGCAGCCAACGAGCTGACAATCACTGACTGGGACGCGGCCTCCAAGCAGCCCATTTTCAAGACGGCGGCGGCACGCATTACCCGGGTTTCGGGCGGTGACGGGCCGTCCCCGGCACCCACCACCACAGCGTCGGCTCCGGCCGGCGACTTCCCGGAAGAGGCCAGGACCAAGGGGATCGCCTCCGCCCTGGCGGACGAAGCCACGGGCACGGCAGGAGGGGCACGATGAAATTCGGGCTTGTACTTGAGGAAATGCACCGCTCCGAGAACGACCTGGCGCATCACCTGCTGACCATCTCGGAGCGGCACAAAGTGGACCACGAGATCTACCATCTGGCCCGGGACCTGGCGCGCTGGTCCCAGCAGCACGTCCGGGACATAGCGGCCATCGCCGGGAACTACGGCCAGGACCTGGATCCGGAGCCGCGCGGCGAGGCAGGCCTGATGGAAACCCTTCGCGAGAAGGGCAGCGAGATGGTGGGCCGGCGCCCGGAAACCGGGATGCTGCTGCTGCGGGACCTCCGGGAGCTTTACCTGAAGGCCTGCGGCGTATCGGCCGACTGGGAACTGCTGGCCCAGGCCGCGCAGGGGATGAAGGACAAAGACCTCCTGGCCCTGGCCGAAAAATGCCATCCCCAGACCATCCGCCAGATGAAGTGGGCCAACGGCAAGCTGAAGGAGTCCGCCACCCAGGTCCTGGTCAGCTGAAAGGCTCCGGACGGTTATCCGGCCTCGCGGGCTCCTTGCAGGTGCGCCACCAGTGCCTGCATCTGCTGGGCGGACCAAGGCAGGGCCTTGCTGAGTTCGCCACTGTTCCCGTTCCACATGGCGCGGGCTGCCTCCTTGGTGCCCTCGCTGCTGTGAAAGCGGGAGCCCAGCTCGTCCCAGCGGCGCACCAGGTCCCTGGCCTCGGGGCTGGTGGCGGGGATCCCGCCGTCGACCTGGCGCAGGCCCTCCTCAACCATGCCGGCCCATTCAGTCCGTGCGTCCTCCGTGGCCTGCCGGCCCAGGTGGGCGCGCCGCTCGGCGAGCTCCCGGCGCTGATCTTCGGTGAAGTAGTCCTCAAACATGCTCATGCCTTCCAACACGGTTACGAATAAGGCGGGGGCGGCGTCCCCGTCGTTGTTGATACGATCCAGCAGCTCCCGGATGGTCTGCTGGAGCTGCTCCAGCTGCCGGGCCTGCCCGCCCAGGGCGTCCAGCTGCCGCTGCAGCAGATTCCGGATCGGCTCCGGATCCCCTCCGGGCTGGTCCAGCACGGCGGCGATCCCGCCCAGCGGCACACCGAGGCTGCGCAATGTCCGGATGCTGTAGAGGCGCTGGAGGTCCTGCCTTGTGTAACGGCGGTGGCCTGCCGTTGTCCGGACGCTTGCCTGGAGCAACCCGATGCGGTCGTAGTGGTGCAGTGCCCTGACCGTGACGCCTGTCGCTGCTGCCAGCTCGCCAATGCTCCAGCACTGTTCGTCCAGATGATCCATAGCCCCACCGTAGGACCTGACGCAGCGTCAGATTCAAGTCCTGGCATTTACTGTTTTGAGCCCGCAGGCTCGCGCTTTCCAAACGGGTTTCATTGAGTGAAACCGGCGGCGCGTCCGTTCCTGTCCATGCCCCAGAGTTGAGTCCATGAAGGCGGACGCCGATAGTGGTCCGCTCCCAGCCATCCAGGACAGAAACGGCGCGGCACACATGGAGTCAACGATGACGGCACTGCGGATCCAACGGGGGATCGAGTTCGCCCGGCCACAGAATGCCGGGCCGCTGCTGCTGGACCTCTACCTCCCCGGCTCCCCGGCTGAGGGCCAGGAGCAGGGCGGGCGGCCTGCCGTGATCCATTTCCATGGGGGAGGCTGGCGGGTGGGGGAGCGGTCCTCGCTGGGGCCGGGCGTGGACGGCTTTGGCCTGAGCCCCATCGAACAGCTTGCGGAGGCCGGGTTTGTGGTGGCCTCCGCCGACTACAGGCTGACGGACGTTGCCACCTTTCCCGCCCAGCTGCTGGATGCCAAGGCAGCGGTCCGCTGGCTTCGCACCCATGCCGCTGAGTACGGGGTGGATCCGCGCCGGATCTACGCCTGGGGCGATTCGGCAGGCGGCCACCTTGCCGCCCTCCTCGGACTGACCGCCGGAGCCGCGGAATTCGCTGAGCTGGAGGGCGCCCTGGAGGCTGACGGGGACGACCATGTTGCCGCGGTTGTGGCCTGGTACCCGCCCACGGACCTGGAGCGGATAGGCGGACAGGCCAGGCCGGACGCCGTGGCGCGCGCCGATGACCGCGGCTCCCGCGAGGCGCTGCTGCTCGGCGCCCGGCCGGCCGACGCCCCGGACAAGGCCAAAGCGGCAAGCCCCCTCACCTACGTGCATACGGACGCGCCGCCCTTCCTCCTCATCCACGGAACGGCTGACCGGTTCGTCCCCGTGGAGCAGTCCGCCGGCCTGGCCCAGGCGCTCGAAGGCTCCAATGCCGCCGTCGAACTTCTCCTTCTGGAGGACGCGGACCATATGTGGCAATTGCCGGACGGCAGCAGCCGGGCCGCCGAACAGGCAACCGCCGCCACCATCGATTTCCTTCGCCGCCAGGCGCAGCAGCACTGACCACCACTTCCTCCGGAGCGCCGATTCGCCCGGAACAGACCCGAAAGGCCCCTCCATGCAGTTCATTGGCATCACGCACCACGGCGAACCCTGGGCAGCAGCGCTCGCCGGCTCCCGCATCCTCCCGCTCGCTGCCGTCGCCGATTTCTGGGCCGACGCGGAGGGATGGCAGGACAAGGCCGCAACCCTGGCTGCCGGCACGGCCGGGCAGGACGCGTCCGACGCCGGCGCCTGGCTGGAGCGCGGCACCGTCACCGAAGTGCCGCTCGTCCCGGCCTCCGCACGGGTCATCTGCGTGGGCCTGAACTACAAGGCGCACGTGGCCGAGGGCAGCTTCAAGGACCAGGAGCTGCCGCCGTACCCCACTCTCTTCGCCCGCTGGACGGCGTCCTTGTCCGTGGGCAACGTCCCGGTTCCCGTCCCCGCAGGCGAGGCGGGGCTGGACTGGGAGGGCGAGGTGGCCGCGTACATCGGCAGGCGCGTCGAGTCCGCGGACGAGGACACCGCTGCCGGCGCCGTTTTTGGCTACTCCACCTTCAACGACATCACCTCCCGCAAGGCCCAGAAACTCACGTCCCAGTGGACCCTGGGCAAGAACGGCGACTTCAGCGGTCCCCTGGGTCCACTGGTCAGCCGGGACGAGGTGGGCGACCTGCGGGACGGGCTGCAGGTCCGCACCCGCGTCAACGGCATCGAAGCCCAAAACGGCAACACCCGCGACATGATCTTCTCCGTCCCGGCCATCATCGCGCTCATCAGCCAAACCTTCACGCTGCACCCCGGCGACGTCATTGCCACCGGAACCCCGGAAGGCGTGGGCTACGCCCGGACCCCCCAGTGGCTGCTGCAACCGGGCGACACCGTCGAGGTGGAGATCGAGAAGCTCGGCACCCTCACCACCCCCGTGGGCGATCTCTCCCTCCGGAGCCGTGCCTGATGAGCACGTTCCAGAACGCCAATGCCGCGGACATCCCGGAGGAGGCGCGGGTCCTGGTTTCCGGCGGCGGCCCCAGCGGCCTGTTCCTGGCCCTGGACCTTGCGTCCCGCGGCGTCCCCAGCACCGTCATTGACCCGCGGACCAGCGTTGACCCCACCCGGCCCCGGGCCAAGACCACCAACGCCCGCACCATGACGCACCTGCGCCGGCTGGGCCTGGCCGGCGCGCTCCGGAAGGCGTCACCGCTGCCCGTGGAGTATGCCCAGGACGTGATCTTCTGCACCGGACTCACCGGCCCTTCCACCCATGAGCTACGCCGGTTCCGCAATGCCTTCCAGTTGGTTCCAGGCCCTTACGGGCCCCAGCCGGAGTGCGGCCAGCAGGTCCCGCAACCGGTCCTCGAGGAGGTGCTCCGCGCCGCCGTCGCTGACAACCCACTGGTCACGTTCGTGACCGGGTGGACCGTGCAGGAGGTCCGGGGGCCGGGCGTTGCAGGAGGCGACGCCGGCCTTCCGGGCGCTGGTCCTGACGCCGGCACTCATGGGGAGGCAGCCACGGCGCCGTACGCCGTCGTCGTCGCTGATGTTTCCGGTAGCCGCCGCACCATCCACGCGGACTACGTGATCGGGGCCGACGGCGGGTCCTCCGCGGTGCGCCGCAGCCTGGGCATCCGCCTGGAGGGCGGCTCCGCGGCCCTGTCCAACATCAGCATCCTGTTCCGCTCGCAGTCACTGGCCTCCGCCGTGTCGCTGGATCCCGCCGTGCAGTACTGGGTGGTGGGGTCGGAAACCTCCGGGATGGTGGGGCCCATGGACCTTGCCGATACCTGGTGGGCGATTGTCCAGGGCGTGGATCCTGCCGTGACCGTCACCGCGGCTGATGCTGGCGCCATGGTCCGCTCGCTGGTAGGCGCTGAAGTGGACGTCGACGTGGTGGCTACCGATCCCTGGACCGCCCGCATGCTGCTGGCCCCGGAGTACAGCCGCGGGAACGTCTTCCTGGTGGGCGACGCCGCACACCTCAACCCGCCGTGGGGCGGCCACGGCTTCAATACCTGCATCGGTGACGCCGCCAACCTGGCCTGGAAGCTCGCCGCCGTCATCAACGGCTGGGCCGACCCCGGCCTCCTGGCCAGTTACGAGGATGAACGCCGGCCGGTGGCGGCCCGCACCATCCGCGACGCCGCGGAGAACGGCAAGGCCCTGGCCTACCACTTTGCTGATCCGGACCTTGCGCTCGCCGGTCCTGCCGGGGATGCCGCGCGCCGGGCCGCCCACGACGCCCTCGCCGTGAAGCAAAGCGAGTTCGATTCGCTGGGCCTGGTGCTCGGCTACGCCTACGGCGGCTCGCCCGGGGTGGTGCCGGACGGTTCATCCCTCCCCGCTGAGGACCCCATCCGCTACGTCCCGTCCGCGGTTCCCGGGGCCCTGCTCCCGCACGCGTGGCTGCCAGACGGCACCTCGCTCTACAGCGTCCTGGGGAGGGGTTTCACCCTGCTGGCCGACGCCGGTGCGCTGGGCGGGGTGCCGGCGGCGACAGTCTTCGAGCCGGTGCTGGCGGCCGCTGCCCGGCAGGGCATTCCGGTGACCGTTACCGCCGTCGGCTGTTCCGTCGAGGGCACGCCCCTTTCCCAGGTTTGGGGCGCCACAGCCGTGCTGGTCCGCCCGGACCAGCACGTGGCCTGGCGGGGCAACTCCGCCGCCGCCGCGGCTGATGCCCTTGCTGCCGCCGCCGGCTGGGCCAGACATACCCAAGCGCGCCTTACCGAACCATCAGCTTCCCTTGAGAACACCAGGAGCGCCCGTGTCGACGCCGTCATTCCGTGATTACCTGTTTTCCCCCGACCACCCGCGAGTGGCGGAAATCCGTCGACTGAGCCCCAGGGAGTACGCCGAAGCTGCCAAGAGCGACCCGTTTGCCGGGCCCATGATCGAAGGCTGGCAGAAGCTGTATCCGCGGCCCTTCACCGGCATCACCAGCGACGGCGAGCGCCGGGAGGGCCTGTATCCGCTGGCACCGGCCCGGCCCGGGGAGGAAGCTCCCACCGCTGAGATGGTGGCCGCGGCCCGTAAGCTGCTCGATGCCGTCGATTCTGAGCAGGCCCGTCAGCTCGGCTACGCCGTGGATGCACCCGAATGGCAGAGCTGGGCCAATCCTGAATTCATGCAGCACGACACCGGGCTGCGCCTGGACGAGCTGGATCCGCCCGTCCGTGACGCGGTCCTGGGGACGGTGGAGGCAAGCCTGAGCTCGGCCGGTTTTGAGCTGGTGCGGAACCTGATGCGCATCAACGGATTCCTGGGCCACCTGGTGGAGCTGCCGCTGCTGATGAACGAATTCAGCTACAACTTCGCCCTGTACGGGGAGCCGTCCGAGACCGAACCGTGGGGGTGGCAGCTCTTTGGCCACCACGTCGCCCTGAACTGTGTGGTGGTGGGGACGCAACTGGTGATTTCGCCCGTGTTCATGGGCGCGGAGCCGGACATGATCGACGCCGGCCCGCACCGTGGCGTGAAGGTTTTCAAGGAGCGCATCGCGCTGGCCCGGCAGTTGATGGGTGCGCTGCCTTCAGAGCTGCGCGCCGGGGCTGTTGTGTATGAGTCGATGGTGGACCCGGCCATGCCCGAAGGCCGCCTCCACCCGGGCGATGAACGGCACCTGGGCGGCTGCTTCCAGGACAACAGGGTGATCCCGTACGAGGGCATCCCGGTGGCTGACATGCCTGCCGATGCGCGGAAGCTGCTGGACGCGGTGGTGGATGACTTCATCGCCTACCTGCCGGACGGACCCCGTGCCGCCCGCCGTCGGGAAATCCATGATCACTATGGGGAATCGTTCTTCAGCTGGATCGGCGGCTGGAAGGGGGAGGAAGCCTTCTACTTCCGCCTGCAGAGTCCCGTGGTAGTCCTGGAACTGGACCACCACACCGGCGTGTTCCTCAGCAACGACCAACCCGCCCCGTTCCACATGCACACCGTGGTCCGCACGCCCAACGGCAACGACTACGGCCGCGAACTGGTCAGGCAAGCCGTCTCCTAGATCCCCCATCGATTGCTGAGTAGCTGCCGTTTTCGGCCCCGAGAACGGCAGTTACGGAGCAATGGATATCCCTCAAACCGAAGGCCGGGCTTCCGTTTGGATGTCCGGCCCTACTGCTTCCCGTATTTGCGGTGCACGGCTTGTTTGCTCACGCCCAGGCACAAGGCGATCGCTTCCCAGGACAAGCCCGCCTGCCGTGCACGCCGGACCAGGGATGCCTCGGCCCGGCCCACCTCCTTTTGCAGTTCGGCCACCGCATACAGGGCATCCGCAGGTCCTTTCCCGTCCATTGATCCCACCAGCGTCTTCATCCGCTCCACCTCCATGCCGTCAACATTAGTTGACAAAAAAGCGGCCCGTCAACAGATGTTGACGGGCCATTTCTGTCCGGCGGTTTAGTCCCGGATTTCCATTTGGAAGTCCGGCCCTTCGCGTTGAATGAAGATCTCATCGAGTGCTCCGTAACTGCCGTTATCAGCGCTCAAAAGGGCAGGTACGGAGCAATCGATGGCGTGGTTGGCGGGTTAGGGGATATCGAGTGCGGTGCGCCGCTGCGGCGGCGGGCCCACCACTGTCAGGTCCATCTCGGCCTGGGCGCGGCCGAAGCCTTCCATGTCCATGAAGGGCTCGCCGCCTTCGGTGTACATATAGTCCTCGGTGGGCTGGTTGAAGTACTCGAAGAACCCGTTGAACACGGACGGGGTCAGGAAGCCCACCATCTGGGTGTTGTGGGCGTCGAACGCGAACGAGTGGATGGTCCCGGCGGGGGCGTGGACAAAGTCGCCCTTGGTCAGGAGCATCTCGCGGCCGTTGGCATACAGCCACATGCGGCCCTCCGTGCAGAGGAAATTCTCCGTGTGCTCCGAGTGGAAGTGCAGCGGAATGTAGGGGCTCTTTGCTCCCTTGGTGTGCACGGCGAAATAGTTCGAACCGGTGTTGGCCGGCCGGGACAGGTAGGTGAACATCGTCTGGTAGCTGACCAGCCGCTCACCCTCCCCGGCGCTCAGGAAGTAGGGGCTCTGGGCAGGCGGAAGGCCGGCGTCGTGCTTGAACGACGGCGCCACGCGCTCCACGTCCGGGAAGGTGATGCCGAACTCGGCGCCCACCTCGGCCTGCTCATGCAGGCTGGCCTGGTGTCCGGGCCGCACCGGCGGGACGTGCGATCCGATGGGTGTGCCCACCCGCTCGTAGTACTTTTCGCCGCCGCCGGGCGTCATCCAGTTCAGGAAGCGGGTGTAGTGGCTGGCCATCCGGTAGGCGTGCGGGGTGTTCGGCGGGATGACCACCGAGTCACCTGGGGTGAGGATCCTGCTCTCGCCGGGCAGCCAGACGTGCAGGATGCCGTCGAAGACGTAGAGGGTCTTGTGCTCGATGCTGTGGCTGACAAAGGGGGACTCGGCCCCCATGCCGCCGGAGATGTAGGCCGCGCTGAAGATGCCGCCCGTATCGGCGGCGCGGGCGATGACCGTCACCAGCTGGCCGTTGATTTCGTAGCGTGCGCCCTCGCCCGACGCCATGTAGTACGGGACCGCCTCTCCGGGCAGCACGTTGGCCGCCGGGAGCTGCTTGTTCATTTCCTCAACGCTGAGGGACATGGTTTCCTTCTTTCCAGTCGGCCGGCCTTTGCCGGAGCGTGACCTACATCATGGCTGGCCTTCGCTCCGGCCACGAGTGCGGATTCCAATGGTTGAAACCAAAACGCGGCGGGCCGTCGTCCCCCTGCTAGCCCTCACATTCCTTGCAGTACTTCTTGCCGTCCTTTTCCCGGGCCAACTGGCTGCGGTGGTGGACCAGGAAGCAGGACATACAGGTGAATTCGTCGGCCTGCACCGGGACCACCTGGATGAGGAGTTCCTCGTTGGAGAGGTCCGCGCCGGGCAGCTCGAAGCTGTCCGCCAG
Source organism: Arthrobacter sp. SAFR-179 (assembly GCF_059414945.1). Lineage (NCBI taxonomy): Bacteria > Bacillati > Actinomycetota > Actinomycetes > Micrococcales > Micrococcaceae > Arthrobacter > Arthrobacter sp. SAFR-179. The sequence continues at coordinate 135,898 of NZ_JBPFDM010000007.1, forward strand.
GTCCGTTTCGTCCATGTCGGGAGCAGCCTCCCGGCGGGCGGACTTGTCGGACTTCAGCTCCTCCAGTGCGACGTTCGGCTCTTCCTCGGGTGTCACCCGCGGAGCGTCGTAGTCAACTGACATGTGGTGTGTTCTCCTGTCCAGCTGCTGATGTCCAGATTGTTCCGGACAGATCGACAACGCCGGGCGCGGGCAACAAATTCCCGTGCCGGGCTGGATGCCGGCGATGGGCGGCCGCGGGTGGCGGCACGTCGGCTCAGCCCGTGCTCTGGAGGCCGGGGTTGTCGCGCAAGGCCAGGGCTGCCTGGACCATGGCGGCATGGGTAAGGCATTGCGGATAGTTGCCCAGGAAGGCGCCGGAGGCGGGGTCCACTTCTTCACTGAAGAGTCCCAGTGGGGACGCCAGGTCCAGCAGAGCGCTGAAGGTTTCCCGTGCCTCGCTGGTCCTGCCGGTCATGGCCAGCGCCTGCACCAGCCAGAATGAACAGGGCAGGAAGGCGCCCTCGCCGCCCTGCAGGCCGTCCTGGCCCGGGGGGTACCTGTACAACAGGGGCCCGCCGGCGCCCAGTTCGTTCCACACTTCGTCAACGGTTGTGCGGACCACCTCGGAAGCAGTGTCCTCCAGCCCGATCAACGGAAGGACCAGCAGGGCGGCATCAAGGTCCTTGGATCCATAGGTCCGCGTGTAGCAGTTCCGGTCCGGGTCCACTCCTTTGCTTTGGATCTCAGTGCCCAGTTGGTCCAGGGCGGACTGCCAGCGCCGCCGCTGGCGCTTGCCCAAGCGGTGCGTGGCGCCGATCCGCAGCGCCCTGTCCAGCGCGAGCCAGGCCATGAGTTTGGAGTGGACGTGGTGCGCGGCGTCGGCCCGGATCTCCCAAATCCCGGCGTCCGGCGCGGACCAGGTGTCCGCCACCATGTCAGCGAACCCGCGCATGGCCCGCCATGTCTCCGAATACAGCCGGTGGCCGCCCGCCACGAGCACCCAGGCTGCGTCCAGCACCCAGCCATATCCGTCGAGCTGATGCTGCCCGGCCGCGCCATTGCCGGTCCGCACCGGCACACTTCCCGCATATCCAGGCCACCCGCGCAGGACGCGCTCCCGCGGCACGCGGCCGCCGGACAGAGTAAGCAGGGCCGGGAGCCGGGGCCTCTGGAGCCGGCTGGCATGCAGCAGCCACCCCAGGAAGCCCAGGGCTTCGTTCGTTTTCCCGGCGTGCAGGAATGCGGCCACTCCGATGCTGGCGTCACGGGGCCAGGCAAACCGGTAGTCCCAGTTGCGGATGCCGCCCGGGTTCTCGGGCAGGGATGTGGTGGGCGCCGCCACCGGCGCGCCTGAAGGTGAGTAGGTCAGCAGCCGCAGGGTCAGCAGGCTCCGCAGCACCTGGGCGCGGAAGGGGATGCCCGTGTCCACCTCCGCGGCCCAGTCCTCCCACCGCTGCTCGTCACTGCACACCAGATCCCAGGCCGCTTCCGGATCCACGTGGATGAGCGGTTCCCCGTAGGCAATGGCGAGGACAAGTGTCACCGGCCGCCCGGGGTGCACCATCACCGTCTGCTGGTGGCCGGCCGGTAGCGGGCATCCCTCGCTGAAGCCCAGCGATACCGCGAGCGGGCCCCATTCACACACCAGGTCCTGGCCGCGCCTGCTGACCCGCGGTTGGCGGTGGTTTTCGCCGAGCCGTGGGGTGAAGCGGACGACGGCGGCAACAGGACAGTCGTGTGCGGTCAGCCGCCGGACGAAGAGCGTGGTGGGCAGGAGTGCGCCGGACACCTCGGCAACCATGGCCTCGGTCAACGTCAGCTGCCCGCCGCCGGAGGACCATGTTGTTTCAAGCGTGGCGGTGTTGCCGCGGTAGCGCCGGCTTACCAGGTGCGCGGCTCCGGCGGGACCGGCCACGAACTGCCCCGCCTCCCGTCCGCCCAGCAGGGCGCCGAAGATGGGCTCGCCGTCGAACGCGGGGGCACACATCCAATCCACCGAACCTGCGGAGGAGACCAGGGCTGCGGTCCGGGTGTCACCCAGCAGGCCGTAGTCAGCGATCGGTGCGGGTTGCCAGGCCGCGGCGAAGGGCGCGACGGCGGCGCGCGGCTCCGGAGGTGTGTTCAATTCTGGTGCGGCCGGACGCTTCGGTCCGGATGCTGTTTTCACAGTGCCCTCGGTTTCAGAATGCCAGCGGTTTCACAGTGCCCTCAGGAGGAGGCCAAGAACAACGCCGTACGCAACGTGGGCGAGGATGGCCACGGCCGGGGTTTGGATGCCGTAGTTCAGTCCCAGTAGGCCCGGCGGTTCCAGTACCGCCGTGCTGGAGGGGCCGGCCCGGGTGGAGGCCATCCGAGGGTGCACGCCGGGCAGCAGCGGCAGGATGACGGTCAGTGCCACGCCCACGTGGAGCAGGCCCAACAGTGCACCGATCCACCAGGTGGCCCTGCCCAGGAGGGCGAAGCCCGCGGCATATCCGAGGGCGAAGACCTGGCCCACCGCGAGATGGATGAAGAACCCGGCAACCCGGGCCCGGTCGGGATCGGGCGTCACAAGGGTGCCCAGCACCAGCGGCAGGTCCAGCCGGGTCAGGCCGGCCATCTGGGCCGCGATCATGATGAGTGTCAGGAGGGCGGTTGCCAGGAGGCCGAAGAGCCCCCATCCTTGCCAGTCCATTTCATGCCGCCCAACCTTGGAGCCGCTGGGCCGGGGAGCTTGCTTCGCCGGAGGGGAACCGGACTTCTACTTGCTTGAGCATCGGAACCTCGCTCTAAAAATGTATATCTTGAATTTAGAACTGGAGCACTTACGTGTCAAGTAGGTAGACTGGGCTACCTACCAATGTCGCGAGGAGTGCCCATGTCCATTTCAAGCCCGGCCTCGCCGGCGCGCCCTCCTGCCCGCCAACTGCTGCTTGAGGCGGCCGCCCGGCTTTTCTACGCCAACGGCGTGGGCGCCACGGGGATCGACGCGATCACCGCCGAAGCGGGAGTGGCGAAGAAGAGCCTGTACAACAACTTCAGGTCAAAGGCGGACCTGGTGGCCGCATACCTGGAAGCCCGGCACGGGGAATGGCTGGAGCTTTACCGCCGGCGGCTGGAAACGGCCGGCACTCCGCGCGAAGAGGTCCTGGCGGTCTTCGACGCCTACCTCGACCACGCCAACTTCGTCTACCGGCACGGTTTCAGGGGCTGCGGGCTGCTCAATGCGGCGGCCGAACTCCCGGCCGGGGACCCCGGGAGGGAGGCGGTGCGCCGCCACAAGGAACAGGTGCAGGAACTCCTTTCGCAGCATGTGGCCGGGCTGCTGCCAGGCCGGGAAGAGCTGTCCCCGGGACTTGCCGCGCATCTGGCCTTCCTGCTGGAGGGAGCCATGGCCAGGGCAGGCCTTGAAGGACACGATGCGCCCTTGCGGGACGCCCGGTCCATCGCCGGGCAACTGCTGGACGCCCTGTGAACAACATGCCTCACCATCAGCAGGCCGGGCGTTGGGGAGCGCTCTCCGTCGTGGCGGCATCGATCCTCTGGGGTACCACCGGAACGGCGGCCACCTTCGCGCCGGCCGTGAGCCCGCTGGCCATCGGTGCCGTGGCTATGGGACTCGGTGGGCTGCTGCAGGCGCTGTACGCCGCACGCCATATCGCAGCCCAGTGGGGCAGTCTTCGTGCGCGGTGGGGCCTGGTGTCGCTCGGCGCTGCGGCGGTGGCTGTCTACCCCCTCGCCTTCTACAGTTCCATGCACCTCTCCGGAGTGGCCGTGGGAACAGTCGTCTCCATCGGTTCGGCGCCGGTGGCCGCGGCCCTTATCGAACGCTTCGCCGACGGGAAGCTGCTGGACAGGCGATGGATTTTCGGGGCGATGCTGGGAATCGGCGGAGCCGCCCTGCTGTCACTCGCCGGACATTCACCGGGGCCCAACGCGCCGGGCCCCGGAGGGGATTCCTGGACCTCGACGGCGGGAATCCTCCTGGGGCTGCTGGCCGGAACCACGTATGCACTGTACTCCTGGGCGGCCCATCGCCTGACCGGCCAAGCTGTCACCTCCCGGGCCGCCATGGGCGCCGTCTTCGGCCTCGGCGGGATCCTCCTGATGCCGGTCCTTGCCGCGACCGGCGGCCCGCTCCTGGAGTCCTGGCGCGCCGCTGGTGTGGGTGCCTACATGGCGGCGGTGCCGATGTTTGCCGGGTATCTGCTGTTCGGCTGGGGACTGGCCCGCGTGGGGGCGAGCACGGCCACTGGCATCTCCCTGCTCGAAACCGTCGTGGCAGCCGTCCTGGCCGTACTCGTGGTGGGCGAACGGCTCCCGGCACTTGCCTGGCTCGGCGCCGCCGTCGTCCTCGCCAGCCTGTTCATCCTGACGCCGCGGAGGCAAACCCGTGCAGCAGCAGGGCGCCGGGCAGGCTCAACAGCAGCGCCTGGGCCGCCGCCATCAAGGCCGTTAACCGGTAATTTGCCGGCCTCCGCTCCGGGCCAGCACCGTGGGACCGAGCAGCAGGCAGGCGCCCAGCCCCAGCAGCAGAATCCCTAGCACTACCGCGCCCGGAGCCGGCAGCCCCGCCCCTGCAATGATGAGCACCAGGCCGACCAGTGCCGCGGCCGTCCCCGGGAACAGCCCTGTGGGGAAACGGCGCGCCGGATAGCCGGACAGCAGTTCCATGGCCAGATGGGGATCGTCCGCGATCAGCCCCAGCTCCAGCTCCTTGAGAAGGCGTCGCTCCTCATCGGACATTGGCATGGCGGGCCCCTGTTCCCTGGGCGGCGGTATCGGTATCGACCGTAGGAGCCTTCTACCGGTTAGTCAATAGTCCCGGGCGCAGGGCTGGAAGCCGCCTACCGCCGTCGCAATTCCGCGAACTCGATGGACGGCACAATGGCACCCGCGTCCCGCTCCACGAAGTTGGTGCCCGGCGGCACCAGCTCGTCGATGGCATCCAGCACCGTCTCGCCCAGCTGGACGTCTGCCGCACGCAGGTACGCCTGGAGGTGCTCGCTGCTGCGCGGGCCGATGATCACGCTGCTGATGGCGGGATGGGCCAGGGCAAATCCCACGGCCAGGTCCACCAGGGACAGCTCCAGCTTGTCCGCCAGCCGGGCCAGTGAGTCCGCGGCAAGCAGCTTCCGCTCACTCGAGGGCCCGGAGATGTCATAGCGGCCCGGCAGTGTGTGAACCCGGGTGGGCGGCTTGCCTGATTCGAGGACAAAGCTGCCGGACAGCCAGCCGCCGGCCAGCGGGCCGTAGGCAAGCACCCCCAGGCCGTACTGCTGGGCGATGGGCAGGACGTCCCGTTCGTTGCCGCGGACCAGCATGGAATAGGGAACCTGGTTGCCCAGCGGCGGGATCAGATGGTTGGTGGTGGCCAGCCACTGCGCCTCCACCAGCTGCGCCGGCGTGAACACGGAGGTGCCGTAATACAGGATCTTGCCCTGGCGGATCAGGTCGTTGAGGGTGGTGATGGTCTCCAGGACGTCGGTGTTGTAGTCCGGCCGGTGCGCCTGGTACAGGTCGATCCGGTCTGTCTGCAGCCGGCGGAGGCTGCCCTCGACGGCCTGCATGATCCAGCGCCGGGAGTTCCCGGAGTGCGCCGGATTGGCGCTCATCTGGCCATGGAACTTGGTGGCCAGGAAGACGTCGTCCCGGCGGCCGCGGAGCGCCCGGCCCACCACCTGCTCGGACTCGCCCTGTGAGTAGACGTCGGCGGTGTCAATTGCCGTGATGCCGGCGTCCAGGGCTGCATGGATGATGCGGATGCTTTCATCCGCACCGGTGGGAGCGCCCTGCGGGCTTCCGTTCCCCTCGCCGAAATTCATGGTGCCAAGGGTGAGGGGACTGATGGGGGTTCCCGACCGTCCGAACACCCGCAGTTCACTCAGGCTCATCTGCGGTTTCCTCCATTCAGTTGCCGTGCCTTGGATCGTCATGAGGCTACACAGCCTGGATGGACCGCCGCAGATTTCCGCCTTAGTCCTTCTCTTTTCGTCGCACGGAGTAACCGGGACCGGCGGGAATGACGTTTTGTGGCGCGCAAACGGCCGGGCATCATGCCTATATTGGGGGATGGGCACCATCAAGAGCGACGACCAGTTCGTCCAGCTGCACGACCTCATCATCGGCAGCAGCAACGTGGCTGACTTCCTGACGGAGCTGTCCTCTGTTGCAGCCTCCACACTCAGCGATGACGCGGGCGCGCCCATCGAGTGCGGGGTGACCCTGCGGCGCCGCAAACGCAGCGTCACCATTGCCGGCAGCAGTGAACGCGCCGTCATCCTGGACAAGCTGGAGCAGGCGCTGGGGGAGGGTCCGTGCCTCGCGGCGCTGGAGGTCATGAGCCCCATGGTCCTGGCAAATGTCGAGACTGATAACCGCTGGCCCAACTACCAGAAGGTCCTGGCCGAGCATGGCTGCGGCAGCGTCCTGGGCGTCCCCCTTGCCCTGGACGAACACCAGTCCGCCGCGTTGAACTTCTTCGCCGCAGAGCCGGACGTCTTTGCTCCCGAAACCGTCCACCGGGCTGAAGCGTTTGCCGATCTCGCATCCCGCGCGCTGCGGCTGGCGCTGCGGATCGCCGATACCCAGAACCTGGCGGATGACCTGAGGGCCGCAATGGCGAGCCGTACCACCATCGACGTTGCCTGCGGCGTGATCATGGCCCAGAACCGGTGCAGCCAGGATGAGGCCATGGCCCTGCTCGCCAAGGCGTCCAGCCATCGGAACCAGAAGCTGCGGGACGTTGCCGCCGGGATCCTGGGCCGGGTCAGCGACGGGGGAGTGCGCACACACTTCGATCCGTAGGCCGTGCCCTGGACCCGTCAAGACCCGCCCGCCTGCAGTCCCGGTTTCGCCTCCGCCCCGCCCTGCAATAATCTGAACCAACGGTTGTGCACGGGGGTGTCGGCGCCCGGTACAACAGCAGCACTGTAAGTTCCGGGACCATCACAGACGAGGCGGACACCCATGACGGCTTCAGGCCAACAGCATGCAGAACGGCCCACCACTACGGCAGGCCCTCCTGCCGCTGCCCCTGGGCCGGTCGATCCGCACCTGCTGCAGCGACTGGCGGACGCCCATGGGGTGGGTACGTCCTTCCAGGGCTGGGACGGGCTTCCGCACTCCGTTGCCCAGGAGACGCTGATCAAGGTGCTGGCCGCCCTCGGCGTTGAGGCAAACACCAACCGGCAGATAGAGGCTGCCCTGGCGGAAGCGGAACTGGCGCCGTGGCGGCGGATGCTGCCGCCCGCCGTCGTGATTAAACATGGCGAGCCGGCGCAGGTGCCGGTCCATGTCCGTGACGGCGCCACCGCGAGCGTAACCATAACCCTTGAAGGGGGAACCGGGGAACGGGAAGCCGTCCAGCAGGATGTCTGGGTCCAGCCCAGGGAGGTCGACGGCGTATCCAAGGGACGTGCCACGTTCTCCCTTCCCCGGGACTTGCCTCTGGGGTGGCACACTTTGCACGCGGAGTCGGAAGGCGTCACCGCCACCGCCACCCTGGTGGTGACGCCGCCGCGGCTGGCCACGGCAAAGCCGCTGGAGGAACGCCGCGGCTGGGGGCTGGCCACGCAGCTGTACTCGGTCCGGTCCAAGCGGTCATGGGGCATCGGCGACTTTGCGGACCTGGCCGATCTGACGGCCATCAGCGGCGGGCGCGGCGCCGACTACGTGCTGGTCAACCCGCTGCACGCGGCTGAGCCCGTGCCGCCGGTCCAGCCCTCGCCCTACTCGCCGTCCACCCGCCGGTTCTTCAACCCGCTCTATATCCGGATCGAGGCCATCCCCGAACTGGCCTACCTCCGGCCGCGGAAACGCGCAGCCCTGGAAAAGCTGCACGAGGAAGTGGCAGGGCTGAACCGGGAAGGTGCCCGCCTGGACCGCGATGCCGTGTACGCGGCGAAGCTGCAGGCACTTGAAATGCTCTACCACACCCGCCGTTCACCCGCCCGGCAAGCCGCCTTCGACGAGTTCTGCCGCATCTCCGGCAGCGGACTGGAGGATTTCGCCCTATGGTCGGCCATCCGGGAGGACCTGGCGCCGGACGACCCGCTCTGGAAGGACCCGGCCTACGCCATCGGAACCCCGCAAGCGGAGGCCCTGCGGACCAAGCTGGCGGACCGGATCGGGTTCCACCGCTGGCTGCAGTGGATCTGCGACGAACAGCTGGAAAATGCGCAGCGGACTGCCCTGCGGTCCGGGATGCGGCTGGGCGTGGTGCACGACCTCGCGGTGGGCGTGGACCACAGCAGCGCCGACGCCTGGACATTGCGCGGCGTGCTGACCCCCAACACCAGCGTGGGTGCCCCGCCGGACATGTACAACCAGCAGGGGCAAGACTGGGGCCAGCCGCCGTGGCACCCCGCCCGGCTGGCCGAGGCGGGTTACGAACCGTTCCGCAACATGCTGGCCAACGTGCTCCGGCACGCCGGCGGCATCCGCGTGGACCACATTTTGGGCCTCTTCCGGCTGTGGTGGATCCCCATGGGGAACGCTCCGGGGGACGGCGCCTACGTCCGCTACGACCACGAGGCCTTGATCGGCATCCTCGCCCTTGAGGCGCATCGCGCCGGTGCCGTGGTGATCGGGGAGGACCTGGGCACCTTCGAGCCATGGGTGCGTGACTACCTTGCGGCCCGCGGGATCCTGGGCACGTCCATCCTTTGGTTTGAGTACGACGGCGATTCGCCCCTTCCGCCGGAAAAGTACCGCACGCAGGCGCTCGCCAGCGTCAACACCCACGACCTCCCGCCCACCGCCGGTTACCTGGCCGGGGACCACGTGGGACTGCGGAGCCGGCTGGGGCTGCTGGAACGGTCCGAGCAGGAGGAGCGCACGGAGCACAACGCGTCCCTGGAGAAAATGTTCACCCTGTTGCGTGAACATGGTTACCTTTCCGAAGGGGTTGCCGGGGGTGCGGAGGGGCAGGCATCGGAGGAGCACACCATCGAGGCGCTGCACCTCCTGCTGGCCCAGGCGCCGTCGGTACTGCTGGGCGTGGCCCTCGTGGATGCGGTGGGGGAGCGGCGGGTCCAGAACCAGCCCGGAACCACGGAGGCCCTCTACCCCAACTGGCAGGTGCCGTTGGGCGGCCCGGACGGCAAGCCCGTCTACCTCGATGACCTTCCCGCGAACAAGCGGTTCAACTCGCTGCTTGCGGCGGTGGAGGGAGCCCTGCACGGCGCATAAGCGGGTAGCGAAAGCAACGAGGCCCCGCCGCTTTTGTCAGCGGCGGGGCCTGTTGCTTTCGTGGTTACCTTGTTTCGGAAGGTGAACTAGCCTGCGGTGATCACATGGGTGAAATGGTCATAACGGAAGGTGACCGGGCCGCCGTCGTGCTCAAGCACGATGTTGGCCCCCGGCGTTGCCCCGCCGGCCCCGTAACTGACGTCCCACGCCTTATTGAGGGCCGCCTTGAACTCGTAGCTTCCTGCCGGCAGGTCCGGAACGGAGAGCTTCCACACGAGGTCTGCCGGGTCCAGCACCAGCTGCGCCTGGCTGCAGGCAGGCTCCCAGTCCGAGGCGCAGCCCAGTTCGCTGTCCATGCTCCCGGCAGCGGCCACGGCAGCCGGCTGCTGTGAAGCGTAGACGGCGCTGAGCAGGTGGGTGCTGTTGTCGTAGCGGAAGGTGACCCTGCCGCCGGGGTGGTCCAGCACGATGTTCTGCCCGTTCAGTTGGCCGTCGGCGCCGTAGTTTTCGTCCCAGCCGCCGTTGAGCGCCGCCTTGTATTCGTACTTGCCGACCGGCAGGTCCACGGTCAGCCGCCAGATGCGGTCAGCCGGATCCAGTTTCATCCGCGCCTGGCTGCAGCCCGGATCCCAGTCTGCGCTGCAGCCCATTGCCTTGTTCAGGGACCCGGCCACCGTGACCGAATCGGGCTGCGGGGCCTGCCCCACCGTGACGGTCCTGATGTCGCTGGTGACGTTGAAGCCGGGGCCGGCCATCGAGGCGCGATACTGGACCTTGGTGCCATCGGCCAGTGCGGAGACGTCGTCGGTTGCGGAGTAGACGGGTGACGACGAGTCGGTGCCCACCGCGGTCCAGTCCCCGCCGTTGACACTGCGTTCGAAGGACACCACATGGCTGGCCTTCTCCGGATCGGCGGTGGCGCTCAGCTCAACCTTGCCTTCCACGCTGCTGCCCTCCGCGGGCTTTTGCAGGGTCAGGACGGGCGCGGGGACTGCTGCTGAACGGCTCCGGCTGGTGGCGGTATGCCCGCCGTTGTCCAGGACGGTGGCGCGGTACTCCAGCGGCGTGCCGGCGTCGAGCGCCGCCACGTCGTGGAACACCTGGTACGGCGCGGTGTCGTCCGTGCCGATGGGCTGCCACTGGCCGCCGGCCGTCCTTGCCTCAAAGGTGACCTCGTAGAACGAAGCACCATCGACGTCGGCCGTTACGTTGATGCGTCCGTTGTCAGCCGGCGCGGCGGCCGGCTGCTGGAGGGCGACGGCGGGAGCCTCCTTGGAGTGCGGAATCCGTCCGGAGGATTCGTAGACGACGGCGGAGAGCGGCGGGACGGTCACGGTCAGTTTGGCGTCGTCCGAGGTTTTGGCCTCGTCGGCGCCCTCGCCGTAAATGCGCGTGTAGCTGCGCTTGGCGATGTAGGTGGGGACCTGGGCGGTCTGAGGCTGGGCGCTGTTGTTCAGGGCAACCACGTACTCGCGCTGGTCCCGGGCATCCGTGCGGGAGAAGGCATAGATGCCGGGTCCGTCGGAGGCGTAGCGGTGCTGGTGCGCCCCGTTCCGCAGTGCCGGGTGCTCCTTGGTGAGTGCGGCCAGTTCGCCGATCTTGGCGTAAAGGGGGTGGCCCGGGTTGAAATTGTCGGTGGCGTGGGTGGCGTCCGTGCCCAGTAGGTCGTCGTCCAGGTAGTCCGGCACCTTGCTGGCGAAGAGCGTCTGGCGCGCGTCCTGGTCGCCGCCGGGGCCGGTGAAGCCCTGTTCGTCACCGTAGTAGACCACTGGGTTGCCGCGGGAGAAGTACATCAGCTCGTGGGCCAGGCCATCGCGGGCCACCTTCTCGGCGTCGCTTGCGGCCGGGTTGTCCTGGGCGATGAAGCTGCCGATGCGGCCCATGTCGTGGTTGCCCAGGAAGGTGGGCAGTTCGTAGACGTTGGAGTCGGCATCGGTGTACCAGTCGTCGCCCGCGAAGAAGGACTGCAGGGCCTTGGCGTCCTGGCTCTTGGAAGCGAAGTTGCGGGCAGCGTCCTGGAAGGGGAAATCCAGCACGGCCTGCATCTTGTTGCGGGTGGTGAACTGCGACGTGAAGCTCTTGGTGGTGTCGAAGACTTCGCCGAACATGAAGAACTCGTCCTTGCCGTGCTCCTTGGCGTAGTTGAGGACGTTGGGGCCGAATTCCTGCCAGAACTCGTTGTTCACGTGCTTCATGGTGTCGATCCGGAAACCGTCCACGCCAAAGTCGCCGATCCAGGACTCATAGATGTCTTCCATGCCGTGCACCACGGTGGGATTTTCGGTGAAGAGGTCATCGAGGCCAAAGAAGTCGCCGTACATGGAGTCTTCACCGGTGAAGGTGGTGTCGCCGCGGTTGTGGTACAGCGTGGGGTCGTTCAGCCAGGCAGGGACCTTGAGGTTTTCTTCACCGGGAGCCAGGACCGGCTTGTAGGGAAATGACGTCCTCGCATCCAGCTTGGGGAAAGTTCCGGTGCCGGCGTAGTCACGGTCATCGAAGGTTTCGCCCGAGGCCGTTTTGTAGGGGACGGCGTCCTTTGAGACGTAGCCTTTACGGTCGCCCTCCTGGTAACCGATCACGTCAGCTGTGTGGTTGGTGATGATGTCGAAGTACACCTTCATGCCGCGGGAGTGGGCATCCTGGATCAAGGCTTTGAGCTCGTCGTTGGTGCCCAGGTGCGGATCGATCTGGGTGAAGTCCGTGACCCAGTAGCCGTGGTAGCCGGCTGACTTGTCCTCCGGCTGGACGGCCTTGTTCTTGAAGCTGGGGGTCAACCAGATGGACGTGGTGCCCAGGCCCTGGATGTAGTCGATCTTATTGCGCAGGCCGGCCAGGTCCCCGCCGTTGTAGAAGCCCTTCTTTGCGGGGTCGAAGCCGGAGACCATCGGGTCAGGCCCCAGGCCGCCCTGGTCGTTGGCGGTGCTGCCGTTGCTGAAGCGGTCTGCCATGACGAAGTAAAAGTTCTCGTCCGTGACGGGTCCGCGGAGCGAATGGAGTGCGGAGGAGGATCCTTGGCCCTGGGTGCCGGGATTCTTTGGATCGTTAAGGCCCACCGCGGCATGGGCCGGAAGGACTGCCGTCGAAACCGCCACGGCGGCTGCCAGGAGGCCGGCTGCGGACCTGGCCGCGATGGCGTGGCTCAGGCTGCTTGATCGAGGGGCTGTGGGGTGCTGTGGTCCTGCGGGCTTTGGCCGCAGTTGGGCGCGTGGGGGCGCGCCTGAAGGGGTGCGGAATAACAAGGGTGAGACCTTCCTGGGAAGCAGCGCTGCTGTACAGGCTTGCCGTTGACAAGGGATGCGGCAGGAGGGTTCGAAGGACAGCATGCTGACCTGTGAACCAAGTCACAACTGTAAGCGCTTGCACTGAATTACTCCAGTGTTTGGGGGTGGTCCCCTATGAGTCCGGGCACGAGCCCTTGTCAGGAAGTCCTGGCTGTATCTGCGGTCAGCCGGCGGAAACCAGGGCTGTAGGCGATGGGGTGGCGAGATCATGAAGCCTCGGCCCCGGGAGTCCGGTGACGGGATCCAACTCAAACGTGGCGATGTTGTCCGACCTCTCGTGGGCCACGTGCAGCCAGCTTCCCCGGACCAGGTGGTGCCGCGGCCAGTCCCCGCCGCTGTCGAAGTCCTTGACGGGAATCAGTTCGGTGCCGCCTGCTGCCACTTCCAGGACGCTGATGATGTTGGATCCGCGGACGCCGGCGTACGCGAAGTTTCCCTGTGGGCCAAGGCAGATTTCGGCAGCGGAATCACCGTCCTGGCTTCCGCCGGCGGTGGCGGGTCCGCGGAATACCAGCTCATAGGTGCCGGCATCGGGCCGGACCACGAAGACCTCCACGGAGTATTCCGACACGATGAAGACATTGCCCGAAGGGTGCTCGACCATGTGCCGGGGACCGCTGCCGTAGGGGAGTACCACCTCATGGTCGGCCACCAGCCCGGAACCCGGCTTATAGTTCCAAATTCGAAGGGTGTCATGACCCAGGTCCGTGGTCATCACCCGTCCGTCGCTCAGCATCAGGCTGGCATGGGCACGGCTTTGCCTGGGGCTCCCGGGAGAAAGGCTCGCGTGGGGGTCAACCGACGGTGCGGCGGGGAACCGCCCGGCCAGGCCGCCGTCTTCATCCAGCTCGTAGAGCAGGACCTGCCCGTCGCCCCAGCAGGCTGCGGTGGCAAACCGGCCGTGCAGGTCCACAGCCACGTGGCAGGTGGCCTCTCCGGCCGGTTCCGGTGCTCCAAACAGTTCCAGCGCAAAGTCGCCCCGGCGGCGGTAAGCCTGGACCTTTTTGCGCTGCTCGGCTGCCGCGTACACCACCGGCAGCGCGGGATGGACGGCCAGGAACGACGGCGACTGCGCCTCCACTGCGGTGCCAAGCCATTCAAGGCTTCCGTCCTGGTGCTCGCGGGCAGCCCCGATGCCTTTGGCGCGGCCGCCGCCGTCGGGGGTGTAGGTGCCGATCCAAAGAATGTCGCTGGCTGTTCCCATGATCATGGTCCCATCCTGCCAAGAACCGGGACCCATTCCCGTGCATAAGGCCACCTATTAGCATGGGATTTCCAGCAACGGACGAAGGAGGCGGGCCCATGACAGCGGTAACAGGTTTGGTTGTCCCCGCCCGCCGTCCGGAGAGCGTGGGTTAGCAGGCATGGGAGTGCCCGCCGGCTCAACGGAGGGCGTTGCTGTGCCGCGTCCTGGATCACGGGCTGTCCGCAGCCCTTCTCCGTCTCCCGGCTCTTCCCCACCGCGGGACTTCGACGGCGTTGTCTCTGCCTTGAGATCCGCGGGCTGCGTCTTCGCGGAGGAAGAGGCCCGCCTGCTGCTCGCCGAAGCCTCAACTCCCGCTGACCTTGCCCGGAACGTCCAACGCCGCGTGGCAGGCGTCCCCCTGGAACTCATCCTGGGCTGGGCGGAATTTGCCGGCCGCCGCATTGTGGTGGAGCCGGGTGTCTTTGTCCCCCGGCGTCGGACCGAGCTGTTGGTCACCGAGGCACTGGCGCTGCTGCCGGAGCGGCACACGCCTGCACCCGCCGTTGTCGTTGACCTCTGTTGCGGATCCGGTGTCGTGGGAGCAGCCATCGTTCATCAGGCACCGTGGGTGGAACTGCATGCCGCGGACATTGAACCTGCGGCTGTTCGGTGTGCCCGTCGAAACGTTGGGCCGATGGGCGGCCAGGTGCATTCAGGGGACCTGTTCGATGCCCTGCCGCCGGGGCTGCGCGGCGAGGTCCGGGTGCTGGTGGTCAACGCTCCGTACGTGCCCACGGAAGCTATCCGCACCATGCCGCCCGAGGCGCGCCTGTACGAACCTGTTGCCTCCCTCGATGGCGGTGCTGATGGCCTGGACTTCCACCGCCGTGTTGCTGCCGGAAGCCCTGGGTGGCTGGTTCCCGGTGGTCATCTGCTGATTGAAACCAGCCAGCGGCAGGCAGCGGGCACATCTGCGATCCTGGCCGCTGCCGGTTTCGACACACGGACGGTCCGTTCAGAGGAAGTGGACGGCACTGTCGTGGTCGGGCGCCTGGCGACAGGGGACCAGCGAGCATAGGCATCCTGCGCGGTTCATCAGCCCAGGATCCCTACATCCGATGCGGCCTCGGCCCCGCAGCACCCCCAAGTGGCGGTCCATCTTAAGCCGGTCCGGCAGCCCGCGACCTGTTCAGCACCCTTGTCTCATCCGGTTCCGTGGGGTGGTGGGGGTGGTTTGAAGTAGTGGTTTTGTTGGGGTGTTTGGGTGGGGTCGATGTGGGGTGGGGGTATGAATGTGGGTGTGCCGTGGGTGGTGGAGATTGTCCATTGTTCTTTGTGGATGAGGTGGTGGTGGTGGCTGCAGAGCAGGACGCCGTTGCCGGTGGTGGTGGGTCCGTGGTGTGACCAGTAGGTGATGTGGTGTGCTTCGCACCAGGGTGCGGGGATGGTGCAGTTGGGGAAGGCGCAGCCTTGGTCGCGGGCGGTGAGGGCGGTTCGTTGGGCGGGGGTGAAGAGGCGGGTTTTGCGGCCGAGGTCGAGGATTTCGCTGTGGGTGCCCAGGAGTGCGGGGATGATGTCGGCGTCGCAGGCGATTTTGCGGAGGGTGGCCGCGGCGACGGGCCCGGTGAACGCGAAGGTTCCGGTCCCTGTCCGTGTTCCTGCCTGGGTTTCCCGGTGTGCCCCTGGTGTTGATTCTGTTGTTCCGGATGAGGTGGTGAGGGGTTCGGGGAAGAGGTCTTGGTAGTGGATGGTGGCGATGATTTGGGGGCGGTTGCCGCCGGTGGTGGGCAGGGTGTTGGTGGCGAGGGCGGTTTTGGCGGCGGTGATGATGCCGTCGAGTTGTTTTTGGGCCCGGGTGCGCCGGTCCAGGTCTATCTGGGCGGTGTGCTCGGTTGCGTTGTTCGCTGCCGGGCTGTCCCCGGCACGTGTGCCTGTGCCTGCGGTACTGCCGTTTCCGGTGCTGGTGTCTAGGGCTGAGGTGGTTCCTCCGCTGTCGGTACCGGTGCTGTTGTCCCCGTTGGAGGTGTCGGGGGTATTTGAAGTGTCGGGGGTGGTGGTGCGGGGGTTGGTGGCGGTGTTCATGACGGTGAGGAGGTATTCGTATTGGTCGGTGGTGGCGAAGATTTCGACGTGGTGCAGGCCGTGGCGGGGTTTGCGGATGAAGGCGCCTTGGGTGTGGCGGAGGGCTTCGTCGGTGGGTTCGGTGCCGTCGGCGTCGATGGTGTCGGTCCAGCGTTGGGCCAGGCGGGTGAGGAAGTCGGGGTCGGCGGTGGTGGCGGCGTGGGTGAGGTGGTGTTCGATCCGGTCCAGGGTGTCCGGTGTGGTGTGGTGCTGGAGCCGGTCCAGGGTTGCGGTGATGATGGTCGCCGCGTGCGAGGACACTGCCGGCCCTGGCCCGGCCGTGATCACCGGTTCTGTGGTGGGCCCGGTGGCCGGGGTGAGGGCGGCGGCGAGGTGTGGCCGGGTCGGGGGGAGTGGTTCGCCGGTGAGGGTGGTGCCGGGGAGGACGTGCCGGGCGAGGGTGAGGCGGCGGCGGGCTTCGCGGATGGGGATCCGCAGGCGGAGGCGGAGGAACTCTGTGGTGGTCCGGCAGCCGTCATCGGCCGGGGACGCCAGCAGTTGGCCAGGTGCAGCGGCTGGTCCGGGCCGGGAGGGCAAGCCGGGGCAGTCGGCGTCGGGTTCACTCACAACTGCCGGGCCGGTGTCCAGGGGTTCGACCACGGGTCCGGTGCCGGTGTTGAGGGTTTCGATACCGTGGGCGTCCCACCCGGCATCCCATCCGGTGATCCAGGCCCGGGACCGGCTGGTGCGGGTCTTGGCTGTGGCGGTGTCGTTGATGGCCTGGGTGCGGGTCCGGTCCACCGCGCCGGCCGAGAGGATCTGCAGGTATTCCCCGGTCCGGACCAGTTCCTCAACTGCGTCTGCGAAATCGGCCGCCTCGACATAGGAGGCGGAGGCCAGCACCTCCGGGGCGGCCAGGGCAGCGGCCGCAAGCTGCTCACGCAGCTGCCTGAACCCATCCCGTGCCACCGCCGCTGGCGACGATGGAAGGCCCTGGGATTGCTCTGAAGGCTGCCGGGCCGGGACTGCCTGAAGGTGGGCCGGACGCGGCAGCCAACTGCCGGCGTCGTCCGCCTTCCCAAGATCTTCCCCAATGGCCTCCATAACCCAACTCTGCCAGCCACCACTGACAATCAGGACCACCCAAAACCCCTATGTGGAAAACCAGGGCGGGCGTCATTTCAACGCCCGTTAAACGCTGCCGGCCGCCGCGTCCCCCAAGGATCGCGACGGCCGGCAAAGCGATTCAGTTGTAGCACAAAGCCTGCCTCTTCCCATGTCAACCGCGGGCTGCGGCGTAATGATCAGGGCGAAAGCAACGATCAGGCCTTTGTGCCGGTCCCATCGGAGGTGCCAAGGTTGGTGGTCTCCGGGTGGGTGCTGTGCGCGGGGATGTGGTCTTCACCCACGCTGTTCGCGTCACCCGCCATGGGGGTGGTTGCGGAAGGAGTACCGGGAGTACCGGCAGTCCCTGATGCCTGGCCCCCGCCGGAGCTGCCATCCCGGTGCATCGCCGAGCCGATGACCGTGCCTGCCCGGCGCGCGGCTTCACTCAACTGGTCCGCCACCTCGGGAGCCTTTTCCTTGATGGTCTCCGTAGCCACGGATACCTTGTCCTGGACAGGCTTGCTGTCCCAGATGCCGGCGGCGCGGGCCTTCAGCTTGTCATAGGCAGCACGGCCTGAACGCGAGCCGAGGACATAGCCGACGGCAACGCCGACACCCAAAAGAAGCTTGTTTTTCACGATGAACTCCTGCTCTGCGAGAAGGTTGTCAGTTCCGGCCGGCGTAGCGGGCGCCCTTCGCCGGAGAAAATGAAAGCCGGCCCGGGGATGGTGTCCCCAGGCCGGCCTCCTGGCATGCCCGTACAGTTATCCGCGGGCGCTTCGCTTGGTGACCATGCCGTAGATGGCAAGGACGATCAGCGAGCCGACGATCGCCAGCAGCCACGTCTGGATCGAGAAGAACTCCTGCAGTCCACTGCCGAAGATCAACCCGCCCAGCCAGCCGCCGAGGAAAGCGCCAACGACGCCCAGGATCAGAGTGATGACCCAGCCGCCACCCTGCCTGCCCGGGAGGATCGCCTTAGCGATCGCACCAGCAATAAGTCCGAGAATCAGAAATGCAATAAATCCCATTTGTTGCTCTCTTCCTAAGTAGAGGAGGCCTCCAGGTTCCGGAGGCACTTCATCCTTCTGCCCCAATAGTAATCATGCTTACTATCTTTTTGCCAACCCCGTTTTGAGAAAAAGGGCCTGTTCAGGCAGGTTTCAGTGTCCTGTTTTGTCTGAGTCGTTGCCCGCGCCGGGGCCCTCGTCCAGTACCGATAATTCCGCTAGATCCTGCGGGTCCAGGGCGAAATCGAACACGTCCAGGTTCTCTGCCATCCGCTCCGGTGAAGCGGTCTTGGGAATCGTTACCAATCCGTTTTGTATGTGCCACCTCAGGACCAGTTGGCCGGGGGTTTTCCCATGCTTTTCCGCTAATTGGGCAAGGAGGGGAGCACTTAATAAACCTGCACCGGACCCGCCAAGCGGACTGTAGGACTCGGTGACTATTCCTTGTCTGGAATGGAATTCCCGTTCCGCCGTTCGGGTGATTGCAGGGCTGAGTTGGATTTGGTTCACGGCGGGCACAACAGAGGTCTCGGCCATCAGCCGCTCGAGGTGTGCCGGCTTGAAGTTGGATACCCCGATGGACCGGACTTTTCCCTGTGCCTGCAGCCGTTCAAACGTTTGCCAGGTGGAGATGTACTGGTCCCGTGCCGGGAGCGGCCAGTGGATCAGGAGCAGGTCCACATAATCCAGGCCCAGCCGCTTCAGCGAGCCCTCCAGGCCTGCCACTGCACGGTCGTCGCCCTGGAACTCACCGTCCAGCTTGGTGGTGATGAAGAGCTCGCTCCGGTCCACGCCGCTGGCGCGGATCCCGTTCCCCACGCCGCGTTCGTTGCCGTACTTCACGGCGGTATCGATGTGCCGGTACCCGGCTTCCACGGCTTGGACGACGGCGGCAGCCACCTGTTCGTCGTCCAGCGGCCAGGTGCCAAGCCCCAGCTGCGGAATCCTGTTGCCGTCATTGAGTTCGATGAGCGGTGCAAGTGTCATGCCATCAGTCTCCCTTTTATGGGCCGTCCGTGCCTCACTGGCCTGGATTCGAAAAGGCCCGGAGGATGTTGCCGGCGTTGTAGTCCAGCGCCACCCGGGCCGTACTTGACACCGTATCCGGGTTCTTCTGCTGGGCAAGGAAGTCCACGAACCTCTGCATGGCCTGGCCCGCCTTGGCCGGGTCGCCGTCCTGGACCGCCTTCGCTGCCTGCTGGACGCTGGCGTTGAGCTGGGCGGCCACCGGCCCGGCCACATCTCCGGAGTCCGCCAGGTCCGCCAGGATGTCCTGCAGTGCCTTGACGCTGCCCGGCAGCCACGCGGCCCGCAGGGGTACGTTGCCGAAGGTCATGTCGGAGGCGAGGTAGAAGTCGGTGTAGGCAGGCTGGTTGTAGGCCGTGTTCTGGCGGGCAACCTCGGCGCGGTACTGCGGATCGTGCATCAGGGTGTAGAGCTTGTGGTTGGTGACCTCCGTGCTCAGGTAGATGCGCAGTGCCGAGCTGTCAGCCGTGCGGACCACCATCTCCTCGCGCCAGTCGCCCATGATGTCCGCCACCAGGCTGGGAGTGCCCTTGGTGCTGTTGTTTGTGCGCGTGCCGTCCGCCGTGAGCAGGCGTCCGCGCTTCCAGTCATCGATGGTGGGGGTCTGGTCGCCGGAGCCGTTGATGATCTGCGTGGTCATGTCCGCGGCCCACTTGATGCTCATGTTGGTTCCGGGGGCGGTGCTGGAGAGCTTGCGGCCGTCCGCGGACTGCATGCCGATGGCCCAGTTCTCGATGCCGGGAACGGACGGATCCACGTCGCCGATCATGCCGCGGCCGGTGTCCTTGCCCGAGTAGGCGCCGAACAGCACCTCCCCGGTGGCCGCGTCCCGCATCGCGTAGCCGTACGGGGCATAAGAGGCCCCTTCATGCACGGTGAAGATCTCCTTGCCGGGACGGGCGGGGTCGATGTCCGCCACATGCATGGCGTCACCATGACCCAGCCGGGCCTCTTCACCGGGCGCGGCGCTGCCGGTTGGCAGGGCGTCGAACGACGTATACAGGACGGAGCCGTCGTCGTCGAGCGTTGCCGATCCGTAGACGATCTCCTGCTTTCCGTCACCGTCCACGTCGGAGGCACTCAGGGAGTGGAAGCCCTGGGTGGTGAGCTTGCCGTATGTGGGGTCCGTGCCGTCGCGGCCGTGCGGGGAGTCGTTGAAGGGGTTGGTCATGGGGGTCCAGCCGGAGTCCACGTTCCACACCGGCGACAGGTTGGTTCCGTCCCAGGTGTAGGTGGCCAGGGTGGTGCGGGTGTAGTAGCCCCGGGCGAAAACGGCTGCGGGCCTTTTGCCGTCGAGGTAGGCGACGCCGGCCAGGAACCGGTCCACGCGGTTGCCCGGCTCGATCCGAGCCATGGCGTAATCGCCCCACATCAGGCCGTCGTCCGTCCGGCCCGGGGTGTAGGCCACCGTCTTCAGCTCCTTGCCCGTGGCGCCCTCGAATACTGTCAGGTACTCCGGTCCGGAAACGATGAAGCCTTCAAATGCGCGCAGGTTGTTGCGGGCGCTGCGCGACGGGGCGTAGACGTCCATGAAGTAGTCGGTGAGTGCTTCGGCGTCGGCCTGGGACAGTGGGTATGGGTACTTCGGCGCGATGCCGAAGGCTTCCTCAAGGGTGGCGGGCCAGTGGCCGGCCTTCACCTCGGGGTGTTCCGTCCAGCCCTGGAAGGTCTTCACCATGTGCCGGTAGTAGTCAGCGGCGCTCATGCGGTAGTCGTCCGTGTTGGAGTATCCGGCGTCGATGTCGGACTGGAGCAGCGAGATGAAGGAACTCGCCGCCACGCTGCCGTCGGCATTGAAGCTGGTGCTCTTGGTCCCCGGGGCCGTCTTCATCATCATCTCCGCGCGGCCGTCGCCGTCGAAGTCGTTGACCAGCAGTTGGGTGTAGTGGGCGCCGGAGCGGATGTTGACGCCCAGGTCGATCCGGCTGAGGAGGGTGCCGTCCGCCTTGTAGGTGTCCACGTAGGTGTTGCCCGTGTAGCCCACCTGCGAGACGTCCTTGGAGTTGTTGGGGTCCCACTTGACGATGAACTCGTATTGCCCGTCGCCGTCCACGTCGCCCACCGAGGTGTCGTTGGCGGAGTACGTGTAGGCCTGGCCGGCGGGAGTCACGCCGTCCGCCGGCCTTTTGAGCGGGATGTCCTTGAAGTTTCCGCTCCAGGGGGTGGCTGCGGCGCTGCGGTCCACTTCAACGCCCCCGACGACGGCGCGCACCTGGTAGGCCGAGGCTGCGGTTCCGGTACGGTCCAGGAAGTTGGTGCTGTCAGTGACGGTGCCCAGCTTTTGCCCGTCCCGGTAGACGTTGAAGTCGGTGCCGGTGAGGCCGGTGGCGGAGAACCCGGTGGCTTCGTTGCCCAGCAGGCGCCAGCTGAGGAAGACGCCCTCCGAGGTGCCGGCGGCCACCAGTCCCCGGTCCAGGTGGTCCAGCTGGATGCCGGGATTCCCAGGTTTGGGGGAGGGCCCGACGGCGGAGGCCGGGGCTGAGAGGCAGCCCACCGTCAGTGCCAGGCCGGCGGCGCCGACCGAGAGAAGGCGTATGGGGGTGAGGCGGGGATTCATCAGTGAATCCTTTCAAATTTGAGACCGGAAAACGCTTCCCCAGCAATCTAGACGTGGGGGATGCGTGAAGGCAAGCCTTGTTTTCCTTGCTCAGGCAGGGTATTTAGAACGTTGTAAAAGCGGCAAGCCAATGCCCGTCAAGCATGCTTGGCGGGCGTTGCTGTGAAAGACCTGCCGCGGGGCACCGCCCCTGCCTGGGCGGCTCTGCCCTGACCGGTCCTGCTATACCCGAATGTGCCCTAGGCGGGGTCGCCGGCCAGCTTCCGCTTCAGGATCTTTCCGCTGGGTCCCAACGGTAGTTCGGAAAGGATCCTGACCACCCGCGGGTATTTGTAGGCTGCGAGCTGGTTGCTGGCGAAGTCCATCAACTCGGTTTCGCTGACGGTTGCACCGGCGTCCAGCACGATCGCGGCTGCGATTTCCTGCCCGTGGACCTCGTCGGGGATGCCGTAGACGGCGGCACTCACCACCGCCGGGTGGGTCAGCAGGACTTCCTCCACTTCCCTGGGGTAAACGTTGTAGCCGTTGCGGATGATCATGTCCTTCTTGCGGTCCACGATGGTGAGGTAGCCGTCGTCGTCCTTTGTTCCCAGGTCTCCGGTGCGGAACCAGCCGTCCACCACCGCCTCCGCGGTGGCCTCCGGCCGGTTGAGGTACCCCTTCATCAGCAGGTGCCCGCGGATGACGAGTTCACCGAGCTCACCGTTGGGCAGCAGCTCGATGGCCTCCACCGTCTCCGGGCGGGCGATTTCGATGTCCACGCCCCAAATGGGGACCCCAATGGTGCCGGGCCGCGGCGCCGTGCCCACGTGGTTGAAGGAGGCCACCGGGGAGGTCTCGGTCAGGCCGTAGCCTTCGTGGATCTCCACGCCGAAGACGTCCCGGAACCTGTCCATGACGGCCAGCGGCAGGGATGCTCCGCCGGAGATGCCGTACCGGAGCGCGCCCGGACGGTCCGGTACCGTCTTCGCAGCTTCCAGGAGCGCCACGTACATGGTGGGCACGCCCAGGAAGATGTTGACGTTGTGCCGCGCCAGCAGCTTCAGCGCGTCCTCGCCGGTGAAGCGCGGCATCAGGACGATGGTGGCTCCAGCCCGCAGGCCCGTATTGAGGACCACCGTCTGGCCAAAGGTGTGGAAGAGCGGCAGCCCGCCGAACAGGACGTCGCCGG
The DNA here is from genome assembly GCF_059414945.1 of Arthrobacter sp. SAFR-179. Classification (NCBI taxonomy): domain Bacteria; kingdom Bacillati; phylum Actinomycetota; class Actinomycetes; order Micrococcales; family Micrococcaceae; genus Arthrobacter; species Arthrobacter sp. SAFR-179. The sequence goes on from NZ_JBPFDM010000007.1 coordinate 158,450, forward strand.
GCCGGAAGTCCATCACGCTGGTCAGCAGCACGCTGGTCTGTTCCACCAGGGAGAAGTGCGTGCCCAGCGCTCCCTTCGGTTTACCGGTGGTGCCCGAGGTGTACAGGATGGTGGCCGTATCCGAGGGGCGGCACGGTTCATACGTCCGGATGGGTTCGGCCGCGGCTGCTTCCGCTTCCAGCCGGGGGAACCCGCCGTCGTCGGGAGCCATCACGGTCAGGACCTCGGTTCCGTTGGCCGCAGCGCCGGCTGCCCCCTCCGGAAGCAGGGGAGCGGCGCAGACCAGCAGCCTGGCGCCGCTGTCCTGCAGGACGTATTCGATTTCGCGGGCCTTCAGCAGGGCATGCACGGGGACCACGATCGCGCCGAGCGACAGGATGGCGTAATACACCCGGGCGAAGTCCGGGACGTTGGGGATCAGGACGGCGACGGCGTCTCCCGGACCAATGCCGCGGGCCCGCAGCGCCCCGGCATAAGCGCGGGTCTGGTCCCAGAGGTCGGCGTAGCTGACCTGGTCCTCACCCACCACGAGGGCGATGCTGTTTGGAGTCCTTTTGGCTGATTCGGCCAGGACGGCTGCGACGGAGATGGTGGCGAAGCCGTCGGCGGAGGGGTTGTTGGTCATGGCCTGCTTCTTCGTTGGGATGGTCATGCTGTGAGGATGAGCGCGTCGCCCTGGCCGCCGCCCCCGCAGAGGGCCACGACGCCGGTGCCGCCGCCGCGGCGTTTCAGCGCCAGTGCCTGGTGCAGCACCAGGCGTGCGCCCGAGGCGCCTACGGGGTGGCCCAGGGCGATGGCGCCGCCGTCGGCGTTCACGGCCTTGGTGTCGATGCCGAGGTCGTTGGCGGACTGGATGAGGACAGAGGCGAATGCTTCGTTGATTTCCACCAGGTCCAGGTCCTGCACGGTGAGCCCCTGGTCCTTCAGCGCGCGCTCGATGGCACGGGCCGGCTGGGAGTGGAGGGATCCGTCCGGTCCCGCCGTCTGGCCGTGGGCGCCGATCTCGGCGATCCACTCCAGCCCTGCCGCTTCGGCCGCCGCCTTGCTGGCGATGACCAGCGCCGCCGCGCCGTCGGAGAGGGGCGACGCCGAGCCGGCGGTGATGGTGGCGGTCTCCTCCTTGGAGAAGGCCGGCCGGAGCTGCGCCAGGGATTCGGCCGTGGTGTCCGGGCGGATGCCCTCGTCGTGCTCAATGGTCACCGCCGGGCCCTTCCGCTGGGGCACCTGGATCGGCGCGATTTCCTCGGCCAGCACCCCGGCGGCCCGGGCTGCCTCGGCGCGCTGGTGCGAGCGGGCCGCCACCGCGTCCTGTTCGGCCCGGCTGATCCCGCGTTGGGCGTTGCCGGCGTCCGTTGCCTCGCCCATAAGCTTGCCGCTCACGGGGTCCTGGAGACCGTCGTGGTTCAGGGAATCCAGCATGGGGGCATCGCCGATGATGACGCCGGCGCGAAGCCCGGGGACCAGGTGCGGTGCGTTGGTCATCGACTCCTGGCCGGCGGCCACAATGAAGTCCGCTTCCCCGGTGCGGATCATCCGGGCGGCGTCGATCACGGCGGTCAGCCCGGACAGGCAGAGCTTGTTAATGGTGATGGTGGGGACATCCCAGCCGATGCCGGCGGCCAGGCTGGCCTGGCGTGCGGGCCCCTGCCCTGCGCCGGCCTGGATGACCTGCCCCACGATGACGGCACCGATTTGTTCCGGTGCCACGCCGGTCCGTTCCAGGGCCGCCCGGATGGCATGGGCGCCGAGCTGGCTGGAGGAGAAGGGCGTGAGGCCGCCGCGGAACCGGCCGAACGGGGTGCGGGCACCGCCCAGGATGACGGGGATGTTGGCGTTCTGGTTCAAGAACAGTCCTTTCAGGGATGACAGGCGGCGGAAGCCAGGCGGTTGGTTTCAGGCGAAGGCGGACATGCCGGTGATGCCCCGGCCGATGATCAGGGCCTGCATGGTCTCGGTGCCTTCATAGGTGTGGATGGCTTCGATGTCGGCCAGGTGCCGGGCCACGCGGTTTTCCAGCAGGATGCCGTTGCCGCCCAGCAGGTCGCGCGCATTGGACGCAATGCCCCGGGCGGTCCGGGTGCAGGTGTACTTGGCCAGCGATGCCTGCTCCGGAGCAAGCATTCCGGCTTCATCGAGCCGGGTCATCTGCACCACCATCAGTTGCATGGTGGCCAGTTCGCTGAGCATGCGGGCCAGCCGTTCCTGGACGATCTGGGAAGCGGCCAGGGGCCGGCCGAACTGCTTGCGCTGCCTGGCGTACTGGACGGCGGTTTCGTAGCAGGCGGTGGCATGGCCGACGGCGGACCAGGCCACCCCCAGCCGGGTCGCCAGCAGTACACGGGCAGTGTCCTTGAAGGTCCGGGCGCCCGGGAGGACGTTCGCGTCCGGGACGAAGACATCCTCCAGCCGGATGTGGGCCTGCCAGATGGCGCGGAGCGCCAGTTTGCCCTCGATTTTGGTGGCGGTGTAGCCGGGGGAGTCCTGCGGAACCAGGTAGCCGTGGACCTGGCCGTCGTCGCCCCGGGCCCACACGATGGTGACGCCGCCAACGGAGCCGTTGCCGATCCACTTCTTTTCGCCGTTCAGCAGGAAGCCGCCGTCCGTGCGGGTTGCCGTGCTTTCCAGTGCCACCGAGTCGGAGCCGTGGGTGGGCTCCGTCAGGGCGAAGGCCGCGTATTCGGCGCCGCCGGCGATCGCGGGCAGCCAGCGCGCCCGCTGCTCCGCCGATCCGCATTCGGCGACGGACCGCAGGGCCAGGCCGCCCTGGACGGCGATCATGGTTGCCACCGAGCCATCCCCGCGGCTGATTTCCATGTTCACCAGCCCGGCGGCCATGCTGCTCATCGGAGCGTAACCGTCCACCGCCACGCCATCCCGAAGAAGGTCCAGTTCGCCAAGGCGCCGGAGCAGATGCAGCGGGTACTCGCCACGCTCCCAGTAACCGTCGATGACCGGGAGGACCTCGTCCTGGACGAAGCTGCGGGCACGGTCCCAGTACGTGCGGTCCTCATCGCTGATGCCGGTCAGGACGGACGCGGGGTCGGTGCCGAGTGCTTCGGTCAGGAAGTAGTCCGGCTCCACGGTGCCGCCAGGAAAGCCCGCAGGGCTTTCGGTGCGGCCGGGCAACTGGGTGGGCGACGTCGTCGTCATCTCTTTGCATCCTCTGAATCAGCGGCAGTGGAACTGGCGGGTCGGTGTGGCTTTCGCCACACCGACTAAGGATGCATTGAAACGCAGTTCCACGTCAAGAAACTGAGTATCAGGCTTGTTGGCAGGTTAGGGAAGGGCGTCCAGAACGGCCTGGGCGATCGCTTCCCTGCCTGCCTGGCCCGGGAGGACGGTCACGACGACGGTTGGGGCAGGTTGGGCGGGGGCTGCGCCACCAAGGAGTGCGGGCCTGAACGTTTCCGCCAGGGCCCGGAGTTCGGCTGCGAGGGCGGCAGCCCTTTTCCGGTCCATGTCCGCGGCTTCCCCGGCGCCGGGCGCCCGCAGCCACTGCCGCAGGAACGCGTTATGCACGGCCACCACGGCTGCGGCGAAAGCCACCGCCTTGTACCCGCCCCGCCCATCCCGGGGCAGCTTGTCATTGAGGTACTGCAGGAAGGCCCGCTCGTACCGGTGCGATGTGACCAGCTCCCGGTCCCGGAGGGCCGGTACCGCCTGCAGCAGTTCGTACCGGGCCAGGGACGTTTCGCGGTTCCGCAGGTGGTGGTCGAAGACCAGCAGTGCAGCATCCGCAACGGCAGCCAGGGGCTCCAGCCTCGATTCCGCAAGCCTCTCATTTACCTGGCGCAGGATCCGTTCATGGTCGGCGAAGACCACGTCCTCCTTTGACCCGAACCGCCGGAAGAACGTGCTGCGGCTCATGCCCGAGGCTTCAGCCAGCTCCTCAACGGATGTTGCATCGAAACCCTGCCTGGCCAGGAGCCCGATGGCGGCGGCCACCGGCTTATCGGCGGGCTGTTCGGAAGGGGGCAACGTCATGCGCCGAAATTAGCACAGCCCGCAGGTCCCGCCGGCCCGCCGCTGGGTGCGGCAGGCCGGCGGTGCCGGCTCACACGCCTTGGCGGGACCAGCTGGTGAGTTTGTCCGAGAGCTGCATGTAGGCGTCGTTCACCTGCTGCAGCTCCGGGTGGCTGTCATACCACTCGACAATTTCCCGGGCTCCATCCGCGAACGGGATGGTGGCGGTGTAGTCCGGGACCAGGGACTTGATCTTGGTGTTGTCGAAGACCACCGAATGCGACCGGTCGCCCAGGAGGTTGGAGCCCAGTTCCTCGTCATGGGCGGCAATGGTTTCCGACGCCACATGCACCAGTTCCGGCTCGCGGACGCCCGCTGCCCGGGCGAACAGCTGGTAGATCTGGTTCCAGGGCAGGTATTCGTCAGAGGTGATGGTGTAGCTCTCGCCCACCGCCTGCGGCCTTCCCAGCAGGCCGACGAACGCTTTGGCGAAGTCCCTGCTGTGCGTGAGCGTCCACAGCGAGGTGCCGTCGCCATGGACCATCACCGGAAGGCCGTGGCGCATCCGGTGGATGTCCGTCCAGCCGCCCACCATGGCAATCTTGGTCCGGTCATAGGTGTGCGAGGGCCGGATCACCGTCAGGGGGAAGTCATCCTCCCGGTAGGCCCGGAACAGCAGCTCCTCGCACGCGATCTTGTCCCGGGAATACTGCCAGAAGGGGTTCTTCAGCGGCGTGGACTCCCGGATCGGCAGCCTGGTGGGCGGCTTCTGGTACGCGGAGGCCGAGCTGATGAAGACGAACTGCCCGGTCCGCTCCCGGAACAACTCCATGCTGGTTTGCGCCTGGTCCGGAGTGTAGGAGATGAAGTCCGCCACGGCGTCGAACTCCCTGCCGCCCAGGACCTCCCGGACCGACGCCGCATCCCGGACGTCCGCGTGCAGCACCTCCGTCCCGTCCGGGACCGGCCTGCTGGACTGGCCCCGGTTCAGGATAGTCAGCCGGTGGCCCAGCGCGACGGCGCGTTCAGCTGCCGCCGCGCTGATGACCCCGGTGCCGCCGATGAAGAGGATGCTCCGGGGCGCCACGGTATCGCCTGCGGGTGGGGTTACCACGCGTAGTCCTCCGGTGCGGTGCGGTGTCCCGGGAAGATGTCGTCGAGCCGCTTGAGCGCGTCGTCGTCGAGGGAGACGTCCAGTGCACGGATGGCGGCGTCCAGCTGTTCCTGCGTGCGCGGACCCACGATCGGGGCGGTCACGGCAGGCTGGTGCAGGAGCCAGGCCAGGGCAACGTCGCCGGGCTCGTGGCCCAGTTCGTCGGCGAAGTCCTCATACTGGCGGATCTGGTCCTCGTGCTTCTTCAGCGTCTCAGCGGCGCGGCCTTCGGTGCGCCGCACGCCTTCACGTTCCTTCTTCAGCACACCGCCCAGCAGCCCGCCCTGCAGCGGCGACCAAGGGATCAGGCCAAGACCGTACTGCTGTGCCGCCGGGATGACTTCCAGCTCCACCTGGCGCATGAACAGGTTGTAAATGGACTGCTCGCTGACCAGGCCGGTGTAGTTCCGCCGGCGGGCAGCCTCCTGGGCCTGGGCAATGTGCCAGCCCGCAAAGTTGCTGCTGCCCGAGTACAGGATCTTGCCCTGCTGTACCGCAACTTCGATGGCCTGCCAGATCTCGTCCCAGGGCGTATCCCGGTCGATGTGGTGGAACTGGTACACATCGATGTAGTCGGTCTGCAGCCGCTTGAGGCTGGCGTCCAGTGCGCGGCGGATGTTCAGTGCCGAGAGCTTGGATTCATTGGGCCGGTCCGTCATACTGCCGTAGAGCTTGGTGGCCAGCACCGTGTGTTCGCGGCGCTCGCCGCCCTTGGCGAACCAGCGCCCAATGATTTCCTCGGTCCAGCCGCGGTGGTCCACGCCGCCGTACACGTTGGCGGTGTCGAAGAAGTTGATGCCGGCCTCATGTGCGGAGTCCATGATGCTGTGGGCGTCCGCTTCCTCAGTCTGCGGCCCGAAGTTCATGGTGCCCAGGCAGAGCCGGGAGACTTTCAGGCCGGAGCGGCCCAGATGGGTGTACTGCATTGGAAATCCTTTCGGTGGTGGGCTTTCCGGCGGCTCGGTAGCCGGAGGCTACATCTGGGTGAAGGCAGCGACGGCGGGATCGGACCCGATGCGCGCGCCGGACTCCAGTGCGGTGATGGCGGCAAGTTCGTCCTGGGAAAGCTTCAGGGACGAGGCTGCGAAGTTTTCCCGGATCCGGTCCGGGTTGGCCGACTTGGGGATGACGATGTTTCCGGTGGCAAGGTGCCAGGCCAGCACCACCTGGGCGGTGGTGGCGTTGTGGGCGTTGGCGATTGAGGTGACGGCGTTTCCGTTCAGGTCCCCGCCCTGCCCCAGCGGGCTGTAGGCCTCCACGGCGATGCCCAGGTTCCGGCATTTCGCCGCGAGGTCCGCCTGCTGGTAGCTGGGGTGCAGCTCGATCTGGTTGACGGCGGGTACGGTTTCAGCCGATTCCAGCAGCGTGTCCAGGTGATCGGAGAGGAAGTTGGAGACGCCAATGGCGCGGATTTCCTTGTTCTCGTACAGCCGCTCCATCTCCTTCCAGGCCTGGACGAAAAGCCCCTGCGAGGGGACCGGCCAGTGGATGAGGTAGAGGTCGATGAAGTCCAGGCCCAGGGCCTTGCGGCTGTTCTGGAATGCTTCCTGCGCGCGGCCCTGCTCGCCGTTGCGGAGCTTGGTGGTGATGAAGATTTCCTCGCGTGCTATTCCGGTGGCTGCCAGTGCTGCCCCCACGCCTGCCTCGTTGCGGTAGGCCGCGGCGGTGTCAATGTGGCGGTAGCCGGCTTCCAGGGCGTCCTCCACGGTCCGCTGGGTCTCTTCCGGCGGGACCTGGAAAACGCCGAAGCCAAGCTGCGGGATGGTGACGCCGTTGTTCAGGGTCAGGTTCGGTGTCAGCTCTGACATGGTGTGCTCCTTGGAAGGTGTGGTGCTGGATATCGGGGCCGGCTGCCTGCGGGCTTGGCCATGGCCAGAAAGCGGTTTCCACCGGCTCATTCCTGAGCCTATGCACTTTTCCCCGTCAAGTCAGCAGCCAAGGCTGTTCCTGCTTTTCCTAGGACTGCCAGTCCTACCTTCGTTGTAGAGCAGGTCACTCATGGCAGGCACAATGGTTCCCATGGGTCAAAGCGCAGAGTTTGGAAAATTCCTCAAGGCCATGCGGTCGCGCTTGAGTCCGGAGGTTGCCGGAACAGGTCCCAGTACGGGGGCCCGCAGGGTTCCAGGGCTGCGCCGGGAGGAGGTGGCGCGGCTTGCCGGAGTCAGCACCGATTACTACGTCCGGCTTGAGCAAGGGCGGAACATCCACCCCTCGCGGACCGTGCTGGATGCTGTGGCCCGGGCGCTGCGGCTGGACAGCAGTGAACACGCGCACATGCTGGACCTGCTGGAGAACTGCGCCGGAGCTCCCCGGGACCCGGGCGCCAGCACTGCACAGGGGGTCCGCCCTGCATTGCGCCAGCTCCTTGACGCGGTGGGGGAGGTGCCCGCCATGGTGCTGGGCCGGCGAAGCGACGTCCTGGCAGGGAACCGGATGGCCTTCCTGCTGTTCGCTGATTTCCCGGCGCTGCCGCCCGCGGAGCGGAACTTTACCCGCTGGACCATCCTGGATCCGGCGGCCCGGGAACTGTTCAGGGACTGGAAGACGGTGGCCGCGGAAGCTGCGGGATCCCTCCGGCTGGACGTGGGGCGGCACCCCAATGATCCACAGGCCAACCACCTGGTGGGTGAGCTCGCGGTCCACAGTGAACATTTCCGCCAATGGTGGGCAGGGCACCGGGTGGCCACCCGGTCGGCCGGCACCGTCCGGCTGCACCATCCCGCCGTAGGGGACCTGGAACTGAACTTTGAAAACCTCGTCCTGCCGGAGGACCCGGACCAGACGCTGAGGGTGTACTCCGCGCGGCCGGGATCGCCGTCGTCGGACGCCCTTGCCCTGCTGGGCAGCCTCGGCGCGGTGCCGGACGCCGGCCTGGAGCGCAGTGCCAGTGCGGCCGCCGAAGGGGCCGAAGCGGGCTGACGATGCCCTGCTTCTGTACATTCGTCCAGCGAAGGGCGTTGATTCTGGCCAGCCGCCCATTGGCCTCTGACCACGCATTTCCTAGGGTGGGAGTACACGTTTTCCCTGCCCAGTCTTAATCACCAGGATGGTCTCAACGATGAAACGCATCGCCCTGCTGAAGGAGCGCCAGGCGTCAGCCGGCGCCGCCTCCACCGCCACCGGCTCGCACTGCCCGGCTTCCGGCCTCTGGAGCCCGGACCTCGATCCGCATACGGTCCTTTCCTTCTTCGAAGGGCACGTCTTCCCCGCGTTCGACGGCGTCCCCACCGTGTGGCGCCGGCGCAGCCCGGGTACGGCCAACTAGGGCAAACAGCCCTCCAGCTAAAGAAACAGGTCGTGAAGCCAAGGCTTCACGACCTGTTTCTTTAGCTGGCTTAGCCCTGCTCTTCCAAGCGGAAGCCGATCTTGATGGTGACCTGCCAGTCCGCAATCTTCCCGTCCTCCAGGTGGCCGCGGACCTCCTTGACCTCGAACCAGTCGAGATTGCGCAGGGTCTGGGATGCCTTGGCAATGCCGTTGCGCACGGCGTCGTCCACGCCCTGGGTGGAGGTGCCGACAATTTCAGAAATGCTGTACGTGTGGTTGGACAACTTCGCTCCTCGTGATCATCGTTGCTCCCGGTTGCGGGCCGTCCCTGAAGCCTAGTGGGACTGCACGAGCGTTGAACAGACCCAGTCCACACGCCTACTTGGTTTCGAGTACCAGCTGCTTGAGGTCGTCGAGGGTTTGCTGCATGTGCTCGTCCATGGCCTGGCGCGCCCGCGCGGCGTCGCGGGACTCCAGGGCCTCGGCAATGTTCCGGTGATGGCCGATGGCGTGCTCCTGGATTGCCGGAACGGCAGAAGTCTCAGCCCTGCGCTTTTCCAGCACGCGATGCAGAGGCTCGAACAGGACCGAAACGAAGACGTTCCCGGATGCACGCAGGATGACGTCGTGGAAAGCCAGGTCCGCCTCCACAAAAGCCGCGACGTCGTTGATGCTGTGCGCTGCCTTCATCGCCGCGACGTAATTGAAGAGGGCTTCGATGTCCTCCTCCGCGATCCGCCCGGCGGCAAGCTCACAGGCCCCCGTTTCCAGCATCCGGCGGAGCTCGATGAGCTGGATGGAGGCGTCTGCGTCGTTCTTTCCCTCAGCCGCGGCCCGGAGCACCGCTTCGAGCGAAGCCCAGCTGCTCAGCGGGTTGACGAAGGTCCCCCGGCCGCGCTCAACGCTCAGGATTCGCTGGGCCTGCAGCGTCTTCATGGCTTCGCGGACCGTCATGCGGCTGACCTCGTGCCGCGCACTCAGTTCATGCTCGCCGGGAACAGTGGAGCCCGGGGGAAACTCGCCTTCGATGATGCGGTCCAGCAACTCGTCGGCCACTACGCCTACCAGTGACTTCCTTGCCAATGTTGCCCCCGATCCCTGTTCCAGGCCGTCGCCCGGCGGATATGTCAGACAAGTCTACTTGCGCGTCCGTATGCCGTGTGCCACACTAACTCTCAAATGCAAGATGTCAGACATCTTACAGTTATCTACACATCAGGATCCGCACGCCCGGATCCATACACAACGGAGTGCACTGTGACTCTTGAAGCAGACGTTCTGGCCGCCTATCCGGCAGACCTGGAGATCGCCGCCGGGCTGGTTGCCGGCGCGCTGGCCGCTTCCAACGCGGAGGTTCCCCGTGTACTGGTAGTGCTCGACGACGACCCCACCGGCACGCAGTCAGTGGCGGACCTGCCCGTGCTCACCCGCTGGGACGTGGCGGACTTTGCCTGGGCCTTTGGCCAGGGCAAGCCGGCTGTCTATGTCCTGACCAACACCCGCAGCCTTGACCCTGCAGAGGCCGCAGCCCGCAATGAGGAAGTGGTCCGGAACGCCCTGGTTGCCGCAGGATCACCCGGGAAGCTCCGCCTGGGCTTCGTCAGCCGCAGCGACTCCACGCTCCGCGGCCACTTCCCGCTGGAACCGGATGTCATCGCAGCCACGGTTGCCGAGGTCAGCGGGGAAAAGACCGATGGCGTGGTCCTGGTTCCGGCATTCCCCGACGCCGGCCGCCTCACCATCGGCGGCGTGCACTACATGCGCGGCACCGGCGATGCCCAGGGCACCCTGGTCCCCGTCTCCGAGACCGAGTTCGCCAAGGATGCTTCCTTCGGTTTCAGCACCTCCGTCATGGCAGACTACGTGGCAGAAAAGTCCCAGGGCCGGTTCCCCGCCGACTCCGTGATCGTCCTGGACCTGGACATCATCCGCGCCGGCGCTTCCGCACAGGATCCGGCCATCTCCGCCAAGGCCATTGCCGACGCCATCGAACCGGCCACCGACTCCACGCCCATCGTGGCCGACATCGTTACCGAAAACGACTTCCGCGCCCTGGCATTGGGCCTTGACGAAGCGGAACGCCGCGGCAAGAAACTCCTCTACCGCGTTGGCCCGCCGTTCGTCCGCGGCCGCATCGGCCAGGAAATCCGCACCGCACTGACCGCCGAAGAAGCCTACGCCGGCAACACCCCGTCAGAGGCGGGCGGCCTCATTGTGGTGGGTTCCCACGTCGGCCTCACCACCCGGCAGCTCAACGTCCTCACCGCCCAGCACAGCTCCGCGCGCATCATCGAGATTGACGTCGAAAAGCTCCTCGGCAACGAAACCGACGCCACGGCGCACCTGGACCAGACGGTGGACGCCGTCGTCGACGCCCTCCGCGCCGGTGACGTCATCGTCCACACCAGCCGCCTGCTCATCAAGACGGACGACCCCGTCGAAAGCCTGCGGATCGCACGGACCGTGTCTGCCGCCGTCGTGGACGTGGTCAACCGCACCCTGAAGACCTTCCCGCCGCGGTTCGTCATCGCCAAGGGCGGCATCACCTCCTCCGACGTGGCAGCCCACGGCCTGGAAATCCGCCACGCCATTGTCCGCGGCCCCATGCTGCCGGGCATCGTCAGCCTCTGGGAACCAGTGGACGGACCCGCCAAGGGCATCCCATACATCGTGTTCGCCGGCAATGTTGGCGACGACGACTCCCTGGCCCAGGTCACCCGCAAGCTCAGCAGCTCCCCACGGACCCCCTAGCCTCGCAAGCTCGGCCAGGGAACCCTGTCCGTGTGGGCCCACCCTGAATGAACCCTAATTCCTGAAAAATTCAATGGAGAACACCATGACCAGCAACTACACCGTCACCGTCCTGGGCCTTGGCGCCATGGGCCTGCCCATGGCCACCCGCCTGGCATCCCAGCTGACCGTCCACGGCTTCGACATTGCCGAGCCGCGCCTGGAACTTGCCCGGGAAGCCGGCATCGCCACCTTCACCACGGCACGCGAAGCCGCCAAGGGCGCCAACGCCGTCCTCCTGGCCGTCCGCAACGGTGAGCAGCTCAACGACGTCCTGTTCGGCGAGAACGGCGTGGCCCCGGTTCTCGAGCCGGGCGCCGTCGTCATCCTGGGCAGCACCGTGGGCACTGACGCCATTCCCGCCACCGTGGCCAAGCTGGCTGAATACGGTGTGGACCTGGTGGACGCCCCGCTGTCCGGCGGCCCCAAGCGCGCCGGCGAAGGTGACCTGCTGATCGTCGTCGGCGCTTCCCCGGAAGCGCGCGAAAAGGCCGCCCCCGCCCTGGAGCTCCTGGCTTCCACCCTGACTGTGGTGGGCGACAACCCCGGCGATGGCCAGGCCCTGAAGACCGTCAACCAGCTGCTGTGCGGCGTCCACATCGCCGCCGCGGCCGAGGCACTGGCCCTGGCCGACGCGCTGGGGCTGGACCAGGCCAAGACCCTTGCCGCCCTGGAAGCCGGCGCGGCAGGTTCCTTCATGCTCTCCAACCGCGGCCCCCGCATCCTGGAGGCCTACGACGAGGAAGGCGCCGAGGTGCTCTCCCGCCTGGACATCTTCGTCAAGGACATGGGCATCGTAGGCAAGGCCGCCCGCGCCGCCGGCCTGGCAGCCCCCGTTGCCGCCGCCGCCGAGCAGCTCTACCTCCTGGGCCAGGCCCAGGGCCTCGCCGCCGCCGATGACTCCGCCGTCATCAAGGTGGTCGCGCCCACAAAGCGCACCAAGTAACCACCGCCAAGCAGGCCACCCCCAACCGGTGCGACGACGGCGGTCCCCCCTCCGCCGTCGTCGTACCTTCCAGCGTTGCCGGCTCCGTTCCCCAACGTTTGTTCCACCCCTCACCATTCCCTGATGCCGTCCTGCCCCGGGACCGGCACGTCAAAGGAGACACCTCCCCGTGAACCACCTGATTAGTCCGCTGATACAGCGGGCGGCCGACGCCCCGGCCATCAAACCTGCCGTTGAGCTGGGCACCCCGGTCCTGCTCACCATCGCAGCGGTGGGCATCGCCATCCTGCTGGTGATGATCATCCGCTTCAAGATCCAGGCCTTCGTGGCGCTGCTCACCGTCAGCATCCTGGTGGCCGTGGCTGCCACCATTCCGCTGCAGGACATCTTCACCGTGGTGTCCGGCGGCGTGGGCAGCACCATGGGCAAGGTGGCCATCCTGATTGCGCTCGGCGCCGTGCTGGGCCGGATGATCGAGGTGTCCGGCGGCGTCCAGTCCCTCGCGGACCACTTCACCCGCAAACTCGGGGCCAGGCGCGTGGCCGTGGCGCTCACCGCCGTCGGCTTCCTGGTGGCCATCCCCGTCTTCTTCGAGGTGGGCATCATCGTGCTGGTGCCCATCGTGTACGCCTTCGCCAAGATCGCCAAGGTCCACCCGATCAAGTTCGGCCTGCCCATGGCCGGCATCATGCTCGCCATCCACGTGGCCGTCCCGCCGCACCCCGGCATCGTTGCAGGCGCCGGCGTGCTGGGTGCCGACATTGGACTCATCGCCCTGATTTCCCTGCTGATCTGCATCCCGCTGGGCTTCCTGTCCTACTCGGTCGCCTCGATCATGAACCGCAAGGAATATGAGCTGCTTCCCGCCGTAAAGACCCAGGTGGAGGAGTTCGGCTCCGACTCACTGGTCAAGGTAGGCCATGACGGACCCGGCGCCGCCGCCATCGCACCGCCGCGGCCGGGCCTGATCATCTTCCTGATCGCCGCACCCATCGTGCAGATCCTCCTGGGTACCGCCGGCACCCTCATCCTCCCCAAGTCCCACCCGCTGTACGGCCTCGCAGCCTTCGTCGGCAACCCCTTCCTGGCCCTCCTGGTGGCCGTGGCACTGTCCTTCTTCCTGCTGGCCGTCCGCCGCGGATGGTCCTTTAGGGAAACCGGCGAAATCTTCGAAGGCTCGCTGCCTCCCATCGCCTCCATCCTGATGGTGGTGGCTGCCGGCGGCGTGTTCGGCAATGTCCTGCAGGTCTCCGGCATCGGTTCCGCGCTCTCCAAGACCCTGGACACGCTCGGCGTGCCCCTGCTGCTCCTTGGCTTCATCATCTCCCTGGCACTGCGCGCTGCCCAGGGCTCGGCCACCGTGGCCATTGTGACCACCACCGGCCTGCTCTCCGCAGCGGTCAGCGGCGGCGGCTACAGCCCCGCGCAGATTGCCGTGATCGTCATCGCCATCGGCTTCGGCGCCCTGGGCCTGTCCCACGTGACGGACGCCGGCTTCTGGGTTGTGGTCCGCTACTACGGGCTCACCGTTTCCGACGGCCTGAAGACCTGGACCGTCCTGACCACGGTCCTGGGCCTGGCCGGCTTCGCGCTGACCTTCGTGGCCTGGATCCTGGTGGGAGGCCTGGGCGCCTGATGCGTACGCGACTGGACAACCTGGTCACCTCCGCCCTGCAGCAGGGGTCCGCGGTGCCCGCCTTCACCTGTTACGACTTCACCACCGCGCTGGCCGTGGTGGGCGCCGCTGAAGAATCCGGCCGGGGCGTGATCCTGCTGGTGGCACCCAAGACCGCCGCCACCGCCAACGGCCTCCGGCTCATCGCGGCGCTGCGCGGCCTGGCCGATGCTGCCACGGTGCCCGTCGCGGTGCAGCTCGACCACGCATCCGACCTCAACGTCATGGCCGCCGCCGTGGAGGCAGGGGCGGATTCCGTCCTGGCCGACGGTTCCTCGCTCCCTTACGAGGAGAACATCGAACTGGTCCAGGCGGCCAGGGCGCTGCTGGGCGCCGACGTGGTGCTGGAAGCCGAACTGGGCGGCCTGGCGGGGGACGAGGACCGTGCCTTTTCCGCCGACCAGCCGGCCGGCCAGGCCGGCGTGGACGTGGCGGGCCTGACGGACTCGGCGCAGGTGGAGGACTTCGTGTCGTGCACCGGCGCGGAACTGCTGGCAGTGGCCGTGGGCAACGTCCATGGCAAGTACAAGGGCGAGCCGCGTCTGCGCTGGGACGTGCTGCAGGACATTGCGGCGCGGGTGCACATTCCGCTGGTCCTGCACGGTGCCTCCGGCATCCCCGCAACGGAACTCGTCAAGGCGGCGGCCATGAACGTTGGCAAGGTCAACTTCAACACCGAGCTGCGGACCGGGGTGCTGGCCACCCTCCAAGACCAGCTTCCAGGCCACCGCGCGGACGGCGAGAACCTGCAGGGCCTCCTGGCCACCTGGAACCACTCCGCTAAGGGCTTTGCTGCCACGACGCTGGCCACGCTGGCACGGTAACGTCTCAGGAAACACCACGGGAAGCGGGCCCGGAAGCCGCACAGAAGCCTCATAAACGGGAGGCCAGGATCAAGCAGCCGGTCCTGGCCTCCTTCCCGTTGACGGGGTTCCACACCTTTTATGCATTTCCGGGAGGCTAGGATCAAGCAATGACCCTGGCCTCCCTTCTCTTTGCCTTCCTTGCCGGCGCGCTGCACGTCTTCATCTTCACCATGGAGTCGCTTACCTGGACCCGGCCCGCCACCTGGAAGCGCTTTGGGGTTGCCTCCCAGTCCGATGCCGAGACCACCAGGTCCCTGGCCTACAACCAGGGCTTCTACAACCTGTTCCTGGCCGTCGGTGCTTTCATCGGCGCAGGGCTCGTGGCGTTGGGCGGGGCCGGGTCCGCCCAGGCAGTTGCAGGCTGGACCCTCATCTTCAGCTGCTGCGGCTCCATGCTGCTGGCGGCCGCCGTCCTGGCCTTCACCGGACGGAAGTACCTCCGCGCCGCCATCACGCAGGGCACCACGCCCCTGATCGCCGTCGTGGTGGGACTGCTGGCAATACTGCGGTAGGAAGATCCGCAACCGGCAAGGTCCATAATCCACTCCCGGGGGCCACAATGGTGCCATGGGCAGCGTCGAGCCTTTGTAGGTCCCCATGCGAAGCACCGGCACGCGGGCGGCAGGAACCGGGGCGGACACGGAAAGCCGTGATCCGGCGATCGACCTTGTCCGTTTCATCTGCCTGGTCCTGGTGGTGGTGGGCCACTCCACGATGGTCAGCCCGGTCCTCCACCCTGACGGCACCGTGACCACCGAGAACACCCTGGCCGAACAGGACTGGTTCGAACCCGTCATCTGGATCTTCATGGTCATGCCCCTGTTCTTCGTCACCGGCGGCATCACCGGCCTGCAGTCCTGGCGCCGTCTCAAGGCGGGCGGCGGGACAGCGGCCCAGTTCATCCGCGCGCGGCTCCTGCGCCTGGTCCGCCCGGCCGCCGCCTTGCTGGCAGCCATGGTGGCCGGCCTGTCCGTGGCTGCAGCGCTCGGGGTGGACCGGCAGGTGGTCCAGCTCGTGGCAACCGGGGCGGGCATGCCACTGTGGTTTCTTGCGGCCTACCTCGCGGCGCAACTGAACATTCCGGTCCTGGCGGCGCTCCATGACCGCGCCCCTTGGCTGACCCTCGGCCTGCTGATTGCGCTGGTGGTTGCCGTGGACTGTCTTCGGGGCGCCGTGCCGGACGTGGCCAACGCCAACCTGGTCTTCGTGTGGTGCGCAGTCCAGCAACTGGGTTTCCTTGCTGCGGACGGGCATCTTTCCCGGCTCTCCCGCTCCGGGCTGCTGGGCATCGCGGTGGCGGCACATCTGCTGCTGGGGCTCGTGACCGGGCTTGGCCTGTACCGCGGCAACATGCTGGTCAACCTCAACCCGCCCAACCTGACCTTGGTGCTCCTGGGCGTTTCCCAGCTGGCGGTGATGGAACTGGCGCGGCCGGTCCTGGCGCCGCTGGCCGGCATCCGCTGGATCAACCGGCTCCTGCAGGTGGCCGGCGCCAGGTCCCTGACGGTCTACCTGTGGCACCTGCCGCTGCTGGCGGCCATGTCCGGCTTGCTGCTCCTGGCACCAATCCCCAAACCGTCGTCCGGAACCGCTGAATGGTGGTGGTCCCGGCCGCTGGTGGTCCTTGCGCTGGTCCTCCTGCTCCTGCCGGTGGCCGCAGCCTTTGGCCGCCTGGAGGAACGGCCGACGGCGCTCCAGGCCTTCCGCTGCAGGCCCGCCGTGGCGGGTACCGCCGTCGTGGTGGTTTTCCTCCCGGTGGCGGACGCCGCGCTCAGCGGCCTGTCGGTGGGGCTGCTGGCAGCCGGAGTTGTGTGTTTTTCCGTGGCGATCCTTATGCTGGGCGGCCTGCCGCTCCCGCGGCGCGGTGCTGTGCGCAGGGGCCGGCGGCGGTGGCCGGGGAAGAGGTGGCGAAGGGGCATTGCCAGCGGCGTGAAGTAGTGCCAGTGTCGAACCATGACCGAGAACACCACGTCCGCTGAGGACACGTTCACCGCTAATGTCTCGCTGCTGCGCAATGACGAACAGCAACGGTATGAGCTCCTGGTGGATGGCAGGCTGGCTGTCCAGGCCTTCTTCCGCGACCTTCCCGGGCACATCGATTTCACGCACACCGAGACCGGTGACGATTTTGAAGGCCAGGGCCTGGGCAAGGTCCTGGCGCATTTTGCCTTGGACGATGTGGTGGCCACGGGAAAGCGGATCATCCCGCACTGCCCGTTTATTTCCAGCTACCTCCGCAAGCATGAGGGCTACGGCCAGTTCGTGGACTGGCCGGAGCGCTGACCCCATCCTGGCATCGTCCTGCGGTTATTCCCCGGCCCGCACCGGGTACAGCCTGCATACGTGCGCGTGTGGAAGAGGCATGTGCAGCTGGCCGGGAAGGGCAATGTGGCGGGAAACCAGGACACCATTTTCGACGTAGCGGTCATTGGCGGGGGACCGGCGGGTCTAAGCGCGGGGACCGCCTTGGCGCGGGCGTTGCGTTCGGTGGTGGTGATCGACGGCGGCGAGCAGCGGAACCTTGGGGCGGAAAGTGTCCACGGCTTCCTCAGCAGGGAGGGCATGCGTCCCCGGGACCTTCTCGCAGCAGGCAGGGAAGAACTGGCCCGTTACGGCGGGACAATGTCCTCCGGGTTTGTCCGGACGGCCGGCCGGGACGGGGACCGGTTCGTCCTGGCCCTGGATGACGGCTCCAACCGCGTTGCCAGGCGCCTGTTGATCGCCTCAGGAATCATGGATGAGCTGCCGGAGCTTCCTGGCGTCGCCGACCGCTGGGGACGGGACGTGCTGTATTGCCCCTACTGCCACGGTTGGGAGGTCCAGAACCAACGAATCGGAGTCCTGGCGGCCGATTCCCACTCCGTGAGGCAGGCCCTGACGTTCCGGCAGTGGAGTCCGGATGTGACGCTCCTGCTCAATGATGCCCTGGAACTCACCCAGGGCCAGGAGGAACAACTCGCTGCCCGGTCTGTCCACGTGGTGGAGGGAAAGGTCCGGGAGCTGGAGGTCCGTGACGACCGGCTGGCCGGGGCCGCCCTGGACGCCGGTGAGACGGTGCCCCTGGATGTCCTGGTGGTCAGTCCCGCCACCACGAGTAAAGCCAACATGCTTCAGCGGCTGGGACTGGAACCGGCCGCCCTGCAGGATGGTCCGGGCAGCCGCCTGGAGACCGACGAAAGCGGCAGGACGTCATGCCCGGGAGTGTGGGCCGCGGGCAATGCCACGGATGTTTCCGCCCAGGTCATGACGGCTGCCGCAGCAGGGCTTCGCGCTGCGGAGGCCATCAACGCGGACCTGGTCCTGGCCGACACTCGCCGGGCGGTCGAGGCGGCACGCGTACCTGCAAGGCAGTAGCGGCGTTGCCGAAAGTCCGGGGCTGGCGTGGTTGGCCAGCGCCTATTGGCGCCGGCCCTGGCTACCGGGAAGAGCGGTAAGTTGGTTCAACGGGCCGCCCAGTGATCGAGGGCCTGCCGAGCCGGCTGAAAGCTGCCTAGCTGGCGAGGGCCTGATCGCTGACCGGCATGGCGGCGCTGGGGTCATCAATGGTGAAGCCGCAGGCGCACCGGTAGGTGACAACGCTCTCCGCGACGGATCCGCGCAGGGCAACCACCGAGTTTCCGTCAACGTAGACGGGCTCCCGGACCGGCATTTCCCCGTGGTTCACAAGCTGCATCGGCATGCGGCAGTGCATGCGTGAATTCAAGGTCATCAGCAGCCCTGCGTCCACGGGTATGGTGGCGGTCAGGAGCTGCTCGCCAGCTGCATCGCTGCGTTCCCCAAACGCCGTCAGCTGGTTTTCCATTGCGGTGGTCATTATGTTCTTCCTTGGGCTTCTTTCACGGAGCCGCCAGCGTTGGCAACCCCGCCGCGAACTGCTTGCGGAGGTTCATCTACGCCATAAGCAAAGCATGCTTACTAAATAATGCACAAGTCAGGATGGGGTGAAACGCCTGGCGAAAGCGGCTTCGGCGCCCGAAAAGACAGGGCTAAGCCCGGTGACGCTGCCAGTGCCACGCATGCCAGAACAGCAGGAAAACCGCGGTGGCGAAACCGGTGAGGGCCAACTGCGGGGCGAACGTGAACAAGACGAAGTCGAATGAAAACCCGTTGCTTAGCGGCCCTATTGCCACAGGCCCGCGCAGCAGGGTCCCGACACCCCCGGCGATCAATGCTGCGGCCATCACCCACAACACCACGATGAACGGATTCGGGGCGAACCGGTGCCCGCCTACCCGTGTAGTCCCGGTATCGTCCGATGCAGGCAGCACGGTGTTTCCGTCCCTGTCCACTTCGCGGAATCCAAGCGCTGCAGATTGTTGTTCCATGGTTCCCCCTTCATGGCAGCAGCCTGAACGGCCGCCGGAGCTACCAGCCTAGTGGCACAACCTCATGCCGCACCGGCATGTGAGGGGCGCCGGCTTCCCATGCAGCGCCATCCGTCAACTGAGGTCAGTGCCTGCACTGCACGGCCAACTCTCTGGCTAGGCTTGCAGCATGACGCCATCGAGTTCCCGAACAACAGCACTTGTCACCGGGGCCAGCGCAGGACTGGGCCACGAATTTGCAAAGCAGCTTGCCGCCCAGGGGCATGACTTGGTCCTGGTGGCGCGCAACGCGTCCCGGCTGGCAGAAACAGCGGAGGACTTCCGGCACCGGTACGGCATCACGGCTGAGGTGCTCCCCGCAGACCTGACGGTCGACGACGACGTCGCCGCCGTCGTCGAACGCCTGCAAGACACCACCCGGCCGGTGGGGATCCTGGTGAACAACGCAGGGATCGGGCTGCTGCACAACTTTGAGGACAACCACGCGCCGGAGGAGAAGAAGCACC
This sequence comes from Arthrobacter sp. SAFR-179, assembly GCF_059414945.1. NCBI lineage: Bacteria > Bacillati > Actinomycetota > Actinomycetes > Micrococcales > Micrococcaceae > Arthrobacter > Arthrobacter sp. SAFR-179. Next base: position 177,941 of record NZ_JBPFDM010000007.1, read on the forward strand.
TGAAGCTGCACGCGGAAACGTCCATGGTGCTGACCCATGCAGCGCTGAAGGGCATGCTGGAGCGCGGGGAGGGCAGGATCATCAATGTGGCCAGCGTGGCCGCGTTCCTGCCCCGGGGCACCTATTCCGCGGCCAAGGCCTGGCTGGTCAGTTTCAGCCGGTGGGCCAACCTGGCCTACCGCACGCGGGGCATCAAGGTCACGGCCGTCTGCCCCGGCTTCACTCACACGGAGTTCCACGACCGGATGGGGATGGACAAGTCCGTGGCGCCGTCCTGGACGTGGCTGCGCGCCGAGCGGGTGGTCCGTGAAGGCCTGGCGGACAATGAGCGCGGTAAGGCGGTGTCCATCCCGTCCAAGCGCTACAAGGTGCTGGCGGCGGTGGCTAAGGTGGCTCCGGCGCGGCTAATGGCGGGCCCGGCGCGGAAGCCGAAGTAGGCCCGGGAGCGCGGTCCGGGCGCGGGCTCCGGGCCGGCGGACCGCCACCACCACCAGGATCCCCAGCAGCGCGCCCACCAGAGTTTCCACCGCGCGCTCAAGGATCAGGACCTGCGGTTCGGTGGGGGCGGCCAGCTGCGTCATCAGCAGGATGACCGGCGTAAACCAGACCATGGCCAGGCCGTAGTGCCGGGTCATGAACAGTTCGGTGGCGAACTGGAAGAGGATGACCAGGAGGGCCAGCACAGTGGCCTGGTGTACCGGCTCCTGGAGTGCCGGATAGAGGGCGGCCAGTGCCCAGGGCCCCGGAAGGATCACGACGGCGGTAACCACCAGGCCCAGGAGGGTCCCCACGATGCGGTGGACGCCCCGCCGGACGCTGCTGGGCAGGTCGGCGCCGGCGAGCGGTACGGCGGCCGCGGCCATGGCCCAGTGCGGGTGGCCGCTGCCGCTCAGGACACCCACCGTTCCGGCAGCACCCACGGCCAGTATGTACCGGGCGGCGTGGACGGTCAGTTCCCGCTGCCTCGCGGCCGAACGGGGCGGCAGGTTCCTGGTGGCCCCGGGTTCCCATGCCCTTTGCCGCACCCAGCCGCTGAAGCCGATCAGGATCGAGAACACTGATGATCCCGCCGCGATGAGCATGGCCACATACCAAGGGACTGCGGTGGGAACGGAGGCACAGGCACCCAGGGCCAGGATTCCAAAAAAGGGCCCGTTCGGCTTCAGCCTTACGCGGTCCGAGTACACCGAGCCCACTCCGGCCAGGGTGGCCTCCACCGCCACCAGCCACCACGAGTGGATGTGGTTGACGGACAGCGCAACCCCCACGAACACGCCACTGAGCAGCACCAGGGCACCCTGACCCTGGTGGCGGAGCCGCAGCTGGTGCGGTTCCAAACGGCCGTACATGCCGGTCAACGCGCCGAACACGGCGTAAATGATGAGGTCCGTGCGGCCGGCGGCCAGCAGGAGCAGCGACGGGACCGCGACGCTGAGGGCCACGCGAAGCGCGGCGAGGTGGTCGTTGGTGGCAGGTTCCAGCCGGTGGAGTGCGCGTACCTGTGCCACGACGCGCTTCATATCCCGGCACCTGTCCTGTCTTGTTGTCCTGCCGCGGCCCGAAGGCCTTTGGGAACGTATCACCGGCATCCGGCAGAGTCATACTGCCGGCAGTCACAATAGGACATCCCGGAGGCACGCAAAGGCCCATCCCGCGTGCTTCCCCCAAGGAAGCACGCGGGATGGGCCCGTGAGCGTGGGCTACAAGAGTGCCCGGGCGGCCGGCTGGAGGTTTAGGCCCCCGCCGGAACCCCGCGGTGTGCCTGGGGGTCCAGGGCGTCCTGGGTTTCGAACGGCAGTTCGTCCAGGTTGATCAGCGGGTTCTCGTCCTGGGTGGCCACCAGTTCCCTTGCCTCTGCCTGGGTGTCCACGCTGGGCATGGATCCCGGCAGGGGCCGGTTGGCGGATTCCTTCAGGAAGTAGATGGCGATGGCGCCCACCAGGGAGGTGCCCATGAGGTAATAGGCGGGCATCATGTCATCGCCCGTGGCGCTGATCAGGGCTGCCACGATGAACGGCGTGGTCCCGCCGAAGATGGCCACGGCGAAGTTGTAGGCGATGCCCATGGCTCCGTAGCGGCTGGACGTGGGGAACTGGGCCGGCAGCGCCGAGGCCAGGTTGGCAACGTAGAACGTCACGGGGAAGGCGATCAGGGCCAGTCCGGCAAGGGTGGACCAGATCTGTCCGATGCCGATCAGCATGAAGGCGGGGACAGCCAGCACGATGGTGCTCACGGCGCCGATCCAGAGCACGGGGCGGCGGCCGATCCGGTCAGAGAGCTTGCCGGTCAGCGGGATGCACAGGCTCATGACCACCAGCACCGGAATGGTGAGCAGGGTGCCGTGGACTTCGTCGTAGCCCTTGGATTCCGTCAGGTACGTGGGCATGTAGGAGGTGAGGGCGTAACCGGCCGTGTTGGCGGCGGCCACCACCACCATGGCAACGATGATGGGGCGCCAGTAAGCCTTGACGATTCCAACCGGTCCCTTGGCCGTGGCAGTGTCTGATGCGGAGGCGTTCTTGGCGTTCTCTTCCTGGGCATCAAGGGTGGCCTGGAACTGCGGGGATTCCTCGATCTTGCTCCGGAAGTACACGGCGATCAGGCCCAGCGGGCCTGCCACCAGGAACGGGATGCGCCATCCCCAGTCCTCCATGGTGTCCTGGCCAAGCGTCAGCTGCAGGACGGAGACCAGGGCGGCGCCGATGGCGAAGCCCAGGTAGCTGCCCAAGTCCAGGAAGCTGGCAAAGAAGCCGCGGCGCTTGTCGGCCGCGTATTCGCTCACGAACGTGGTGGCACCGGCGTACTCACCACCGGTGGAGAAGCCCTGGACGACCTTGAGGAGCACCAGCAGCGCGGCAGCCCACAGTCCGATCTGCGCGTACCCGGGCAGGAGGCCGACGGCGAAGGTGCTTGCCGCCATAATCATCAGCGTGGTGGCCAGGATCTTTTGGCGTCCCACCTTGTCGCCCAGCCATCCGAAGATCACGCCGCCCAGGGGGCGGGCGATGAAGGTGGCGGCAAAGGTTCCCAGCAGGAACAGCGTCTGGGTGGTGGGATCGGATTCCGGAAGGAACACCGGGCCCATGGTGGTGATGAGGTAGCCGAAGACGCCTACGTCGTACCATTCCATGGTGTTGCCCACGATGGTTCCGCCGAGCGCCTTTTTGAGCATGGGCTGGTCCACCACGTTGACATCGGATTCCTTGAGCCGGCGGCGTGGCAGCAGCCTTGGCTTCTTGGCGGCCACGGGGGCTGCCGGGTCTGTTCCGCGGGCGTTCCTGGCGCCTGCTGGAGAGTCGGTCCTGCTTCGGTCTGTGGGCATTTGGGCAACTCCTATGGAGGTCATTTGCTTGCGACTTGTAGCTGCCCCGCTCCGGGCAGGCCTTCAATTTTACGGGATGCCTGTAGCGCGCCGACAGTTCGATGGCGTAGAGTGCGCCCTTTTGGGCCGCTCCAGGGGTGGTTTGCACAATTTTTTGTGCCGCTGTTTCCCGCGCCATTACTGGGAAGCACGCTGATCAACGGCATCGTTACCAAAAATTTTCCGTCCGGACCGGTTTCAGCACCCGTTTTTTGGTGATTGCGGCCGCGAAAGTGACTCCGGCCACCGTCCCTGGAGGGGTTCACAGAACCTCCCCGCGTGCTTATCGTGGAGCCATGAACACACCTCTTTCCGGGCAGTAGTCCGCGCGCGCCCGGACGCTTTCGTTGGCGTTTCGATTCAAGGAAGAACGAAGCAAGGAAGGGAAGAAACCACAATGCGTGAAGAGTCCAACCAGTTCCACATCAACCCTGAGGTGGCGGACCACATTGCGGCTGCCATGGATGCGCCGGTGACGCCCGGCCCCACGGCCATGGGCGCCGGGCCCCTGGGGCAGCAAAGCGGCTGGCCGGACGGCTACGGAAAGCGGCGGCACCCCAAGGACCGGGCTGCCGGCCACGGCCGGACGGGGCATGAAGCGGCCGTCACCGCCGTCCACCGCACCGGCCGTCCACAGATGCCGCACTCCTCGTAGCCGGTACCGAAAACACCAGCCGGCAGATACAGCCGGCGTCGACACGCACAAATTACCTGGCGCCCCCTGAATGTGGCCGGCGCCAGGTAATTTGTGCGTTTTCAGTCTTCCCGGACCACCTCGGACGGGTCCTTGTCCACGCGCCAGCCGCGCCAGCGTGGATGCCGCAACCTCCCGGGCCCGGTCCACTCGCTGTAGGTCACCTCGCCCACGAGTTCGGGTGATACCCAGTGGGCGTCGGCGGCGTCGGGGCGGGGCACTTCATGGAAAGGTGACGTTTTCCGGCCAAGCCGCTCCACCGTCTGCCGCAGTTCCGTGAGCTCCCGGGTACTGAAGCCGCTGCCGACACGGCCCACGTACTGCAGTTTGCCGCCATCGGGAATTCCCACCAGCAGCGACCCTACGGTGTCCTGCCGCCCGCCCTTTCCCGGCCGCCAGCCGCCCACCACCACTTCCTGGGTCTGCTCCGTCTTGAGCTTGATCCACGTCCGGGTCCGCTGGCGGCTCACATAGCGGCTGTCCGTCCGCTTGGCCATGATCCCTTCCAGGCCAAGCTCCTGCGCGCTTTCCAGGAGGAGCTCCACCGGTTCGTCGAGCACGATGGAGAGGTCCACGGGGCATTCTGACGGGCGGAAAAATTCCTCCAGCCGCCCCCGGCGGGTGCTGAGCGGCAGGCGCCGGAGGTCCTCCCCGTTGTGGAACAACAGGTCGAACAGCATCAGCTGGACCGGGATCGTGGTGCGGGCTTTTGCGACGTCGGTGGCCCGGGTCAGTTTCATCCGGCCCTGCAGCAGGCCAAAGTCCGGCTTTCCGCCGGGCCCGACGGCGATGATCTCGCCGTCCGCCACGAACGGATGCTCCGGCCAGCAGGCGCGGTCCGTGAACTCCGGGTAGGTACGGGTGACGTCGTTGCCGTTGCGGGAAAAGATCCGCACCTTCTCCCGGTCCGCCACCAGGACGGCCCTGACACCGTCCCATTTGAGCTCGTACTGCCAGCTGCTGCCCTTTAGGTCGGCGGTGTCCCCGGCCGTGGCCATCATCGGCTGGTACTCCAACGGGTCGGCAACGGTGGCGGTGGCGGACCCGGCCGGCTCCTTGCGGCTGGCTTCGTGTACGGCCGCCACCCCGCCGTCATCCCCTTCCCGCTCTTCCGCTTGCGCTGCCGGTGCCCGCGTCGCCGCGGGAGCTGCGGACCGCCGTCGTCCGCCTTGATGCTCCTGGTCCATCACGTGGATGAGCCACTGGCTCTCGGCGTCCTTGCCCTGTCCGCGCCCCGTGCGGATGAGCGCGATCTTCCTGCTCCCGCCCAGGCCGCCGCCGTCCGAGCCGGTCAGGGTGACGATGACTTCCTTGCCGTTGATCCACTTGTGCAGCTCGTAGGTGCCGGTGTCCCAGATGGTCATGACACCCGCGCCGTACTGACCCTTGGGAATGGTGCCGTGGAAGGTGAGGTAGTCCATGGGATGGTCCTCGGTCTGGACCGCCAGATGGTTTTTGGCGCCGGACTCAGGAATGCCCTTGGGCAGCGCCCACGACACCAGGACGCCCTCGTGTTCCAGCCGGAGGTCGTAGTGCAGCCGGCTGGCGTGGTGCTCCTGGATGACGAAGCTGTTGCCCCCGGCCGGCACGCCTGCGAACGGCTCGGGTGTTGCCTTGGGGTCGCGCATGGAGCGGTACCTGCCCAGGCGGGGATCGCCGTCGTGGGGTGCTTCCCTGTGGTCGGGCCCGCCCTCCGGGGCGCCTTCCGGGGCGCCTTCCGGGGCGCCGTTCGCGGCGCCGGCCACAGCGTTGACGACGGCGGCGAAAAGGTCCTTGCCGTCCCGCACCCGCCGCAGGACCTCGTGGTAGTCCAGGTGCTTGAGCCGGGGAGACTCGATTTCGCGCCAGGTCCGCGGTGCCGCCACCAGCGGTGTGGGCCGGCCCCGCAGTGAGTACGGGACAATGGTGGTCTTCGCCGCATTGTTCTGGCTCCAGTCCACCAGCACCTTGCCCTTGCGCAGCGACTTCTTCATGTCGCTGACGGCCAGGTCCGGGTGGTCGGCCTCCAGTGCCCTGGCCAGTTCCCGGGCGAATGCCGAGATCTGCTCAGAGGTCTGCGTCCCATCCAGGGCGGCATAAAGGTGGATGCCCTTGCTGCCGCTGGTGACGGGCAGGGGGTCCAGGCCCACATCCTCCAGAATGGACCGCGCAAGGAGTGCCACCTCGCGGCATTCCGGCAGCCCGGCCCCCTCGCCGGGGTCCAGGTCCAGCACCAGCCGGTCCGGATTCAGTTGGTTCCCGTGCGAATCCACCCGCCACTGCGGCACATGGATTTCGAGCGAGTTGATCTGGCCGAACCAGGTCAGCGTGGCGGCGTCGTTGACCATGGGGTAGTGGATGGTCCGGTCCTTGTGGGTGATCGCCGCCCGGGGCAACCAGCCAGGGGCTGAGTCCTCCAGGTCCTTCTGGAAGAACACCTCACCCGGCTTGTCCGCGGTGCCCACCCCGTTGACCCACCGCTTGCGGGTGGCTGGACGGTTGGCCGCCGCGGGGATCAGGACGTGGGCCACCGCGGCGTAGTAGGCCAACACGTCGGCCTTGGTGGTGCCGGTCTCCGGATAGATGATTTTGTCCAGGTTGGTCAGGGTCAGTTCCCGCCCTGCAACCCGGACACGTTCCCTACTGGCGGCCATGGGGCTTCACCTCCGGCCCGCTCTGATGTTGACTGTATGAATGAGAGCCATCTGGAAAGGTGCCATCGCGTTCGGGCTGGTCAACGTGCCAGTGAAGGTCTACAGCGCCACTGAAGATCATGACATCAGTCTGCACCAGGTTCACAATGCCGACGGCGGCAGGATCCGTTACCAGCGCCGGTGCGAGGTGTGCGGCGAGGTGGTGGACTACTCGGACATCGAGAAGGCGTTCGAGGAGGACGGCCGCACGGTGGTCCTGTCCAAGGATGAGCTCAAGTCCATCCCCGCGGAGAACAGCCACGAAATCGAAGTGGTGCAGTTCGTCCCGTCGGAGCAGCTCGAACCCATGATGTTCGAGAAGAGCTACTACCTGGAACCGGACTCCAAGTCGCCCAAGGCCTACGTGCTGCTCCGGCGTGCGCTCGAGGACACGGACCGGGTGGCCATCGTCCAGTTCGCACTGCGGGAGAAGACCCGGCTGGGGGCCCTGCGGATCAAGGACGACGTGTTGGTACTGCAGTCCCTCCTCTGGCCCGATGAAGTGCGGGAGGCCAACTTCCCGTCCCTGGATGCGTCCATCAAGATCTCCTCCCAGGAGCGGGACATGTCAGCCGCCCTGGTGGAATCCATGGCCGCCGACTTCGACCCCACCTCCTTCACCGACGAGTACCAGGTGCAGCTCCGCCAGCTCATCGACGCGAAGCTCGAACAGGGCGAATCGCTGGACACGGAGGAAACCTTCGGCGTCGAAGCCGGCGAGGGCGGGAAGGGCGAGGTCATCGACCTCATGGAGGCCCTCAAGCGGAGCCTGGACAGGAAGCGCGGCGGAGGGGAGGCCGCCTCCAGCGGGACTTCCGACGACGAAGCGGACACCGGGGACGAGGAAGCGGAAGCGGCCAAACCTGCGCGAAAGTCGTCCGGTACCAAGGCAGGGACCAAGGCAGCAGGGGCCGAGACCGCCGCATCAAAATCGACGGCTTCCAAAACAACCGCCTCCAAAACAACAGCGTCCAAGTCGGCCACCGCGAAATCAACGGCTTCCAAAGCAACTGCTTCCAAAGCGGCAGGCACTAAGTCCACTGACACAAAGTCGACGGCAGCCAAGTCCACGGGTACCAAGACGGCAGAGAAGCCGGCTGCCAAGACCACCCGGGCACGCAAGCCTGCCTGACCCTGGTGCCCGCGGCTCCCGTGCCTTTACACCGGCCGGTATCGCGTCCACAATGAGTCGCATCGCAGCCTCCGCTGTGCCAACAGTGTGCTGCCGCTCATTTGAACGGACACGTAGAGGGGCACGGACATGGACCAACAGACCGACGTAGTGGACGCGGACCGGGAGCTCAAGAAGAAGCACCGGGCCATGTGGGCGTCAGGGGATTACCCGGCCCTCGCCGACGAGATGCTCCTGGAACTGGGCGCCGTCCTGGTCGAAGCCTGCGGAATCAGGTCCCGGCAGCGGGTTCTGGACGTCGCTGCCGGAACCGGCAACGCGGCCATTCCGGCAGCAATGATGGGCGCCAAGGTGGTGGCCAGCGACCTCACCCCCGAGCTTTTCGAGGCAGGGCGCCGGGAGGCCGCAAACCGCGGCGTCAGCTTGGAGTGGCAGGAAGGGGACGCCGAAGCCCTGCCTTTCGGCGATGCGGAGTTCGACGTCGTGATGTCCTGCATTGGCGTCATGTTCGCACCGCACCACCAGGCGGCCGCGGACGAACTGCTCCGGGTGTGCAAACCGGGAGGCTCCGTGGGGCTGCTGTGCTGGACGCCGGAAGGATTCATCGGCCGGATGTTTGCCGTCCTGAGGCCGTTCGCTCCACCGCCGCCGCCGGGCGCGCAGCCGGCGCCGCTGTGGGGGAGCGAGGACCATGTCCGCGAACTGTTGGGCAGCAGGGTTACAGGGATCCAAACCCGCAAGCAGAACCTGGCCGTCAAAAGCTTCCACCAGCCGGCGGACTTCGTCAGGTACTTCAAGTCCCACTACGGCCCCATCATCTCCGTCTACAAATCACTCGGCGAGGACCAGGACAAGGTCAAGGCACTGGACCAGGCCCTCACGGAGCTGGCTGACTCGTACGGCGACGCGCACGGCGACGTTCCCTTCCAAATGGAATGGGAGTACCTGATCTTTACGGCCAGGAAGGCCTGAGCGGTGCCGGAAGACCATGTGGCAACATCCGCCACCACCATCAACGCAAGTCCCGGGCGCGTGTGGGAGGTGATGACGGACCCGGCTGCCGTGAAGGAGTTCATGTTCGGGGCCACGCTGGAGACGGACTGGAAGGTTGGAAGCCCCATCGTTTGGCGGGGCGAGTGGGAGGGGAAGGCCTACCAGGACAAAGGCGAAATCCTGGCGGTGGAGCCGGGACGGAAACTGGTGCACACCCACTTCAGTCCGTTGTCGGGCCAGGAGGACGCGCCGGAAAACTACCACACCCTCGAATGGACGCTCGAGGACCGGGGCGGCGCCACCCGCCTGACTTTGGCGCAGGACAACAACCCCACCGAGGAAGCCGCCGCGCACTCAAAAGCCATGTGGGACAAGCTCCTGGCCGACGTCAAGGCACTCGCCGAGGGCACCTGAGCACCGTCACCCCGCCCAACTGGGTAGCGCCAAGTGTCGTTATGACCGCTCAAAACGACACCTAGCGCTACTTAGTTGGGGTGCCCTAAGAATTAAAAGCAAAGCGGCCGCCGTCGGGCCTCCTCCCAAGGGGGAAAGCCCGACGGCGGCCGCCGGCGTTGTGCTGCCGTCAGGCAGCGTGGCCGCTACTCGGCGTCGTGGTCTGTTTCCAGGATCTGCACCAGGTGGTTCAGCGCATCGTCCGCTCCGGCACCTTCGGCGCGGAGCACCACCACGTCGCCATGCGAGGCGCCCAGGCTCATGAGGGACAGGATGCTGGCTGCGTCCATGGCCTCATCGGCCGGTTCGCCTTCACGGGCGATGGTGATGTCCAGGTCGTACTCGCCGGCTGCCTCCGCAAAGATGGCGGCGGGGCGGGCGTGCAGGCCCACGCGGCTGGCGACGGTTGCGGTGCGTTCTGGCATTGTTGCTCCTTTGTCTTTCGGCCCGCTGACGGTTCAGCGGCCGGTGAGGTTTTTGGCTATGCCGGCTCAGACGGTTACGGGAACCGGTTCAACCGTATCAACGGTCTTCTTGACTGCCCAGCGCTTGAGGGCGATGACCGAGAGGGCGGTGATCACCACGCCGACGATGATCGAGATGACGAACATCAGGAAGTTGTCGATGGCGAAGAAGACGAAGAGACCGCCGTGGGGTGCCTTGGATCCGACGCCGGCAGCCATCGAGATGGCTCCGGTCACCGCGCCGCCCAGCATGCTGGCGGGGATAACGCGCAGCGGGTCCGCAGCAGCGAAGGGGATGGCGCCTTCGGAGATGAAGGAGGCACCCAGCAGCCAGGCTGCCTTGCCGTTTTCCTGCTCAGCCAGGCTGAAGACCTTCTTGTTCAGGACGGTGGAGGCCAGCGCCATGGCCAGCGGCGGAACCATGCCGGACGCCATGACGGCTGCCATGATCTGCCACGGTGCCTGGTTGTCGATGGTTGCGGCGCCAAGGCCGGCGACTGCGAAGGAGTAGGCAACCTTGTTGACCGGACCACCCAGGTCGAAGCACATCATGAGGCCGAGGATGACGCCCAGGGCGATGGCGCCGGCGCCGGTGAGTCCGGAGAGCCAGCTGTTCAGGCCGTTGGTGATGGCGACGATGGGGCCGCCCAGGATGACGAACATCAGTCCTGATGCCACCAGGGAGGCGATCAGCGGGATGATGACCACGGGCATCAGGCCGCGCAGCCAGCGGGCCACCTGCAGGCGTCCGATCACGTGGGCGATGTAGCCGGCGAGCAGGCCGCCGACGATGCCGCCGAGGAAGCCGGCTCCCATGAATCCGGCCACTGCACCGGCGACGAACCCGGGGGCAATGCCGGGACGGTCAGCGATCGCGTACGCGATGTAGCCGGCCAGCGCGGGAACCAGGAAGCCAAGCGACAGGGCGCCGATCTTGAACAGCACCGCGCCGAGGTAGGCACCCAGCGGGCCCCATGCATTCTCGGGGAATTCCGTGGGCAGGTTGAAGAGGCTGTTCTGCACCACAATGTTGTCCGCGTACTTGGTGATCAGGTAGCCGCCCATAAGGAAGCCAAGTGCGATCAGCAGGCCGCCGCCGGCGACGAACGGGATCATGTAGCTGACACCGGTGAGCAGGGCCTTCTTCAGCTTCTGCCCGATGTGCTCGCCGCGCTCCTCGGCCTCGTGCTCGGCCTGTTCCTCCGCACCGAAGTGCGGGACGCGCCGGGCGTTGGGGTTGTCGGCCGCGGCCAGGGCCTCCTGGACCATCTTGTCCGGTTCGTCGATGCCGCGCTTGACCGGAGCATTGATCACCGGCTTGCCGGCGAAGCGCTCCTTGCCGCGCACGTCCACGTCAACGGCGAAGATCACGGCGTCGGCCGCGGCGATGACTGCGGGGTCAAGTGCCTTGGCGCCGGAGGAACCCTGGGTTTCCACCTGCAGGTCAACGCCCACTTCCCGGGCGGCAGCCACGAGCGAGTCGGCGGCCATGTAGGTGTGGGCAATGCCGGTGGGGCAGGCGGTGACGGCTACGAGGCGCTTGGGGCCGCGGCCTGCAGAACCTGCCGGTGTTCCTGCGGGTGTACCGACGGCAGTTGCACCGGCACCTGCTGAAGCGGCAGCTGCCGAGCCAACGCCCGCGCCAACCGGGACGGTGTCAGCCGGAGCGGCTGCGGCGTGAGCGGCCGGCTTGTCCGCCAGCGCACCGTCGACGAGTGCCACAATTTCTTCCTCCGAGGAGGCATTGCGGAGGGCTGCGGTGAAGTCCTTCTTGATGAGGGAGCGGGCCAGCTTGGACAGCAGCTTCAGGTGCTCCTGGTCCGCCCCGTCCGGAGCGGCGATGAAGAACACCAGGTCTGCCGGACCGTCCTTGGCGCCGAAGTCCACCTTCGGGTTCAGCCGGGCCATGGCCAGGGTGGGCACGGTGACTGCGGCGGAGCGGCAGTGCGGGATGGCAATGCCGCCGGGAATCCCGGTGGCAGTCTTCTGCTCGCGGGCGAAGGCGTCGGCGAAGAGGCCTTCAACTTCTGAGGCGCGTCCGGTGGCAGCTACCTTGCTTGCCAGATGCCGGATCACCGCTTCGGGGGCATTGCCCAGGTTCTGGTCGAGCTCGACCAGTTCCGTGGTGATGAGCTGAGTCACTGTCAATCCTTTCGAAGGGCCGTGATGGTTACGGCATCCGGGGTGGTTTGGTTTACTGCCGGAACAGTGGAACCCGGCAGGGAGGCAGCGGCGGCACCATGGGCCACCGCCTGGCGAAGGCAGTCAGCCGGGGCGGCGCCCCGGCTGTGGGCAAGCAGGTAGCCGGCAAGTGCGGAGTCGCCCGCGCCGACCGTGCTGACCGCGGCGACCGGCGGGTGCGTGGCCAGCCACGCGCCGTCGGCCGTTACAAGGACAGCTCCCTTGGAACCGAGAGTTGCCAGCACAGCACCCACACCGGAACGGACGACGGCGGCTGCGGCGGCTGCGGCGGCAGCCGGGTCCGCTTCCAGTTCGTCACCGGAGGCCGGGGTAAAACCGGCGGCCGCGGCCAGCTCCGCCAGTTCCTCGGCATTGGGTTTGAGCAGGTCCGGTTTCCCGGAGCCTGTGGTTGTTCCGCCGCCGGTGCCTGTTCCGTCGTCGGGGGTTCCGGCGTCAGTCAAAGCGGCGGCGAGGGGCGCCCCGGAGGAGTCGACCGCGATCAGCGGCGCAGTGCCGTTGCCCGCCTCCCGGATCCGCCGGGCCACCGTGGCGTAGAAGTTCTCCGGGAATCCAGGCGGCAGCGAACCGGCAAGGACCACCCAACCGGCACCGCGGGAGCTTTCCAGCAGCAGCTTGATGAGCGCTTCCTGCTGGTCGGCGGCCAGGACGGGGCCGGGTTCGTTGATCTTGGTGGTGACGCCGCCAGGCTCGGTGAGCGCCACGTTGGTGCGAAGGGGCTCATCGATGGGAAGCGACACGAAGGGAACTCCGCTTTCGCGGAGGCCTGCAAGGACAGGATCGCTGTCCGACCCGGGAAGGACGGCAAGCGACTCCAGGCCGGACGCCACCAGGGCGCGGGAGACGTTGACGCCCTTGCCGCCGGATTCCTGGCGGACGGAGACGGCGCGCTGCACCTCACCGCGCTGCAGTTGTCCGGGGAGGGCCACGGTGCGGTCAAGGCTGGGGTTGGCCGTGAAGGTGACGATCATGCGACCACCACGTCTACGCCGGCATCTTCCAGGGCGGCGGCGAGTTCAGGTCCGGGTTCACTGTCTGTGATCAAGGTGTCCAGATCTTTCAGGGAGGCGAACTGGACCAGGGTTTCCGTGTCCAGCTTGGAGGAGTCGGCCAGCACCACAATGCGGCGTGCCGACTGGACGAAGGCTGCCTTGACGGCGGCTTCTTCAGGATCGGGAGTGCTGACGCCAAAAGTGGCGTGGATGCCATTGGTGCCAATGAACGCTATGTCCGGGCGGATGCGGGCGGCGGCGCTCACGGTCGCCTGCCCCACGGCCACCTGGGTGATGCCGCGGACCCGGCCGCCCAGGATCTGCAGGGCAATGCCGGGAACGTTGGAGAGCTTGCTGGCGATGGGTACGGCGTGCGTGATGACCACCAGTTCGTGGTGGGGTCCGTTCCCGTCGGAGGGTTCGACGGCGGTGCGCCGCGCCAGCATCTCAGCCAGCACTTCGGTGGTGGTGCCGCCGTCCATGAGGACACTGGCGGGCGAGTTCCGCGGGATCAGGGCAAGCGCGGCTTCAGCGATGCGGATCTTTTGGTCAGGCCGCTGGATGGCCCGTTCGGTGATGCTTTCCTCGGTGGTGCTGAAGCGGTCCGCTGCCACCGCACCGCCGTGGACGCGGCGGACGGTGCCCGCGTTTTCCAGGGCGGCAAGATCCCTGCGGACTGTTTCAGTGGTGATGCTGAAGCGCTCAGCCAGCAGGGTCACGCTGACCCTGCCACTGCCGGCTACAAGCTCGGCAATCTTCTGCTGGCGCTCTTCGGCGAACACGTACCCTCCGTTGCGTAGGTCCTGGTGTTTCGGGGTGCCCGGTTGGTTCATTGGGCTTCGGCGTGACTGGCATCACACCGATGTTGAGTTACTTGACTTTATCTTTGGTTCTGTTGGTTTGTCAATGGAAACCAACATGAAACAAAATGTTGCTCCTCGTGGTCCTGTCCGGGGGAAAGCGAAAGCCGGGCCGGACAGGTTCTGTCCAGCCCGGCTTTCCGGGTTTTCACCGATAGTCCTCCGGGATCCCCGTCCCCGTTTACGCCTTGGTCAGACGCCGCCGTCACGGCTTTCATGGCGGGTGATGCGCTCGCCGGTATTGGGATCCACCACGGAGCGGGACTCGCTCACGCGGCGGCTCCGGCCGGGGGAGGCGAGGATGAGCGAAGCGATCAGTCCAATCACGCCCACGGCCATGAGGATGTAGCCCACCAACTGCTGGTCCACGAACGGGATCAAACCGGGAGCAACGGCCCAGGCGAGGATGGCGCCGAGGGCGATGAGGAAAATTGACGAGCCGATTCTCATGACTTGCTCCTTATGGCCGCGTCTGCGGCGCTTGTTGGGCGTTACGGGACCTGCGTACATTGCCAAAGCTAAGCCTGCTGTCTGTTAAGCGCCACGCTACCCCGCGGCGATACCGGATTCAATGACCCGGCCGGGCGGAGCGCCCGGCGTTTAGGCTGGTCAAGTGGAAACAGTTGTATGGTCCAAGCCCGAAGGCCAACGCGCCGGGACGCCTTTGCTGGTGATGATGCATGGCTACGGGACGGACGAGTCGCGGATGGTGCGACTTTTCGAGTACCTGCCGCAGGAGTTTACTTTCGCCGCCCTGCGCGCCCCCATGCCCATCGGCGACCACTGGGGGTGGTTCCTCCTGGACTACTTCCTGGCCAACGACTTCGCGGACGTCATTTCCGCCGCCAATGCGGTGCAGGCCTGGATCAACTCGGTCAAGAACCAGCACGCCAGTGTCAGCCTGATGGGGTACTCCCAGGGCATGGCCATGGCCAGCACCCTCCTGAGGCTGCACCCTGACCACTACAAGGCCGTCGTGGGACTGTCCGGCTTCGTGCTCAACAACGAGCTCCTCTCCGTGATGGACTCCTTCGAAGCCAAGCCGCCGTTCTTCTGGGGCCGGGACAAGGCGGATCTGGTGATCAACGAGGACGCCGTTGCCTATACCGCCGAATGGCTTGAAAAGAACACGCAGCTGACGGCCCGGACGTACCCGGGGATGGGTCATGCCATGTCCAAGGCCGAAATGGTGGACGTCAGCGCCTTCCTTCGCCACTACGTGCTGGGCTGACCCTCAGGCGGTTGTTAAGACGGCCAAAAAAACATTTGCAAGTCAAATTTGCAAGCGCTTACACTCGTCTACGGCCATAGTCGGTCCTGCAGTGGGCGGACAGGAAGCGATGCTGTGCGCATGCCGCGCCAGCAGCACCTCCTGCAGGCCGCCCCGGCAGGACCGGCAGTCCGTAAACCGAGAGGACACCGCACTGCCGATGACACAACAAACTGCAGCTGATACCGCCGCCTGGACCGGCGCGGCAGCAATCCTGTTTGACCTGGACGGGGTGCTCACGCCGACGGCCACCGTGCATGAGCGTGCCTGGCAGGAACTGTTCGACGGTTACCTTGCCTCGCAGCCGGGCGTCGCCGGTTACAGCGAAAGCGACTACTTCGACCATATCGACGGCAAGCCCCGCTTCGACGGAGTACGCGACTTCCTGTCCTCCCGAGGGCTCACGCTGCCGGAAGGCCCGCTGGATGACGACCCCGCCAACGACACCGTCCAGGGCCTCGGCAACCGGAAGAACGCGATCTTCAACCACATCGTGAGCGCCGGCGTGGAACCGTTCGAAGGCTCGGTGCGCTTCCTCCAAGCCGCGCTGGAGCGCGGACTCAAGGTCGCCGTCGTCTCCTCCTCACGCAACGCCCCCGCCGTCCTGGCGGCCGCCGGACTCAGCCGCCACTTCGCAGTCGTCGTGGACGGGGTGGTGGCCGCGGAGCAGGGCCTTCCCGGCAAGCCAAGCCCGGCGACCTACGAATATGCGGCCAAGCTGCTGGACCTGTCCAGCTCAGGGTGCGTGGTGGTGGAAGACGCGGTCTCCGGTGTCCAGGCCGGACACGCGGGATCGTTCCATTCGGTCATTGGCGTGGACCGTGGTGCCGGCCGGCAGACGCTGCTCGACGCCGGAGCCACCCTGGTGGTCAACGACCTTCAGGAACTCATCCCCTAAACCCCGTTGCCTTCCCTCGGGCAACCCGGCTGCTTCCCCGGCAGCACCATCCCCAGTACCGCTCTTCCCCCGAATACACCGTGCCGGCCCGCCCGGCAGCACGGCAACGCCAAAAGGACCCCGACCATGGCACTCATCTCCGCGGACCGCGAACGGTTCCCCGACACCCCCTGGCAGCTCGTTGAAACGCGTTACGAAACCGAGAACGCGGGGACACTCGAGACCCTGTTTGCGCTGGGAAACGGCCACCTTGGCATCCGGGGTGCCCACTGGGCCGCGGCCGATGCCGAACTCCCGGGCAGCTTCATTAACGGGCTGCACGAAATCTGGGACATCAAGCACGCGGAAAACGCGTTTGGGTTCGCCAGGACGGGCCAGCGCATCCTGTACATCCCGGATGCCAACAACTTCACGGTGGTGGTGGACGGCGAAAGCCTCAGCCTGGCCGAATCCGAGGTCCTGGACTACCGGCGCACCGTCGACTTCTGCACCGGCATCTATGAATGCCGCATCACCTGGCAGTGCCGGTCCGGCGCCACGGTCACCACCACGGAACGGCGGGCCGTAGGCTTCGCCTCCCGCGGCAGCCTTGGCATCTCCCTCGAAGTCGCCACGGACCGCCAGGTCTCCCTGGACGTCATCTCCTCCGTCATCAACCGCCAGGACCAGCCGGTGGAAGACCATTCCGTGCATGATCCGCGCCGCGCAGGCCGCCACGCCGGGCGGGTGCTGCTGCCGCTGCGGCTTGACGGCGGCGACGGCTCCCTGCGCCTGTCCTGGGAGGCATCCGAATCCAAGCAACGCGTGGGGATCGCGGTGGACCACTGGACCTCCGCCGGGCACCAGCCATTCGAGACCCTGGTGGACCAGGACGACAGCAGCGTCCGGTACGTCCTGGCCGTGGACGCCGGTGAGCCGTTCCGGCTGGAAAAGAGCGTCAGCTACGCGGCCGGCCGCACCGTGCAGGAGCCGGACGTGGACGCAGCCGCGGTGGCGGAAGAGAACCTTCGCCCCGTGAACGAGATCTTTGCCGAGAGCGAGGCCCACTTCCGCAGCTACTGGGCAACGTCGGACATTCAGGTTGCGGGCGGCCGGCCCGGACTGCAGCAGGCCATCCGGTGGAACCTGTTCCAGCTGGCGCAGGCAACAGCACGGGCCGATGTTGCTGGCATCCCCGCCAAGGGCGTGACGGGCTCGGGCTACGAGGGGCACTACTTCTGGGACCAGGAAGTGTACCTGCTGCCGTACCTTACCTACACGAATCCCGACGGCGCCCGCCAGGTCCTGGAGTTCCGCCACGGCATGCTTCCCGAGGCCAAGATCCGGGCCAAGGAGCTGAGCGTTGACGGCGCCCTGTTCCCGTGGCGGACCATCAACGGGCTCGAGGCCAGTGCCTACTACGCTGCCGGCACTGCCCAGTTCCACATCGCGGCCGCGATCGCCTTTGCCACCAACAGGTACCTCTGGGCCACCGGCGACTCTGCCTTCCGGGAGGGAATGGGCGCCGAGCTGCTGATCGAGACGGCCCGGATGTGGATCTCGCTGGGCTTCTTCGGCAAGGACGGGCTCTTCCACATCCACGGCGTCACAGGTCCGGATGAATACACCGCTGTGGTGAACGACAACCTCTATACGAACGTGATGGCCCGCTTCAACCTGCGCGCCGCCGCAGCGCTGGAGCACGCCGAAGTCACGCACGAGGAACGGCAGCTGTGGGAGGCGGCCGCAAGCCGGATGCAGCTGCCGTACGACGAGCGGATGCAGGTGCACTCCCAGGACAACGACTTCATGACCCTGGAGGCCTGGGACTGGACCACGCCGCGGTCCAAATACCCCTTGCTCCTGCACTTCCACCCGCTGGTGATATACCGCCACCAGGTCCTGAAGCAGGCGGACACCGTCCTGGCCATGTTCCTGCAGTGGCAGGATTTCACGGCGGAGGAGAAGCAGCGCGCCTTCGATTTCTACGATCCCATCACCACCGGCGACTCCACCCTGTCCGCCTGCGTCCAAGGGATCATGGCGGCCGAGGTGGGCTATTCGAAGGAAGCGCTGGACCACTTCACCAACGCCGTCTTCATCGACCTGGACGACACCCACGGCAACACCATCGACGGCGTGCACATCGCCTCCACCGGGGGCGTATGGAGTTCGTTGGTCTGCGGCTTTGCGGGGCTGCGTGACCAGGGCCCCGTCCCGTTCTTCGATCCCCGCCTTCCCTTTGAGTGGGACGGGCTTGCCTTCCACCTGAAGATCCGCGGCCGCCTGCTGCTGGTCCAGCTTTCGGCCGATTCCATCACGCTTACCGTCCAGGAGGGCGCGCCGCTCGACCTCGACGTCCGCGGCCAGCGGGTCACCGTGAAGGGCCAGCCGGTGCAGGTCCACCTGGAACGTATCCCGGAGCCGGAGCCCACGGTGTTCCCGAGCGGGCTGCCGACGGCGAGCATCCCGGTGGTGCGCGGCAACAGCTGAGCTCTTTGCCAGGCTGGGAGGACGCGTCCGACGGCGGGCCGGCAGGTACGTCCGCCGGCCCGCCTTAGGCTCCTGCCGTCGTCGTGCATTCCACTGCCTCTACCCGGCGAGGAGGGTGGCGGCTTCCTGGCGGGTGGTGCCGGAGTCCTGGATGCCGTCGGCGATGTGGGCGAGTTCGGCGGGGATGTCGCGGCCTTTTTTGCGCATGGCGGTGGCCCAGAGGCGGCCGGCGCGGTAGGAGGAGCGAACCAGGGGCCCGGACATGACGCCCAGGAAGCCGATCTCTTCGGCTTCGTGCTGGAGGTCCAGGAATTCCTGGGGTTTGACCCAGCGGTCCACGGGCAGGTGCCGTTCGGAGGGGCGGAGGTATTGGGTGATGGTGATCAGGTCGCAGCCGGCGGCGTGGAGGTCGCGGAGGGCCTCTGAAATTTCTTCGCGGGTTTCGCCCATGCCCAGGATGAGGTTGGACTTGGTGACCA
>NZ_JBPFDM010000008.1:0-185545 GCF_059414945.1 Arthrobacter sp. SAFR-179
TGAAGTAAAACAAAAACAGACACAACCACAACAAATGGAAATAACACCCATCACGGCTGCAAAATTTGAAACCAGCTGTAAAAACCATGCCAACCACGGGGTGGCGGCACAGCAAATTCAACCAATTTATAAAAAATCGGTATCAACAAACTTGGCACACTATTGAGTTCTCAAACAACAGACACACCCGGCACCACCCAAACATTCCGTTCAGGATCGCTCCGGAGCAACTTTTCAAACTTACCCGGTTTCAAGGAGCTTCGCAAATCAGCGTTTCCGCGATCTTCCCTGCTCTGAAACCGGCCCCACCCGCATCCGGCACGCCAAGAAGCGAACCATTTTCAGGCTGTTCGGTAAGGGGGTTGGCCGCTATCTTTCCGCTTCAGCGGCGGCGACTCAGAAAACAATACCCGCACACAACCCCCACCGCAAATCGACCCCCCGAAGGCTCCCATACCCCCAAGAACCCCGGAAATCCGGGGCAGGAACGGCCAGTACGGCACTCATGCCGCCTCCCGCCGTCGTAATTCCGTTCTGTGTGCTGCAGCACAGAACGCATGGCCGCCGTTTCCCCTCCAAATGCTGTCCTGCATCAGCTCTTAAACCTGACGAGCCGCGGACACCTCCAGAAGGAGGCACCGCGGCTCGTCTCAGTTTTTCCCTGGTTGGCTAACGCTCGCAGGCGACCCCGTCGCCGTCGCGGTCGAGCGAAGAGCTGTATCCTGCCTGTCCCCTGTAGAGAGGCGCCGCGCCAGCGGCCTTCGCGGCACTGCAGTTGGCGTAGTAGGCAGCTGCGGGCGCCTGAACGGCTGCCGGCGCTTGTGCTGGTGCCTGGGCAGCCTGCTGGGCAGCCGCTTGATCAGCAGCAAGCTTCGCAGCAGCGTCGCGCGCGGCCTGGTCAGCTGCAGCCTTTGCGGCGGCGGCCTGGTCCGCAGCGGCTTTATCCGCTGCGGCCTTCTCAGCGGCTGCCTTCGCTGCGGCGGCCTGATCGGCTGCAGCCTTCTCGGCCGCAATCTTGGCAGCTGCCGCCTTTTCGGCAGCAGCCTTCTCGGCGGCCACGTCGTCGAGGTTCTTGACGCCCAGATGCACGGTGGAGCCCTTCGCAGCCTGTGCACCGTTGGCAGGATCTTGGGAAATCACCTGCCAGTTTTTCTCAACGATGATCGACTTGCCCTTGACGGTGTCCACAGCCTCAACCTTGAAGCCGAGCTTTTTCAGCTGCTCAGTGGCCTTGTCCAAGGTCAGGCCGGTTACGCCGGGAACGGTGACGTTCTCGACAACCGCAGCCACTGCGGTTGCCGTTGCTGTGGTCTGGGTTGCAGCCTCCTTGCCTCCGCAGCCCGTCAGCATGATGCCGGCCAGTACAGCCAGAGCCAGCGTCTTGTTCATCCTGGTGAGTGCAGGACTGGGATTAACTTTCATGATTCCCCCTAGGAATGCGTGATGGTGATAAAGGTGCGTCCGGAGAATCCGGACAAGAGTGGGCCTATTCGCAGGCGATGCCGTCGGAATCCCGGTCCAGGGCGGGCCGGTAGCCTGCCTGGCCGGCGTAGAGCGGTGCAGCTCCGGCGGCTCTCGCCGCGGTGCAGTTGGCGTAGTAGGCTGCGGCGGGCGCCGGTGCAATGGGAGCAGGTGCCACTGGAGCCGGCGCGACGGGCGCAGGTGCAACGGGTGCAGCTGGAGCTGGCGCGACCGGCGCGGGAGCAGGAGCGACCGGTGCGGGAGCAGGTGCCGGTTCAGCCACGGCCGGTGCTGGAGCCGGAGCCTGCTGGTTTGTCGGGGCCAACTGCCCGGAGCAGTCGCCGAGGATGCGCGCCATCGCGTCGTGCTCCGCTTGCGTGACCCACAGCCCGTATGTTGCTTTCACCGAGATTTGCCGGGCCACGTACTCGCACCGGAAGGCCTTGTTCGGTGGCAGCCAGGTGGCTGCGTCGCCGTCGCCCTTTTGCTGGTTGGTTGGACCATCGGTGGCCTGCAGGTTCAGCGGATCGTTCGCGAACGCCGTCCGCTGCTCCGAGGTCAGCTGTTGCGCGCCCTTCTGCCAGGCATCGCTCAGCGCCACCACATGGTCAATCTGGACAGCAGTGCTGGTGCCCGAGCCCCGGACAAAGCTGATGGTCTTGCCCGTGTAGGGGTCGGCCAGGGTCCCGGTCTGGACCTTGCAGGGAACACTGTTCGTGTAGGTGATACCGGTGAGGTCGCGCTTGAGGATGTCGTTGCGGGTGTCGCAGCCGTTCCGGTCCACGTCCGCCCACGCCTGGCCGAACTGCGCCCGGTCATAGCCGGTCTTCGGCGCCCGGCCCTTGATGGGAAGGCTGGCCAGCAGCTCGATCGCCTTCGTGGCGTAAGCGGGCTGCGTGTTGGGGGCGGTGGCGGTGACGCCGGCCGCAAGGACGTAGGGGTTCTCCGGGTCCAGGGGCTCGCCATCGCTGTCAGCGGTGGCAGTTGACGTGGACGACGGCGATGCCTTCACTGTTGCGGTTGGGCTGGCTTTGGCGGGCGCTACCTTGGCAGTGCTCTCCGAGGATGCCGCCTTCAGGTCCGCGTTGGCGACGTGCGGCAGTGTGACAGCCCCGCCAATGAGGAGGGCGAAAGACGCGGCGAGCGCAACGGCGCCGGCCGTGCGTTTTGGCGGGAGCCAGGCCCAGGAACGCCGCCCTGTAAGCAGGACGTACAGGCCGGTGAGTGCAGTCGAAATGCCCAGGAACATCAGGGCTCCGCCGATGCCGCTGCTCAGTGCCCCGAAAAACATGAAAAGCGCGGTAAGGCCGGCAACAATGAACGTTGAAATGCGTGGTTTCCGCGGCGGCTTCGGTGCCGGCGCAGGTGGAACAAACCCTGAAAGGGTTTCGTAGTCGAACATTCTTTCCCCATTTTCGAGGGGTCCCCATAACGGTCCCCCACATTTGCCGGGCCTGCTGCTTAGCCCGGCAAACTCATCGCCACGAGCCTATGGTCCAATGCAGGCTGAAAGCGGTTATCCAATGCGTCCTCGGTCAACATTCAGCCAGTCTTGATGGGACCTTGAGGAAAGGCGGACGCAATGCTGTTTTCGTGCTTAACAATTTGTGGCATTTTCAGGCAAATACCGGTTTATCCGGCGGCCGTTCCATCGGAGCGGGCGCAAAGATAGAGTGGCCGGATGCAGATGCGGCTCGAGGTTGTCCAGGTCCCGGTTTCCGACGTCGACAGGTCGAAAGCGTTCTATATAGAAAAACTCGGCTTTGTGCTGGACCACGACGTGGAGCACATTCCGGGCATGAGGGTGGTCCAGTTGACTCCTCCGGGTTCGGCCACGTCGGTGGTGATCGGCACCGGGATGACCACCATGGCACCGGGCAGCCTGGAGGGGCTGCAGCTGGTGGTCCCGGACATCACCGATGTCCGAACCGAACTGGTCCGGCGGGGCGCGGACATCAGCGAGATCCAGGACCTTGGCGGGGTCCTCTTCGCCTACTTCAGCGATCCGGACGGCAACCGCTGGGTCATGCAGGGCGCGACGCCGCCGGGTATCCGGAACGCGCACAAACCATAGAAGCTAATGGCAAAAGTGAGCGGGCGCCGTCGCAAACTCTGCCAAAGGTGAGCGGGCGCCGGAAAGTGCGGGACTACTTTTTGGCCGGCGGCGCTGTGGAGCCCCGGACCACCAGCTCGGTGCCAAGTTCGATCCGTTGCGGCAGCTCCTCGTCCCCGTCCAGGTGCCGGAGCAGGGCCCGCATGGCGGTTTCGGCCATCTGCACTACCGGCTGCCTGATGGTGGTCAGCCCGGGCTCAATCCACTCGGCAGCGGGAATGTCGTCAAACCCAATGACGGACAGGTCCTCCGGAATGCGCAGACCGGCAGAGCGCGCAGCCCGGTAGGCACCGAGGGCCTGGTCGTCGTTGCCGGTGAAGATCGCCGTCGGACGGTCCCGCAGCTCCAGGAGCTTCCGCGTTGCCGCCTCACCCGCTTCAATGGAAAAGTCGCCGGGAACCATCAACGCCGGGTCCAGGGCAATGCCCGCGCGCCGCAGCGCCGAGATGTAGCCGTCCTCGCGTGCGCTGCTGCACTGCAGGTCCTCGCGGCCACCAATCATGGCGATCCGTTTGTGCCCCAGTTGCAGCAGGTGGTCCGTGGCCGAGTAGCCGCCCTCCCAGTTCGCCGCACCCACAGTCATCAGGTCCGGTCCGGGCTGGCCGACGGGATCGATCAGCACCACGGGGATTCCCAGCGATTTGACGCGCTGGATCTGCTTGGCATCCAGCTGGTAGACGGCCATGAGCAGTCCATCCGATTTCCGCTCCGCGAGGTTGGCCAGCCAGGGCCGAATGCGCGACCCATCCAGGTTCAGGCTGCTCACCACGGTTCCGTAGCCCGCGTCCTGTGCCACGCGTTCCACGCCCTCGATGATCTCCAGCGCCCACTCCGAGCCCAGTCCCGGAAACACCAGATCCACCAGGCCGGCTTTCTGCCTGCGCTTGGCGGGGCGGCGGGCATAATCGCGCCGTGCAATGATCTCCTCCACCCGGGCGCGGGTCTCGGCCGCCACATGCGCGTGCCCGTTCAGCACCTTGGACACAGTGGGAACCGAAACCCCGGCCTCACGGGCAATCTCACTGATCGTCGCGCGCCTGGTGTCCTGCTTGCTCACCACGGAAACCGCCCTTTCACCCGGGTCATGCGCCCGGTGCTAGTTATCGGAAAGTTCCCACGTCTGGATTCGGCCACACATGCCGTAGATTCTGCGGTTTTCCCGTTTTCCCATCGTAGTTCGCGCCTCCCCGAGATAGATACTTTCCGCTCTATCCAGGGAAGCCAGTTGCTGCCGGGTGACCTCTGCCTGGCGTGCGGCTCCCGCTGCCAGCACGTCTGCCCAGGTCCCGGTCCTGTCCGAGACCAGACGGGCAGCCGCGATGTGGAAGTCCGCCAAGCCGGCCGGGCCGGAGGCCAGCACGGCTTGCTTCAGCGACCAGTAGCCTTCCAGGGCCAAATCACGACGGCGGCGGGCGACTTCCTCCCCCACGGCCAGTCCGGCGTCGGCGTCCTTGTGCTCGAGGTGGGAAGCCCGGCGGTACGTGGCGGCGTCCGCCAGGTGCTCCGGTGGAAAGGTCATCACAGCGTCGCCGTGTTCGGGCAGCCCGGCATTCTGCATCACCACCAGGACCCTCAGATCACCTGAATCGTTAATGGCGCGGTGCACGGTACCGGGGGTGAACCACAGCACCACCCCCGGAACCAGGGGTGTGGAGGTAAACCCCCTCGAGTCCAGTGTCTCCAGCCGGCCGGCCCCTTGGAGCACCACATACGCCTCGGTCGACGCAGTGTGCAGGTGCGGCGATCCGCCGGCGGCCCCGTCAGCGCCCGGCCAATCATAGATGCTGATTTCGGAGAGCCCGGTGGCACCCGGAAAGGTGGAGCCCATGCCCTACGCCCAGCTGCGAAGTGCTGCCTGCGCAGCATCCGCAAGGGCCTGTGCGCGTTCTGCGTCCACGCCGCCGTCGGCAATCACCACGGCGTAGCGGTACGTCAACGGCGCCCCCTCGCGGAGGGGTACCTCCTCACTGAAGAAGGGGGCCGAGCCCAGGCAGGCAAAGATGGACGACCTGGCAAACCACTGGTTGGGCGCGCCGGGGTTGGTACTGTCCTCTACGAACGCGATGGTGGAGGACCGGCAGGTGACGTCATGCTTGCCGGTGAAGGCGACCCACGGTGAGCGGGTGCCCATGAATTCGTCCGTACCGGCACCGTCCTGGTTGCGGAACCCGCCACCGGTGAAGGACCGGGGGCCGCGCCAGAAGAGGCCGCCATATCCGGCGTTGTGCCGGCCTTCCGTCGTGGGGCTGCCGATGCGGATCTCCTCGCCGGAGATGTTGCTCATCCTGGTTTCAAAGAGGATGGCGTAGGCCCCTTCGGTTTCGCTGCCGTCCGTCACAGGGTCTTCAAGCAGTTGGAGGCTGAACCGGCGGCTCTCGGCGATGACCGGATCCCCGTCCTGTGAGGTCCAGGTCAGGGATTCCGACGCCGTGATGCCGGCGCCGGACTGGTCGATGCCCGTAAAGGACCCGTGGGTCATGGCGCCGTTGTTGTCCAGGTTGGCGTACTCAGTGGCGCGTGTGTAGGTGGCACCGCCCCAGAAGTTGTGCTTACCCACATTGGGCAGCGCCCAGGAGAGTCCCTTGTGCCAGACGTGGTCCCAGGGGCGTGAAATGGTCACAACATCCCCGCCAAGGGTAGTGAGCGGGTGGAAGAACGGGCGGGGGCTCTCGTACTGGTCATCAGTGGGCTTGTAGGTATAGGTGGCGACGGGCCGGCCGTTGGCACTGAAGGTGAGGGCCGTTCCGTCGTCGTGAAAGCTCAATTTGGCGGGGGACACGGAAGATCTGGCGGTCGACATTGGGGTGCTCATGCTGGTGGCTCCTTTGGGTGTGGTGTTCAGACAGCGGTGTCGACGGCGGGCCGGTTGAGGGCCGTGGAATCCAGGACCTTCGCGCCCAGCCCGTCGCCGTCCATTCCGCCGTAGAACGGGTGGCCGGAAACAATTTCGCCGCGGCGCACTGCCCGCCCTGTGAAGGCGGAAGCGTAAATGGCGGCTGCGAGCTCCAGAGTGTGCCGTGCCGACGCCGCGTCGCCCGGGAGTGGGCGGCCGGCGTCGAGCGCATCGTACATAGCCAGGAACTGGGCCGCGTGTCCGCTTCCGCGCTCCAAGGGCTTGCTGTTCCACGCCCGCGTGACCTGGTCCTCATGGCCGGGTGCCGCGGTGATGGTCCAATTGTCTGTGCTGTAGCCGTAGAGGTGGCTCAGTTCCACGGTGGCGAACTCGCAGTCGATCCGGATATCGGAGGTTTCCCGGGGTGAGAGCAGCGAGTTGATCATTGTGGCCACCGCGCCGTTGCCGAACCGGACAAGGGCGGCCGACAGATCCTCGGTGGAGGTGGCACGTGCCTGCCTGGCGGCGACGGCGGTCACTTCCTCCCAGGGCCCCAGCAGGTGCAGGAGCAGATCGAACTGGTGGATGCCGTGGCCCATGGTGGGTCCACCGCCCTCGGCGTTCCAGGTACCCCGCCAGGGCAGGTCCCAGTAGCTGTCCGGACGGTACCAAAGGGTGTCGCATCGTGCCACCAGCGGTCGGCCGAAGTCAGTGCCGCCAATCAGCTGTTGGGCGGCGGTGGATGCATCACCAAAACGGTGTTGGAACACGCAGGAGAACTGCGCGCCGCCCTGAGTCTGGGCACTTTCCAGGCGGTCGAAATCTGCAAGGCTCAGTGCCGGGGGCTTCTCGGAGAGCACGTTCACGCCAGCTGCCAGGCACTGAAGGGCCTGGTCAATGTGGAGCATGGGCGGCGTGCAGAGGTGCACGATGTCCGGCTTGGCCTCGGTGAGCAGATCGGCCAGGGTGAGGTAGGTGGCGGGAATGCCGTGCTTCCCGGCGAAGGCGTCCAGCCGGCCCTGGTCCACGTCGCAGGCCGCCACGAGTTGTGCCCGGCCGTCCGTTCGGGCCAGGTTGTCCGCATGGACCGCCGCGATCCCGCCGGTTCCGACAATGGCCACTCTGTACGTCCGCATGTTCTCTCCGTCGTTGCAGTGAATGATGGTGGGCGGAGGGTGCCCGGCCCGTCCCGGCCCGTCCAGTGGCCTTGGCCCTGGCTGACTTATTCGTTCAGGGTAGAAACTTTCCATGATGCTCTTGAAGTTTCCAAGGAACGTATAGGGCGCAATTACCCGCCGTTGCTTCAACGGTAGGAGGCTCTTGTCGAGCTAGTCAATGCTTTCAGGCCTAGAAACTAACAATTAGTTTCTGATACTTTCTTAGAAAGTCCTACGATCAGGAGAATGCCCGTGACCAGCGGTGCCGCCGAAAAGCACGCCATCCCCTCCCCCTCCGCGGGCAACAACCCCCGTGAGATCGCCGAAGGTCTTTCCGTCGATGATCTCGTCCGCCAGATGACCTTGGAGGAGAAGCTCGCCCAATTGGCAGGCGTGTGGGTCAACGCATCCACCGACGGGGACTCCGTGGCGCCGCTGCAGAACGAGATGGCCGGCGATTCGCGCTCCTGGGAGGAGATGATCGCTTCGGGACTGGGGCAGATCACGCGCATGTACGGCACAGTTCCTTTGGAGCCACTCGAGGGTGCCCGGCGGCTTGCCGCGGCGCAGGAACAGATCATGGCTGCCTCCCGTTTCCGGATCCCCGCCCAGGTGCATGAGGAATGCCTGGCCGGCTTGGCTGCATGGAAAGCCACCGCTTTCCCCGTCCCGCTGGCATGGGGCGCCACGTTCAACCCGTCGCTGGTGCGGCGGATGGCCGGGCTGATTGGTGAGCAGATGCGCGCGCTCGGAGTCCACCAGGGGCTGGCTCCCGTGCTGGACGTTGTCCGCGACCTGCGCTGGGGCAGGGTGGAGGAAACCATCGGCGAGGACCCCTACCTGGTGGGCACAGTGGCCAGCGCCTATGTCTCCGGTCTGGAAGGGGCCGGGATTGTGGCCACGCTCAAGCACTTCGTTGGCTACTCTGCTTCCCGCGCCGGGCGCAACCATGCTCCAGTGTCCATGGGCCCGCGCGAGTTGGCGGACGTGATGCTCCCACCGTTCGAGATGGCGCTCAAACATGGCGCCGCCCGCTCCGTGATGCATGCCTACACGGACACCGACGGCATCCCTGCAGCCGCCAACCGGGCCCTGCTCACGTCGCTGCTGCGCGAGGAGTGGGGATTCGCCGGCACGGTGGTGGCGGACTACTTCGGCATCGCTTTCCTGAACGTCACCCACGGCGTGGCAGCCGATTCCGGTGAGGCAGCTGCCCTGGCCCTCACAGCCGGCGTCGACGTGGAGTTGCCAACGGTGAACTGTTACGGCAGGCCACTGCTGGAACGCGTGCGGTCCGGCGAGGTTTCCGAATCACTGGTGGACACCGCCCTTCGCCGCGTGCTGCGGCAGAAGCAGGAGGCCGGGCTGCTCGCACCGGATTTTGACCCCGCTCCCCCGGTCCTTGCATCCGGAGCCATCGACCTGGACCCGGCAAACAACCGCGTTTTGGCCCGCGAGATGGCTGCGCAGTCCCTGGTGCTGCTGACCAACAGGACGCACGACGGCGGCCCAACACTCCCGCTTCCGGCCGCGGCCACGGCGTCGCTTGGCGTGGTGGGGCCGCTGGCGGAAGATCCCTTCGCCATGCTGGGCTGCTACTCCTTTGACGCGCATGTGGGCGCGTCCCACCCGGACGTACCCATGGGCATTCGGGTTCCCACCGTGGCCGCGGCCGGCAGGGAACGCTTCGAAACGGTGCATAGCGCTGCGACGGGCACCTGCGAGACCATCACCGACGAACAGATCGCGGAGGCCTGCGATGTCGCCGCCGCAGTGGACACCTGCGTGATCGTGGTGGGCGACAACGCTGGCCTCTTTGGCCGTGGCACATCCGGCGAGGGCAATGACGCAGCTGACCTTCAACTGCCTGGTGACCAGCACCGCATGCTTGACCAGGTGCTTTCCGCAGCCCAGGCTGCGGGCACACGGTCCGTCGTCGTGGTCCTCAGCGGCCGGCCGTACGCCATGGGTGACTTCGCGGACCGGGCCGGGGCCATCCTCCAGGGCTTCTTCCCCGGGGAGGAGGGAGCGGAAGCGCTTTGGGACGTCCTGACCGGGGCCGTGAATCCGTCCGGCAAGCTGCCGGTTTCGGTACCTCGAACCTCCGGCGGACAGCCAGGCACCTACCTGCACAGCCGACTGGCCGGACCATCAGGTGTCAGTGCGCTGGACCCTTCGCCATTGTTCGGCTTTGGCCACGGCCTTTCCTACACCTCGTTCGAGTTCTCCGGCCACGCGGCCAGTGCGCCCACCATGTCCACCACGGATGCCGTCACGGTGGCACTTACGGTGACCAACACCGGCCCGGCCGACGGCGCTGAAGTGGTGCAACTGTACCTGGAGGACCCGGTGGGCGAGGTGGTGCGGCCGGTCCGCGAGCTGATTGGCTATGCCAGGGCGGAACTGGCTGCCGGCGCATCAGCGCGGGTGGAGTTCACGGTGCACGCCGACCGCACGTCATTTACTGGAGTGGACCTGAAGCGGGTGGTGACGCCGGGCGTGGTGAAACTTCATATTGCGACCTCCAGCACCGCAGACGTCCACACGCACGAGGTAGTCCTGCAAGGCGGGCGCCGCGTGGTGGGTTACGGGCGGGAGATGCTGACGCCGGTGACGGTGACGCAGCAATAGGTCCTAGGCAACGGTGAACTTCTCCTCCACCAGCTTTAGCAGCGGGCGGGAGTTCAGGCACACCAGGAAAACCACCGCGCCGCCGACGACGGGGAGCAGGTACGCGGTGGTCATCAGCAGCAGGGTTGCGGCCAGGAAGAGGATGCCGGCGTTACCCACGGAGACGCGTTTGTTTGCACTGAAGCTGTACAGGGACAGACGGTAAAGGTCCCTGGTTCGGAACGAAAAGCGGGACAACAGCAGCAACGCGTTCAGGCCCGCGGTGGCCACGAGCAGTCCGAGGACCAGCAACGCCAGCCGCAGGGCCGGTTCGACGGGATTGGCAGGACCCAGCAAGGCGGGCAGCCCCGCCAGATTGACGCCGACCACGGCCAGGACCAGCAGGTACGGCGTCCAGGTCTTGACGGCCTCCCCGGCATTCATCCGGTAGCCCCGCAGGAAGTCCCGGTAGACCCCGGTCTCCTGGCCGGCCAGCAGCCGGTTGAACGCATACATGCATGCGGCCAGGGCCGGTCCCGCCGGGAGGAGGGCGACGACGGCCGGCCATGCCCCAACGAACGGCACCGCGAGCAGTGCCACCACCAGCAGTGCGTTGGCGAGCACCAGCAGGGCCGAGCCCATCATCACGCCGGCCACGGTGCCGGCCGCCCTGAACAGGGGGCCGGCACCGTACTCCGCCTTCTTCTGAACCACTGACTGCCTTTCGGTCACTGCTGACAGCCCGCGGCCGCCGTCGTACGCCCTACTTCTTATCGGCGTATGCCTTGTAGGCCTTGTTGGCCAACTCTACGTACTTGCCCATGCCCTTGCTGTCCAGCTCCTTGACGTAGGCGTCGAACTCGGAGAGGCTTCGCTGGCCCGTGATGAACTTCAGGGTGTTCTGCTTGACGTGGTCCTTCAGGGGCGTGAGGGTCAGTGTTGCCTGTTCCCGATCGGTGTCACTGAAGGGCACGGGAGGGGCAACGGGCCTGGGCTTCTTGCTCTTCATGGCCTTTTGGAATGCCAGCTCCTCCTCATTGAAGGTGGACTGGAGCAGGTCCGTGGTGCCGCCGTAGGCGAAGTTGCCGCCCGAAAAGCCGTAATCCACCCGCAGGTCCTTGGTTCCCGCCGGATTCAGGCCCTGGAAGTTGATGTCCTTGGCCAGGACGCGCTTGCCCCCTTCCTTGTTGTACGTGGTTCCCTGCACGCCCCACTTGGCGAACTCCTGGCCTTCGTCGCTGTAGAACAGCCAGTCGATGTACTGCATCAGCGCCACGAAGCTGTCCTTGTCCTTGACGGACGAGTTCAGCATGATGCCGTTTTCCAGCCGGGAGCCGCCGATGATGTCGCCGGCCGGGCCACCGGGCACCGTGATCTTGCGGACGGCGAAGTTGCCCTTGCCCAGGGACTGTTCCATTGACGTGCGGTACGTGATGATGTTCTGCGAGTTGGCGCTGATAACGAACGACTTTCCGGACGTGAACTTCTGGATAGCGGCGTCATCGGTCTGGGTGAAGCTTTCCGGGTCCATCAGGCCCTCTGAGACCAGGGAGTTGAAGTAGGTCACCAGGTCCTTGAACTGGCTGCTGCCGGCACCGAAGGCAAACTCTTTCTTGCCCTCATCGAAGGTCAGGCCGTCCACCAGGCCCCAGCCTGCGACGGTACCAAACGCGGTACCGGCAATGTTCAGCACGCTGTTGCCGTTGAACCGGTCGGAGAACGGCACCACGTCGGGATGGTTCTTCTTGAGTTTGCGCAGCACCTCACGGAACTCGTCCCAGGTCTTGGGCTCGGCAATGCCGTCCTTTTCCAGCACGTCGGTCCGGAAGGCCAGGGTGTAGTCCGGCCAGAGTTCCTCGTGCACGCCGGGCAGGACATAGTACTTGCCGTCCTGCTGGGTGAGGCCGGCAATCTCAGGTTCCAGCTTCCACTTCTTGATCTTGTCCTGGTAGTGCGGCATGAGGTCCACGTAGTCGCTGACCGGAAGGACGGCGCCGGAGGACACGTATGCGCTCTCCTGCCCCGGGTAGGTCTTGGCGATGATCTCCGGAGCCTTGCCGGAGCTGATCAGCAGGCTGCGCTTCTGTTCGTAATCGCTGCTGGGGACGATGGTGGGTTCCAGTGTGACGTTGTTGTCGCTGGCCATCTTGCTGAACAGCAGCCAGTCCTTCTTGTACGGGTAGGTGGGCTGGTCACTGAACAGGAAGGTGAAACTCAGCGGCGTCGTCGCCTTGAACGTATCCCCCAGCCCGAAGCTGTCCATCGCCCCATTGCGGGCCTTTGAGGTATCGGCCTTGGCGCCGGAATCGGAGTCACACCCCGCCATCACCAGGCCGAAGGCTGCGAGCGCGGACAGGCCGAGGAAGTCTCGTCTGCGGATCATGGGTTTTCCTTTCATAACGGGTTATTCCTTGACGGAGCCGAGCATGACGCCCGAAAAGAAGTACTTCTGGACAAACGGGTAGACGCAAAGGATGGGGATGACGGTGAGGACGATGGTGACCGACTGGATGTTCGCGGCGATCTGGCCCACGTTTTCCGCCGTGCCGCCGGCAGAGCCTGCAGTGGTGACGCCGGCAATCATGTTTCGGAGGTAGATGGTCACCGGAAACAGGTCCGGGTTGTCCAGGTAAAGGAACGCCTGGAACCAGGAGTTCCAGTTGGCTACTGCGTAAAACAGGACCATGGTGGCCACGATGGCCTTGCTCAGGGGAAGGACCACCTTGAAAAGCACGCCGTACTGGGTGAGGCCGTCAATGGCCGCCGCTTCCTCCAGTTCCCGCGGCATGTTCTCGAAGAAGGACTTCATGATGAGCAGATTGAAGACGCTGATGGCATTGGGCAGCACCACGGCCCAGAGGGTGTCGCGCATACCCAGCGAGGTGATGAGCACATAGTTGGGGATCAGTCCGCCGTTGAAGAACATGGTGAACACCGCGATGCCGATGAACACGCTGCGGCCCTTCAGGTCCTTCTTGGCAATGGCGTAGGCGAAGCTGGTGGTGAGCACCATCGAGATGGCTGTTGCCACCACTGTGTACAGGACCGTGTTGCCGTAGTTCCGCCAGAACGTCGAGTCGGCCAGGATCAGTTGGTAGGTCTCGGTGTTGAAGCCCATGGGGAACAGGTTGACCTGACCGGCGTTGATGAATCCCTCGCTGGAGAAGCTCTGCGCCAGGATGTTCAGGAACGGATACACAGTCAGGAACACCACCACCAGCAGGAAGGCCAGGTTCACCACCCGGAACACCTGCATGCTGCGTGAAACCTTCATGTCTTTAACCAG
Source organism: Arthrobacter sp. SAFR-179 (assembly GCF_059414945.1). NCBI lineage: Bacteria > Bacillati > Actinomycetota > Actinomycetes > Micrococcales > Micrococcaceae > Arthrobacter > Arthrobacter sp. SAFR-179. The sequence goes on from NZ_JBPFDM010000008.1 coordinate 13,461, forward strand.
GACACCTGTGTCCTTTGGTGCGGCTTTCAGGCCGGTTTCTTTCACGGCAGTCCCTTTCACAGTTGCCCCCTTCACCAGAGGCTCGTTCCTGCGAGCCGCTTGGAAATGGCGTTGGCGGAGAGAATCAGCGTGAGGCCGATGACGGATTCGAACATGCCGATCGCCGCTGCATAGCTGAAGTTGCTGGATTCCAGGCCCACCCGGTACAGGTAGGTGGAGATGACGTCGGAGGTCTCGTAGTTCAGCGGGTTGTAGATGAGCAGGATCTTCTCGAAGCCCACGGCCATGAACGTGCCGATGTTGAGGATCAGCAGGGTGATGATGGTGGGCCGGATGGCAGGCAGGGTCACATGCCAGGTCTGCTGCCAGCGGTTGGCGCCGTCGATCCGGGCCGCCTCATACAGGGACTCATCCACCCTGGTAAGGGCCGCCAGGTAGAGGATGGCGCCCCAGCCCATGGTCTGCCACACCTCGGAGCTGATGTACATGGGCCGGAACCAGGCGGCGTCCTGGGTGAAGTTCACCGTGGTGCCGAACACCGTGTTGGCGATCTGGTTCACCGTGCCTGTCATGGAGAAGTTCTGCAGGATCATGCCGGCGATGATCACCACGGACATGAAGTGCGGCAGGTAGGCCACGGTCTGGACGAACTTCTTGAACTTCTGCGAGCGCAGTTCATTGAGCATCAGCGCGAAGATGATGGGCATGGGAAAGCAGAACAGCAGCGTCAGCACGCCCAGGATGATGGTGTTCTGGAACGCCTGCCAGAAGCTGGGATCGTTGATGAACAGGGTGACGTATTTCAGGCCCACCCATTTCTCGCCGAAGATGCTGCCGCCCGGCTGGAACTGCCGGAACGCAATGACGTTGCCGGCCATGGGCAGGTACCGAAAGATGGCGAAGTAGGCCAGCGGCAGCAGCACCAGGGTGTACAGCCGCCAGTCCCGTTTGATGGCCAGCTTCCAGCCGCCGGGTTTGTTCCGCGGTTTGTTGGTTCCCGCGTCGGAGTCGGCGGAAACCGCCTCGGGAGGTACTTCCAATCGCATGGCCATGACTGCCTCCTACCGGCCGGTTCCTGCGGTTGCGTTGTTTGTGGGTGTTTCCTCCAGCACCAGGACGCCGTTGGCCGCGAGCTCCACCGTGCCGGTGACGTCCGCTCCGGTGAGCCGGTCGGTGCCGCCTGCCCCCAGGTCCACCCTGGCGGGAGCGTCGTTGTGGTTCAGTACCAGCAGGTAGCTGCGTCCGTGGCCGGCACGACGGCGGACCTGCACTCCCAGCGGAGCGTCCAGTTCGGGACGGATCCCCGCAGCGCTCCGTTCGGCGTCGAGCAGTTCCGCCAGGAAGGTGCTGTCCACCCGGGCTGACAGGTACATGGCAGTGCCCGCGCCGAAGCTGTTGCGGGTAACAGCCGGCGCGCCTTCCAGCCGGCCGGAGGCGTAGCTCGCAATAACGTCCGCAGTGGTGGTGTGCAGGTGCTCGGTCCAGTAATCCGCTGAGGCCGTGCCGCCGTCGGCTGTTGAAAGCTTGACTTCCTCACCGTCACCGGCGAGCGGGTGCATCTCCTCGCTCCATGCCCCCAGGACCTTGCGCAGTGCGCCCGGGTAGCCGCCCAGGCGGATGGCGTTGTCCTGGTCCACGATGCCGGAGAGGTAGCTGGCCACCAAGCGGCCGCCGGCGGCAACATAGTCCTCAAACCGCTGCGCGGACTCGTCAGTCAGCAGGTACGACGCCGGCAGGACCACCAGAGGGTACTGGCTGAGGTCGCTCCTTGTGTTCACGAAGTCCACGGGGATATTGGCGTCGAAGAAGGGCCGGTAAAGGCGGAGGACTTCCTGGGCGTAATTCAGGTCAGAGCGCGGGGAATTACCCAGTTCCAGGGCCCACCAGCAGTCCCAGTCGAAGACAAGTGCCACCTTGGCGCTGGAGCGGGTCCCTGTGATGCCGCCCAGGCCCTTGAGTTCCTGGCCCAGTTCGCAGACTTCCCGGAAGATGCGCGTTTTGGGTCCGGCGTGGTTGACCATGCCGGAGTGGAAACGTTCGGTGCCGCCCCTGGCCTGGCGCCATTGGAAGAAGAGGATGGCGTCGGCGCCCTGGGCGATGGCCTGGTAGGAGCCCAGCCGCATCTTGCCGGGGAGTTTGGAGACATTGACGGACCATTGGCTGACCGCGCCGGTGGCCTGTTCCATTACCAGCCAGGGCTGGCCTCCGCGAAGGGAACGCATCAGGTCGAAATTCAGGGCCGCAGCCACGTGGGCGTCTTCTTCGCGTGGGTCCGGATAGATGTCCAGAGCCGCGGCATCTTCCTCGGCAGCCCAAGCCCAGTAATCGTTGTTCTTGTAGAAGCGCATGAAGTTGGTGACGATCGGCAGGTCCGGCGTGTACCGGCGCAGGATGTCCCGTTCGGCCTTGTAATGCTCCAGCATGCTGTCCGAGGTGAAGCGGTGGTAATCCAGGCGGCGGGACGGGTTTGACCAGGTGCGGGGCTGGGCAGGGGCGTTGACCTGCGACCAGTGGGAGTAGCGCTGGCCCCACACATCGGTGCTCCAAGCGCGGTTCAGGTTTTCCAGGTCCCCGTATTTTGCCTGCAACCATTCCCGGAAGGCACGGTCTGCGTGCGGGCCGTAAGACACCGGCCCGTATTCATTGTTTACATGCCACATGCACAGGGCCGGGTGGGCAGCGTATCGCTCCCCCATCTTCTCCGCCATGGCCAGGGACTTTTCACGATAGACAGGGTGGGAGACATCGAAGTGCTGCCGGGAGCCAAAACCAAAAGTGGCGCCGTCCGCCAGGACCGGCAGGATGTCCGGGTGCCCGGCGATCAGCCAGGCCGGCGGGACAGCGTCCGGAGTGGCAAGGTCCACCCCGATGCCGTTCGCGTGCAGCAGGTCCATGATCTCGTCCAGCCAGCCAAAGTCGTAGACGCCGTCCGCCGTTTCAAGACGGCTCCAGGAAAAGACGGCCAGGGTGACCAGGTTGACGCCCGCTTCCTTCATGAGCCGGACATCCTCGTCCCACACCTCGCGGGGCCACTGTTCGGGGTTGTAGTCGCCCCCATAGGCGATGCCGCCCAGCCGTTGGCGCAGGTGTTTGAGGCGGTGTTCCGAGGTACTCATGCTGCGCTCGCTGGTCATCATCGTCCTTTAGTTGGCATGTTGGCCGCGGACTCCACCAGTGCGACCTGCATCACACCAAGAAACTATCGTAAAGTTTCAGCAATAACAACAGAAACGAAAAAGTGGGAGGAGACTCCTAGGCGCAGGCGGTGGCAGATGAAGGCGCAGACCCGGCAACGCCAAAGGCCGCTGTAGGGGAATCGTGACATCGCAGACAGAGCTGACCTGCCACCAATCTTTCCGGAGCACTGAGGAAAGTATCGGATTGAGATGGGAAGAAGGCCCAGCTACCTCCTGCTAGGGGCGCGGAGCTGCTCCACCCGGTGCAGGTTCGAGCACGTCCTGAACCACTTCGTTATGGCGCAGGAACCACGGCTTGAACGGCGGGTCGAAACGGGCGAACCTGGGCGCACCCACAGGAGTCAGCCCGGCCAGGATGAGCGCCGCCCGCAGTCCCTCGTTGCGCTTCTGGAAGGCCGCTGCGGACCCGCTGCCGGAGAAACCCAGCACTGCGGCAAGGGAACCCGGCACCGCACGTACCTTGACCCTGGGATCGGTTGGCACCGGAGCAGTCTCAGCGGTCACTCCAGCCGGAAGGACGAAGGCCACCGAAAATTCGGCGGGGGCCGAAGATCCGGGCAACGGGCCGCTCTGGATCACCGGGGCGGTCATGGCCAGCTTCTGCGGCCCCGGTTCCTGGAGCACCGGCGCGGTCATGGCCAGCTTCTGCCGGGCAGCGTTGCTGCCGCTGATGTAGTTAAAAAGATGCCGGAAGGCGGCATTGCCGGCGCGGTCAAAGTCGGCCGTGACCGTCACTTCGGCCACTGCATACTCCGGATACCACCGCAGTTCGAAATGCGGATAGCGCCGGATCAACTCATAGGGCTGCTGCTCGGTCATAGTGGACAGAGCCTACGCCCGCAAAGCCTGGGCGGCCAGACCCACAGGCCAGGACGGACTCAGGCCATTTGCTCCGATGCCGGTTTCCGGAACTTGGCGCGGAGGACGGCACTGCCAATCACAAACGTCAACAGGAGGCCGATCACACCGAAAATGACGGTCAGCACAACGCCCACACCGCGGAACCACACTCCGTCGCTCTCATAGCCAAGAACAATGGCCCGGCCGGGATCGTTTTCGGCATGGACCACCGTGACCCCGCCGCCCACTTCGGGATGCTGGTCATGGTCCACGGCCGCGAAGGTCTTGTGCTGCAAGCCGTCCGCCGTCGTAAATTCCACCTGAATCCTGCGCTTGGAAGCCTTGGTGACATCGTCGAAGTGGACGATCGTTCCGGCGGCCCGGGTGCCCGTCCGGGCAAGCTCCTCATCTGCATTGATCATGAAACTGCCCAGCCCGATCAGGATCGGGCCCAGGCAAAGGACCACAACGGTCACCGCAAGGTTCAGTTTCCCCTTCCAGGTCAGCCATGGTTTACGGGTTCCAATTCTGCGCCCAGTCACGGCCCCATTCTGCCGGAACATGTTGCCAAACCCACTCTTCCAACTGTTGCCCAATGATAAGCAGGCGGACCATAATAGTTAGCAGAACTAATTAGCACTGCTAAGGAACGTCAGCAGGAGGCGCACCCGCATACATGTCCCCTACCCAAACGAAGAACAAGACAGCCGCAGACCCCACCACCCCGGACACCCTCGCCATCGATCTCCGCACCGCCGTGATGCGCACGTCCCGCAGGCTCCGGGTCGAGGCAACCGGCGACATCATCACCCCCGGCCAGTACACGGTCCTCGCCCTGCTGAACGGCAGCGGCCCCAGCACCTTGCGTGCACTCGCGGAAAGTGAGCACGTCCAGGCGCCGTCCATGACCAGGATCGTCAACGCCCTCGCCAACCAGGGCTTCGTCACCAGGAGCGCGGACCCCGACGACGGACGGCAGGTCCGCGTGGACATCACCGATGCGGGACGGGGGGTCCTCGCGGAAGCACGCAACCAGCGGACGGCCTGGCTGGCCCAGCGCGTGGCCGGGCTCAGTGAGGAAGACCGGTTCACCCTCAGCCGGGCGGCCCGCATCATGCAGGAAATGAGCGGCAAATGAGTGCGATGTTCCGGGCCCTCGAGAACCCCAACTACCGCATCTGGGCCGGCGGCGCGCTCGTCTCCAACATCGGCACCTGGATGCAGCGGGTGGCCCAGGACTGGCTGGTCCTGACCGTACTCACGGACCACTCGGGTGCCGCAGTGGGCCTCACCACGGGCCTGCAGTTCCTGCCCATGCTGCTGTTCGGCCCCTACGGCGGTGTGCTCGCCGACCGGTACCGGAAGCGCATCATCCTCATGTGGACGCAGCTGGCGATGGCGTTCACCGGCCTCGCCATCGGCCTCCTGGTGGTCACCGGCACCGCCGAACTGTGGCACGCCTACGTGGCCGCGTTCTGCTTGGGCATCGCCAGCGCTGTGGACGCGCCCGCGCGCCAGGCCTTTGTCTCGGAGCTGGTGGGCCAGGACAACATCTCCAACGCGGTGGCATTGAACTCCGCGTCCTTCAACACCGCCCGGCTCACCGGCCCCGCCATTGCCGGAGTGCTCATCGCCTGGGTGGGTACCGGCCCGGTGTTCCTGCTGAACGCGGCGAGCTTTGCGGCCGTCCTGGTGTCGCTGTTCAGGATCCGGGTCACCCAGCCAGCCCCGGTGGCGAAGGGCGAACGGAACAAGCACCAGGTGGCCGAGGGTGTCCGTTATGTGCGCCGCAGGCCGGACCTGATGCTGATCATGGTCCTGGTGGGCATCCTGGGCGCGTTCGGCATGAACTTCCCCGTCATCAACTCACTGATGGCCACCACCGAGTTCCGCATGGGCCCGAGCGAATTCGGGATTCTGGGATCAATCATGGCGGTGGGCACCCTGGCCGGCGCCCTCCTGGCGGCACGCCGGTCCCGTCCACGGCTGAGGTTCCTGCTTGGCGGGGCGCTGGGGCTCGGTATTTTCACGATCCTAGGCAGCGTGGCACCCTCATTCTGGGTCTACGCCGGCATCCTGATACCCGTGGGGCTGGCATCGATCACGTTCCTGAACAGCTGCAATACCAGCATCCAGTTGTCCGTGGAGCCGGAGTTCCGGGGGCGCGTGCTGGCCCTGTACCTGGCCATCCTGCAGGGCGGCACCGCTCTGGGTTCGCCGCTGGTCGGTTGGATCGGAAGCCAGTTCGGCGCCCGCTGGTCCGTGGCCTGCGGTGGAATCATTGTGCTGCTGGCCGGCGTGGCGGCCGTTATTGCGGTCACCAGGCGGAACCGGCTCACCCTGTTGGGCGCGTTGCGGATGGCGCTGGGACGCCGCGAACCCGCCGTCTGACATGGGCCCGGGTGCCTGTTTTTGGCCGTGGGCCGGTCCCCCAACATCCCGCATCGCCGGCCCACGGCGGTCTAGTCGCCTGGGGCGGGCGGAAGCGCCGAGCGGCGCGTGAGTTCATCCTCGACGACGCACCGGAGGGCGTAGGACTGGTCCGGTTCCAGGGAGACATCACAGTCTTCGAGTGCGTGCCGCAGCAGGAGCAGATCGGCGGCCGGAACGAGGGGCCAGCGGCGGAAGGCATGGAACACCCTGCCCTGTGCGGGGGCGCCGGGACGAATGGACCCGGCAGGTGGTCGGTCAGTAGCGGTGTCCATCGTCAGCTCCCATGAGTAACTTGCCAGCTGACTGCTCAACCACGGGTATGGACAAGATACCCGGAACAAAACCGTTAGGCCACCGGTTTCTACAACCCGTGGATTTATGACGGAGGCTTGTTGACGATGTCCACGGAGATTTCCACCGCCGGAACTTCTCCCCTGTTCTCCAACCAGTGGGAAGTGTTCCGGTCTTCCGGCCAGCCCACTCCGGGCCCGTATTCCCGGGTCTGGCCATCACGGTGGTCGGTGATGGTTCCCTGCAGGATATACACGGTGCCGGGGCGCCCCACGTGGTTGTGGAGGGGACCGAAGACTCCGCCGGGATCGATCGTCACCATCCGCATCCGCAACTGCCGGCCTTCCATCCCTTCAATCTCGCCGTCAAGGTCGACCGTCGCCAGCACCTCCACTGAGACGCCTTTTGTCTCCGGCGCCGCTTCCTCCTCCATACCCATGCCCTTGCCTTCCTTTTAAGGCCGCTTACGACGGCGGCGCCGGCCCGCCGCTGCCACGCACCCGGGTGCGGGGTGCTTGGGCGGCAAGTGCCGGCGTCGTCCTTCTGCTGTGCTGCCAGGTGATTGAGTATGCGCCTGTCTCCGGTGGCCGGCTACGTGACGGGGATGGAGGAAATGTTCAGGATGTTGCCCTCGCTGTCGAGGAACCACGCACCCTTACCCATGCCTTCCATCGTCGCGATGCCGTTCTCGGTTTTGAGCCCCGGCATGTCGTACTCCTCAAAGACGACGCCGCGGCTGCGCAGCTCTTCCACTTCCCGTTCCACGTCTTCGGCGCCCCAGCCCATCTGCGTGTTCTTCGCCGAACCGGCATTGTCCGTCCGGTAGAGCAGGAACCCGGTACCGTTGCCGCACTGGTAAACCAGGTTGTCGTTGTCAATAGTCTGGGTCGGTTCGAGGCCCAGCTTGTCCCGGTAGAACTCCCTTGCCCTGTCAATGTCCTTTGCGGGCAGTACGGGCATGACTTGCAGATCCTTGAGCATGACGGACTCTCCTTGTGCGTTAATGGCGTTGCTCTCCCCCTGAAACAGTCCGGCCGTGCCCCGCCGGGCCTCGTGGCCGTCCTTCCCGCCGATTGCCGGGGCGGCCGCCTGGAACCCCTGCTTCCGCCGTGGCACAGGACAGCGGCGGGAAGTTCCCGAAGTCTACGAGGCCATTATGGAACCGAATGCGCCGGGGCGAAATAGGGGAATATTTGACCGTCACCGGGCTGCTGCCGGTGCGGTTATTTCCGGGCCACCCGCACCGCTTTACGTATCGCAGCACCCGCCACGGAGACCAGGGGGACGAGGCATACCAGCGTGGCGATGGTGTTGGGGCGGAAAGTGGCGCGGCCCTTAACCGTCCGGTACACACCCAGCGGCACAACGAAGCCGCCGCCACCGCCGCCGGATGCCCCCTGCTCCGATTCCGTGCCGCCGCCGAAGCCGAAGGACACCAGGGCCACGGGCACGATTTCCTCCCCGCCCAGGTTCACTGGCGGGCCGTATGCGCGGGCGACGCCCATGTTCTTGAAGGAGTCTGCAAGGGACGCAAGAGTGTCAGCCATGGCAACAGGCTAGGCACGCGGGCGCCGCACGGGAAGGACCATAGGTCCCGCCTGAGGCACCCCTGTTGGGAGGTGGCCGTATCCGGATGGTGCGTGCCGCCGTCGTCCCTTGTCCTACGTGCGGATTTCCGCAATCCGCCGCCGGAGGATGTCCGCCAGCACGTCGTCGGGCACGGGGTGGTCCGCTGTGAAGCGGATGGTTCCCTTGGACAGCGAGTACCCCTCGAGCCGGTCCGCCACCGCCTCCACCACTGCTGAGGAGAACGGAAAGATCGAGAGGTGCTTTGCCGTGGCTACGGCGGCCACCAGCGGTTTGCCGTCGAGCTTGAGGGCGGGCATGCCGTAGCTCATGCCCTCCGTGGCGTCGGGAGCCAGGGTCCGTGCAAGCTCCACCACGTGCTGCAGGCAGCTGCGGTCCGGTTCCTCAATCAGGGCCAGCGCCTGGTCCACAGCGCCCACCGGAGGCCTCAGCTCTTCCTGGCCGCGACTGTGGAAGCCAACGCCGAGAGTCCCCGTTCGAAGTCGGCGCCCACCATTTTGTCCATGTTCATGAACAGCGCGAACACCCTGCCCAGGCCCTTGTTCTCCCCGGTCATCCGCCAGGTCACTTCAGTGCCTCCCGGGGCAGGGGTGAAGCTGAAAGTGGTGGGGTTCAGCGCCTTGAACGGCCTGGTGAACTGCAGCCGGATCCGGACCAGGCTCGAAGGCACTGATTCCTCGATCTCCATGGTGCCGCTGCCCGCCTTGCGGTTGCCGCTCCACTCATACCCGGCCCCCGTCCCGGATTCACTGCCGAAGTAACGGCGGCTCATGCCCGGATCGATGACCTCCCACGGGGACCATGCGGTCCATTCGTGGAAGTTGTTGACCAGCGGAAAGATCTCTTCGGCGGCGGCAGGGATGACGGCACTGCGGCGGACTTCAAAGGTGGACATGGGCCAAGCATAGGGGCGGGAGCCGCTGCCGTTAAGGGAGGACCACGTTCACCGGATCCTTGCCCTCGAGCAGCAGCCCTATCTGCTTCCGGAGCAGCCGGACCATCCGGGGGAACATGGCAGAGCTGGCGCCGCCCACGTGCGGGGTGATCAGCACGCCGGGGGTGGTCCACAAGGGGTGGTCAGCGGGCAGCGGCTCCGGATCGGTGACGTCCAGGGCTGCCCGGAGGCGTCCGCTTGACGTCTCTGCCAGCAACGCTCCGGTGTCCGCTACCGGCCCACGGGCCACGTTGACCAGCAGGGCGCCGTCCGGCATGGCAGCCAGGAACTTCGCGTCCACCAGTTGCTGGGTGTCGTCGCTCAGCGGGACGCTGACCACCACGATCTCGTGCAGCGGCAACTGCTCGTAGAGCGAGTCGATCCCGAGGATGGTTCCGCGCTCATCGTCCCGGGCGCGGCTGGCCATCCGGGTGACCTCGGTTTCGAACGGCAGGAGCCGGGCCTCGATGGCCTTGCCCACTCCCCCGTAGCCCACCAGCAGCACGCGCCGGTCGGCCAGGCTGGGCCGCTGGCTGTTGTCCCATGCGCCGGTTTGCTGGTTCCGGACAAAGTCAGGGATACCGCGCTGGGAAGCGACCATCATGCCCACGGCGAGCTCCGCCGTGGACGTCTCATGGACTCCCGCCGCGTTGGCGAAGGTGACGCCTTGGGGCAACACCGCGGCGACGCCGTCGTACCCGATGGACTGGCTCTGCACCAGCCCGACGTCGACGCCCTCCAGCGCGGAGAGCGCCGACGGTTTGCCCATGTAGCCGGGGACCACCAGGTCCAGCCGGCGTTCCGGCGGCGGCCCGGTCAGGTCCCAGAGAACAAAGTCGACGCCGTCCATCGGGGCCAGTGCGTCCAGCAGGTTTTGGGCGGGCAGGCAGACGCGCAGGCGGGCGGTCATGCGGCCACCATCAGCTTGACGTTGGCGGCCCTCAAGGCATACTCGATTTCCTGCGGCGGCGGCGCATCCGTCACCAGGACGTCCACAGCATCGAAACCCGCCAGCCGCGCCAATGCGTACCGCAGCATCTTCTGATGGGTTGCCACCACCACCACCTGTTCGGCTGAATTCATAAGGGCGATCTTAGTGGCGCGCTCCACGTCACGCTCAATATAGAACGCCTCGTCATGGATGCCGCTCACGCCGATGAAGGCTGTCTTGGCACGGAGGCCGGCGGCGGCGCTGATGGTCATGGGGCCGTTGAACGCCTGGCTGTCCAGCAGCAGCTCCCCGCCCAGGCAGATAGTGCGTGCCGCCGTCAGCTGGAGGCACCGCTGGATGGTTGGCGCGGAGTGCGTGATGACAGTGCCGGTGAAGGACGTGGGCAGTTCCTGCGCGATCTGGTAGGTGGTGGTGCCGGCGTCGAGGATGATGGCATCCCGCTCGCCGACCAGCGATAGACAGGCCCGGGCAACCCGCAGCTTGGCCTCCGCGTCCTCCCGGACGCGTGCAGCGAAGTTTGCGTTCTGGCCGTGCCCGTCCACAGCACTGACGCCCCCGTGGACCACCCGGGCCAGCCCGCGCTTGGACAGGACCCGGGTGTCCCTCCGCACCGTCATGTCGGAGACCGCGAACGTCTCCGCCAGGTCGTTGGTGGAAATGAACCCCCTGCGACCGAGTTCATCCAGGATGGTGCGCTGGCGGGGCGTCAGCGGAGCCTCTTCATGTGTGGTGCTCATCGGCCGTTCTCCCTCCCCAATACGCCGGGCAGGAGCCTGGCGGGATGTTGCAATTCCAACACGTATCTTCTTATGAACGTACCCCGACGGCGGCATTACCCAACTCCACGGGACGTCCTTCCGTAATAGAACGTTCGGCAGCGAGGCCCATGCGGACCGACTGCAGGCCGTCCGCCACGGTGACCTCCACCGGACCTTCACCCAGGATGGCCTTCCGGAAGCCCAGGTGCTCATAGTAGGTGGAGCCGTGGTGCGCGCCGGCTGCCAGGACAGCCTCATCCACCGGAACGTCATGCTTTTCGGGGCCCAGCGGGGACCGTGGGCTGAATTCCACAGTTGCCTCAGTCTCGTCTCCGGGAATCCAGTGATTGGCAGCTACCGGGATGAGGGTTTCAATCTTGGCAGCGTCCCCCACAACGGAGATCCGTTCCTGGAACTTGGATCCTTCGGCAAACATGGACAGCTCCAGCATGGCCCTGCGACCGCCCTTGAAGTCAACGATGACGTAGGCGTTGTCCACCATGTCCGAAACCCGTCCGTCATAGACCTCGTCCATATGGTTAACATCGTGGCCGCCGCTGGCATAAACCCGCACCGGCTCGTCCTGCAGGATCAGCCGCATCAGGTCGAAGAAGTGGCAGCATTTTTCAACCAATGTGCCGCCGGTCCGCTCTGCGAAGCGGTTCCAGGCGTCCACCTTGTGCAGGAACGGGAAGCGGTGTTCCACGATGGAGAGCATATGGATGTTGCCAAGCCTGCCGCCGTGGGCCGCCTGGATGATCTCCTGCACCGGCGGCATATACCGGTACTCCATGGCAACCCACACTGGTGCGGAGTAGTTGGCGGCCAGCACCTCAAGTTCGTCTGCCTGCTCCGCGCTGGTGCACACGGGCTTCTCCACGAGCACGGGCAGGTTGGTTCCGCTGGCGAAAATGTCCTTGAGGATGCCCAGGTGGGTGTCGTTGGGGCTGGCGATCACGAGGGCGTCCACCAGCCCTGATGCCAGCAGTTCCTGATGGGAAGGAAATGTCCGGACCTCATAGCCGATCTCCTTCACCGTCTCATCCAGGGACGACGACGTGGGATCCGACACTGCGGTGATCCGGCTTCCCGGGATCAGGGCAAGGTTCCGGACATGTTCACGGGCCATATGGCCGGCTCCGATGAGGCCGTACCGGATTGTCCGTACTGATTCCGCAGTAGGCAATGACATGAGCTGCTCCGTTTCTCTACGTTGAGTGGGGGACCGCGGCGTTGCATCCCAAACACAACTATACAGAAAATGTTGTTTTTCCAACATGCTATGTGTATATTTCTTCAGTACCAGCCGCAACTACAACGAGGTGGAACGTGCCCCAACCGTCAACTGGACCCCTGCTCTTCGTAGGCTGCGCCACCCTTGACTCCATCGCCCTGGTGCAGGACTACCCGGCGGCGGACAGCCGCACTGTCGCCACGGACTTTGCGACGGCGGGCGGCGGCCCCGCAGCCACCGCAGCCGTCGCGGCGGCCCGGGCAGGCGCCAACACTGCCTTCGCCGGCGTCCTCGGCACTGATGAGGAGGGTGACCGCATCATCGCCGGACTCGAGGCCGAGGGCGTGGACACCTCCGCCGTCGTCCGCGATCCCGGTGTCAAAACCGGCGCCAGCGTGATCATCGTCAGCAGGGCCACCGAAAGCCGGGCCATCGTCACCCGGCCCGTGCCCCCGGTCAGTTTTCCCGCCGGGAGCCGGTTCTTCGAACTGCTGGAATCAGCCGCGTGGGTCCACACGGACCACCTGGGCTGGAACGCCGTGGCCGGCACCGCCGCCCTGAACATCAGCGTGGACGCCGGCAATCCGATCGCCGCCTTCAGCCCCCGGGGCGTCGCACTCTACGTCCCCACCATCGAAAGGCTCGCCGCCGAGTACGGCGCGGACCTCTCCCCCGCGGCGCTCCTGGGCAAAGCGGTCGACGACGGTGCCTCCGCCGTCGTCGCCACCGCCGGCGCAGACGGCGCCTGGGTCCTGGAACGGGGCGGCGAACCCGTCCACGTGCCCGCCACGCCGGCAGAGATCGTTTCCACCCTCGGCGCCGGCGACGTCTACCACGGCGCACTCCTCGCGGCCGTCGCCGCCGGGCTCCCGCTGGTGGAGGCCGCCGCGTTCGCCGGCCGCACCGCCGCAGCCTCCTGCGCCGGGCTGGACGGCCGCTCGGCCATCCCGCACCAGGCCGTCACCTCCGAACTTGCCACCAACCAACCTGCCTAGCCCTAATACCAGCCAGCTGAAAGAAGCAGCCCATGAGCCACACCGACCTTTCCCCCCTGCAGCGCCCCTCAGGCGCCTTCGCGATGCTCGCCGTGGACCAGCGCGAAGCCATGCGCAACATGTTCGCCGAGCACACGGACAAGCCCGTTACCGACCAGGACCTGCAGGACTTCAAGCTGGAGGCCGCACGCATCCTCAGCCCCTACGCCTCGGGAATCCTCATCGACCGGCAGTTCGCCCTTGACCAGGCCATCGAGGCCGGCGTCGTGGACCCCGGCTGCGGACTCATCGCTTCCGCGGACCACTTCGAATCCGCGCACGGCGAGCTGGTGGGCGAGGTGACCATCGACCGCCTGGTGGAGCCGCACAAGTACAAGGCCCTCGGCGCCAAGGCCCTCAAGCTGCTGGTGCTGTACCGCCCCGACGAGCCCGCCGAGGGCCGGGTGGCCATGGTCCGCGAATTCGTGGAGAGCTGCCGGTCCGCCGGGCTGATCAGCATCATCGAACCCGTCTCCCGCAAGCCCCTTGCCGGCGGCGACTTCGACTGGAACGCCGGAATCCTCGCCGCTGCCAAGGAACTGGGCAGCCTGGGCGCCGACCTCTACAAAGCCGAGGTCCCCTTCAAGGGCCAGGCCTCCGAAGCAGAGGTCCGCGCCGCGTGCGCCGAACTGACCAAGGCCATCGACGGACCCTGGGTGGTCCTGTCCTCGGGTGTCCCCGAAGACGTCTTCCCGGACGCCGTTCGGTGGGCCTGCCTGGAAGGTGCCAGCGGCTTCCTCTCCGGACGCGCCGTGTGGGCCTCCTGCATCGGCGCCCCCGACGTCGTCGCATCCCTCTCCACGGACGCCGTCCGCCGGCTGCAGCGCCTCTGCGCCGTGGTGGACGACGTCGTCTCCAGCCAACGGACGCACGCCTAGGCGCGGTTGGAGCGCCGAAGCGTCGCCGGGGCAACCCCTCTCCGCAGCAAGCAAACAAGGCACAGCAAACACTCAACGAGGAGAATATTGTGAGTCAGATTTCACGCAGGCAGGCCATGGCCATTCTCGGCGCCCTGGGCTTCGGCGCCACCGCGGCGGCGTGCGCCGGGCCCGGCGGTTCCACCGCACCCGGAGGAGCCAGCGGACCGGCTGCCCCGTCCACCGGCGCCGTCACCGGCAAGGTCTCCTTCGCGCACTGGCGCGGCGAGGACAAGGCCGTGTTTGACGAACTCATCAAGCGCTTCGCAGCAAAGCACAGCGGCGTGGAGGTGGCGCAGGACATCTCCACCTCCAACGACTACAACGCCCAGGCCCTGCAGAAGCTGCGCGGCGGCTCCATCGGCGACGCCTTCGCCACCTTCCGCGGCGCCCAGTTCAAGAACTTCACCGAAGCCGGGATCTACACCGAACTCAAGGACAGCCAGGCGGTGAAGAACTACCAGAAGGGCCTGCTCTCCGCCGGACAGAACGGGGACAGCCAGCTGGGCCTGCCCTACCAGGTGGTGTTCCCGATGCCCATGGCCAACCTTGATCTCTTCGACAAGGCCGGCGCCGAGATTGCCCCCAAGAACTGGGACGCCTTCCTGGGCATGTGCGAGAAGCTCGCCTCCGCCGGCGTCATCCCCATCTCCTGGCCCGGCGGCGACGTGGGAAACGGCGGCCAGCTGTTCAACTGCATGATCGCCAACAACGCGCCGGTGGACGACATGTGCGCCCAGATCGAGCAGGGCAAGCTCAAGGTGACCGACGACTGGTTCATCAAGATGCTGAACCAGTACAAGGACCTGGTCCCGTACCTGCAGCCCAACGCCACCGGCACCGCGGTGGAGCCGGCACAGAACCTGTTCTCGCAGGGCAAGGCCGCCATGCTGGCCACCGGTTCGTACCACATCGCAGCGGTCCGCGGACTGGGTGCCAAATTCCCCATCGACCTGGTGTTCCCCAACACCACTTCCGACGGCAAGGGCAAGTACGAGGGCGCCTACAACGCCACCTTCATCCTGGGCGTCAACTCGGCCAGCAAGAACCAGGCCGCCGCGGCAGCCTGGATCGATTTCCTCTCCGAGCCCGAAAACGCCGGCTACTACGCCAACCAAACGGCCCAGCACGTTTCCGTGGACAAGGTGGAGTACACCAACCCGGACCTGAAGCGGCTGAGCCCCTGGCTGCAGAAGAAGACCGCCCTCGCGGCCCGGTTCCAGTTCAACAACCTGGACGTCCGGAATGCGGTGGAGGCCAGCGCAACGGCCGTCATCTCCGGCACCAGCCCGGAGCAGGCAGCCGCAGCCGCCCAGAAGATTGTTGACGAACGGCTATGAGCATCCATCCGGGAACCGCTGCCAAGGGCAAGGCACCGGAGAGCCCAACTCCCGCCAACACTGCCAAGGTGCGCCGCCGCTCCCCCACCCGGGTGAATCCGGCCCTGTACCTGTTCCCGTTGCCTGCCGTCGCCGTCGTCGCCTTCTTCCTGGTGATGCCCACGCTGCAGGCCTTCCAGTACGCGATCACTGACTGGAACGGCTTCTCGGCGGCGTTCAACTACGTGGGGCTGGACAACTTCATCCGGGCGTTCACCAAGGACTCGCTGTTCACCAACGCGCTGACCAACAACCTGAAGTTCGTGCTGCTGGTGGTGATCGCCCAGACGATCTTCTCACTGATCCTCGCTCTGCTCCTGACGAAGAATTCCCGCGGCAGCATCCTGCTCCGCGCCCTGTTCTTCTTCCCCACCATCCTGTCCTCGGTGTCGGTGGCCTTCATCTGGAAGTTCATCTACGATCCCAACTTCGGCCTGGCCAACACGGTCCTCAAGACGGTGGGTGTGGACGGCGGCTCCTACCTTGGTAACGACGCCCAGGCTCTCTATTGGGTCGCTGTCACCCAGGTGTGGTTCCATTCCGGCCAAATGATGGTGGTCTACATCGCGGGGCTGCAGGCCATCCCGCGCGAACTATACGAAGCAGCGGAAATGGACGGCGCCAACAAGTGGCAGCAGTTCAAGTCCATCACCTGGCCGTTCGTGACCCCGGCCACGTCCATCGTGGTGGCCTACACCACGGTGCAGTCGTTCAAGGCGTTCGACCTGATCCTGGGCATCGCGGGAAACCCGCCCAAGAGTTCCCTGGACATCCTCTCCACCCGCATTTACAGCACCTTTGCCAACTCGGAGTTCGGCTACGCCGCCGCCCAGTCGATCATCTTCATGGCGATGATCGCCCTGGTCACCTGGCTGCAGCGCCGCTTGCTCCGGCTGACCCCGAAGGGGGAATAGCAGCATGCTCGCCTCAATAAGCCGCCGCGCCATCCTGGCCATCTACGCGGTCATCATCATCGTTCCGCTGACCGTGGTGGCCTTCGGCAGCTTCAAGACCACGCAGGAACTGTTCGCCGGGCCGTTCAGCCTCCCGCACTCCATCGCCCCGGATAACTTTGCCGAAGTGGTTGGCGGCCAGAACCTGGGCTCGTCCTTCATGAACAGTGTCATTGTCACCGGCATCTCCGTCCCGCTCACCCTGTTCCTGGCCAGCCTGGCCGGCTACGCCGTGTCCCGGCTGAAGGGGTTCATGTCCTGGGCCATCTTCGGTTTCCTGGTCCTCGGGATGGCCATCCCGGCGCAAGCCAACATGGTGCCGCTGTACGTGCTCTTCGGCAGGTTGGGCCTGCTGGACAACCTGGGCGGCCTGATCCTGGCCAATGTGGTGTCCACCTTGCCCATCGCAGTGTTCATCCTGGGCGGGTTCATGCGGACACTGCCCAAGGAACTCTACGAAGCATCCTCCATTGACGGCAGCGGGCCGTGGAAGACCTACGCCTCCATTGCCCTTCCGCTCTCCGCCCCCTCCATCGCGGCCGCCGCGATCTTCCTGTTCGTCATCCACTGGAACGAGCTGCTGTACCCGCTGCTGTTCATCCAGACTCCCGGCAACCGCACCCTGCCGCTCGCGCTGCTGAGCTTCCAGGGCGAATTCCAGACCAACTACCCGCTCCTGTTCGCCGGCGTCATCCTGGCATCCCTGCCCGTGGTGGTGGCCTACGTCTTCCTGCAGCGCTACTTTGTTGCAGGCATCACCGCCGGGGCGAGCAAGGGATGAGTACGACGACGACGGGCGGCTGCGCGGGTGGCCGCGCCCTCCCAGCCAACGAAAGGCACCATTCATGAACCTCAAATCGGCCCGGCACCTTATTAACGGCAGCTGGCATACCGCAGGAACCGCCAAGGACGTAACTGATCCTGGCAACGGCAGCACCGTGGGCGAGGTGGCGTGGGGCACCGCCGCGGATGCCACGCAGGCGGCCGATGCCGCGGCGGAGGCCTTCGGCCCGTGGTCACGCACCACCGTCCGCAACCGGGCGGACCTGCTCCGCAACGCCGCCGACCTCCTGGCGGAACGCCGCGACGAACTCGCGCACACCCTGGCACTGGAAGCCGGCAAGCGGCTCCCGGAGGCACAGGGCGAGGTGGATTTCTCGGTGGAGTATTTCCGCTGGTTCGCGGAGGAAGCCCGCCGGGCCACCGGCACCCTCAGCCCGCCCGAGCTGCAGGGCCGCCGGCACCTGAGCACCCGCAAACCCATCGGCGTGGCCCTCAGCCTCACGCCCTGGAACTTCCCGGTCTCCATCCAGGCCCGGAAACTGGCCGCCATGCTGGCCGCAGGCTGCACCGTGGTGGGCAGGGTGTCCGAGAAGGCACCGCTGGCCGCCACCGGCCTGTTCGAGGTCCTGCACGACGCCGGGTTCCCCGCCGGTGTGGTGAACCTGGTCCACGGTCCCTCCCGTGAGATCACCGGGGCATTGATGTCCCATCCGGCGGTCCGGGCCGTCAGCTTCACCGGGTCCACGGGCGTGGGCAGGCAGATCATGGCGTCAGCCTCGGAGCGCGTGGTCCGGCCCCTGCTGGAACTGGGCGGCAACGCGCCCTTCATCGTGTTCGAGGACGCCGACCTGGACGCGGCCGTCGAAGGCGCCATCCTGGGCCGGCTGCGCAACACCGGCCAGTCCTGCGTGGCCGCCAACCGGTTCCTGGTCCAGGACAGCATCGCGGACGAGTTCGCGCAGAAGCTCGGCGCACGCTTTGACGCGATGAGCATCGGCCACGGCGTTCCCGACGCCGGCGCCCCGGTTCCGGATCTGGGTCCCGTCATCGACGCCGAACGGGTATCCGCGGTGCAGGCACTGGTGGACGACGCCCTCAGCCGAGGCGCCCGGCGCGTTACGCAGCGGACCGAGGTCCCGGCGCAGGGGTCCTTCCTGGCACCCACACTGCTCGCCGACGTCCCGGACGACGCACCATTGGTGACCGATGAAGTGTTCGGCCCGGCGGCCGGCGTCGTCACCTTCTCCTCGGAGGAAGAGGCAATCAGGAAGGCCAACGCCACAGAGATGGGCCTGGCCGCCTACGTGTGGAGCAGCAGCCCCAAGCGCGGCTGGGACATCCCGGAGCGGCTCGACGCCGGCATCGTCGGCGTGAACGACCCCTTGCCGTCGGTTGCCTTCGCCCCCATGGGCGGCGCCAAGCAATCGGGCCTGGGCCGGGAGGGATCAAGCCTGGGCCTCGAAGAGTTCGAGGAGGTCCAGTACGTGGCCTGGAGGCCGTAAATGCTGACCACCGGGCTGGTGTTGGGCGCCGTCGTCATGGGGGCCGGGATGCAGCGCGTCACCGGCATGGGGTTCGCGCTGGTGGCTGCCCCCTTCCTGGTCCTGCTCCTGGGCCCGGTGGAGGGTGTGGTGCTGGTGAACGTGTGCGGCGCCGTGACGGCGGGGGCCATCATCTTCCGGGTGGTCCGGGACATCGACTGGAAGCGGTACATGCTGCTCGCGGCCTCGGCGCTGCTGGGGATCATCCCGGCGGCGATCCTGATCCGCCTCATACCGCCGGCCATCCTGGAGATCTCCATCGGGGTGATCCTCGCCGTCGGCCTGACCGTCCTGCTGGTCCTGAAATCCGCTACCCTGCCGGAGCGCCGCCGCTACCTCTTCACCGCCGGCGGCCTCAGCGGGTTCATGAACACGGCGGCAGGCGTGGGCGGGCCGGCCGTCAGCATGTACTCCATCGCCACCCGGTGGCAGCACAAATCCTTCGCGGCCACCATGCAGCCGTACTTCTTCACCATCGGCACGTTCTCCCTGGTCTCGAAGGCGATCACCGCTCCCGCCTCGTTCCCGGCGCTGCCGTTGGCCATGTGGATCGCCGTCGCCGTCGCCTGCCTGTCAGGCCTTGTACTCGGTGACCTTGCCGCTAAACACGTCCCCGCCCGCGCCGCCCAGATACTCCTGATCGTCCTGGCGTATCTGGGCGCGGCAGCGACGATTGTCCGCGGCGTACTCGACGCCGCCGGCTGAGAACTGCCGCACCCGTCCAACACCCGCAACCTGCAAAGAAAGAGGAAACAACATGACGTGGCTCGACAATGCCGCCCACGCACGATGGCTCGAGGCGGAAACCGACCGGCTTGTCCGTTTCGCCGAGGCTTCCAAGGTCCCCACGGGATTCGGCTGGCTGGATAACTACGGCAAGGTGTTCGCGGACAAGCCGACCCATCTTTGGATCACTGCGCGGATGACCCACAGCTTCGCCGTCGCCGCACTGATGGGACGGCCAGGTGCTGCGACCCTGGTGGACCACGGCATCGCGGCGCTCAACGGCCCCCTCCACGATGATGAGTTCGGCGGCTGGTACGCCGAGGTGGACGCCAACGGCCCCGTGAATGACACGAAGTCCGGCTACCAGCACTCCTTCGTGCTCCTCGCCGCTGCCAGTGCCGTAGCCGCAGGGCGGCCCGGGGCCCGGCAATTACTGGACGAGGCCCTCCGGATAGCCGACACGAAATTCTGGGACCACCAGGCCAACATGTGCTTCGACTCGTGGAACCGGGAGTTCACGGAAACCGAGGCGTACCGTGGCGGCAACGCGAGCATGCACTCGGTCGAGGCCTACCTGATCGTCGCGGACGTAACCGGGGAGAACCGCTGGCTGGAACGCGCCCTGCACATCGCCGAGGTGCTCATCCACGACTTCGCCCGCAACAACAACTACCGGGTGTTTGAGCACTTCGACCCGGAGTGGAACCCCATGCCGGAGTACAACACCGACGACCGGGCCAGCCAGTTCCGCGCCTACGGCGGAACGCCCGGCCACTGGGTCGAGTGGGCGCGCCTGCTCCTCCACCTCCGCGCCGGGCTCGAGGCCCGCGGCCTGGACGTCCCGGCATGGTTGCTGGAGGACGCCCGCGGCCTGTTCGACGCCGCCATCCGCGACGCGTGGGAACCTGACGGCCACCGTGGCTTCGTGTACACGGTGGACTGGGAAGGCAAGCCGGTGGTCACCACCCGCATCCGCTGGGTGCCCGCCGAGGCCATCGGGGGCGCCGCCGCCCTCTACATCGCCACCGGCGAGACAAAGTATGCGGACTGGTACGAGCGGATCTGGGACCACGCCCGCGACTGGTTCATCGACTACGAGCACGGATCCTGGAAGCAGGAACTCGACGAGAACGGCAACGTCACCTCCACCGTCTGGTCCGGCAAGGCGGACATCTACCACCTGTGGCACTGCCTGGTGGTCCCGCGCCTTCCGCTGGCGCCCGGCCTGGCCCCAGCAGTCGCAGCCGGACTGCTGGACGCGCGCCTTAACCAGACACAGCGGGTCAACGAGGCTATCAGCCGCTGATTCCGTCCGGCCAGGTTCGTACACGGACACCGATTCCGGCCGCCGGTAGGAGATCCTTTACAAGGGGCGGTTCGGGGACCGTGCGGTGGCTCCGCACGGCAGGAGCAGGGCGTCTGTCATGTCCGTGACAGACCCTTCGATCCGGTAAATTTAAGGGAGGAATTGTCAGGCGAGCAGCGCCGCATTCCACCCCTCCCCCTTGAATGGATCCTCACCCCCATGTCCTCCGCGACTTCCGCGCCCGTGCCTGCCCGTTTTCCGTATGCCGCGATGGCGGTCCTTGCCACCATCGCTTTTACTGCCATCACCACTGAACTCCTGCCGTCCGGCCTGCTGCCCCAGATCAGCACCGGTTTGGGGGTCTCCGAGCCGGTGGCCGGCTACCTTGCCGCCGCCTACGCCGCCGTCATCGTGGTCACGGTGGTTCCGGCTGCCCGCCTGTTGGGAAAGATTCCCCGGCACGCCCTGCTGGTGGGCCTGGTCCTGACCTTCGCACTCAGCAATGCCATGGTGGGACTGGCACCGGATTTCACCTCGGCGATGATCGCGCGCCTGGTGGGTGGCCTGGCACATGGGCTGCTGTGGACAACCATGGCGCCGTTCGTATCCCGGGTGGTCCCGGCGGACAAGGTGGGCAAAGCCCTGGCGATCGTGTTCAGCGGCAACAGCCTGGGCCTGGCCATCGGCGCCCCCGTTGGTACGGCTTTGGGCGGATTCCTCGGCTGGCGCGCAGCGTTCCTGGTGCTCGCCGGGTTCGGGGTGGTCCTGACCGTGCTTGCATTCTGGCTGCTCCCCCGCGTCCGGCGCATTTCGGATGCCGCCCGGCCGTCACTGCGCAAGGCCATCGGCCAGCCGGGTGTGAAATCAGTGGCCATCGCCTGGCCGCTGCTGGTCCTGGCCCACTTCGCGCTGTTTACCTACATCGCCCCCTTCATCCGCGAGGCCGCATTGCCGGACTACGCCATCAGCCTCTCCCTCACGGTGCTGGGCGGATCCGGGTTGCTGGGCATTTGGATTGCGGGACTCACCGTGGATTCCCGGCCGCGCCGTTCATTGCTGATCACGACGGCGGCCATCGCCGCGTCGATGTTCCTCCTGCCTTTCGCGGTGGGGAACCTGCCCCTGGCCCTGGTCCTGATGACCATTTGGGGGGCCGGCCTGGGCGCGATCGGTATTTACAACCAGTCGGCGATCCTCCGGGCCGGCGGCGAGTACAGCGAGGCTGCGAACGGGCTCACCGTCCTGACCATCCAGTTGGGCATCACCATCGGCGCGCTGTACGGTTCGGCGGCGCTGGTGGTGGGCGGCCCGCTGCTGGTCCCGGCCGCGGCGGCGATACCGTTGGTTGCCGCGTTTGTGATTACGCTCGCCGGGAAGCGGTATGCCTACCCGCCGGGCCCCCGCGAACGCATCTGGCTGGAGCCTCGTCCCATCAAGGAAAGCATCAAGGAGCGCGCCTAACCTCCCGCATCGATTGCTCCGTAGACGCCGTTTTCACGCCCCAAAACGGCATCTACGGAGCAGTCGATGAGCCCTGTGATGACAAGTTCGTCAAAAGTTTGTCGCAAACCCGTAACCTTTGTGACCTGAGTTTCGATCCACTAAGTGCGGGGATAACCCGCCGAGTTGATACCAAACAAAAGAGTTCGTCAACGGAGGGTCTCATGTCTTTCTTCACTTTCTCGGGCAACAAGCTCGCCATGACTGTGCTGGCAGCAGGAGCTTTGGCGGTGGGCGGCACGGGCGTAGCCGCCATGGCAGAGTCGCTGCC
The DNA here is from genome assembly GCF_059414945.1 of Arthrobacter sp. SAFR-179. Taxonomy (NCBI): domain Bacteria; kingdom Bacillati; phylum Actinomycetota; class Actinomycetes; order Micrococcales; family Micrococcaceae; genus Arthrobacter; species Arthrobacter sp. SAFR-179. The sequence goes on from NZ_JBPFDM010000008.1 coordinate 36,097, forward strand.
GGACACACCGTCCGTCCTTGCGGAAACGGAATCGCCGTCGCCGAGCCCCACGGCAACGGAAACGGAATCCCCCGAGCCAACTCCCACGGAAACCGAAACCGAGGCGCCGGAACCTACGCCAACGGAAACGGAGACAGAAGTGCCGGAACCTACGCCAACGGAAACAGAAACGGAGTCACCAGAGCCGGCCCCCACGGAAACGGCTGACCCCGAACCTTCGCCCACGTCCACGGCCGCGGGACCTGACGCCACCGGCCCTGCAGCCTTCGGCCTTTGCAATGCCTTCACCAACGGCGGCTTGAGCACCACGTCCACGGCCTACACCGCCCTGGTCCAGGCTGCCGGCGGGGAGGACGGCGTCGGTGCCTACTGCGCCACTGTTGCGGCTCCCGGAGACGAGGACGCCGAGGACGGCGACTCCCCTGTCACGGCAGGGCAGGACCAGCTACAGCAGCCGGTGAAGGAGCAGCGCCAGGGCGTAGCCTCATCCAACGGCGCCGGACACCAGGCCGGCACCAGCGCCAAGCACTCCAACAACGGCCAGCGGTAGCTGTCGTATGGCTCTGCTGCCCCGGGACGCATTCACCGTCCCGGCGCAGCAGCCAATGTGCAGAGCGTTCCAGGGAAATCTGCCGCAGGGGGGCGGATGCAAAGGATTGAGCACGAGGCAGAGCCGTCAGGAAAGACGGACGACAGCATCTTCTGTGCTGCTTACCGCGAATTCTCGCCTGGGGTGCTCAGCTACCTGCGCTCACGTGGCGTTGAGGACCCCGAGGCTCTGACCCAGGAGGTCTTTCTGGCCCTTGTCCCGCAGCTCGGGGACGTGCGCGGCGGGATGAAGGGCGTCAAGTCCCTGGTCTTCTCCATCGCCCATGCACGCTACGTTGACGAGCACAGGCGAAGGCTGAAGACGCCACACACCACGGACTACGACCCTGATCAGGACCCGCGCTGCAGCACTTCGGCCGAGGACGACCTGCTGGCGGTGGAAAGCTCTGGCAACGTCAAGTCCTTGCTGAGTGATTTGCAGCAGGACCAACAGGATGTGATCACGCTGAGGATCGTGGCGGACCTTTCGGTTGAGACGACGGCGGAGATCATGGGCAAGACCCCCGGTGCCATCAAACAACTGCAGCGCCGGGCCCTCTGCCGCCTCCGCAAGCTCTGTACCTCATTACGGGAGGACCGGTAATGACGACTGACGACAAGGCCCGGCAGAAGCGCAGGCTCAGCGACGAACAATCCGTCGAGGCGCTGCTGACCGAGGCAGGCTTCCCGAACGATGCGGAACTTCGGGAACTGTTGCTGGAGCTGCGGACGCTCAGGGTTTCCGAAGTCCCCGCTCCGTCAGCCGAGCTTGCACCATTTTTGGCAGACTCCAAAACAGCCAGCGTGACCTGTTTAGAACCGGGCAAGCACCGGAAGAAGAAGCACGTCGTCATCACTACGCTCGCCGTGGCTGCTTCCTTCGGTATTGCCGGCGGCGCCGCGGCAGGAAACGAAAACGTCCGCCGTGAAGCTGGGGAAAGCATCAGTGCCGTCATGGGCTGGTTCTCGCCTCCGGCCCCCGGGACTCCTGCACCCACCCTTCCCGCCGAAGCACCAATGCCCGGGCCTACTGTCATACCCGCTCCCGCGTCGGACGTACCCACTGCGGCGCTGACCCACGGGCCTTTGCCTGCTCCTCCTTCGGCACCCGCCCAGTCCACCGACCGGATTGCTGCCGAACCTCCGGAGACACACGAACCGGCCGCTGATTCACCTGAAGTTCCCCCGGGTGGCCTGACCGGGATGCCGGCAGATGCTGGCCACGGAGCTGAGCCCGGCGCTAAGGCCTCCGGACAACGCGGCGGTGTCGCCCCTCCTGAGGCAGGCGGGCCTGCCATCCCCGGCAGCGATGCCACCGAATCGAAGGCGGGCGGCAAAGGGGCGCCAGACCGGCCGGACACACCCTCGGCGCCTCCCATGCCCAAGACCAAGCCCGGCCCGGCACGTTGATCTGGCATCCGGAATACGCGCGGGACTTCGGAACGAAAGCCGGCAGCCGCCGTCGAACTTTATGCGCAATACGCCATCGAGTGCTCCGTAACTGTCGTTTTCAGGGTCCAAAACGACCAATATGGAGCAATCGATGGGACTTAGTCGCGGTACTTGGCCACCGTGAACAGGAAGGTGGAGTCCTCCTCCGCGTGAAGGCTGTGCAGGCCGGGCGGAACGATCAGCAGGTCGCCCACCTTGCCCTGCCACGATTCCCCGCCGGCGCGAAGGCTCACGCAGCCCTGGATCACGAACACGGTGGCGTCCCCCGGATTCTGGTGCTCACTCAGTTGGGTTCCGGCCGTCATGGCCATCACCGTCTGGCGAAGGATCTTCTCGTGGCCGCCGTACACAGTGTCTGCAGCCCTGCCGTTGGTGGAGCCGATGGCGGCCTCGAGCTGCTGCCGGGCCAGCGCATCGATCGATATCTTCTGCATGGGCCCAAGGCTACCCACCAGCGGCAACCTTGGCGACAGGGTCGCCACTGGCAGCTGGCTCTGAGTGCGCGCGGCCCAGCCAGTGTGGCGGCACACCACAGCCCTGTCGATTTCGAAGGCCGGTAACAGGCTTGGTAAAGGTTAAGGAATGCTAGACGTCCTGAATCCCGCCCTGCCCTTCATCGCCACTGTCCTTGCCGTCGTGGCCGGACTGGCGCTGTCCTGGCTGCTCCGCAAGGTGGTCCTCCGCCTGAACCGGAAGCGGCCCGAGCTGCAGGCCACCTCCCGGGTGGCGCGCCGGCCGCTGCGCCTGGCACTGTGCCTGGCGGGCGTCCGTACCGCGCTGGGGCTTACGGCCGGCAGCGAAAGCTGGCACCCCGGCGTCGACCACCTCCTGTTGATTGCCCTCATAGGTGCGCTTGCCTGGCTGGCCATCGCGGTGCTGCTCATCGTGGAAGCCGTGGTGCTGAACCGGCACAGCGTGGACGTGGCGGACAACCGGCGGGCGCGGCGGCTGCGTACACAGATGATCCTGGCCCGCCGGATCGCTGTGGCGCTGGTGGTGGTGCTCGCCGCCGGCACCGCGATGCTGACCTTCCCGGCCATCCAGGCGCTCGGTGCCGGACTGCTGGCGTCAGCCGGCGTCATCTCGATCGTTGCCGGCCTTGCCGCGCAGACGTCCCTGGTGAACGTCTTCGCCGGCATGCAGCTGGCGTTCACCGATGCCATCCGGGTGGATGACGTGGTGGTGGTGCAGAAAGAGTGGGGCCGAATCGAGGAAATCACGCTCACCTACGTGGTGGTGCATCTCTGGGATGACCGCCGTCTGATCCTGCCGTCCACCTACTTCACCACCACGCCTTTCGAGAACTGGACCCGCCGCCAGTCCGAGGTGATGGGCACCGTGGAGTTCGACCTCGACTGGCGTGCCCCGGTGGAAGACATGCGCACCGAACTGCGCCGCCTCCTTGCCGGTACCGAACTGTGGGACGAGCGCGTGGGCATCCTGCAGATCACCGACGCCACGGGCGGTTTTGTCCGCGTCCGGATCCTGGTCAGCGCGGCGGACAGTGCCGCGCTCTTTGACCTGCGCTGCCTGGTCCGCGAATCCATGGTCACGTTCCTGCAGCAGCACCATCCAGAAGCCCTGCCCCACCAGCGCTGGGAACAGGCAACGGACGACGCCGGCACCGCCAACCGGCGCAGGGCACCACTGCGCGGGCTGGGTTCGCCCTCCGCCGGCGGCGCGCATCCCCCCGCAGATCCGCACGAATCGCAGTTGTTTACCGGGTCCATTGAGGCGGTGGAGCGGTCCCGGGCGTTCACGGGACCGGGCGAGGAGGTCTTCGAGGAGCGGGACAGGAACCTCGCGTCCCGCAACTGATCCGACTGCGCAAACCCTTGATATGTGACCTTTTAGTCACCTATCGTTGCTGTCATGGACGACGTGTTCAAGGCACTCTCCGACCCCACCCGGCGGGACCTGCTCGACGAGCTGTTCCGCGAGGACGGCCAAACGCTGAGTGCCCTTGAAGGGCGGTTCGACATGACCCGCTTCGGGATCGCCAAGCACCTCCGCATCCTGGAGGACGCAGGCCTGGTGGTGACCCGCCGTCGGGGCCGGGAAAAGCTGCACTTCCTGAATCCGGTCCCCATCCGCCTGGTCCACGACCGCTGGGTCAGCAAATATGCAGAACCATGGGCCGCTGCCCTCAGCGACCTCAAATCCAGATTGGAAAGTCCCATGGAAAAGATCTTCGAGATTTACATCAAGACCACGCCCGAACGGCTCTGGGAAGCCATCACGGACAGCGACATCCGCAGCAAGTACCAGTTCGGCAACACCCTCGAGGCCGACTGGTCCCCCGGCGGCCGGTTCGTGATGAACAACCCGAAGGCGGGTGCACCGCTGGGCGAAGGCGAAAACCTGGAGGTGGACCCGCCCCGCCGCCTGGTCCAGACCATGCGGGCCCTTTGGGGCGAGGACGTCAAGGCCGAGGGCACCTCCACCATCACGTGGGAGATCGAACCGGTAGGCGATTCCTGCCACCTCACCGTCACCCACAGCGACCTGCGCGAGGGCGCCAACGAACAGCTCTACGGCGGCTGGCCGATGATCCTCTCCGGCCTGAAGACCTGGCTGGAAACCGGCGAAAAGCTCACCACGCCCGGCTCACTGATGTACACCTAAAGCTCCCCCACAATGGCTCGACGGCGGCGGGTGCTGCCCGCCGCCGTCGAACCTCTGGTGTGACTAACCGCGCGGAATGCGCACGATCACCGGTCCCGGGCGCTCCGGGTCCAGGGCCACTTTCAGTTCCTGGCCGTCAAGACTCAGGCTGCCCCCGGCACCCTCGACCGACGCTCCGGCTGCTGGTAGCCCCTCCCCGCTGAGCCGCAGCACGGCTTCATGCCCCGCGCTGAGCGAATCAACAAAGGCAACCACCTCAGAACCGCGGTCCACCCAGCGGACCCATGTATCGCCCTGGTCCGTGGCCGCAGCGCCCTCCAGCGGGCGGGCACCCACGAGGTACTGCTTTGCGGTTGCCATCCAGTGGCCAAGGTCGGTCAGGGCCTGGCGCTGGATCTCGGGGATGGTTCCGTCCGCCCGCGGCCCGACATTGAGCAGGAAGTGGCCGCCCCGGGAAACGACGTCCGTCAGGTGCCGGGCCAACTGGCTTCCGGACAGCGACTGCTCCGGACCCTCCACCTGGTTGTAGCCGAAGGAGAATCCGACGCCCCTGCAGTTCTCCCACTCGGATTCGGCCTCGTTCTCCCTGGCCGCTTCGTACTCGCTGGTGGCGTAGTCCTTATGGGTGGCGCCCCAACGGTCGTTCACCACGCCGTCCGGAACCGCTGCGTAGAACTGTTCAAAGAGGGTTCCAAGCCCGTGCTCGCCAAAGTGCTTGCCGGCGTCGGGCCATTCAATGTCGTTCCACAGGACGTGCGGGCGGTACTTGTCCACCAGGTCCACCACATGGTTGTAGGCGTATTCGGCGTAGCCGGCGTCCTTGGGGCGGGAAGTGTCATGGACGCTTTCGCTGGTGACGTGCGGCGGGAAGGGCCGCACATGCCAGTCCAGGCCGCCGGAATAATACAGGCCCAGCTTCAGGCCCTTGTCATCCACGGCCCGGGCGATCTCGCCGATCAGGTCCCTGCGGGGACCACGGTGAACCGTGTTCCGCTCCCCTGTTCCCGGAGCATCCCAGAGCGCGATGCCGTCATGGTGCTTGGTAGTGGGAACCACGTAGTCGGCCCCGGCGAACTTGAACAGCTCCACCCAGTCCGCCGGATCGAACTGTTCTGCTTTCCACTGGTCCAGGAAGGCGTCGTAGTCCTCGCCGCCGAACACTTCCCGGTGGTGCTGCTGGGCAGGGCTGCCGTCGATGCGGATGGTGTTGAAGTACCACTCTGCGTAGGGGTTGTGGGTAAACCATTCCCGGTCCTCGATGGTGCCGAGGGCGCCGATGGGTTCGGCCCAGGCGGGAACGGAGTAGGCGCCCCAGTGGATGAAGATGCCGAACGGTGCATTTTGGAACCATTCGGGAACGGGCCGGGACAACTTGCTCCAGTCTTCCGGGGTGGCTAAAGGCTCGGTCATCAGATCACTCCAATTCATTGGTTCGGAACGTTCGGCGCGGTGGAAGGACCGCTGAAGGATGACGTGTGATCAGGGAGGGCCGAGATGTAGTCCTCCACGGCATAGAGGTGGTTTGCCATGCGGGTCCTGGCCCTGTCGGCGTTATGCTGCCGCAGAGCCTCCAGGATTCCCAGATGCTCCCGATGGGTGGCCAGCAGTCCTTCGTTGTCATGGATTGAACGCCACATTCGGCCGCGGATCGTGTTCGTGGATACTGTCTCGATCAGCGCTGACAGCACGTGGTTCCTTGAGGCCTCCGCGATAAGCCGGTGAAATTCGATGTCACACTGCATGGCGCCGGCATGGTCGATGGGTGAGGCGTGAATGGCCGCGCTCGCCCGCGCCAGTATATTTTCGGCCTGATCAAGCTGCGAGCTGTCGATACACACCGCCGCCGCCGCTGCAGCTTCCGTTTCAAGGGCCCGGCGGACGGTGTGCACCTGATTCGCCCGCTCCCCATCCTGCAGACCAACCCAGAATTCCATGGCGGAGAGGAGCGCGGACGGCTCCAGCCGGGTCACGAAGGTACCGGCCCCCTGCCTGGTTTCCAGGATGCCCATGGTGGACAATGCCCGCACGCCTTCCCGAAGGGAGCCCCTGGAAACCTGCAATTCCGCTGCCAGGTCCTTTTCTACAGGCAACCGGTCGCCCGGCCGCAGCCGGCGCGAGGACAGCATCTGTTTCACGCCTGAAATCACGACATCTGTCTGGGACATCGTCCCATGGGGATTGCCATTGCCCATGGCGGCCGCCTTTCCTAGTGCTCCTTCACGTGAGACCGCTGACATAAGCCTCTTTCATCAGATGTATGTCCTGTACAGTACTTCTCCTGCCTATACTGTCATCGAATAACTCGAAATACATCAGATGAATGACACCACGGGCCGGGAAAAGGGTAGGTGAACAGGCATGATCAACTACACGCTCACCCACCCGGACCTGTTGGCGGCCCTCGCTAAATCCGGCCACGGCTCGCAGATTCTCCTGGCGGACGCAAATTACCCGCACAACACCGGCGCTCCCGCCGCCGCCCGGCGGATCGCACTGAACCTGAGGCCTGGCCTGCTGACCATCGACCAGATTCTGGAAGTGCTGATCGACGCCGTTCCGCTCGAGGCAGCCGCAGTCATGACGCCTCCGGACGGAAACTGGTCAGAGGCAGTCAAAGGCTACGAAAGCGCACTGGGCACGGGAATTCCCATTACTTCCCACCAGCGCTTCGATTTTTATGACGCCGCGCGGTCGCCGAACGTCGCCGTCGTCATCGCAAGCGGGGACACCCGGCACTACGCCAACTTGCTGCTGACCATCGGGGTCCGGCCAGACGGAACAGCATGAGGGCCGGCAATTGCTTCAGTCAGTAGACTCACACGTCCACGTCTGGGACCCCGCCGTGCTCAGCTACGACTGGTTGACCGGGGTTCCCGGACTGAACCGGGCCTTCCTTCCACACCAACTTCCGCACATGCCCGGGACACGGGCCGTGTTTGTGCAGGCCGATTGCCGTGATGACCAGGCGCTGAAGGAAGTGGACTGGGTGGCCAGCCTCGGGGACACCTGGCCGGAGTTGGCGGCGATTGTGGCTTTTGCCCCCATTCACCGCGGGGATGCCGTGTCCCGTGACCTTGGGGAGCTCCGTCAGCGGCCCCTGGTCCGCGGAGTGCGCCAGCTGTTCCAGGACAGGGAGGCCGGTTTCATGCTGGCAGCGGAAACACTTGCCGGAGCGCGCCAGGCAGGAAGGGCCGGATTTACCTTTGACGTCTGCGTCCGCTCGTCCCAACTTTCGGAACTTGCAGCATTTGCTGCCCGGGTACCGGAGCTGGACATCGTCCTGGACCACATGGGCAAGCCACCCATTGCGGCCGGTGAACTCAGCGAATGGAGCAGTGCGATGCGTGGGCTGGCAAAGCAGCCCAACGTCGTCGTAAAAATCTCGGGGGCGGGCGCGGAAGCTGACCCGATGCGTCCGGTTGCCCCGCAGGCCCTGCCTTTCATTCGGGAAACCCTGAACCTCTTTGGGGCCGGGCGGTGCATGATCGGCAGCGACTGGCCAGTCTCGCTCACGGAACCGGCGGAGTACCAGGACTGGATCGCCACCGTGGAGCAGGCAATGGCCGGTGCATCAGCCAGCGAGCTCGAAAGCGTCGCACAGGGAACCGCAGTTCGGGTCTACCGGCTGGAGGCTGTCCGAGGCCCGGCAAACCAGGAAGAGGAAAAGGACTAATCATGCAATCAGAGACCCGCACCATCCCCGGCACCACCGTGCGTCTTCCCGTCCTAGGGTTCGGCGGCGCCCCCATCGGCAATCTGTACCGGCAAGTGCCGGAGCAGGAGGCGGTCGACGCCGTCAACACAGCCTGGGAGGGTGGCGTCCGGTACTTCGATACAGCCCCGCACTACGGGCTGGGACTTTCCGAACGGCGCCTTGGAAAAGCCCTCGCGGGCCGGGACCGCGACAGCTACGTGCTCAGCACCAAGGTGGGGCGCCTGCTCCGGCCCAACTCCTCCCCACAAGGAAAGGACTGTGAGGGGTTCGACGTTCCCGACGATCTGGCCCGTGTCCGTGACTACTCCCGGGACGGCGTCCTGCGCTCCATAGAGGAAAGCCTTCAGCGGCTCGGGACCGACCGGATCGACGTCGTCTACATCCACGACCCGGACGACTACTGGACCGAAGCAGTGGAGGGTGCCGCGCCAACACTGTCCGCGCTGCGCGACCAGGGTGTGATCGGTGCGTGGGGCGCGGGCATGAACCAGGCCGAAATGCTCCACCGCTTCGTCACCGACACGGACATCGATGTGGTCATGCTGGCCGGCCGGTACACGCTGCTCGAACAAGGAGCGGCACATGAACTGCTGCCGGCGTGCCTCGAGCGGGAAGTGGGAGTGGTGAACGTGGGGGTCTTCAATTCCGGGCTGTTGTCCAAGGAACGGCCAGCTGCGAACGCCACCTACAACTACGCACCAGCCCCGCAGGAGCTGCTGGAGCGGGCGAACCTGCTGGCGGACATCTGCGAATCACACGGAACCACACTCCCCGCGGCCGCCCTCAAGTACCCGTACCAGCACCCCGCCGTGACAAGCGTGGTCCTGGGCATGCGGACGCCGGAACAGGTGAAGCAGAACCTCGATCTGGCATCGCGGGCCGTCCCGGACCAGCTATGGGCCGATCTTCGGAACCGCGGCCTGATCACGTAACTCTCGAGAGCCAACAACACCCCAATTGACGAAAGAAGGACCATGCAATTTGCGCGCATCGGCGACCCGGGCAAGGAAGTGCCCGCCCTGCTGCATGAAAAGAAGTACTACTCCCTTGAACAGGTAGCGGCGGACATCGACGCCGCTTTCTGGGAGTCCGACGGGCCGGGGCGTGCTGCGGCGGCGCTTGCCGCCGGGGAACTTGCAGAAATTGACGTTGACGGTGCCCGGATCGGCGCTCCGATCGCCAGGCCGTCATCGGTCATCTGCGTGGGCATGAACTATGCGGCGCACGCGGCCGAGTCAGGGTCCGCTCCCCCATCGGTGCCCATCATCTTCCACAAGGCACCCAACACCGTGGCCGGCCCGTTCGATGCAGTGGCGATCCCCCGCGGTTCCACCAAGACGGACTGGGAGGTGGAACTGGGTGTGGTCATTGGACGGCGGGCTTCCTATCTGGAATCCCCTGAACAGGCCCGCGACCACATCGCCGGCTTTGTCACCGTCAACGACCTTTCCGAGCGAACGTTCCAGTTGGAGGTGTCCGGCGGCCAGTGGTCCAAGGGAAAGAGCTGCGCCGGTTTCTGCCCCACCGGTCCCTATCTGGTCACTCCGGATGAGGTGGATGCCGCGGACCTTCAGTTGCGGAGCTGGGTCAACGGCGGCATCCGCCAGGACTCCTCCACCCGCGACCTGATCTTTGGGGTGGAGCAGGTGATTTATGACCTCAGCCAGTACCTGGTCCTTGAGCCCGGAGACCTGATCTGCACCGGCACTCCGGAGGGAGTGGCCTTGTCCGGGCGCTTCCCCTACCTGAAGGCCGGGGACGTCGTCGAAATTGAAGTAGCGGGCCTCGGCCGCCAGCGCCAGGAATTCTTCCAGGGCTAGCGAGCCCAACCACGAAAGGACCAGACAATGGAGTTTGCGGGACTCAAGGCAATCGTCACCGGAGGAGCCTCCGGGATAGGGGCTGCTACGGCCCAGCTGCTGCAGGAGCGCGGCGCCGTCGTCGCCGTTCTGGATCTCCGCCCCGAACAAGCGCCGGAAGGGGTCGCGGCAATCCACTGCGACGTCTCCGACGACGGCTCTGTCCGCCGGGCGGTGCAGGAGGCTGCAGAGCGCCTGGGCGGGATCGACATCGTGGCCAACAACGCCGGAGTAGGTGCGCAGGGCACCATTGAATCGAACGACGACGACGAGTGGCACCGCGTGTTCGATATCAACGTGCTGGGAATGGTTCGCGTCTCACGGGCTGCCCTTCCGTACCTGCGGCAATCGGAGCATGCTGCCATCGTCAACACCTGCTCCGTCGCGGCCACCGCCGGACTCCCGCAGCGGGCCCTTTACAGCGCCACCAAGGGTGCCGTGCTGTCGCTCACCCTGGCCATGGCTGCCGACCACCTGCAGGAAGGGATCAGGGTCAACTGCGTAAACCCGGGCACCGCGGACACTCCGTGGATCGGCCGGTTGTTGTCCGCCGCGGCGGACCCGGAGGCAGAGCGTGCTGCGCTGGAGGCGCGCCAGCCGCACGGCCGGCTGGTCTGCCCGGAGGAGGTGGCCGCTGCGATCGTCTACCTGGCCAGTCCCCTCGCCGGGTCCACTACGGGCGTGGACCTTGCAGTCGATGGGGGCATGCAGGCCCTCCGGCTGCGGCCCCGCTCAGCAGCCTCCTGACGCCGACCGGGGGACGCGCCAGCGGTTCCGTGGCTGGGTAAGGTCGTGTCATGGACAGCGGCGCCCTGCTTAATATCGCTTTGGTTCTCGGTTTCGTGCTGCTGGGCGGGGTGTTCGCGGCGGCGGAGATAGCACTGGTATCCCTGCGCGAGAGCCAGGTGCGCCGCATCGAGAGATCCGGCGACACCGGCGCCCGCACCGCCGCCCTTGCCCGCAACCCCAACCACTTCCTCTCCGCGGTGCAGATTGGCGTGACCCTGTCCGGCTTCTTCTCGGCCGCCTATGGCGCCTCGGCGATCGCGCCCGCCGTCGTGCCCTTCCTCGAAGCCATCGGGTTGGGCTCGGCGGCCGGGCCCGTGTCCGTCATCGGCATGACCATGCTGGTTGCTTATCTTTCCCTGGTTCTGGGCGAACTCGCCCCCAAGAGGCTGGCGCTGCAAAGGCCCGTTGCCTTCACCAGAATCCTGGCCCCGCCGCTGATTGCCCTCTCGGGTGTCATGCGGCCGGTCATCTGGCTCCTGTCCGTGTCGACAGACGCGGTGGTCAGGCTCTTCGGCGGCGACCCGCGCATCAAGCGGGAAGGCATCAGTTCCGAAGAGCTTTGGGACCTGGTGGCGGAGAACGAACTCCTCGAAGAGAGCAGCCGGACCATCCTCGCCGACGTGTTCGGCGCCGGCGACCGGACGCTGCAGGAGGTGATGCGGCCCCGCACAGAGGTGACGTTCATCGACGGCGCGCTGACCATTGCCGAGGCCCGCAGGATGGTCCGGGACGGGCCGTATTCGCGCTTCCCGGTCATCGGGCGGAGCCCTGACGACGTCCTGGGCTTCGTCCACATCCGCGACCTGATGCCCCGGGACCAGGCACAGGACCAGGCACCTGTGAGAGATATCGCCCGGGAGATCCTGCCGCTGCCCGGGACCAACCGTGTGCTTCCGTCGCTTTCCCGGATGCGCAAGACCAACCAGCACATCGCCCTGGTGGTGGATGAATACGGCGGCACTGACGGCGTGGTCACGCTCGAGGACCTGGTGGAGGAACTGGTGGGCGAGATCTACGACGAATACGACACGGGCGCCGAGCACGAGGACCGGGTCAATGTGGCCAACGGAACCATCGACGTGGACGGGGGCCTGATCCTGCAGGAGTTCAAGGCGGCCTCCGGAATCACCCTCCCTGAGGGCTACTACGAAACCGTGGCGGGGTTCATGATGGACCGCCTCGGCAGGCTCCCGCAGGCAGGTGACCGGGTGCAGATCCCCGGATACGTCCTGACTGTCCTCAGCATGGACCGGCTGCGGATCGCCCGGGTCAGGGTCACACCGGTCTCTGACCAGCCCGGCTGAGGCGGACGACGGCGGCACCTGGCGGGTGGAGGCAGGGAAACCTGCTGACCTGCGAACGCAGCCCCGGCTTCCTTGTGGCGCTTGCCATGGGAAGTGAACCGGTGAAGCTGCCGCCCGGCGTCGTCCTTTTCAACGCCTTCCCGCTGGAAAAGGAGGGGTGGCTGCAGCCGGACAACGCCGTGTGGCTGCGGCTGTAGCTGCGGCCGCTCCAGGGGACCAACGGCTCTATGGCGGGGGTTGGGGCAGCGGCCACACTGGAGCTTCCCACCCACCGGCAGGCAGGACAGACCACCATGTTCACGAAACGCACCACCCTCATCGGCGCCGCCCTCGCGCTTGGCATTACGGCCATTGCAGCGCCGGCACAGGCAGCAAGCAGCGACGGCGCGGTCGTCATCAGGACAAGCGACTGCCAGGACAATCATGAGGTGTGCCAAACGGTCACAGACGTCAGGAACGAGGTCCAGACCCCGAGCGGCATCCGTTCCAGCTCAACATTCAGCAACCAGGTCGACACGAATCTGAGTGACGGGACCACCACCCGGAGGCACTCCCACGAACTGCAAAATGACGGACAGCTTGTCGAATTACGCGACTACCAGCTGCAGCAGACTACGCAGATCAGCCCAGAGGGCGAATCCTGCACTGATCTGGAGGCCTTTCACCGCACTAGTGACAACATCCAATACCTGCGCGAGACGGCCATCTGCAGGTGACCGCCCGGTGGGAGCCTACGCGCTGAGACTCCGCTCAAGGAAGGCCAGCGTACGCTTCCATGAGTCTTCGGCGGCCTCAGCGTTGTAGGTGTACCTGTTGGTGTCGTTGAAAAAGGCGTGGCCCGTTCCGGGATACACGACGGCTTCGAAATCCACCCCGGCGGCCCGCATCCGCTGCTTCAGCCGGGCAGTTCCTCCATGAGCGCGCTGTCCTGCCCGCCGTAAAAGGCCAGGACGGGGCAGTTGATGGCACGCAGCTCGGCGTCGTTGAATTCGGCGTGGCCGTAGAAGGGAACAGCGGCCCTGAGCCTGGGTTCGGCAACGGCCAGCGAAAAGGTGTAGGTGCCGCCCAGGCAGAAGCCCGTGGCGGCCACCCGCCCCGCCAGACCCGGCACGCCTTCCAGATGGTCGAAACACACACGCAGGGCCGCCACGGCGTGCTTGGCGTACTCCGGTGAGCGCATCGGCGCCATATGCTTCCGCAGGCGCGGCTGGGCAATGCTGCGTTGTTGGGGGTCGAAGGCGGCCTCCCGCAGCTCCCCGCTGAGATCGGCCACGCCCCCGGCTCCGGAGAGCAGGTCCGGCGCCACCGCCATATAGCCTTCCGCTGCGAAACGGTCTGCCACATCCTTGGTATGCCGGACCAGGCCCCACACTTCATGGACCACCACCAGCCCGCCCTTGGGAGGTCCGGCCGGTTCACTGACATACGCCTGGACGGACGTTCCGGCGTTACCCAGAGCCATCATGTTTCCCATGTGGCCAGCATGGCACGGGCGCCGCACGCTTTATAGGGGTTTCCCCATGCTTCCCGGGAGCGGACTACGCCTTCTGCGGCCGCCAGAACACAGAGATTCCGAACGTCACGGCACAGAGCACCAGCATGGCCAGCACCATCCGCATCCAGCTGTCCTGGTGCACCCCGCCGGACGCGAACACGCCGATCATCACGGTGGCGGTAATCGCCCCCACGTAACGGCAGGTCTGGTAGATTCCGGCCGCCACACCGCGGTCCTGCGGCCGGGTGGACACGAACATGCCCTGGTTGGAGGCGATGCTGACCGTGCCGTACGGGATGCCCATCAGCGCGGTCAGCACCACCACGAAGGGAATTGCCAGTGTTCCGGTCAGCAGCCACATGAGTGCCGCCACTACGGTCAAAAGGACGACGCCGGCAAGCAGCACCCGCCGGACGCCGAACCTTCCCATGGCGGAGACTGCCCATGGGGTTGCCACCACGGACATGCCCGCCAGGGGCAGCATCAGCAGGCCCACCACGCCGGGATCGTAGCCGCCGGCTTCCTGCAGCAGCTGCGGAAGGCCGAAAAAGACGAAGTAGTAGACGCTGCTGAACACGGCGAAGGCCAGGTACATCAGCATCAGCGGCCTGTTCCGGCCCAGCAGCCGCAGGTCCAGGAAAGGTTTGGCGAAGCGCAGCTCCCGCCACGCAAACAGTGCCGCGATGACGGTCCCGCCGGCCAGCATCACCCAGCGGTAGGCCGGGGCCACGTTCAGGGCCGCCATCATGACCAGCAGGAGCGCGCCGATGAACCCGGCGATGCCCGGGACGTCGGAGTCCCGCACCAGTTCCGCCACGCTGCCCCGTTCCCGGACCTTGTCCGCCGGCGCAGCCTTGCGCACAATCAGCAATGCCGCGAGTGACAGCGGGACGTTGATCAGGAACAGCGACTCCCAGCCCACGAAGCCCACCAGCAGGCCGCCGACCACCGGGCCTACCGCGGCTGCGGACGTGTTGGCCATCTGCAGGCGGCCCAGCGGCCTGGCCGAATCCACCTTGGCCTGGTGCGCCAGGGCGCCCACCATCACCACGGCACTGGGATATGCGGTGGCTGTTCCCAGCGCCATCACCGCCCGTGCCACGCAGAGCAGCGCGAAGTTCGGGGCCAGTGGAGCCAGGGCGCAGGTGATGGCCACCAGCCCCATGCCCAGCATGAACATCCGCCGCGGGCCGAACCGGTCGGCCAGCCGGCCCATTACCGGCTGCCCGGCCGCGGAGGCCAGGTAGAAGGAGGTGACCACCCAGGTGACGGCAGCGACGTCGAGTCCGAAGTCGGCGCGCAGCACCACCAGGGCCACGGCGATCATGGAGGAGTTCAGCGGGTTCAGTGCCGTGCCCAGGCTGAGGCCGGCGACGGCCAGGGCAGTCCGGGGGTTGTTGCTCACGGTAACAGTCTGGCCTAAAGGTTCCGGCCGGGGCGACTCGGCGGGCTTCCTGCCTGCTGTGGCGCGCTACTTGCCCGCCAACACCACCGGGAACAGTGCGTCCTCCACGGCGCGGGTCAGATCCCGGATCACCTGGGCCTGGCGCTCATCCGGAGCACCGTCAGGGTTCTCCGTGTAGATGACCAGCGCGAACGTCGAACCGCGGTAGCTCAGGAGTGCGGCGTCATGCAGTTCCCCGGACACTTCCCCGTACTTGTGGTGGACGTCCACCCCGGCCCTTGAGCCAGCCGGAATGAGGTCTTCGTTATTGGTGTCCCGCATATAGCTGAGCAGCTCCGCCGTATTGTCCTTGTCCAGGAGCTCTCCCGCATAGAGCTTCTTCAGGATCAGGGCCATGTCCGCGGCCGTCAGGAGATTTTGTTCGGGATCATAGGTGACGCCGATCGAGTCCGCGTAGGCGATCAACTCCGGGTAACCCACGGCGTCCATCAGCAGCAGCCAGGAGTCGTTGTTGCTGTCATTGACCATGGCCTTGAGTTGGAACGCGGCGTCGTAGTCGCCCATGGCATCATCCAGGCTCGCCTGCCCGTTTTCCACCAGGTGGTAGTAGGCGGCGGCGGTGAGGATCTTCGCCGTGCTGGCAGCGGTGAACGTGTCCCCGTCGCCGAAGGTCCGTTCCGCACCGCCGGACACGTCGGCGAGCGCCAGTCCTATCCTGTATTCGTCCGCCTCACTGAGGATGTTGTCCACGCTGTCCTGCAACGACGGCGGAGCTGCCGCCACCGGCGACGCGGGGATGGCCGGCTGGGTGGGGACCACTGCGCCCATCAGCGGCACGGATCGAACCACGGCCAGGGTGATGGTGCCGACGATGACCAGCACCACCGCAAGGGCCAGGACCAGCAGCCTTCTGTGGCCCCGCTTTCTGCTGGACGTTGGCTTGCCTGAAGACGGCGTGCCCGGCGACGGCAAGGGAGCACCGCGGCCCGGCTTGGGCACCACGGGGTGCACGGACATACAACGGCTCCTGTCGCGCCTCGGCAATCAAAACACCGTCAGCGCGGCGATGAACCGCGCTGATAGATGTTGATTAAATCACCGGAGGTTGGGAGCTTCCTGAAGGCTTGCGGAGTGTTCGCAAGCCTGTTTTGAGGATGTGCTCAGCTGCGGGTACGGGCGGCCAGTGCGGTGTCCAGGAATTCCAGGTGGGCCGGTGTCACGGGCATTGCGCTGGCCGAATATTCAGGGTGCTTAACCAGGAATTTCTTGATGAACGGGCACACCGGGATGATGCCGCTCCCGGCGTCCACCGTGCTGTCCAGGGCAGCCGTGGCCAGTACGCCGGCCAGGCCCTGCCCGCCGTATTCCTCGTTGATCACCGTGTGGTAGAAGATCCGCTGTGGCGACTCCCCGCCGTCGTACTCCTTGTACGCCGCCTTGCCGATCACATTGCCGGCGTCGAGGATCTCGAAGCGTTCGCGCCCGGGGTTGTGGCGGACGGTGATGTCACTCAAGGGAACTCCTTCGTTTGCGGGGTTG
The DNA here is from genome assembly GCF_059414945.1 of Arthrobacter sp. SAFR-179. Lineage (NCBI taxonomy): Bacteria > Bacillati > Actinomycetota > Actinomycetes > Micrococcales > Micrococcaceae > Arthrobacter > Arthrobacter sp. SAFR-179. Next base: position 52,868 of record NZ_JBPFDM010000008.1, read on the forward strand.
TGCTGCCCGTGCAAAGCCTAACCCGGCACGGGCAGCACTTATTTCCGCAAACGATGGTTCCCCGGCGGCGTCCCCGTCCGCCGTCCTGTCAGCTCAGGTAGCCGTTGGGATTCAGGACGTACTTGGTGGCTGCGCCGGCGTCGAACTCCGCGTAGCCCTTCGGTGCTTCCTCCAACGGAATAGCCTTGGCATTGACGTTCTTGGCGATGTTGACCTTGTCATTCAGGATGGCCATCATCAGCTGCCGGTTGTATTTCATGACCGGGCACTGGCCTGTGGTGAAGCTCAGCGACTTCGCCCAGCCGGTGCCAAGGCTCAGGCTCAGCGACCCCTTCTTGGCGGCCTCGTCGATGCCGCCCGGATCGCCTGTCACGTACAGCCCGGGGATACCGAGCGCGCCGCCTGCCGCGGTTATGTCCATCAGCGAGTTCAGCACGGTGGCGGGTGCCTCTTCGGCGTCCTTGCCATGCCCGTGTCCCCGTGCCTCAAAGCCCACCGCGTCCACGCCGCAGTCCACCTCAGGCACGCCGAGGATCTGCTCGATCTGCTCCGCCGGGCCTCCCTTGGTAAGGTCAACCGTCTCGCAGCCGAAACTGCGCGCCCTCGCCAGCCGTTCCTCGTTAAGGTCGCCCACAATCACGACGGCGGCACCCAGCAAATGGGCGCTCGTCGCCGCTGCGAGGCCCACGGGACCAGCCCCGGCGACGTAAACAGTGGAGCCCACGCCCACGCCCGCGGACACGGCGCCGTGGAACCCGGTGGGGAAGATGTCCGAGAGCATGGCCAGGTCCAGGATCTTCTCCATTGCCCGGTCCTTGTCCGGGAACTTCAGCAGGTTCCAGTCCGCATAGGGCACCAGCACGTAGTTGGCCTGGCCGCCCACCCAGCCGCCCATGTCCACGTAGCCGTAGGCGCTGCCCGGGCGGTCCGGATTCACGTTGAGGCAGATGCCGGTCTTGCGTTCCTTGCAGTTTCGGCAGCGTCCGCAGGCGATGTTGAACGGCACGGAGCAGAGGTCACCCACCTTGATGAACTCGACGTCACGGCCCACCTCCACCACTTCGCCGGTGATCTCGTGGCCCAGCACCAGGTTGGGCGGAGCAGTGGTGCGCCCACGGACCATGTGCTGGTCCGATCCGCAAATGTTGGTGGCCACCGTTTTGAGGATCACTCCATGGTTGACCGGGCGTCCCACATTCGCGGGGTTGACGCCTGGCCCGTCCTTGAGCTCAAACGTCGGATAGTCAATATCGATTACTTCCACCTTGCCGGCTTCTTTGTAGGCAACGGCTTTGTTCCCTGTCATCTATCGCTCCTGTTGTCAGGCGTCCGGTGGGACGGCCGTGATCTGGGTAGGTGAGACATCCCGCGTGGGAACAGTGCTGGCCCTTGGGTTTTGGAGATTTAGCGCGATCAGGTACCGGTTCCCGGGTGGGGATCCGCCCAGTCTAGGGAGGGGCCCTGACAACGGTCTAGGGGTAGGAAGCCCCTTGTTTAGGGGAGCATTCCATAGGGGAAACGGTTATTGTGGCCTACGCGGCAGCAACCGGCTCCCGCTGTTCTGGAAACGCACCCAGGTGGGCCGGTTCCACGGTACGTTCCACCGTTGAGGAGAACCCATGAAAACGCGCACTCTTGGACAACTGACAGTGTCTTCCCTGGGCCTTGGCTGCATGGGCATGAGCGAGTTTTACGGCGACGGCGATGAGCAGGAGTCGATTGCCACCATCCACGAGTTCCTCGACGCCGGCGGATCCCTGCTGGACACGGCGGACATGTACGGCCCCTTCACTAACGAAAAGCTGGTGGGCCGCGCCATCGCCGGCCGCCGCGGAGACGTTGTCCTGGCCACCAAGTTCGGGAATGAACGCCGCGAAGACGGTTCCTGGGTTGGCATCAATGGCCACCCCGAATATGTCAGGTCCGCCTGCGACGCCAGCCTCCAGCGGCTGGGCGTGGACCACATCGATCTGTACTACCAGCACCGGGTGGACAAGACCGTTCCCATCGAGGACACCGTTGGCGCCATGGCCGAACTGGTCCAGGCCGGGAAGGTTCGGCACCTGGGCCTGTCCGAGGCGTCCGCGGACACCATCCGGCGGGCCCATGCCGTGCACCCCATCACTGCCCTGCAGACCGAATACTCGCTATGGGAGCGGGAGCCTGAGACCAAGGTGTTCCCCGTCCTCGCCGAACTGGGCATCGGTTTTGTGCCGTACAGCCCGCTGGGCCGGGGTTTCCTCACCGGGCAGATCCGCAGCGTGGACGATTTCGCCGAGGACGACTTCAGGCGGCGCTCTCCCCGTTTCCAGGGGGAAAACTTCACCCGCAACCTGGAACTCGTGGACCGGGTCAAGGAGCTGGCCGACCAAAAACAGTGCACTCCCGGCCAGCTGGCCCTGGCCTGGCTGCTGGCGCAGGGCGAGCATATTGTCCCGATCCCGGGCACCAAGAAGCGTGAACGGCTGCGGGAAAACCTGGGTGCCGTGGATGTGGAGCTCAGGGAGGACGAGCTGCAACAGCTGGACCAGCTGGCACCGACAGGGGCCGTTGCCGGCGCCCGCTACCCGGATATGTCCCCCATCGACACGTAGGCGCCCGATCCCCGCCTTATGGACAAAACCCCGTCGCATGCCGAGGGGAAAAGTCCTCAAGGCGGGGAGTTGCCAGGACCCCAAGGTTGCGGCGGCGGGGAGTTGCCAGCGCTCCAAGGTTGCGACGGCCGGGCGGGGCTGGCGTAGGGTGGTTCCTACGGCTGAAGCAAGCGGCCTCAGTTTTCGTCTGTGCGGAGCCACTTTTCATGTCCGACGAACCAGCCCTTCGGGCCCTTGCTGAATCTCCCTTCTCCCTGCCCCACCTGCGGGACGGCCAATTAGCAGGCATGGCAGCCCTTTCGGACGGCCGCGACGTCCTCGCCGTCATGCCCACCGGATACGGCAAGTCCGCCATCTACCAAATCGCCGCCCTGCACCTGCACAGGACCACGGGACGTCCCGCCGTCGTGGTTTCACCGCTAATTGCCCTCCAGGAGGACCAGCTGGACGGCCTGGCCCATGTCCTGGGGCCTGAGGCGGCGGTGGCCATCAACTCCTCGCACAGCGACACCGACGTCGAGGCTTCCTGGCAGGCCGTTGAGGACGGCAGGGCGGTGTTCCTGTTCCTCGCCCCCGAACAGCTGGCCAAGCAAGCCACCGTGGACCGGATCAAAGCCCTGGACATCTCACTGTTCGTGGTGGACGAGGCCCATTGCGTTTCCTCCTGGGGCCACGACTTCCGGCCCGATTATCTGGCCTTGGGTAATGTCCGGGAGCAGTTGGGGAACCCTCCCGTGGCTGCGTTGACCGCCACCGCCTCCCCGCCGGTCAGGGACGAGATCGTGGAGCGGCTGGGCATGAAGGACGCCCTGGTCCTGGTCCACGGCTTCGACCGGCCCAACATCAGCTTGGACGTGGTCCGGCACCATGAGGACAAGGGCAAGCGCAAGGCGGTGCTCGCCCAGGTAGCGGACCTGGCCGGGGAGGAGCAGGGCCTGCTCTATGCGGCCACCCGGAAGGACACGGAGAAATACGCGGCCAAGCTGGAAAAGGAGGGGCTCCGCGCGGAGGCCTACCATGCAGGCCGTTCCGCCAAGGACCGGGAACACATCCACGAGCTGTTCCTGGCCGACAAGCTGGACGTCGTGGTGGCCACCACCGCGTTCGGCATGGGCATCGACAAGCCGAACGTCCGGTTTGTGCTGCATGCGGACATCCCGGAATCCCTGGATTCCTACTACCAGGAGATCGGACGGGCAGGCAGGGACGGCGAGCCGGCATCCGCCGTGCTGCACTACCGCTCCGAGGACCTGGGCCTGCGGAAGTTCTTCAGCACCCACTCCCCCGACCCGGATTCGCTGATGGCTGTGCTGAAGATCCTCAAGACCGCCAAAGCTCCCGCGCCCAAGGCATCCCTGGCAGAGCTGACCGGGTTACCCGCCCGCCGCATCACCGGACTCATCAACCAGCTGGAGGAAATTGGCGCCGTCAGCACAGGCAAGCGGGGAATCCGGCTGACCTCCAAAGCCAAGCTGCCCACACTGGTGCGCGACGCCGTCGAACTCGCCGAGGCCCGGCAGCGCGTGGACCAGTCCCGGCTCACCATGATGCGCGCCTACGCGGAGACGGACGGCTGCCGGCGGCAGTTCCTGCTGGGCTACTTCGGCGAGGACCTGCCGGAGCCGTGCGGAAACTGTGACGGGTGCGCTGCTGCCGCCGCTTCGGTGCACGTGCCGGAGCCGGACCAGGGAGAGGGCAAAAACCAGCCGGGCAAGGCGTCCGACGGCGGCGGGCCGGCTTCGGCGGCCGGCGAACCATTCCCGCTTCAATCCGCGGTGGTCCACAAGGAGTGGGGCCCCGGCCTGGTGATGCGCCACGAGGACGATGTCATCACGGTGCTCTTTGAGCAGGAAGGGTACAAGACCCTGTCCCGGTCCGTCGTTGTGGAGAATGAACTCCTGAAGCCCGCTTAGGTAGGCTGGAGGGACACTCCGACGAAAGGCCCGCCGCGTGGAAGTACCTGCTTATGTCTGGACCCTGACCATTGCAGGAATCGTGGGGCTGCTGGCCTTCGACTTCTTCTTCCACGTCCGGAAGGCCCACACCCCTTCCCTGAAGGAATCCGCCACCTGGTCCGCGATCTATGTGGGGATTGCGGTGCTGTTCGGGCTGGCGGTGCTGGTGTTCGGCGGACCCGAGATGGGCACCGAATACTTCGCAGGCTATGTGACGGAGAAGGCGCTGTCAGTGGACAACCTCTTCGTCTTCCTCATCATCATGGCCAGCTTCAAGGTGCCACGCGCGGACCAGCAGAAGGTGCTGCTGTTTGGCATCGTGTTCTCCCTGATCGCCCGCACGGCGTTCATCTTCCTGGGGGCGGCGCTGATCAACAGTTTCGCCTGGGTGTTCTACATCTTCGGACTCATCCTGCTGGTCACCGCCGGCAACCTGCTCAAACCCGACAGCCACGACGACGACTCCGACGGCCTGGTGGTCCGGCTCGCCAAGAAGCTCCTGCCGGCGTCGGAACACTACGACGGCGACAAGCTCTTCACGGTGGAGAACGGCAAGCGGGTCCTGACACCGATGCTGCTGGTGATGGTGGCCATCGGTGGGACGGACATCCTGTTCGCCCTGGACTCCATTCCGGCGATCTTCGGCCTCACCCAGAACGTGTTCATCGTGTTCACGGCCACCGCGTTCTCGCTGATGGGCCTTCGCCAGCTGTTCTTCCTGATCGACGGCCTGCTGGACCGGCTGATCTTCCTCTCCTACGGTTTAGCCGTGATCCTGGGCTTCATCGGCGTGAAGCTCATCCTGCATGCCCTGCACGAGAACACCCTTCCCTTCATCAATGACGGCGAACACGTCAACGTGGTGGAGGTCAGCACCGGCGTCTCGCTGGGCGTCATCCTGGGTGTCCTGGTGGTGACCATCCTGGCGTCCCTCTTCAGCCCCAAAGGCAAGGCCAAGAACGCCGTGTCCGGGGCGCGGCGCCACGCCACCGAATACCTGGACCTCAACTACGAAACGGACATGGCCGAACGCGACAAGATCTTCGCCAAGATGTGCCGCGAAGAGGCCCAGATCCGCAAGCTTCCCGAGAAGTACAAGCGTCTGGTCCGCAACGAAACCGAGTTCATGGAGCTGCTGCGCAACGCCCATGCGGAGCACGACAAGGCCCAGGTCCGGGCTGCTGCCGCCGAAGGCTGACCGGCTGGCCCGACTGTTTGTCAGTCCCCCTTGCTAGGTTTGATTCCAGGCCAGGGGAACCGTCTCCAGGCCCGCAAACAGTTGGGGAGGCCCCGTGTTTCTGCTGGACGCTGCCGTTGGTCATGACGGAGCCGCTGCGCCGCCGGACCTGGTCTTCTCAGCCAGCGACCTTGTTGCCGCATCCGAGTGTGAATACCGCACGCTCCGCATCCTGGACGAAAAGCTGGGACGCGCTCCCAAGGCGGAATTCCCCGCTGATGAGATGCAGAGGCGTGCCGGTGAGCTGGGCGATCGGCACGAGCAGACCGTGCTCGCAAGCCTGGTTGCCAAGTATGGCGAATGGGATGCCAGCCGCGGGTCGGGCGTCTACTCCCTGGAGCGCGGCGAGAACCTGCGTGGCGAGCTGCAGGCCAAACATGCAGAAACCGAACTCGCCCTAAGATCCGGAGCGGACGTGGTCTTCCAGGCCACCTTCTTCGACGGCGAATTCCTGGGCTACGCGGATTTCCTGGTCAACGAGGCCGCGGGAACCAGGAGGCCGGGCCGTTACGAGGTCTGGGACACCAAGCTCGCCCGGCACGCAAAGGTAGGCGCGTTGCTGCAGCTGGCGGCCTACGGCGACCAGCTCCTCGGGATGGGGCTGGATCCCTCGCCCATCGTCACCTTGGTGCTCGGCACCCGCGTCGGCGACGGTTGGCTTCGGAGCAGCCACTCCCTGCCGGACCTGCTGCCCCTCTTCCGCGAGCGACGGCGGCGCTTCCGCCAACTCACAGCCAGCCACCGGGCCGGTGACGCCCCGGTGCGCTGGCAGCAGAACGGCGTCGTCCATTGCGGCCGCTGCGACTACTGCGCGGAGCAGGTGCAGGTACACAGGGACCTGCTGATGGTTGCAGGCATGTCCGTGGTCCAGCGGCGGAAACTCCAGGATGCAAACATCACCACCATTGATGAACTGGCGGCCATGCCGGCCAGCGAGGCCAAGAACTCAGTGGTCCGCCTCCGCGCGCAGGCACGGATGCAACTGGGCCTGGAGCAGCCGGCGGGCTCGCGGACGTTTACCAAGGATGGCCAGCCGCACACAGTCTCTTACACGGTCCTGCCTGACCACAGCATCGACTCGTTGCCTGCACCCAGTGCCGGGGACATCTTTTTCGACTTCGAGGGCGATCCGCTGTGGCAGGATCCCGCCACAGGCGCGTGGGGCATCGAGTACCTCTTTGGCGTGATCGAGGCACCGGTGGCCGGAGGGGAAAGCGAGCCGGTGTTCCGCCCGTTCTGGGCGCACTCCCGTTCCGGGGAACGCCGCGCCTTCCTGGACTTCCTGGAGTACGTGGAGAACCGGCGTGTCCGGTATCCGGACATGCACGTCTACCACTACGCCCCGTACGAAAAGACGGCGCTGCGGAATCTCTCCCTCGCGCACCAGGCCGGCGAGGACACGGTGGACGACTGGCTCCGGCAGGGGCTGCTGGTGGACCTGTATGCAACGGTGCGGCATTCCCTCCGGATCTCGGAAGCGTCGTACTCCATCAAGAAGCTGGAACCGCTGTACATGGGAGACAACCTGCGCTCCGGTGACGTCAAGGACGCCGGTGCTTCCGTGGTGGCCTACGCCGCCTATTGTGCCGCGCGCGACGAGGGGCGCCGGGACGAAGCCGAGACGATCCTTGCCTCGATTTCCGACTACAACCAGTACGACTGTCTCTCCACCCTTCGGCTGCGGGACTGGCTGCTCCAGTTGGGAGCAGGATCCGCAAACCCTGCTGAACGTGCCGGCAGGCAAGGTGGCGGACTGGGGGCTGCCGATCCCCGTGATCCCGATCGCCAACCAGCCCAGGTTCCGGCAGCAACCGGCTCTGGCGATGCAGGCCCTGCAGACGGGACGCCCGAAGAAGGCAGGCTCCGCGAGTATCTTGCCGGCCTGCCGGACGACCGCCCCTGGACTGACGACGAGCGCGCCATCGCCATGGTGGCGGCCGCCACCGGATATCACCGGCGTGAGCGCAAGCAGTTCTGGTGGCAACACTTCGACCGGATCGAGGCACCGCTGGAAAACTGGTCGGACCAGCGGAACGTGTTCGTTGTGTCATCAGCGGAAGTCGTGTCCGACTGGGCGTTGGCCAAACCCCGGGAACGGATGCAGACCCGCGTCCTGAGGTTGCGGGGCATCATGACGGAAGGCTCCGATTTCCGGTCTGATTCCAACTGGTGCCGCCTGTACGACGCCCCGGGACCTGATGGCATGACCCCGGAGGCTGCGCCCGGGACCAGGGCCTACTCTTTCGGTACCAGGATCAGTGAGCTGGAGGCGGCACCGGACGGGCCGGAGCACTTCATCACCATTGCGGAGCGGGAGACCGGAAAGGTCCGTGCCTATCCGCACCTGCCGGTGGCACTGACGGAGGACCAGCCCCTGGGTACTGCCAGCATCGAAGCGGCCATCGCGGCCATAGCCCACGCGGTCGGTTCCTCAGTGCCGTCCCTCCCGGCGCAGCCTGGCCTGGACATCCTGCGTAAGTTGCCGCCGCGGTTCCGCTCGCTGCCAGGGCCCGCAGAGGTCCAGCATGGGGACGATGGCGCCGCCGATTACGCCGAAGCCATTACCGAGTCCTTGCGGGATCTGGACCATTCCTACCTCGCCGTCCAAGGCCCGCCGGGGACGGGCAAGACCTACGTGGGGGCCCATGTCATTGGCAGGCTGGTGGCTGAGGGCTGGAAGATTGGAGTGGTGGCCCAGTCCCACAACGTGGTGGAAAACCTGCTTTGCCGGGCCATCGAGACCGGCGGAGTGAATCCGCAGGTGGTGGCCAAGAAACTGGCCGCTCCTCATCCGGTCCCCTGGAGCCTCACTTCGGAAGGCGATGTGTCCCGCCTGCTGGCATCACCCGGCGGATGCCTGGTGGGCGGCACCGCGTGGACCATGACCGGCAAGGAAGTCCCTGCCGGGTCCCTTGATCTCCTGGTCATTGACGAGGCGGGGCAGTTCTGCCTGGCCAACACCCTGGCGGTCAGTCGTGCCGGCCGGCGGCTGCTCCTGCTGGGCGACCCCCAGCAGCTCCCGCAGGTCACCCAGGGGGCGCATCCGGAACCAGTGGATGAGTCCGCCCTCGGCTGGCTGGCGGCCGGGCACGCCACCCTGCCTGCAAACCTGGGCTACTTCCTGGCCGATACGTGGCGGATGCATCCGGAGCTGTGCCGGGCGGTGTCGGACCTCAGTTACGACGGCAAGCTGAAGTCCGCTCCTGCCGCGTCCCTTCGCGAACTGGAGGTCCTTGCACCCGGGGTGGAGACGGTGTTCGTCAATCACAGCGGCAACACCACTGCATCGAAAGAAGAAGCCGGGGAAGTGGTTGGCCAGGTCCGCCGCCACCTGGGCTTGAAATGGACCTGCGGCCCGGACAGCGACGCCCGTCCCCTGGAGCAGCAGGACCTGCTGGTGGTCGCCGCCTACAATGCCCAAGTCCACCTGATCCGCAGGAATCTGGCAGAGGCGGGACTGTCTGATGTCAGGGTGGGCACGGTGGACAAATTCCAGGGCCAGGAAGCTCCGGTGGTACTGGTTTCCATGGCATGTTCGGCGGTATCAGAGGCTCCCCGCGGCGCGGAGTTCCTGCTCAACCGGAACCGCATCAACGTGGCAGTATCCCGCGGCCAGTGGCGGGCCGTCATCATCCGCTCCCCCGAGCTCACCAGCTACATGCCGCACAAGCCCGCCGCCCTCGAAGAGCTGGGGGCGTTTATCGGGCTGAGCCCGCGGGAATAGCGGCGGAAACAGCTCCCGGTTCCCGGACTTTTCAGTGCGCGCGAAAGCCGCGGAATTTCCCTGAGGCCTCGGACATCGTGGCATCCACGTCGTCCACGCGGCCCGGCGTATGGCCGGAGTTGAGCCACTCCAGAAGTTGGCGCACCTTCGGCTCCGGCCCCTCGGCCACTACTGAAACCGAACCGTCGTCGAGGTTCCTCACCTCACCTGACAACCCAAGTTCCTCAGCCTGGCCCATGGTCCAGAAGCGGAAGCCCACAGCCTGCACCATCCCGGACACGCGGGCGTCCAACCGCACCGCTTCCTGACCCGAGTCATCCCCCGCGGGGCGTTCATGCCTGCCCATAATGCCCTCCTGGACCTGACGCCCCCTCCCAACTGGGTAGCAGCAGGTGTCGTTATGAGTCTCCAAAACGACACTTAGCGCTACCCAGTTGGGCGGGGGGGCAATCCGTTAGTTGATGGTGATGTCGCGGGTGGCGTGGTTGTAACGGATGGTCACCGTGCCGCCGGTGTGGTGCAGTTCGTGGTTGGGGCCATCGAACACGCCAAAGGCGCCGTAGTTCTCCGTCCAGGACCGGTTCAGGGCGATCTTGAAGGTGTAGAAGCCGGCGGGAAGCTCGGCGCTCTTCTTCCACAGCTGGTCCAGGAAGTCGAACTCCATCTGTGCTTCGTCGTACTGCGGAGCCCAGTTCTCGGGCGCGCCGAGGATGGTGTTGAAGTCACCAGCCACGGCCACAGCTTCGGGCTGCGGAAGGGTTTCAACGTCCGGGCCCTCGAACGGCTCGGTAGCGGCGGAGGTTTCAGCGGCAGCTGCGGCAGGCGCCGCTGCAGTCTTGTCCTTGGCCGATGCCTTGCCCTTGCGGACCGCCTTCACCACCGGCTCGACGGCGTCTTCGATGGCCTTGGCTGCCTTGCCCACAGCCGACGCTGCCTTCTTCGCAGGCGCCTTCTTGGCGGTCTTCTTCGGAGCTTCGTCCTTGGCCGGAACCTGCAACGTAGCCGCGGCGGCGGAAACCGGGCGCACAAAGCCCTCGGGAGCCGTCGGAACGGGAGTGTCGGCAGGGACGGGCGTGCCGGCGTCGAGCGCTGCGCCGAAGGTATCAGCATCAGGGAAAGCGACTGTGGCGCGCATGCCGTCCTCGGTGATGGTCCAGCCGGACCGGCCCTTGACCAGCCAGCCGGCCTTGACCAGCTTGGCAGTGGCGGAGGTGAGGGTCTTGTGCCCGCGCGGGATGCCGCCGCTGAGGAGTTCTGCCTCGTGCTCGTTGAACGGCACCCGGGCAGTTGCTTCCGCCAGGACCTGGCCTGCGTTCAGTGCATCGCCGGACCACACGCCTTCGGTCAGGACATCCAGCACGGTCTTGAGTCGAAGGTTGGTGTTTTCTGCGGTGGACTTGGCCATGATTCCCCTTATATAAAAGCGATCGGTCTTAGGCATCTTGCCAACAGCCCATTAAATCGCGCGACTTTAATTGGTTAACTCTGCGTGTCGTGACCGACTATGAAGCGGATAGTGCCGCAAGTGAGGCGGAGGTCTCGGGTAAGGGCCGTCTGCATAACCCTCAAGCGCTGACATGGGTGCTGCGTTGCACTCCCCAGACACGCCTGCGGCACTTAGTTTACCGGGCCGAAAGCCCGGCTGTTGCCCCCGACACAGCGGCGGTCAGTCGGACACTTCCCTGCCGTTCAATTCCGCCAGCAGTTCCGCCTTCCGCTCCTCGGATGCGAACGAGGAATGGATGGAGTTCGCTGCCAGGCGCGCCTTGTCGAAATCGGAGAGGTCAAACACCGACGTCAGCTGCGCGAAGTTGTCGTCCACATAGCCGCCGAAGTAGGCAGGATCGTCCGAATTGACCGAAACGTTCAGTCCCGCAGCCAGCATCGCCGGCAACGGGTGGTCGGCCAGGGTGTCCACCGCGCGGAGCCGGACATTGGAGAGGGGGCAGACCGTGAGGGGAATGCGGGCGTCCACAAGGCGCTCCACAAGGTCGGGATCATCCATGCAGCGGATTCCATGGTCAATCCGCTCCACGCCCAGGAGGTCAAGGGCTTCGATGATGTACGACGACGGACCCTCCTCCCCCGCATGCGCCGTCAACCGCAGGCCTGCTTCACGCGCCTTCGCGTACAGCCGCTCGAACTTGGACGGAGGATTCCCCACTTCGGCCGAGTCCAGGCCGATGGCGCCGATCGGAGCGTTCATGGCCAACAGCCGGCCCAGGACTTCCAGCGCCGAGTCCTCCGGCAGATCCCGCAGGAAGGCGGCGATCAGGAGGGTGGAGATGCCGAACTCCTCCTCCGAGGTGGCCAGCACCGAAGCCACACCGTTGACGCACGCTTCCAGGGGAATGCCGCGGGAGAGGTGCGCCTGCGGGTCCATCATGATCTCCGCGTGCCGGACTCCGGCGGCGGCAGCCCGTTCCAGGTAGGCGCGGGTCATGTCAGCGAAGTCCTGCTGGGTACGCAGCACAGCCATATTGGCGTAGTAGAGGTCCAGGAAGGACTGCAGGTCGGTGAACTCGTACTTTTCGCGGAGTTCGTCCAGCCCGGAGTACGGCAGCTCAATGCCATTGCGTTCGGCCAAGGCGAAGATAAGCTCGGGCTGCAGCGTGCCTTCGATGTGCAGGTGCAGTTCTGCCACGGGGAGGGGCTTGGCAGGGGCTACGGGAACCGCTGGGTCCGTTTCGGTTTCGGGCATGATGCTGCCGCCGGCAAAGTTGTCCATCCGGTCAGGATAGTGCCCCTCCCGGTTTCGCGCCTTCCCGGCATTTCAAGGCCTTGGGGGTGCTTGGCCCGGCCGCCGCCGTGGCCTGGACCCGGCACGCCCACCGGAATCTCGATTTGATAACGGCCCTGTGATGTCCTAGCGTGAAATGTATGCCCGTTCAGTGGGCTCTTTGATTGCCCGGTGCTGCCTCCACCAGAACTGCCCAGCGGCAGCCACCGACAGTGACCTCTATTCGTCAGGGGCGGGCAGTGGCGCGATGATCTCCGGGGACGGAGCCAGCGCTGGTGGCCTTCAGGAGCATCACCATCATGAAAAACACCAAATTCCGTACTGCCGCACGCCGCGGAGTCACCCTGGCCGCCGTCTCCGCGGCAGGTTTGGCACTTTCTGCCACGGCGGCCAACGCAGCAACCCCCACGTCCACCTGGGATGCACTCGCGCAGTGCGAGAGCGGCGGCAACTGGTCAATCAATACCGGCAACGGCTTCTCCGGCGGCCTGCAGTTCACCCCCAGCACCTGGGCTGCCTACGGCGGAACCGGTTCGCCGGAGAACGCCAGCCGTGAACAGCAGATTGCCGTAGCCGAGCGGGTGCAGGCCTCCCAGGGCTGGGGCGCCTGGCCGTCCTGCGCATCCCAGCTCGGCCTGAGCGGCGGCGGCGGAGCACCGGTCCAGAGCGCGCCAGTGCAGGCTGCCCCCGTGCAGGCTCCTCCCACGCAGAGCGTCCAGGTCCAAAGCGCACCCGTCCAAAGCGCACCGGTCCAACAGGCGCCGCGGCACGCGACGTCCGTTGCCCTCAGCGGCGAGACCTACACCCTGCAGGCCGGGGACACCTTGAGCATTGTTGCCCAGAAGCTGGGCATCCAGGGCGGCTGGCAGCATCTTGCCGACGCCAACCTGGACACCATTTCGGATCCGAACCTCGTGTTCGAGGGACAGGTCATCCAGCTTCCCGCGTAACAACAGCGGCAGCATCACCGGCGGCCTTGGCCGCCCCGCCTCTTTGAAGGCGACACAGACAGGTCGGCGATAGACAAATTCCGTTGACCAAAAACGACGCCGGCGCACCCCCACAAGGGATGTGCCGGCGTCGTTCCTTAATCCTCAGTCCGCTGCCGCAACGGTCAGTGAAGAGGCGGTCAGCTGGCCGGCAGTTCCCGGACGATCCGCACCTTCCAGGCTGAGTCGTCGCTGGTGTCCAGCAGGGCAACCGTGCCGTGCGCAAGGTTCAGGGCGACCCGCTTGACGGCGAGCAACTCCAGGTAGAGGTGTTCGTTCATGCGGGTGGGGGTGTCGATCATGTACTTCACGGCGTCGCGCACCTTGCGGTAGTTGGCGCTGCGTTCGCGGTGCATGTGCAGTTCCAGGGCAGAACGCTGTTTGAGCCGTGGCTCGTGCCGGTTGAGCAGTGTCACGGCCGCGTGGACTGCAACAACTAGGGTGAGCGAAACTCCATAGATCCACCAGCCGCTGGACAGCAGGAACAGCGGCAGGTTGCCGATGGCTACGAGCGCAATGACCACTCGAAGGGCGGCAATACGCCGGACCGTCCTGGCGACGGCGGCCATGCCGTCGCGGAACCGGTGCTGGTCCTTGCGTGCGGCGGCAGGATCGATGGTGAACTCATCGAGGACCAGGATTCCCTGGGCTTCAGGGCCCAGCATCTGCCCGTAACGGGGCAGGGCGGTGCGGGCGTGGGTGACGGCTTTGTCAGATGTAGATGTCATGAGAGAGCTTCCGAAACGCGGTTGGGGTTGCGGAGATCTTAGTGGGTCAACCTGGACGCCGTATGTATGCGTCCACTATTTGGACAGGAAGCACCCAATGCTGTGGCAGCCGGCACAGCAATTGGCACTTCCGCCGGGGACCGTCAGACTGAATGAATGCAAACCTTCCTCCCTTACCCCGACTTCCGCCAAAGCGCCAAAGCCCTTGACACCGCACGGCTGGGTAAGCAGCGGGTCGAAGCACTGCAAACGCTCCGCGCGCTGGTGATTCCGGACTACGGCTGGCAGACCCACCCCGCGATCCGCATGTGGATGGGCCACGTGCCGGCCCTCACCATGTACGGACTGGCGATGGCGGACGAGTGGATCGAGCGCGGCCACCCTGACAACACCCGCGCCAACATCGCCGAGTTCGCACCGCAGGCGGCCCATCCGGACTACGCGGACAAGATCATCCTGCCGCCGTGGGTCGGGGACCCGGACTTCCACCTGAGCCACCGTTCCAAGCTGGTGCACAAGGAACCGAAGTTCTACGCCTCCCTCTTCCCGGACGCCGTCCCGGAGATGGACTACGTCTGGCCCGAGCCCCGGCACGAGTTCCTGCCACAGGAGCCGGAGGGGGACATTCTGTGGATCCTTAGGGACCCCCATGACGACGTCGACCCGCAGCGGCTCAGCACAGTGGCGCTTCCGCCGGTGAACAGGAGCGCTGCTGCCGCGGCCGCCATGTCCGCCGGAGATGACGGCTACTCCCCCGTCTATGTGGACGACGGCTCCCGCCGGCCGTCCCGCGCGCCGAAGAAGGCCCCGCCCAAGCCGCAACTGAAGAAGCCCACCCGCAAACGCCAGGCGCAGGAGGAGGCCTTCCGGACCCTCCCCGGGAAAACGCCGGTTGCGGTTCCGTTCGAGAATGGGGCCAGGTTTGCGGTGGGGCAGGTGGTGGGGCGTCCCATCACCCTTGAGGACGGCCGGTTCGGCAGGAATTTCGAGGTCACGGAGATCATCGACCGTTCCGTATTCGCCTACCCCGCACTCTTGCAGGACCCCCGCGTCTTCTTCCCGGTGGAGGCACCGTAGGCCATGACGATTCTTATGGCGGGGTGCGGGGACCTGGGCACGGAGGCAGGGCTCAGGTTCGCCCAGTTGGGGCACCGGGTGGTGGGATGGCGCCGGTCTCCCGCAAAACTGCCAGCAGGCATCGAAGGTGCCGCGGCGGACTTGGGATCGCCTGACTTGCCGCGGGTGCCTGCGGATACCACCGCCGTCGTCATTGCCGTCGCTGCCGATTCCCCCTCGGAGGAGGCATACCGCGCGGCGTATGTACGTGGGGTGGCAAACGTCCTGGACGCGCTGGAACGGGATGGCGTGTGCCCGAACCGGGTCATCTTTGTTTCCTCCACGGCCATCTACGGCGATGCGGGTGGGGGCTGGGTGGATGAATCGACGCAGCCGGATCCAGGCGGTTTCTCGGGGAGGGTCCTGGTGGAAGCCGAGGAGCTGCTCCACGCCAGGCTTGCGGGAACGGGCACTGCCGGCACCGCCCTCAGACTTGGTGGCATTTATGGTCCTGGCCGGACCCGGTTGATCGACCAGGTGAAAACGGGCGCTGCAGTCATCCCCGAAGACGTGCGCTATACCAACCGGATCCACCGAGACGACGCCGCGGCCGCGATTGTGCACCTCGCCACGATGGCGGATTCGCCAGCGCCTGCTTATGTCGGAGTGGACAATGAGCCCGCCGATTTGGGGTCCGTGTTGCGCTTCCTTGCCGCCGAACTTGGCCAGCCCGAACCCCCCGTAGGCGACGCCGGTCCCGCCCGTGGAGGCAACAAGCGCTGCCGCAACGACCTGCTTCGCGGCACCGGGTTTACCTTCACGTTTCCCACGTTCCGGGAAGGGTACAAGGACGTCATGGCGGGGCAGGGCATCCGCCATCCATGACGGAGGCCGCCGTCCAAATGGTCACAGCCAGGTTGGCCACGGGACGCCTGGCCCGAGGTAAGGCGGAGCATGGATTTTCGGCAGGTCATTGAGACGGTTGGGCAACTGGTGGACTTCGCAGGAGTGGCGGTGATGGTGATCGGAGCCGTGGTTTCCCTCCCGCTGGCCATCCGTGGCCATCAGCCACGGCAGCTCCCACAGGGCGCGGAGAAACTGAGTTTCTACCGCTCCTACCGGCAGTTGCTGGGCCGGTCCATCCTGCTGGGGCTCGAACTGCTCGTCGCCGCCGACATTATCCGCACCGTTGCCGTCACGCCCACGTTCACCAGCGTAGGTGTGCTGGCCATCATCGTGCTGATCAGGACGTTCCTTAGCTTCTCCCTGGAACTGGAAATCACGGGGCGCTGGCCCTGGCAAAAGGAAGCCTCGCCGGCCCGTTCCGGTGCCACCGTTCCCCAGGGATAAACGCCCTGTTCTGGTTTTCCACATAGGGGTTTTGGGTGGTCCTGATTGTCAGTGGTCGCTGGCAGAGTTGGGTTATGGAGGCCATCGGCGAAGATCTAAGGCAGGCGGACGACGCCGGCAGTTGGCTGCCGCGCCCGGCCCACCTTCAGGCCGTCCCGGGTAAGCAGCCTTCAGAACAATCCCAGGAACTCTTATCTTCGGCAGTTGCTATGGCACGGGATGGGTTCAGGCAGCTGCGTGGGCAGCTTGCGGCCGCTGCCCTGGCCGCCCCGGACGTGCTGGCCTCCGCCTCTTATGCCGAGGCCGCCGATTTCGCCGACGCGGTTGAGGAACTGGTCCGGACCGCGGAATACCTGCAGATTCTCTCGGCCGGCGCGGTGGACCGGACCCGCACCCAGGCCATCAGCCACGCCGCCACGGCCAAGACCCGCGCCAGCCGGGCCCGGGGCTGGATCACCGGATGGGACGCCGGGTGGGACGCCCACGGTATCGAAACCCTCAACACCGGCACCGGACCCGTGGTCGAAACCCTGAACACCGGCCCGGCAGCTGTGAGTGAACCCGACGCCGACTGCCCCGGCTTGCCCTCCCAACCCGGACCAGCCGCTGCACCTGGCCAACTGGTGGCGTCCCCGGCCGATGACGGCTGCCGGAACACCGCAGATTTCCTCCGCCTCCGCCTGCGGATCCCCATCCGCGAAGCCCGCCGCCGCCTCACCCTCGCCCGGCACGTCCTCCCCGGCACCACCCTCACCGGCGAACCACTCCCCCCAACCCGGCCACACCTCGCCGCCGCCCTCACCCCGGCCGCCGGCCCCGGGACCACCACCGAGCCGGTGATCACGGCCGGGCCAGGGCAGGCACCGGCAGTGTCCTCGCACGCCGCGACCATCATCACCGCCACCCTGGACCGGCTCCAGCACCACACCACCCCGGACACCCTGAACCGGATCGAACACCACCTCACCCACGCCGCCACCACCGCCGACCCCGACTTCCTCACCCGCCTGGCCCAACGCTGGACCGACACCATCGACGCCGACGGCACCGAACCCACCGACGAAGCCCTCCGCCACACCCAAGGCGCCTTCATCCGCAAACCCCGCCACGGCCTGCACCACGTCGAAATCTTCGCCACCACCGACCAATACGAATACCTCCTCACCGTCATGAACACCGCCACCAACCCCCGCACCACCACCCCCGACACTTCAAATACCCCCGACACCTCCAACGGGGACACCGGCGCGGCCGCCAGTGGTACCCCCGCCGACTTCGCAGCGAACCGGGGAGCACCCAAGCAACAGGACTACATAGACCTGGACCGGCGCACCCGGGCCCAAAAACAACTCGACGGCATCGTCACCGCCGCCAAAACCGCCCTTGCCACCACCACCCTGCCCACCACCGGCGGCAACCGCCCCCAAATCATCGCCACCATCCACTACCAGGACCTGTTCCTGGGACCGCTCACCACCTCATCCGGAACAACAGAATCAACACCAGGGGCACACCGGGAAACCCGGGCATCAACACCAGCAGGCACCGGGACCTTTGCGTTCACCGGGCCCGTCGCCGCGGCCACCCTCCGCAAAATTGCCTGTGACGCCGACATCATCCCCGCGCTCCTGGGCACCCACGGCGAAATCCTCGACCTCGGCCGCAAAACCCGCTTCTTCACCCCCGCCCAACGAACCGCCCTCACCGCCCGCGACCAAGGCTGCGCCTTCCCCAACTGCACCATCCCCGCACCCTGGTGCGAAGCACACCACATCACCTACTGGTCACACCACGGACCCACCACCACCGGCAACGGCGTCCTGCTCTGCAGCCACCACCACCACCTCATCCACAAAGAACAATGGACAATCTCCACCACCCACGGCACACCCACATTCATACCCCCACCCCACATCGACCCCACCCAAACACCCCAACAAAACCACTACTTCAAACCACCCCCACCACCCCACGGAAACGGATGAACGATGCAACGCCAGCGGACTTCCAGAGCGCCAGTTGTCCCCCGTGCGGGGGACAGACGGCCGCGTCGAAGGAGCGGGTGCGCTCAGCCGCCCGTGACGGCGGCACCGCCCGTTAGGCTTGGTGGGCCGAGCGAAGGAGCAAACGGACCTTGACCGAACATTTGAGTGCCGCAGCAGCGTGGCCGCGGCCGCCGGAACTTCCCGCGCCGGTGTTCTCCGACCAGCGGTGGCTTGACGCCGTTTTCCTCCACTGGCGCATCCCGGCGGAAGAGGCAGCCGCTTTCATGCCTAAAGGGGTCCAGCCGGACGTTTTCGATGGCAGTTCATGGGTGGGCCTGATCGGTTTTCGCATGGAGCAGGCCGGAATTGGACGCGGCCCCGGCATTCCCTATCTGGGAAGCTTCAATGAGGTCAACGTTCGGCTTTACTCGCGGGAACCAAACGGCACCCGCGGCGTGGTGTTCCTGAGCCTGGATGCGGACCGGCTGCCGGTCGTTCTGGCAACGCGGGCGGTGGGGATTCCCTACGTATGGTCGCGCATTCGGCAACGGCCGCCCTTTCCCGGCAGCAGCGTCCGGCGGCATAAGAACGGCGGGGCCGAGGCTGCTTCCATAGTGGACGAATTCCCTGTGGGCTATTCTGTACGCCGGTTCGGTCGCGCAGGTGCACGAAGCGACTTCACGGTGGTTCCCAGGCTTCGCACGGCCGCCAGTGATCCCCTGTCCGTCTTTTTGACTGCCAGGTTCGGCATGCACGGCCGCTTCTACGGCAGGAGCGCCTACATACCGAACAGCCACCAGGCGTGGCCGCTCTTCGGAGCGGAGGTCCAGGAGCTCAACGACGGATTGATCAAAGCGGCAGGGATCACCGTTAGCGGTCCGCCGGAGTCAGTCCTCTTTTCGCCGGGAGTACGCACGCGATTCGGGCGGCCACGCCTGATTAGCGGCACTGCCTGAACGCCAAGATCCAGGCTGGACGCCAGGCTTTAGACGTCCTGCCAGCCGCGGCCTTCGCTGAAAGTGCTCACCAGCGTGCCCACGCCCGCCTGCAGGGAGTTCGACGGGTCGAAGTACAGGGACGCTTCCGAGGCGCGGCTGTGGGTGATCAGCTGCTCAGCTTCAAGCTTCGCCTCCGGCACGGTGGCCCCGATAATTCCGGTGCGGGCCGGGAGGTCGGGCGTGTGCACCACGTCTGCGTCCGTCTGGGTCAGCGGTACCGTGGTGCCTGAGTTGACCTCGTCATGCGGGAACTCGAACTCGGTATCACCGGGGGCAGTAGGAACGGTGTATTCCAGGAAGTAGGTCATACTCCACCCTTGCAGAAAATCGGCCGCTGCCAAAGGACCCGGAGGGCTACTTGCCCAGCCCCGCCTTCCTGAGCGCCTCAGCCATTGCAGTGTTGGCCGGCTGGGCTGGAGGAGTGGGGCGGCTACTGCGGCCCGTGCTGGCCGCGGCCTGCTTCCCGGGCTGTTGCCGGTCAGGGCGCCCTCTGCGCTCGTCTTTTCCTCCGCCCGCTCCCCTGCGGTTGTCGTTCCCGCCCGGCTTCCCGGACCCGGGCTGGGCTGAACCGCGCCGTCCGGAACCTGCACCGCCGCCCGCCAGTTCGTCGTCGAGCCTTAGCGTCAGCGAAATCCGCTTCCGCTCCGGGTCAGCCTCCAGGACCTTGACCCGGACCACCTGGCCGGACTTCACCACCTCGCGCGGATCAGACACAAAGTGGTTGGCCAGGGCGGAGACGTGGACCAGGCCGTCCTGGTGGACTCCGACGTCCACGAACGCACCGAATGCCGCAACGTTGGTCACGGTTCCCTCGAGAATCATGCCCGGCACCAGGTCGGCGATCTTTTCGATCCCCTCCGAGAAAATAGCGGCGGCAAAGGCGGGCCGGGGGTCGCGCCCGGGCTTGTCCAGCTCGGCGAGGATGTCCCTCACCGTCGGCAGACCGAAGGTATCGTCAACAAACTTTTGCGGGTCCAAGGAGGATGCGGGTGCGGAACCGGCGGCCACCAGGATCTTCCTCGCCACGGCGTACGCCTCCGGGTGCACGCTCGATGCATCCAAGGGCTCTGCTCCCCCGGTGATCCGCAGGAAGCCGGCGCACTGCTCAAACGCCTTGGCGCCAAGCCGCGGTACCTTCTTGAGGTCCGACCGTTTGTTGAAGGGCCCGTGTTCGTTCCGGTAGGCCACGATGTTTTCGCTCAGCAAGGGGCCGACGCCGGCAACCCGGCTGAGCAGCGCGGGCGACGCCGTGTTGACGTCGACGCCGACGGCGTTAACGCAGTCTTCCACCACGGCGTCGAGGCTGCGGTCCAGCTTCGACGCCGTCACGTCGTGCTGGTACTGGCCCACACCGATGGACTTGGGATCAATTTTGACGAGTTCGGCGAGCGGATCCTGCAGTCGCCGGGCAATGGAGACGGCGCCCCGAAGTGAGACGTCCATTCCCGGCAGTTCCGCCGCGGCGAGCGCGGAGGCAGAGTAGACGGACGCGCCGGCCTCGGACACCACAAGTTTCTGCGGCTTCCGGTCGACGCCGGGCAGCAGCTTGATCAGTTCGGCAGCCAGTTTGTCCGTTTCGCGGGACGCCGTGCCGTTGCCGATAGCTATGAGTTCGACGGCGTGCTGCCGCGCCAAACGCACCAGGGTGCCCAGGGCGTCGTCCCACTTCCGCGCCGGGGCATGGGGATAGACCGTGTCAGTGGCCACCACTTTGCCGGTGCCGTCCACGACGGCGACCTTGACCCCGGTCCGCAGCCCGGGATCGAGCCCCAGTGTGGCACGGTTTCCGGCGGGGGCGGCCAGCAAGACGTCGCGGAGGTTGGCGGCGAAAACCCGGACGGCTTCGTCCTCCGCCGCGGAGAACAACCTTGCGCGGAGGTCAGAGGTGAGGCGGGACAGCACGCGGGAACGCCAGGCCACCTGCGCGGTCTGCATCAGCCAGGCGTCGGCGGGCCGGCCGCGGTCGGCGACACCGAGGAACCTTGCCACCGCGGACTCGTAGCGGGCGCGGGCGGCGGTGAGGGCGGCGTCGTCCGAAGGGTCGGCCTCGGCGAGGTCCAGCTCGAGGATGCCGTCCTTCTCGCCGCGGAACAGCGCAAGGATCCGGTGGGACGGCATCCTGTCGGGCGCCTGGGCGAACTCGAAGTAATCCGCGAACTTCTGGCCCTCGGCCTCCTTGCCCTTCTTGACGCGGGACACCATCCGGCCCTGGCTCCACAGCCGGTCCCGCAGATTCGCGGCGAGGTCCGGATCCTGGGTTACCCGCTCCACCAGGATGGCCCTGGCACCTGCGAGCGCGGTGGCTGCATCATCGATGGAATGCCCGCTGTTGAGGTACTTCGCGGCCTCGCGTTCCGGATCCAGGTCCGGCCGCTTCACGAGAGTGTCGGCGAGCGGCTCCAGGCCTGCTTCCCGTGCAATCTGGGCCTTGGTCCGCCGTTTGGACTTGAACGGCAGATAGATGTCCTTCAGCCGCGACTTGGTGTCCGCTGCGAGGATTGCCTTGCGCAGTTCCGGTGTCAGCTGGCCCTGCGCCTCGATCGCTTCGAGGACTGCACGACGGCGGTCC
Organism: Arthrobacter sp. SAFR-179; assembly: GCF_059414945.1. Taxonomy (NCBI): domain Bacteria; kingdom Bacillati; phylum Actinomycetota; class Actinomycetes; order Micrococcales; family Micrococcaceae; genus Arthrobacter; species Arthrobacter sp. SAFR-179. The sequence goes on from NZ_JBPFDM010000008.1 coordinate 74,793, forward strand.
GCCAGCTCGCGGAGGTAGCGGAGCCGCTCGTCGAGGTCGCGCAGTTGCGTGTCATCCAATGTCCCGGTTGCCTCCTTGCGGTACCGGGCGATGAACGGGACTGTTGAGCCGCCGTCGAGCAATTCAACGGCGGCCTTCACCTGCCAGGCCTTGACGCCCAGCTCGGCAGCGATCTGGGCAAAGAGGGCGTCCGGCTCCAAGGCGTTGGAGCGGGCGGACGCGGGGGAAGGTGCTGGCAGTTGAGTCACCAGAACATCTTGCCTTACCGGCCTGCGGGGCTCCACCGCCACCGTGCTGGCAGAGGTGCTGCCGGGAACAGACAGGTATTCCCCTGGGGCCTGCAAAGTGCTGTAGTGGACTTGCCATCACTGGCACCCATGCTCGAGGAAGAGGCCACCATGCGGGAATTGCTGGTTGTGTTCCAGGACGGGTTCGACGAGGCGAACATCACCGTTACCGTGAACGGGAAGGCAGTGCGGAGGGATTTGGGAATCTCCACGAACCCGCTTCTCGGCATCGCATCAGAGGTCTCCGTAGAACTGCCGGCCAAGGGTGCACAGGTTGGAGTCGAGGTCACCAACCGTGGCCTGAAAGCCATCACCAAGGTCAGCGGCAGGCCCAAAAGCGTGCTGGTGTCCATCGAGGACGGGCGCTTGGTGATGAAGGAAGGCACCGGCCGCGAAGCGGTGCTTTAGCCCGATTTCCGCCCGGCAAAAATGGCTCTGGTAAGAGTCCATTCGATGGAGTAGCATCTGATCACCGCCGGCATCCAATGGAGTCCGGCGGGCCACATAAGTCTTCAGCCGGGAGGCCGTCGGATGGCCCCACGGCGCCGCTGCCCGGGACCAGCACCCCAGACAGCCAACGACGGCGGCACCCATGATGGGTGCCGCCGTCGTCGTTTTGTTCAGCGTCGCTGGTCAGCCTCTTAGCCTTGGTACACCGGGTAATCGGTGTAACCGGTGGCACCCTCTGCGTAGAACGTGGAGGCGTCGGGCTCGTTCAGCGGAAGGCTTTCCTTCCACCGGCGGGCAAGGTCGGGGTTGGCGATTGCGGGGCGACCCACCACAACAGCGTCTGCATGGCCCTCAGCCACCAGGCTCACGGCTTCTTCCCTTGTGGTGACAATGCCGAAGCCCGTGTTGACCAGGAAGGTGCCGCCGAAGCGTGCACGAAGGTCCTGGACGAGTTCACCGGAAGGTTCGTGGTGCAGGATGCTCAGGTATGCCAGGTTGAGCGGCGCAATGCTGTCCACAAGGACCTCGTAGGTGGCCCGAACATCTGCGGCATCCGTCTCGGCAATGCCCTGGACGTTGTGCTCAGGGGAAATGCGGAGGCCCACCCGGTTGGCGCCAAGGGCTGCAACCACGGCATTGATGGTTTCGATGACAAAGCGGGCCCGGTTCTCGGGCGATCCGCCGTAGCTGTCCGTCCGGATGTTGGAGTTAGGCGCCAGGAATTCGTGCAGCAGGTAGCCGTTGGCCGAGTGCAGTTCCACGCCGTCGAACCCTGCCTCGATGGCGTTCAGGGAGGCGTTGACGATTTCCTGGATGACGATGGGGAGTTCATCCGTGGTGAGTGCATGCGGCACCGGGTAAGGCTGCTTGCCGGCAGGCGTCCGCACGACGCCGTCAATTGCTACGTCGCTGGGACCGACGACGGGAAGGCCACCGATGATGTCTGGGTGCGAAACCCTGCCACCGTGCATGATCTGGGCGAACATGCGGCCGCCTTCGGCGTGGACGGCGTCAGTGACCTTCTTCCACCCGGCAACCTGCTCCTGGGTGACGATCCCGGGCTGTCCGGGGTAAGCCTGGCCGGCGGGTGTGGGGTAGATGCCCTCGCTGACGATGAGTCCAAGGGACGCGCGCTGGCGGTAGTGCTCGACGACAAGCGGGCCCGGGACGCCCTTCTCACCTGCGCGAAGACGGGTGAGGGGTGCCATCACCAGCCGGTTGGGAAGTTCCAGTTCGCCGAGGGTGAGTGGGGAAAACAGCATGCGCAGTTCCTTTCGAAGGCTGAAGACGTACTGCCTATGCCAACTGTGGGGCGCGTGCAACTATTCCGGACTTTGGCTGGTGCGACGCGGATCACAGAACGCTGTCCTTCTACTCGCTTCCTCCCCGCTTAGCGCGGTGCTCCGGCACCCGGACAGCCCTGCCCCTGGGGATTGGCATTGCAGTCGTCCGCGTAGTTGCGGGTGAGCGAGCGCCAAACGCTGATCCCTTGCGGCGGGGCGTTGAACTGGCCCTGGCCGGGGATCGGAAGGGGCGGGCCGGAGTTGACCGAATAGGTGCCTTGGAATGACGTTGTCAGCACTACCTGGAAGTCTCCGGTGGATGCGTAGGCGTGGCTGGTCCGGGTCTTCTCGCCCCACCGGTCCTGGGGCAAAGCGCCGCCCATGGACGGTTGCGGGCCGAAGACTGTGCCGTCGCCGTAGTTCCAGGTGTATTGGACGGGGGTTGCCACCACGTGGACCTGTTGGCCGAACATGCTGATGTCGAACTGCTGTTCAACCGCTTCCGCGTAAAAGTTGGTCTCGGCGCCTCGAAGGGTATTGGGGCTGGGCTGCGCAGTGACCTTCCCGGCACTGACCGGCAGGTTCTGGAACTGCCGCTGGATATCGGCGGCGATCCGGGGCAGGAGATCCTCGGGCTTCGGATCGTAAAAACATGTGGGACCCGAGTGATGCGCCCAAACCGCACCTGGTACGCCTCTTGGCCGCGACAGCCACATGACCGGAATGCCCTTGGCACCGTCCTCCCGGTCCTTGCAGTCGAGCTGGCGGGCAAGGCAAGGAGTGTCGAAATCCCCTCCGCCAAGATGGCATTGCAGCTCGTACTTGTACTCATTGGGGTCGTCAATAACATTGCCTTGGTCCGGCCGGGAAAATTCATCGTCACCCGGATTCTTCTGCCATCCAGAGACGTCAGCTCCCCCTGAACTCCAATTGGCCTTTGGCGGCGCACTAACGTCGCCCTCACGACTAATGACTTGCTCAACAAAATGAGGTCTGGCGTTCGCACTCGCGGGGGCCAGCAATGAACAAAGCAAAAGGCCCAAAGCACAAGAACGGAACAGGACTTTCATTCCGTTAGCCGACGATCGGCTCGACTGTTTGAACGAACCAAGCTCCATCACGGAATACAGCCAACATCAGGTTTCCGGAGTCCGCTGGTTTTGGCTCTGCACTGTCCAGAGACTTATCAGGGTTGTAGTAGCTGATCGCTTCTTGCGAGACCTGTAGGGCAACTTGATAGTTTCCGTCAGAAGCTGTGGCAAAGGTGGTGTTGATGACGGGCGTGGTGACTCTTCCGCCTACCAGCCAACGGCCATCTCTATGCCATCCTTCCTGCACCTGTTTAGCTCGTTCACACATCGTGCAGTCCGGGCTGGTTACAGCGGACAGTCGCTTCGTGTCGCCGGTTTCGTAACCATAACTAAGTAGCTCGAACCAGTACTTGGCGAACGCCTCCAGCCCTTCCTTCGTCTCCGTCTTAGCCACTTCGGGCAGCACGGGAACGGGCACGTTTTGGGCCGGGCCCGACGCGTCGGCGGGTTTGTAGACGGCGCTGGGGGTCGGCGTCGGAGTGGGCGTGGCGCTGGGCGAAGTGGACGCCGCTGCCGTGGGAGATGACGTCCCAGGATCCGCAGGTGCTCCACCGGAGCATCCCGCCAGCAAAAGTGGGGCAGCAACAACAATGGCTAAGGCGCCAAACCGCATGCCATCCCCGGCCGTACGACTGTTATGCGATGTCATGGGCCGCTATTCCCCCAGTAGTTTTAGACGGCTTGCTCTGGACAGTGCCTTAAGGGTAGCCCACATCACATTTCAGCGATAAGAGTTATCCACAGGCTTTTACCCTTGGTTCTAGCAGCCGGCTGGACCCACATAAAACTCAAAAGAGAAGGCCAGCGCATCAGATGCGCTGGCCTTCTCAACAAAAACTGTGGAAGCTAAGGCTGGGCCGGCAGCACCAACTCCCCCGTCTTGTCAGTGGACAAGGCGAGCGACGAAACGTACTGGATGGCGCCGTCGGGCCCGTCCTGTCCGGAACGCACCATGTCCGGCCGATCAAATTCCAGCCCCGTCACATGGCACAGGAGCTTGGCGTCACTCGGGTTCCCGTCGGCGTCGAACATGGGCAGGTCGATCCCGTCGTCAAAACGCCGCAGGTAGAACCGCCCGCCCGTCAAAACGGCAAGCACCGGCGGCAGCACCAACGCCAGGCCCACCGCGAAAATGGGCGAATACGGCTGGATCGCGGCACCGAACGCCCCAAAGAACACTGCGATGGAAACCCCGGCGGACACCAGCATGGACACGAATCCAACCGGATTCACTGCATAGAGCATGCCGCGGCGGAATTCCGGCACCTTCGGAGAGATCTTGAGCAGGTACTTGTTGATGGCGATATCGGACGCCACCGTGACCACCCATGCCATGGCGCAGTTGGCGTAAAACCCGAGGATGGTATTGAGGAAGTCGAACATGTTGGCTTCCATCAGGACCAGCGCGATCAGCAGGTTCACCACGACGAACACCATCCGGCCCGGGTACGTCTTGGTGATGCGCGTGAACGAGTTGGTCCACGCCAGGGAGCCCGAATAGGCGTTGGTGACGTTGATCTTGATCTGCGAGATGACCACCAGCACCACGGCCAGCGTCATGGCCAGCCAGGCCGGCATCATCTCCTGATAGACGCCCAAAAACTGGTGCACCGGCTCGTTGGCGGTAGCTGAGGCGGCAGGATCCAGCGTGGCGATCAGGTAGATGGCGATAAACAGGCCCACAATCTGCTTGATCGCACCAAAGATCACCCAGCCGGGACCTGCGAGGATCACTGCACGCCACCAGGCACCCTTATTGGCATCCGTGCGGGGCGGCATGAACCGGAGGTAGTCGATCTGCTCGGCGATCTGCGCCATGAGGGACAGGCACACGCCGGCGGCCAGCATGACGGACGCCAAATTCGGTCCACCGTCACCGGACGCACCCGTGTATGCGAAGAAGCTGTCAATGCTCTCCGGGTGCGAGACCAGCAGGTATCCCACGGGAACCACCATGAGCAGCAGCCACAGCGGGGTGGTCCACACCTGCAGCTTGGCCAGGGTGTTCATCCCGTAAATCACCAGCGGAATGATGATGACGGTGGAGGCTGCGTACCCAAGCCACTGCGGGATGCCGAGCCCCAGCTCCAGCCCCTGCGCCATGATGGAGCCCTCCAGCGCAAAGAAGATGAAGGTGAAGGTCGCGAAAATGACATTCGTGACCACCGACCCGTAGTAGCCGAAGCCGGATCCGCGGGTGATCAGGTCCAGGTCGATGTTGTACCGGGCGGCGTAATAGGCCAGGGGGAATCCGGTGGCGAAGATGACGACGGCGGCCACCAGGATGCCGAGGATCGCATTGACCGTACCGTACGAGATGCCGATATTGGCCCCGATCGAGAAGTCCGCCAGGTAGGCGATGCCGCCCAGCGCACTGGTGGCCACCACCCCGGCGCTCCACTTGCGGTAGGAGCGCGGTGCAAACCGCAGCGTGTAGTCCTCCAGGCTTTCCTTGGTGGCGTTGAGCGCGGCGGTGTTGCCCGCCGTCGTGCTTGCCGGAGAAGGTCCGACGACGGCGGCACCGGCAGGTGCCCCCGGCTCCAGTAGTTGCGTTGAATCCAAGTCGCTGCCCATTGGGTGCCTCGCTTTCGTTTGCATGATGCCGTCACGGCCCTGCGAGCGACGCTATCCAGCAGGAAAGACAGCACGGTCACAAGCCTGTTTCCGGAGTGTTAAGCCTTGACGGACCTGTCACAAAGAGTCGGAGGTGGGGGTACAAAGCCTCTGGCGCATTTCTACCCCTAGTAGAAGAATGACCGCATGATGTTTGAACACGCGGACGGCAATCCCGTCCTGGAACTCGATGATGAGCAGTCGTGGCGTCTGTTGGCCGCAACGCAGCATGGGCGGCTGGTGGTTTCTGTTGCAGGGGAACCGGACATTTTCCCGGTGAACTATGTGACCTCGAACCGGAAGGTTTATCTTCGGACGGCTCCGGGAAACAAGCTCGCGCAGCTCACCATCAACGCCCAGGTGCTGTTCGAAACGGACGGCATCCTGTCCCAGGAGGCCTGGTCCGTTGTCCTCAGGGGGACAGCACGGGTCCTCAGCAATTCGGATGAGCTCGCAGCCATTGAGCAACTCGGATTGAAGACCTGGGTTCCAACACTCAAGGACTTCTACGTGGAGATAGAACCGAAGTCCGTCAGCGGCCGGCACTTCGTGTTCGGCGAACAGCCCGAACGGGAGATCTAGGCCCTCCTAGACTGGAAGGATGGCGGACCGGCCCACTGCAGACAAGCTCACCCCCGAGCAGCGCAGCTGGAACATGTCCCGGATCCGCGGCAAGAACACCAAACCTGAGTTGCTGGTCCGCCGCCTCCTGCACGCCAAGGGCTACCGCTACCGCCTGCACGGCAGATCCGGCAGCACCAAACTGCCAGGCAATCCAGACCTCGTTTTCGCAGGCCGGCACAAGGTGATCTTTGTGAACGGCTGCTTCTGGCATTTCCATGACTGCAGGGTGGGCCTACACGCGCCCAAAGCCAATGCCGACTTCTGGGCCGCCAAGCGCACCAGGACCCGCGAGCGCGACGAAGGCCAGCGCCGCCAGCTCGAAGACGCCGGCTGGGACGTACTGACGGTCTGGGAGTGCGAACTGAAGGACCGCTCTGCCCTCGAAACCCAGCTGGTGGACTTCCTCGAAACCGGCGGATGACGCAGGCTTCCTGGCGAAGCCACTGCTGCTGCATGGGCGGAATCTGATGCCCCATCAAGAAAACCGCAATTCTTGCCGGGTCCTCTGCAGGCTCAGGGGAACGGTCCTAACCTGAAAAGACGAAGCACCTCCGCATAGCCGCCGTGTTTCCCGGGTCCGCAATTCCAGCAGAAAGGAGTGTCATGAGCACTTCAGATGATGCGCCCAAACCGCTGGTTGACCAGTCCGTCCTGGACCGGTTGCGGGAAGAACTCGAGGAGGAAGAGGGGTACACCCTGGTCTTCGTCGGGAACTTCATTGAGTTCCTGCCACAACGGCTGGGCAAGTTGCGGCTGGCGCTGACCACCGGAGACCTCGACGGCTCCATGGACGCCGTGCTCAGCTTGAAAACGTCAAGCCAAATGGTGGGAGCCGAGCGGCTGGCCGGACTTGCCCTGGAGTTGGAGAACGAGATCCGGGCCCAGGCGCGCCACGCTGACATGTCGGTGGCACTGCCCAGGCTGGCGGCCACCTACCTGCGGCCCATCACCCAGTGCAGCAGGCAAACCACGCACCGGCTGCAGGCTCAGTGCTGCCCCGGCGCCAAGCGGTAGCCCACCCCACGGACAGTCTGCAGCCACCGCGGATGCTGCGGCGAGTCACCCAGCTTCTTGCGCAGGTTTCCCATGTGGACCTCCACGGAACGTTCGTCGGCCTCGCTGATGTAACTGCCGACGTCGTAATCCTCGTCGCGGAGGCGCCGCACCAGGTCCGACTTGGTCCGGACCGTCCGGCCGGCTTCCAGGAGCGCGTACAGGAGCTCGAACTCCGTGCGGGTCAGGTTCATTTCTTTGCCGTCGACGGCCACCGTGCGGGAAGCGTAGCTGAGCTCAAGGCCGTTGTGGCTGAAGTTTCCGCGTTCGGGGTGGGCAGTGCCGTCCGGGGAAGAAGCGTCCACCGCAACCTCAGCGGGGTCGGGAACGGAGCGCGGCCGCCGCATCATCGCTGCTACCCGGGCGCGCAGTTCCCGCGGCCGGAACGGCTTGGTGAGGTAGTCATCCGCACCCGATTCAAGCCCGATCAGGGTGTCCAGTTCCTCCGCGCGCGCCGTGAGCATCACGATGTAGGCATCGGAAAACTCCCGGATCTGCCGCGAAACCTCGAACCCGTCGATGTCCGGGAGCCCCAGGTCCAGGGTGATGACGTCAGGATTCAGGCTCTTGGCCATCAGGACGCCCTCGGCGCCGCCGCTGGCGACACTCACGTCAAAGCCAGCCTGGGTCAGCACAGTGCGAACCAGTTCCCGAATGTCGTGGTCATCCTCGATGACCAGACCCACACGTGCCTCACTCATAGAGCCCCCTCAGTGCCAACGTCAGAAGTATAGCTGGCTGCCGATATCCTGCTGCTATGGCCCTGCACACCCCGACATCCGCGTCTACCACGCCATGAGCAACCCCACGGCCTGGTCCTCCGGACGTCTGCGGTTTTTCAAGCGCCCCTTTCATGAATACCGGTTGACGGACCGGGTGGCCTTAAGCCAAATGCCGTTGTTCGTGACCACCATCCTGACTGCCCTGCTGGTGTGGGGTTTCTTCCCGGGCACCATGGACAACCCGCTGTTCGTCACCTTCCTCATCTCGCAGCTGGCCATCATGGCGCTTTGCTACCTCATCCCCTGGGAGCGGCTGCCCTACACCAGCTTCCTGGCCATCCCGCTGCTGGATTTCTTCTCCATCGCGGCGGGCCGGGAAGGCGGCCAGGAAAGCCTCGCGGGCATCAGCCTGCTGGCCGTGTTCCCGGTGATATGGCTCTGCGCGTCCGGTTACTACCCGCGGGCTGCGTTGTGGCTCTCCTTCCTGGGACCGCTGGCCATCATCTGGGTGCCGTTGCTCCTGAAGGGGAACTACACGCCGCAGGACTTCGCCCGCTCGCTCCTGCTGCCGGTCATGATGCTGGGCATCGGCGTCTCCGTGAGCGTCCTGACCCTGAGCATGATGCGCCAGCAGAGCCAGCTGGAGGAAAAGGACGAGCAACTGCGGGCCAACCTGCGCGTGAGCAAACGCCAGGAGTCACTGCTGAATACCGTGCTGGAGACCGTGCACCTGGGCGTGCTGGCCGTTGACGCCGACGGCCATGACGTCCTGATGAACCGGAAGCAGCGCGCCAACCACGAACTGGCGCGGCCAAAGGATATTGCCGACCCCAACGAGTCACAGCTGCTGGTTTATGGCCCGGACCGGAAGACGCTGGTTCCCGTGGAGGACCGGCCGGTGCGCCGCGCCGTCCTGGGCGAAACCTTCACTGACTACCTGGTGTGGCTGGGTGAGGGAAAGGACCAGCGGGCCCTGGTGACCACGGCGCGCGCCATGAAGGATTCCGACGGCAACTTCGCCGGCTCCGTAATCGTCTTCAGCGACGTGACGGACCTGGTGAATGCGCTCACCGCCAAGGACGACTTCGTCTCGAGCGTCTCCCACGAATTCCGCACACCGTTGACCTCCATCCTGGGGTACGTGGAGATCCTGCTGGCCGAGGACCCGGAAGGGCCCCAGAGGGACATGCTGGAGATCATCCGCCGGAATTCCGAGCGGCTCCTGACCCTGGTCTCGGACCTCCTGTCCAGCCGGAACGGCCAGTTGATCGTCACGCCCCACGCAGTGGATGTGGCCGAACTGGTACGCAGCAGCGTGTCCTCGGCGATCCCCCGGGCAGCCGCCGCCGGGGTTGAGCTGCGGGCCGAAACGCCCAACCGCCTGGAGGCCCACGTGGACAGCGCACGGATCTCCCAGGTCCTGGACAACCTGGTGTCCAACGCCATCAAGTACTCGCCGGACGGCGGCGAAGTGGTGGTGTCGGTGGCACGGGAAGACGGACACGTGGCCTGCCGCGTCACCGACACCGGCATGGGCATGAGCCCGGAGGACGCCTCCGAAGTGTTCGCCAAATTCTTCCGCACCAGCAGCGTTCGCCGCACAGCCATCCCTGGGGTGGGACTAGGGCTGCCCATCAGCAAAGCCATCGTCGAGGCGCACGGCGGCACCATCGGCGTGGACAGCACCCTGGGCGAAGGAACGACGTTTACGTTCCGTGTGCCGGTGTGAAAGGACGACGGCGACCGGGCAGCCGGATGCGTCAGTCGTTCCGGGCTTGACGGACCACTTCGCCCCAGGATTGGCGGGCGAGGTCACCGACGGAGGCCAGGATGGCCGACGGCGGCTGGCTGAGATCCAGCGGGAACTCCACGATGTCGATGTCGGTGTTCAGGATGCGGCGGAGTTTTATGTCGCCCTTGCCTGCGTAGACGAGCCAGGCGGTGGGTACCGCAAGCGCAGTGCAGTGGGCCAGCATTTGGTAGTGGTCGGCGGTGAGGGAAGCACCGGCATCCGAGGCCGCACGGTACTTGGCGTTGTAGGCCACCACCGGCCGGCCACCGAGCATGTGGACCGCATCCGGCCGCACTGACAGGCGGTCCGAATCACGCACCGCCTCACTGAGGAGGGCGTTGTACCGCAGACGCAGTTCTCCCGGATAGGCTGCCATCGCCGCGCGCAGGGCCATCCCCACGAAGTCCTCGAACACCCGGGCCATGTCCACCACGAACGAGGCCGTCTGATGCTTGCCCTCCCCCGCTTCGGCCGATGCATTGCGCAGGATCAGCTCTGCCAGGCGCAGCACGGCGTGGTACCGCAGGTTCATCCTGGTGGGCTTCCACGGCGGCACCGGGGCGCCGGACGGAAGGCGCGTGACGGCGTCGAGCTTTCCCTTCAATTGCCGCAGCCGGCCCAGCACCTGGGGCCTGACCCCCGGCACCTGCCCCATGCGCTCCAGCGCGGCGCGCAGGATCCTGTTCTCCGCAATGTCCTCGGTGAACTCGTCGTAGGAGACCTCCAGGGGAACAAGCATCCCGGGACGGCGGGAGATCTGGTCCGAAATCCGGATCCTGCCCTTGACCGTCCGCAGCGACTCGTCCACGGTGAGGTAGCCCTGCAGGACGCCGCGGTCCAGCGCGCGCTCGGCCAGCTGCGCCAGGGATTCGGCCAGGGCGCTCCACAGGTCCCGGTCCTCGTGGGCGGCCACCAGGTCCGGCCGGAAGCCCTGCTCCCCCGCATAGCTGAGCAGGAACAGGAGCCGGCTGAGCCCCAACCGGTCCTTGGGCCGGACGTCCAGCTGGATTGTGGATGTCCGCACGGAGCCCACCTTGCCCACCGGCTCAATCCGGTAGAGCCCCAAGCCCATGGGGGACGCCTTGGCGAGGCCGCTGGAGTTCAGGAAGGAAGCGCTGGGCGCGTCCAGCCGTTCCACCAGGCCGCCGGAGAGCTCATCCAGGACCAGGTGCCGTACGGACGCCCGGGGGTCAGCGCGCTGCAACGCGTCCCAGCAGCTGGTCCAGCCCGAAGCGCTCCTCCAGCTGCGCCCGGGTCAGTTGGCCGTGGTAGTGCTCCTCCAGCAGCGGCATCAGCTCGTACTTCCAGATCCGGCGCAGCCCGGCCGGGGTCTGGGCCGCAGGCTTCATGAAGTAGGACGGCCCGATCATCAGGTCGCGGTCCCACTCGTCAATTGCCTCGTTCAGCGCATCCAGCAGCAGCGCCGGGGTGGTGTCCAGCTGCCTGGCCTGCAGGAACCGGAGCAGGGAACCCTTGACCGGCTCCGTCTGCGGGTGCAGCTCGATGAAGGAGAAACGCCGGCGGATGGCGGCATCCATCATGGCGATGGAGCGGTCCGCGGTGTTCATGGTGCCGATGATGTAGAGGTTGTCCGGCAGCGTGAACGGTTCGTTGGGGCTGTACTGCAGATAGATCCGGTCATCCCGGTACTCCAGCAGGAAGTACAGCTCGCCGAACACCTTGGCCAGGTTGGCGCGGTTCATCTCGTCGATGATCAGGAAGTACGGCTTCTTCTCGTTGCCCGGCTTGCCGGCCTCCTCGGCCAGCCGGCGCAGCGGGCCGGCCACCAGTTTGAAGGACACCTGGCCCTCGTCCGTCTTGTCCGGCCGGTAGCCCTCGAAAAAGTCCTCATAGGCATAGGACGGATGGAACTGCACCAGCTTGACGCGCTCGTCGGTGCTGTCGTCCGCCAGTTCCGCTGCCAGGTGCTTGGCCAGGTAGGTCTTGCCGGTGCCCGGAGGCCCGTACAGGACCAACTGGCGGTTCTCCTCCAGCAGGTCCGCGATCTCCTGGAGCGGTTCCAGCTCCATATGGAGCGACGCGGCGAATTCCGGCGTCAGCGGGCGGAAGCCCTCCTGGACAGGAATGACGACGGCGGCACCGTCAGTGTCGCCGTCGGGCTCGGTTTCGGCCTCGGCAGGCAGCAGCGCCTGCAGCGCCTGGACCACCCGGGTCACGTCCACGACGATGCCGGGGGTGGCGAGTTGGCGCTGGACGTGCCGGGGAAGGCTGGCGGTGGTGTGCCCGTCGTCGAACCAGCGCACCTTGCGCCGCAGCCGGCGGTTGTCATCGTTGTACTCGGGCTCCCCCAGCACGCCGCCCAGCCGGACGCTCCCGGCGTGCTGGTAGAGCACCAGGTCGCCGGGCTTCATGACAGTCAGGAAGGCAAACACCGCGGTCTTGGTGTCCTCGCGCTCCACATAGCCAAGGTGCTTGTAGTCCTCGTCCACGGCGTGCTGGACCAGGCCGGCGGTGACGCCGGGGTCCAGGTGGCGGAGATGTTCGACGTCGAGGGTCACCTTCTCCTCTCCGTGCCAGGCTGTGAGGAGCTCGGCGTGGTCGCTGTGCGTACGGAGCAGCCAGGCCCGCCGGCCGGGGTCACCCACTTTGCGCCACTGGCTGACCAACTGGCGGGAGTACCAGTCGATGCGCTGGCCGGCCTGCTCGTCCAGGTGCAGCCGGATGCGGTGGATGTCCGCAGTGATGTCTTCTTCGCTGTCGCCCTTGGCCCCGCCCACCAGCGAGGCGAACGCGTCCCGGATTTCCTGCCGCTCCACGTCCGCCACCACCGGCTCGAAGTAGCTGGGCCAGGCGAGGAACTCGATGCTGCGGCGGATGGCCGGCTGATCGTCCGGAGTTGAGGCGGCGAGCAGGTGGAACTGGAGCGGGTCCTTGATGGCTGCCTGCACCACGTTTGCAGGCCGCTGCGCCACGTTCTGCACAAACCGGCACAGCCACTTGAGGTGGTCCCAGATGGTCCAGTTGAATTCAGCGGTCCGGTCACGGATCACGCCGTGGTCCGTCATGCCCGCATACAGCTCATCCGGAAGTTCCAGCGGCGGCTCCAGCCACCCGGCGGCCTCGGCCACGCGGGCACGCTTGACCTTCAGGGACTTCACCTCGTGGGCCAGCGGCAGTGACTGCAGGAACAGCAGTTCCACGGCCAGCTGCTTGGCCCCGCGGGTGGCGCCCTCCAGGTTTTCGCGGAGGTTTGTCATCATCGGGGCCTTGGAGTCGGCGATGCCCCGGTCCAGCCGGTCGAGCAACTCCGCGGCCGCCGGAACCGACCACGTCCTGGTGCGGCCGTCCAGGGGTGACGCCTTCCCCTGCAGACCCGGCCCCAGCACGAACCACGCCGCATCCTCTATCTCCTTGGAGATGCCGAGGGCGCGGGTCATGGCAACAGTGGCAGTGGGGGTCATGCCCTCAAATTTACAGGGTTCAGCTGGGCGGCCGCTCCAAAGGGCGCGGCCGCCCTTCTGCCAGGCAGGGGCTACATGCCTGTGCCAGGCCGCTTCCTCCCGAAGACGAAGTACCCCATGGGGCCGATGAAATTGATGAAGGACGCCGCCCGCCACGCAGCCTTGGGCCCATTGATCAGCTCAGCGGGCCTGCGCGAGATGTCCCGCTGGGCAGCAACCAACAGGGACATCTGAACGACCGCCGTGATGATGATTCCCGCCTTACCGGATGGGGACATTTCCTTCCAGGTCTTCTTCTTCCTGCCGGCACTGATCTTGTTCCTGGCCATCGGGGCTTCCTTTCGAGTGGGTGGTTGTTCCAGTTCGTGGTTGTTCCAGTCCAGTGCGTCCAGTGCAGCCCTGTCCAGAGGCTTACTGCCTATAGGGGGCCATCCGGTCTTTCTGTTCCTGGGTGAGCCGTTGCACCCGGCCGGTGGCTTCGTCCACGAACGCCAGGTGGCTGCTGGCCTTCACACAGTCCTCACGGGTGACCGGGTCCTGGAGCAGGTAGTGGATGTCGAAGCTGGCTCCCTTAACTGCGCCAATCCAGACCTGCACCACGGCCGGAATGTTGCGGTACTCCAGCGTCCTGACGTAGCGGATCTTATGGTCAACCACCAGCGCCAGGGTTCCGTCCGGGACGTCGTTGAACAGTGATACGGGAGGCTCAATTCCCGGAAGACCCGCGCCGCGGGGCGGCCCGAAGGCGGCGATTCGCGCCTCCTCCAGCATCCTCACGATCTGGACATTGTTGATATGGCCGTAGGCGTCCATGTCGCCCCAGCGCATGGGCACCAGGACCTCGATCCGGCCGCCGCCATGCTCCCCGGAGCCGTCCGGGGCTTCCTGTCCTTGGTCCTGCCGCTGCAGCCGCTGGGCTGCCTGGGCCTGCTGCGCGCTCAGCTGTGCACCGCCGTCGAATCATCCACCGGTACTTCCCCGGCGTCCGCCCCCGCGAACTGCGACATGTAGAGGCGGTGGTAAGCGCCTCCGGCTTCAAGCAGCACCTGGTGGTTGCCCTGTTCCACGATTTGTCCGTTCTCCATGACCAGGATGGTATCGGCATCACGGATGGTTGACAGCCGGTGCGCGATCACAAAGCTTGTCCGGTCCGAGCGGAGCGCCGCCATGGCCTTCTGCACCAGGAGTTCGGTGCGGGTATCCACGGAGCTGGTGGCCTCGTCCAGGATCAGCAGCGAGGGATTTGCCACGAACGCGCGGGCAATGGTGATCAGCTGCTTCTCGCCGGCGCTGACGTTGTTGCCTTCTTCATCGATCACGGTGTTGTAGCCCTCGGGCAGTGCCCGGACGAAGCGGTCCACGAAGGTGGCCTTCGCGGCGGCCATCACCTGTTCGTGGGTGGCGTCGAGGTTGCCGTAGCGGATGTTGTCGTAGATGGAGCCGCCAAACAGCCACGCGTCCTGCAGGACCATACCCACCTTGGAACGCAGCTCGGAGCGGCTGAGGTGGGTGATGTCCACCCCATCGAGCATGATGGAGCCGGAGTTGAGCTCGTAGAACCGCATGACGAGGTTCACCAGCGTGGTCTTGCCGGCGCCGGTGGGGCCCACGATCGCCACGGTGTTTCCCGGTTCGGCCGTGAAGGACAGGTTCTCGATGAGCTTCCTGTCCTCCGTGTAGCTGAACGTGACGTTCTTGAAGTCCACGTGCCCGTCGGTCTTTGCCGGCAAGTGTTCGGTGGCTGTTTCGGCATCCTGTTCGTCGGCGTCCAGGAACTCGAACACGCGCTCGGAGGACGCAACGCCGGACTGGAGCATGTTGGCCATGCCCGCCATCTGGCCCAGCGGCTGGGTGAACTCCCGCGAGTACTGGATGAAAGCGGTGGCATCGCCCAGGGACATGGCACCGGATGCCACGCGCAGGCCACCCACCACGGCGATGCCCACGTAGCTGAGGTAGGACACGAACTGCATGACCGGGAAGATGATCCCGGACACGAACTGTGCTCCAAAGCTTGCTTTGTACAGGGCCTCGTTGCGTTCCTCGAACCGGGCCAGCATGTCCGCATCACGGCCAAAGACGCGGACAAGATCGTGCCCGGAGAAGGACTCTTCGATTTGGCCGTTCAGTGAGCCGGTGTTCTTCCACTGGGCTGCGAAGAGCTTCTGGCTCCGGACCCCGATCATGCCCGCGGCCACGCCGGACAGCGGAAGGGCGACCAGCGCAATCAGCGCCAGCTGCCAGGACACGATGAACATCATGATCACAATGCCCACTACGGTCAGCACAGAGTTGACCAGCTGGGCAAAGGCCTGTTGGAGCGCCTGCTGGATGTTGTCGACGTCGTTGGTCACCCGGGACAGCACGTCGCCGCGCTGCCGCGTGTCGAAGTAGTTCAGCGGCAGCCGGTTCAGCTTGCTCTCGGTATCGTCACGCAGCCGCCGGATGACCTTCATGACGATCCGGTTCAGCACGTACCCCTGCAGCCACATGAAGATGTTCGACACGAAGTACATGAGCAGGACGATGGCGATGAGCATGCTGAGCTTGTCGAAGTTGATGCCGGTACCTGGCACCAGTTCCATGCGGGACACCATGTCCGCGAAATTGTCCTGCCCCTGCTGGCGCAGGCCGGATACGAACTGTTCCTTGCTTGCTCCCGCGGGCAGCTGCCGGCCCACTACTCCTGCGAAGATGACGTCCATGGCCTGGCCCAGGATCTTGGGGGCGATTACGTTAAGCACCACGGATATGACCACCAGGCCCACTACGGCGTATATGCCCAACGCTTCCGGCTTGAGCAGACCCATGAGCCGTTTTGCAGAAGGCCAGAAATGCTCGGCTTTCTTGGCAGGCATGCCGCCGAACATATCCCCGTCCGCTTCAGAGGGCGTGAACTCCTCCTCGAAGAAGTCGTCATCCTCCGCTGCCCCTGCGCCCGGCTGCGCCTCCCCTGCCGGTGCCTGGGCTGACAGTGGCATTTCTTCCTCGGGGGTGGAGCCTTTCTTCCGGGGGCTCATGCCACTTCCTCCACACTCAGCTGGGACTCGACGATTTCCTGGTAGGTGGGCGAGGTTTCCAGGAGTTCCCCGTGCGTGCCGCGGTCCACGATCCGTCCGTTGTCCAGGACCAGGATCTGGTCGGCCTCGGTAATGGTGGAGATCCGCTGGGCCACGATGATCACGGTGGCGTCCGAGGTGGTGCGCTTCAGGGCGGCACGCAGCCGGGCGTCAGTGGCAACATCCAGTGCGGAGAAGGAGTCATCGAACAGGTAGACGCGCGGTTTGGTCACCAGCGCGCGGGCGATGCACAGACGCTGGCGCTGGCCGCCGGAAACGTTGGTGCCGCCCTGGGAGATCCGGGAATCGAGTCCGTTCTTCTTTTCCCTGACAAATGATTCACCTTGGGCTACCCGGAGGGCATCCCACAGTTCCTGGTCTGTTGCCTCGGTCTTGCCGAACCGGAGGTTGTGCTCGATGGTGCCGGAGAACAGGTAGGGACGCTGCGGCACCAGGGCGACGCGTTTGGTGATCTCCGCCCGGTCCAGCCTGTCCACCGGGACACCGTCCAGCAGCACCTGGCCTTCCGCGGGGTCGTACAGCCGTGGCAGGAGGGACAGCAGGGACGTCTTGCCGGCGCCCGTTGACCCGATGATCGCGATGGTTTGCCCCGGACGTGCAGTAAAGCTGATGTTGCTGAGCACCGGTGATTCGGCGCCCGGGTAGGCAAAGGTGACGTTGCGGTATTCGACCACGCCTTCCAGGGCGGCCGGCGCCACCGGGTGCAGGGGGTCGTGGATGGAAGGTTCGACGCCGAGCACCTCGCCGATGCGGTCCGCGCAGACTGACGCGCGCGGGATCATCATGGCCATGAACGTGCCCATCATGACGGCCATCAGGATCTGCAGCAGGTACTGCAGGAACGCCGTCAGCGACCCTACCTGCATGGCACCGGCGTCCACCCGCTGCCCGCCAAACCAGAGCACCGCGGCAGTGGACAGGTGCAGGATCATGCTGATGGCCGGGAACATCAGGACGAACAGGGCCCCGATGCGCAGCGAGACGTCCGTGAGTTCCTTGTTGGCGCCGCCGAACCGGTCCGTCTCATAGGGTTCGCGGACGAAAGCCCGGACCACCCGGATACCGATGATCTGCTCACGCAGGACGGCGTTGATCCGGTCGATCTTCCGCTGCATGGAGCGGAAAAGCGGCATGAGCCTAACCACCAGGTATCCCACCACCACGGCCAGCAGCGGGACGGACACCCACACCAGCCACGACAGGTTGATGTCCTCGCGGAGCGCCATAATGATGCCGCCGATGCACATGATGGGGGTGGCAACCATGAAGTTCAGCCCCATCAGCAGGAGCATCTGCACCTGCTGGACATCATTGGTCCCACGGGTTATCAGCGTGGGGGCTCCGAAGGCGTTGACGTCCTTGGCCGAGAAGCTGGTGACTTTCCGGAATACTGCGCGGCGCAGGTCGCGGCCCACCGCCATTGCCGTCCTGGAGCCGAAGTAGACGCCGGCGATGGCCGCCGCCACCTGGGCGAACGCCACCAGGAGCATCACAGCGCCGGTGCGCCAGATGAAATCGGTGTCCCCACGGGCCACCCCTTCATCGATGATCTGCGCGTTCAGGCTGGGCAGGTAGAGGGCGGCGATGGTGGATGCGAGCTGGAAAACGACCACAGCAAGGATGTAGGGAAAATACGGTTTGGAGTAGCGCCGTATCAGAGTGAGGAGCATGGACTCAACTCTAGTGACGCCCACCGACATTGGGCCCCTTTGGATGCCTCTTTTCCGGTCGGAAAGGCCCCGCGGAAGGGGCCCCGCCGTTGCGGGCCCGGCCGTTGCGGGCCCGCAAACCGGCAACGGACAGTAAAAGCCGCAGCCCGCACCGAGAAGTGTTTTCCGGTGCGGGCTGCGGCTTTTGTAATGCCTTCGCTGGGGCCTGGCGGCTCCGGCAGCGACAGGCTACTGCGCGGAGCCCTACTGCACGAGGCCCTACTATGTGGGGCTACTGCGCGGCGCCCTGCTCCGAACCGGCGCCTGCGGACGGTGCATTGGCAGACGGGGCATTGGCCGACGGAGCGGCAGCGGACGGTGCTGCAGCACTGTGCTTGCCGCGCCCTGCAAGGTACAGCGCGGCAGCCGCCTGGACCTTGCGCTCCTTCAGCAGCTTGCGCTGTAGCCTGCCTAGCTCCGCGGCCGTGGCTGCCTGTTGGGCCGCCACCTCCTGCTGGGAGCGCAGCTGCTCCTGGATGTCCAGCACCAGGCCGCCCAGTTCCGCCTGCTGGCGGGCCAGCAGGTGCTGGGTGTCCTGCAGTTTCTGCAGGGTGGCGGCGGCGCTGGCTATTGCGTCGGCAGCCTTGCCCACGGTCCCGGCTGAGAGGGCGTCAACAGAGACGGTGTCAACGGAGGCCGCGTCAACGGAGCCCAGGTCCAGCCCTTCGGAGCGGAAGCTCCGGGCAAAGGCCTCCTCGAAGTCGTCCGTGGCCACCCGGCCGGACGCCGCAGCGGCAGCGGCAGCACCGCCGTCGTACATCTTTGCCGGTGCCCCGGCCGTGCCTGCACGTGCGGCACTCCTGGCAGGCATCCCGGTCCCGGCGGGGGCATCCCCGTTCGCGGCGGGAGAGACCATGGGCAGCTGGCCGGTCATGGCCGTCATTCCCGCTTCACCGGCGGCGTTGGCCTGCAGCGTAGCCTCGGGGGTGATGTCCACGGTCTTGCGCAGCGGCACTTCCTTGATGAAGATCACGGCGAGAAGGGCAACGGCGCTCACGATGGCGGAGATCATGAAGATCCCTGCGGTGGCGTCACCATAGGCGGCGCGCATGACGTCCGCCACAGGCGCGGGCAGGTCCTTGAGGTCCAGCGTGGCACCGCTGTTCCCGGAGGCCTGGATGCCCAGCTTCGCCAGCCCGTCGGTGGCCAGGTCCTTGACATGGTTGGCCATGACGGCGCCCAGGACGGACACGCCGATGGCGCCGCCCACCGAGCGGAAGAAGGCAACGGAGGCACTCGCGGAGCCAATATCCTGGGCGCGGACCGTATTCTGGACGGCCAGGACCAGGTTCTGCATCAGCATGCCCAGGCCGATGCCGAAGATGCCGGTGTAGAGGCCGGTCAGCCAGAGTTCGGTGGTGTGGTCCATGGTCCCTGCGAGCGCCAGGCCGCCGATCAGCAGGATGGTGCCGCCGATCAGGAAGCGCTTCCACTTTCCGTAGCGGCTGATCAGCTGGCCGGACACTACCGAGCCAACGAGGTTTCCGGCGATCATGGGCAGGGTCAGCAGGCCGGCCTCGGTGGGCGTGGCGCCGCGGGCCACCTGGTAGTACTGGCCCAGGAAGGTGGAGGAGCCGAACATGGCCACGCCGACGGCCACGGAAGCCACGATGGCCAGGGCGGTGGTGCGCTCGGAGATGATCTTCAGGGGGATGATCGGCTGCGACACCTTGGATTCAACCAGCACCAGCAGCGCCAGCAGCAGGACGCCGCCGCCCACCATCAGCGCGGACTGCCAGGACCACCAGTCGTAGTAGTCGGCCTTGCCGGCGAAGGAGACCCAGACCAGGAGCAGGCTGACGCCGGAGGTGAGCAGGATGGCACCGAGCCAGTCGATCCTGGCCGGGCGCTTGACGTGCGGAACCTTGAGCGTGACCTGGAGCAGGATGAGGGCGACGACGGCGAGCGGCACGCAGACGAAGAACGTCCAGCGCCAGCCCAGCGAGCTGTCCACGATGAAGCCGCCGAGCAGCGGACCGCCGGCAGTGCCCACAGCCATGACGGCACCCATGTAGCCGGAGTACTTGCCGCGTTCGCGCGGCGGGATGATGGAGCCGATGATCGCCTGCGCCAGCGCGGTGAGCCCGCCCATGGCGATGCCCTGGATGACGCGGGCGGTGAGCAGGAACGGGATGTTTTCCGAGAAACCGGCCATGACCGAGCCGGCCACGAAGATCACGATGCTGAGCTGGACCAGGACCTTCTTGTCGAAGAGGTCGGCGAGTTTGCCCCAGATGGGGGTGGTGGCGGCGTTGGCCAGCAGCGCGGCGGTGATGACCCACGCGAAGTCCGTCTGGGTGCCCTTGAGCTCGGACATGATGGTGGGCAGCGCGTTGGCCACAATGGTACTGCTGAGGATTGCGGTGAAGAAGGCGGCGAGGAGACCTGTCAGGGCCTCCATGATCTGCCGGTGGTTCATGACAGCGCCGGGTTCGTGGCGCTTGGATTGCCGCGACTCCTGTTTGGCGCTGCGTTGGCGCTGGCGCTCCTGGTCCTGGTCCGCGGCGGCGGTGACGTTAGCCATTGATGGACTCCTGCGTTTCGTGTTCGGTGGTGGTTCCGGCCGCCCTTGCCCGGATGGAATTCTTCAGGGATGAGGTGAGCTTGCTCAGCATCGCGGCCGTTGCTGCGGCGTCGTCCTCGTTCCAGTCGGCGAGGTACGCCTGGAGCGTCTCCGTCCGGTGCCGCACCACCTCTGCGAGCTTTTCCTCCCCGCGCGGTGACAGTGCCAGCAGCTGCGCCCTGCCGTCATGCGGATCCGGAGTGCGGACCACCAGGCCCGCGTCCGCCAGCTCGGCCACATGCCGGCTGAGCACTGGAGGACTGACCCCCAGGCGCTCGGCCAGGTGCGCGGCGCGGGTCTCCCCTTCACCAATGAACCGGAGCACGCCCTGGAGGGCGATGCCGGTGTCCTGGCCCTTGACGTTGATCATGGTGACGCAGCGCAGTGCGCGCTGGAGGTCATAGATGGTGCTGACGAGGTCGGCTGCAGTGGCCGGTGCGACAGACATGATGCTCCCTAAAGAATTAGTTGCTGCAAGCAACTGTATCAGAAAAAGGTTGCTTAGGGAAACGAATTGCTTGTCCGGGGCCTTAAACGCATGCGCTCCCCCACTTCCTCCGGGCGGGCCGGGAAGTGAGGGAGCGCCAGCGGCAGCAGGAGCCGCTCAGTGGTCCAAATGGGTGGGGCCGAACATCTTCAGGAGGGTTTCAACCACGACGACGTTGGGCCCGTCCGCAGCGAATCCCGCCTTGAGCGCGTCCCCCACATCCTCCGGTGCAACCCTGGTGGCGGGGACGCCGAAGGACTCGGCAAGCCTGACGAAGTCCGGGCGCGCGAGTTCGGTGGCGGTGGCCTTGCCGAATGCACCCACCATGTATTCGCGCAGGATGCCGTAGCCGCCGTCGTCCACAATCAGCCAGGTGACCGGCACGTTGTGCTGTTTCGCGGTGGCAAGTTCGGCGATGGAATACATCGAGGAGCCGTCGCCGGAGACGGCCAGGACGCGTCCGGGCCTGCCTGTAGTCTCCAGCCCCACGGCCGCACCGATGGCACCGGGAAACGCGAAGCCCAGGCCGCCGGCCCCCTGGGCGGAGTGGAACTGCCCCTGCCGCGCGTCCCAGCAGGACCAGCCCCAGTAGGCGGCAATGGTCATGTCCCAGAAGGTCTGCATGTCCGCCGGCACAGCCTCGCGGATATCGGCCATGAACTTCAGCTCCTTGGCCAAGTCTTGGGACTCCAGCCGGGCACGGACTTTGGCGAGCGACTCCTTCACCAGCGCCTCGGGAGCGGCACCGTGCCAATCGGCAGTGGTGGTCCTTTCGGACTTCAGTGCCTCATCCAGGGCGGCGAGCGCCTGGCCGGCGTCGGCGCGGATGCCCAGGCCGGGCCGGTTGGACTCAAGGACCCGTGGCTCGGCGTCGATCTGGATGATCCGCCCTCGCGGTTCGAAGGTGAAGTAGTTAGAGGTCACCTCGCCCAGCGAGGAACCGATCACCACCAGGACATCGGCGTCCTCCAGGACGTCGGTCATGTAGCGGTCCTCGATCCAGGCCTGCAGCGACAGCTCGTGGTTCCAGGGGAATGCACCATTGCCGCCCGGAGTGCAGATCACCGGGGCGCGCAGCTTCTCCGCGATCGACAGCAGGGACTTCTCGGCCTTGCCGCGGCGGGTTCCGCCGCCGGCGATGATGGCTGGGCGCTTGGCGGCTTCCAGCCACTTCACGGCCTCCCGCACCAGTTCGATGCGCGGCGGGTTGTCCGCCGCCTCCGCCAGGGCATCCTCCACCGGAGGCACCATGATGGGGTCCAGCAGCACGTTTTGCGGGATTTCCAGCCAGACCGGGCCCTGGGGCGAGGAGATGGCCTCGGTCCAGGCATCCTGGATGGCGGACGGGATGCCCGAGGCATGCTGGATCAAGCGCTGGCTCTTGGTCACGTTGGCCGCGGACGCCTTCTGGTCATCAAGCTGGTGCAGCATGCCCTTGCGCCGGGCACCCAGCCCCTCCAATGGAATCTGGCTTGCCACCACCACCATGGGCACACCCGTGGCGTAGGCCTCCTGCAAGCCTGCAAGAGACGTCAGCGCGCCCGGGCCGGTGGACAGGAACAGCACGCCCACTTCCCCGGTGGCGCGGGAGTAACCGTCAGCGGCAAAGGCACTGTTGTTCTCGATCCTGGAGGAGACGAAGTGGAGGTTGCCGCGTCCCATCGCGTCGAACAGTCCCAGGGCATGCTGGCCCGGGATGCCGAACACGGTCTTCGCGCCCAGTGCCTCAAGGGTCTCGACGACGAGGTCCCCGCCGTTGCGGGCACCGCTCCCCTGTCCCGGGACAGGTGCGCCCATCTCGGTCACGACCCCTACTCCTTGCCGGCGGCGGCAAAACCTGCGGGGCGGCGTGCTTCCTGGCCCAGGGCCTGCGCCTGGTAGCCGGTCTCGGCTCCGAAGCGGCTTCCCGGCACGGCATTGTCCGCCATGAGGGTCACCAGTTCGTAGGCGACATGGCTGGCGGCAACGCCGGTGATTTCGGCATGGTCGTAGGCGGGAGCCACCTCAACGACGTCGGCGCCGACCAGGTTCATGCCGCGGAAGCCCCGGATGATCTCGAGAAGTTCGCGGCTGGTGATGCCGCCGGCTTCGGGGGTGCCGGTGCCGGGCGCATGGGCCGGGTCCAGGACGTCGATGTCCACGGAGATGTACAGCGGGCGGTTGCCGATCCGGTCGCGGACCTTGGCCACGGTTTCCAGCACGCCCTGGTAGTACACGTCCGCGGAGGTGACGATGCCGAACCCAAAACGGTGGTCGTCGTCGAGGTCCTTCTTCCCATAGAGCGGGCCGCGGGTGCCGATGTGGCTGATGGCCTCGGTGTCCAGGATGCCTTCCTCCACCGCGCGGCGGAAGGGCGTGCCGTGGGTGTATTCGGCGCCGAAGTAGGTGTCCCAGGTGTCCAGGTGGGCATCAAAGTGGAGCATTGCGATGGGTCCGCCGGCGCGCTCTGCGGCGGCCCGGAGCAGCGGCAGCGCGATGGTGTGGTCCCCGCCCAGGGTCAGCAGCTTGCTCCCGGCGGCGGTGAGGTCCAGCGCGTTCTGCTGGATGGTTTCGATGGCTTCATTGATATGGAAGGGGTTGACGGCCATGTCCCCGGCGTCGGCCACCTGGATGTTCTCGAACGGGCTGACGTCCCAAGCGGGGTTGTAGGGGCGCAGGAGCCGGCTGGCCTCGCGGACGTGGTTGGCGCCGAAGCGGGCCCCCGGGCGGTAGGAAACACCTGAATCGAAGGGCACGCCCACCACGGTCACATCGGCTTTTTCCACCTGGTCCAGGCGGGGCAGGCGGGCATAGGTGGCAGCTCCGGCATAGCGGGGAATCCGGGATGAATCGATGGGGCCAAGGTTGCCGTTGGCTTCAATGCGCAGCTCTTCCAATGGAGGCCTCTCCTTCGAGGAGTTGAGGGGACTGGTGTGACTGCAATCATACACCCCTGTTTTCTCAAGGGCATCAGTTGTTTACCAGCGGTTCTCCGCTTTGGCAGCAACGCGTCACGCACAGCACGCTTTGGGCAGCGGGAAGCGACAGGAACCGCGTGTTTTCAAGGGTGCGCCGGCTGGCAGCCATCCAAAAGCTGCTCGGCGTGACGCGAGAGCCGGGCTAAGAGGGTTGCCGCTGGCGGCCGGACTACCGGCTGGCGGCAGGGACCAGGACCCAGAGCACCTCGACCGGCTTGTCCGTGGGGTTGATCCAGGTATGCGGTTCGCGGCCGGGGAAGGTCACGGTGTCGCCGGTATTGAGGTCGTATTCCTCGTTGGTGAGGATCAGCTTGATGGACCCCTTGATCACGTGCAGCACATCCACGTCGCAGTCCACCGCATAGAGTTCGGACTCTCCGCGGCCATGCGGCTCGATCACGGCCTGGATGATCTGGACCCGGCGTTCCGAGCGTGCCGTCAGGAGCCGCTCAACGATGCCTTGGCCGCCGAGCGAAATCCGCGGGCCATCGTTCCGCTTGGTCAGGTGGGTTTCCGGCGCCGCGAAAAGATCGCCAATGGAAATCGACAGCACCTGGCAGAGCGTCACCAGGGAGGCGACCGACGGCGACGTCAGGTCCCGCTCCACCCGGCTGAGGAAGCCTTTGGTCAGGCCCGTGGCATCGGCAACCTGCTCGATGGTGAGCCGCTGGGACTGCCGGGCGGCCCGGATCCTGGAGCCGATGGCAACAGGGACATTGCTGGGCTCAACTGGCAGTGCCTTCATGTACGAACCTTTCACGGCCGGCAGTCCGGCTCCACTCTCGAGCCATACTAATCGGCAGCGCTTTTGTGACACGCGCTTGCCACACGGGAGCGGCAACCCGCGTCCGCGTCCTTGACTGTTGCCGCCGTCACACTCTAACCTGTGAAACTCCTGTTGCCTATAGGTCAAAAGCAGGATCCCCTCTTCGTTCGTCCGCCGCGTTGCCGGGCACCCTTTGCCACGGCATCACACCCGAAACAGCTCCAAGGAGCCAACTGTGGATGCAAGTTCCATCAACATCGCCATCGTGGTGGTGTATCTGCTCGCAATGCTGGCCTTCGGCTGGTGGGGCAAGTCCCGCACCAGGAACAACAGCGACTTCCTCGTTGCCGGCCGCCGGCTGGGACCGTTCCTTTACACGGGAACCATGGCCGCCGTCGTCCTGGGCGGGGCATCCACAGTGGGCGGCGTAGGGCTTGGCTATAAGTTCGGCATCTCCGGCATGTGGCTGGTGGTGGCAATTGGCTCCGGCGTACTGCTGCTCAGCCTGCTCTTTGCCGGGACCATCCAGAAGCTGAAGATCTACACGGTGTCCCAGATGCTCACCCTCCGCTACGGGAGCAAGGCAACCGAAGCTTCCGGCATCGTCATGCTCGCCTACACGCTGATGCTGTGTGCCACCTCAACGGGTGCCTACGCCACCATCTTCGTCGTGCTGTTCGGCCTGGACCGGGCATTGGCCATCGCCATCGGCGGCGCCATCGTCCTGGTGTACTCGACCATTGGCGGCATGTAGTCCATCACCCTTGCGGACCAGGTCCAGTTCGTCATCAAGACAGTGGGCATCTTCTTCCTCATGCTCCCGTTCACCCTGAACGCCGCCGGCGGTCTGGACGGCATCCGCAGCCGCGTGGATGCCAGCTTCTTCCAGATGGACGGCATCGGCGTCCAAACCATCATCACGTACTTCGTTGTGTATACCTTGGGCCTGCTGATCGGCCAGGACATCTGGCAGCGCGTCTTCACCGCCAAGACTCCCAAGGTGGCCCGCTGGGGCGGCGCGACGGCCGGCATCTACTGCATCCTCTACGGCGTGGCCGGAGCACTGATCGGCATGGCCGCCAACGTGGCCCTGTCCAACGTCAAGATTGCCGCCAAGGACGACGTCTACGCCGAAGTGGCCCAGAACCTGCTCCCCGTCGGCATCGGCGGACTGGTCCTGGCCGCCGCGGTGGCCGCCATGATGTCCACCGCATCCGGTGCCCTCATCGCCGCCGCCACCGTTGCCCGCGCCGACGTGCTGCCGTTCGTGGCCGGCTGGTTCGGCAAGGACATCAACACCGGTGACACGGAGAACCCGGAGCATGACGTCAAGGCCAACCGCATCTGGGTCCTGGCTCTGGGCATCGTGGCCATCGTCATTGCCATCATCACCAAGGACGTGGTGGCGGCCCTGACCATCGCCTACGACATCCTGGTGGGCGGCCTCCTGGTGGCCATCCTCGGCGGCCTGGTGTGGAAGCGCGGCACCGGCGTGGCGGCCGCGGCCTCCATGGCCGTCGGCTCCGTGGTGACCCTGGGAACCATGATCATCCTGGAAGTGAACGCCAAGGCCCCGCTGGACGGCATCTACGCCAACGAGCCCATCTACTACGGCCTCATCGCCTCCGCGGTCGTCTACATCGCAGCCTCGCTGCTCACCCGCCCCACCGACCCCGCGGTCATGCGCGCCTGGCAGCTCCGCGTTGCCGGGCAGGAGGCGGAGGAAGCGCCCGAGGACGTCCTCGCCGGCCGCTGACCCTGCACAAGCACTAAGGCTGCACAAGCATTAAGTACGACGGCGGCGCCTCCTTTCACCGTGAAGCGAAAGGAGGCGCCGCCGTCGTAAGTCCTACTCCCCTGTGTTTCTAGCCTTCACTGTCGCGGGGCTCGTCGTCGTCCAGCGGGACCTCGCGGTCCTCGGCGTCGATGATCACCGGCGGCGGCTGGACCACCGGCTCCTCCTCGTCAAGGAACTCGTCCTCCGCGTCCCAGTCGGCATCGTCTACCGGTGCATCCTCGGCGTAATCGTAGGCGGGGTCCGCTTCCACGGCGTCAAGGTGCGGCATGTCCGGGTGCTGTCCGGTGGTGCTCATGATTCAACCTCCGTTGTTCGCCTGACGTGCTCTTTCAGGTAGGGCGCAGGCTGCGCCACACCTTCATCACAGCACCCGCCGGGCGGACGGGTCAATAGACGCGGCCGCGTCTGGTAGGGCAGTGAACGGCGGCGGAAAAACCCGAACTTTTACGGCGAACCGAAACTTCCCAGCGAGGTTTGCCAGCCAAAAAACCGCGGAATTTCGCAGTACGCTGGCAGGGCAAAGGCGCGAAAAACATGCCCTTTCCAGCTCAGGAGTTACCAGTGTCGCAGCACGCCCGTTCCAATTCCCATGCCACGCCGCCGGAGGCCGCGCACACCCCGCAAAGCCAGCCCTCGCCGTCGAACATCAAGAGGTGGCGCCAGTACCTGGCCGATGAGCGCGCGGAAGCCGCGGTCTACCGGGACCTCGCCCAGAACCGCGAGGGTGAAGAGCGGGCCATCCTCCTGGCCCTGGCGGAGGCTGAAGGCCGGCACGAGGCCCACTGGCTGGCCCTGCTGGGCGATTACGCGGGCAAACCAAAGAGGGCCTCCGCTCGAAGCCGTTTCCTGGGGTTCCTGGCGCGGCACTTCGGCTCCGTGTTTGTACTGGCCCTCGCCCAGCGTGCCGAGGGCCGCTCTCCGTACGCCAAGGACCCCAACGCCACTCCGGCCATGGCCGCCGATGAGCAGATCCATGAAGAGGTGGTGCGCGGCCTGGCCACCCGCGGCCGCAACCGTTTGGCCGGCACGTTCCGCGCAGCGGTCTTCGGCGCGAACGACGGCCTGGTCAGCAACCTCTCCCTGGTGATGGGCATGGCGGCGTCCGGCGTGGCCAGTACCGTGGTGCTGCTGAGCGGCATCGCGGGGCTCCTGGCCGGTGCCATGTCCATGGGCGCCGGGGAATTCATCTCCGTCCGTTCCCAGCGCGAACTGCTGGCCGCCACCCGTCCCACGCAGATCACCCTGGCGGCGGCACCCAAGCTGGACCTCGAACACAACGAACTCCTCCTGGTGTACCTGGCCCGCGGCATGTCCCGTGAAGCGGCGGAGCACCGCGTGGCCGAGCGCATGGGGCTGCTGTCCTGCGACTGCGACCCCAGCCTGTCCCTGCAGCCGGACCTGCCGGAGGAAGAGGACCAGCACGAGGCCGTGGGCACGGCCTGGGGTGCGGCGCTGTCCAGCTTCTGCTTCTTCGCCTCCGGCGCCATCGTGCCCATCCTTCCGTTCCTGTTCGGCCTGACCGGGGTCGCCGCGCTGGTGGTGGCAGGGGTCCTGGTCGGTGTTGCCCTCCTGGCCACCGGCGCCGCAGTCGGCCTGCTCTCCGGCACCTCCCCGCTGACCCGCGGCCTGCGGCAGCTCGCCATCGGCCTGGGCGCCGCCGCCATCACGTACCTGCTGGGCCTGCTCTTCGGCACTGCAGTCGGATAACGCTCAACCCCGGAGGACTTCCACGGCCTGGTCCACCGTGTCCACCAGGAAGATGTAGTCCGCCATGGGCCGGCCCGCGGCAAGGCTGCGCAGCATGGGCCACGCCGGGTACTCCTGCTCCCAGTGGCGCCGACCCACCAACACCATGGGGGCCACCTTTTCGCGGGCGCCGTAGTAGTTCTCGCAGGCGTCCTGGAAGATCTCCTGGACGGTGCCGGCGGCTCCCGGGAGGAAGACGATTCCGCCGTGGCACAGTTCCAGCAGGATGGCTTCGCGGATGGCGTTGGCGAAGTATTTGGCGATGTGCGTGGCGAAGTAGTTGGGCGGCTCGTGCCCGTAGAACCAGGTGGGGATTCCGAGCGACGGAGTCCCCTCCGGATGGCGTTCGACGACGGCAGCCGCCGCGCGTGCCCATGCCGACACGGACGGCCGGAACCCCGGGACCGCGGCGAGGGTGGCAAGCGCTGCCTGCAGGTCGGCGTCGGACGCCTGGCACAGGTAGGCACCCAGGTTTGCCGCCTCCATGGCGCCGGGTCCGCCGCCGGTGGCCACCGAGTAGCCCTCAAGGGCCAGCAGCTTCCCGAGCCGCGCCGCGTCCGCAAACTCCCGGCTCCCCCGCGGCGCCGCATGGCCGCCCATCACGCCGACGATGGACCGGCGGGTCCACGCCGCTGACCGCGTCAATTCCTCCAGCGCGTCGCCGATCGCATGGTCGTGCAGGGCAGAGGCCAGGGTGGCGTCCACGCGGTGCCGCTGCCCCGGCTGGATGCTCCAGTGGTAGATGCGGGCATCCGGCAGTTCCTCGTACGGTGACTTTGCAAGTCCGGAATACAGCTCGGCCGGTGAATACAGCGAGGCCCGGTAAGGGTCGAAGGGGACGCCATCAAGCCGTGGAAAGATCAGGGCACCGCGGCTGCGCAGGTTGGCTTCCATGCCGTCGTCAAAGAGGCAGCCCAGGAACATGGCGCCTTCGACGCTGACGCTTTTCAGCGCTGCAGACCGGCCGCGCAGGTCCAGGGACTGCGCATGCCAGCCATGGAGGTTGACCGCACCGCCGGCCACCAGGCGGTCAAAGCTGGCCAGGTCCTGGACTTCGAGGGTGCGGGGACGGGGACCAAGGCTTCCGGCGTAATTCACCGCTGCTGCCCCACAGTCCACATCATGGAGCCAGCCTAGGCCACCGGACGCAAACGCGGGACCGGCCCCTGCCCTTTTCGTCAATGACGGAAAAGTGCCGGGTCCGGCCCCGCGGTGGTCAACGGCTGCTGGGAAGCGCTGCCTGCCTAGGCAGGGAGCCTGGCAGGCACGGCGCCGTCCCGGAAGTGCGCTTCCAGGTCCTCGAGTGAGTGGCCCTTGGTTTCCGGAACGAACTTGATGACGAACGCCAGGGATGCGACGTTGACCAGGACAAACAGGCCGAAGGTGCCTGTGGAACCCAGGGCGTTGACCACGATGGGGAAGAGGAACGAGATGGCGGCGTTCACGGTCCACAGGGCGAAGACCGCGATTCCCATCGCAAAGCCGCGGATGGCCAGCGGGAACATTTCCGAGAGCAGGAGCCAGACGCACGTGCCGATGAAGCACTGGACGAAGGCGACGAAGAGCATCATGGCGGCCAGGATGGTGTAGCTGGCCAGGTCCGACTGCGGCAGGAGGAAGACGATGGCCAGCAGGGCCTGGGAAGCAACCACGCCGGAGAAGCCGATCACCAGCATCCTGCGGCGGCCCACGAAGCCCAGTAGCCAGATGCCCAGGATGGTCATCAGCACGGAGGTGACGCCGACACCGATGGTGGCCACGAGCGAGGCGCTGACGCCCAGCCCGCTCTTTTCCAGGATGGTGGGGGCGTAGTAGTTCACGGTGTTGATGCCGGTGGCCTGCTGGACGGTGGCCAGGCCAATGCCGATCCACAGCAGCCGGCGCATCCAGGGGTTGTTCTTCAAGTCCCTTAGCGCGTGGCCGCGTTCTTCCTTTGCGGTGCGCGCAGCCCGGGCAATCTCCTCGAATTCCGCGGCAGCTTCCTGCGGGCTGCGGCTGAGGTTCAGGACCCGGCGGCTGTCCTCCAGGCGGCCGCGGATGGCGTACCAGCGCGGCGATTCGGGCAGCATCAGCATGCCGGCGAGCAGTGCAAGGGCGGGGATCGAGGCGATGCCCAGCATGGTGCGCCAGACCTCGTTGTCGTGGATCAGGGCGTCCAGGAGGGCGTTGATGGCGAAGGCGAGCATCTGGCCGGTCACGATCATGAGTTCATTGATGGTCACCATGCGGCCACGCAGGTGGGCCGGCGCCATTTCGGCCAGGTACAGCGGGCAGGTCACGGCGGCGGCACCGACGCCCAGCCCCAGTACGATGCGGGCGGCGATCATGAAGGTCACGTTGGGAGCGATGGCGCAACCGATGGCGCCGAGCAGGAACAGCAGTGCGCAGACCAACAGGGAGCCGCGGCGGCCCAGTTTGTCTGCCATGCGGCCGCCGGTGAGGGCGCCGACGGCGGCACCCGGGAACAGCAGTGCGCTCACCACAGTGGCTTCCTCCACGGCGGTCATGCTGAGGGAGTCGTTCATGTACAGCAGGGCGCCGGAGATGACGCCGGTGTCGTACCCGAAGAGCAGGCCGCCCAGGGTGGAGATGACGGTGAGCCGGGCCAAGTAGCCGCGGCGCTGGGTGCCGGGTGCGCCCATGGTTTGTTTCTGCAACAGCATTGTTGCCTCTCAGATTCTCTCGGGGACCGGAAGGCCGGTCAGGAATGTGATGCGTGCCACTGACTTTAGAGCGCTCTAATCCTCAGCGTCAATAGAAAGTCTTAATGTCAGCACAATTGTTTTGCCGCACGCTTCGCCCCTCGCAGCACGGCCGCACTCTTGACCCCCGGTGGCCGCCTGCTACGATCGAGGAAGAAACTATGTCCTATCAAGCGAACATATAGCGGCATACTGCCGAAGGCGCGGCTGTCCGGATCGGATGGAGGCGCAGACACCGAAGACGAGGGAACGCACCGTGGCGAACAACCTGGGACTCAGCATCGACCGCTCCTCCCCCGTGCCCTTGTACCACCAGGTGGTCCAGGGCATCGAGGCTGCGATCTACAGCGGCGTACTGGAACCCGGCAGCCGGCTGGACAATGAAATCGATCTTGCCGCCCAGCTGAACCTTTCACGGCCCACCATGCGCAAGGCCATGGATGAGCTGGTCCGCTCCGGCCTGCTGGTGCGCAAACGGGGAGTGGGAACGCAGGTGGTCTCCAGCCAGGTTCGCCGGCCACTCGAGTTGTCCAGCCTCTACGACGACCTCACCAACAACGGAAAGAAGCCCACCACCGAAGTGCTGAGCTTCTCGCACCTGGAGGCGGACGACCCTACGCTGGCCACGCTGCAGCTTCCCGCGGGCTCCAAGGTGTACCACTTCACCCGGCTGCGGAAAGTGGGCGGCAAACCTCTGGCCCTCATGGAGAACTGGGTGCGCGACGACATCGCCGAAATGGACGAGGCAATGCTGGGTGCCGAGGGCCTGTACTCGATCCTCCGCCGCGGCGGGGTGAACTTCCGGCTGGCCACGCAGCGCATCGGCGCCATGACCGCCAATGACTACCAGGCCTCCATGCTGGACACCCCGGCGGGATCGGCGCTGGTCACCATGGAACGCACCGCCGTGGACGATACCGGTCGGCGCGTTGAAACGGGCCACCATGTGTACCGCGCCGATTCCTACAGCTTTGAAATGACACTCGTACAGCGATAATCCAAGGAGCCAACTCCATGACCAACTGGGTCTATCCCCTGGGCACTGCCGCCGACGGCAAATGGGACGTCTCGATCGGAACCTCCGACTCCTCCCTCACCGTGGACGGGTGGGCGCACACCGGACTGAAGGTGGCCACAGTGCCGGCCGGCGCCGCCGTCGAAGTCCCCGCCGCGGACGAGGAACGGATCGTGGTGCCCCTCAGCGGGTCCTTCACCGTCACCGTTGACGGCACGGAGTACCCGCTGAACGGCCGCCCCTCCGTCTTCTCCGGACCCACCGACGTGCTCTACGCCGGCACCGGCCGTGCCGTCAGCATCAGCTCGGCCGACGGCGGCCGCGTTGCCGTTGCCACGGCACCGGCGAAGGCGTCCTATCCCACCCGGCTGGTATCTGCTGCCGAAACCCCCGTGGAGCTGCGCGGAGCCGGCAACTGCTCACGCCAGGTCCACAACTTCGGCACGCCGGCAGCACTCGAGGCGGACCGGTTCATCGTCTGCGAGGTCCTCACTCCTGCCGGGAACTGGTCCTCATACCCTCCGCACAAGCATGATGAGGAGAAGGACGGCGAGACCTCCCTGGAGGAGATCTACTACTTCGAGACACAGGTGGCCGCAGGA
Source organism: Arthrobacter sp. SAFR-179 (assembly GCF_059414945.1). Classification (NCBI taxonomy): domain Bacteria; kingdom Bacillati; phylum Actinomycetota; class Actinomycetes; order Micrococcales; family Micrococcaceae; genus Arthrobacter; species Arthrobacter sp. SAFR-179. The sequence continues at coordinate 107,555 of NZ_JBPFDM010000008.1, forward strand.
TCAGGGGCGCCCTCCGACGCCGATGCCATCGGCTACCAGCGCGTCTACGCCTCGGACGAGCGCCCCATCGATGTTTCGGCGGAAGTCCGCACCGGGGACGTCGTCCTCGTTCCTTACGGCTGGCACGGTCCCGCCATGGCCGCGCCGGGCTATGACATGTACTACCTGAACGTCATGGCCGGCCCCGGCCCCGTGCGGGAGTGGCTGATCAGCGACGACCCGCACCACGGCTGGGTGCGGCAAACGTGGGACAGCCAGGACATCGACCCGCGGCTGCCGTTCGCCTCATAAGGAACCCTGGGCAGTTGACGGCCGACTGGCATAGTGGGGTCTTGTGAAACAGCCATCCGCCGCGCGGTCCGTGACCATGGAGGACGTGGCACGGGACGCCGGAGTAAGCCGCGCCCTGGTGTCACTGGTGATGCGCGATTCCCCCAACGTATCCCCCGCCAAGCGGGCGGCCGTCCTGGAAGCTGCCGCAGCGTTGGGCTACTCCCCCAACAGGCTGGCCAGCCGGTTGGCCAGCCACCGCACCAACACCATCGGAGTCCTCTTCCTCGACCTGCACAACTCTGTCTTCGCCGATATTTATGACGGCATCACCGAGGGCCTGGCGGGAAGCGGCAACCAGGTGATGGTCGCCGTCGGCTCCGCTGATCCGGCGACCGAGCTGGAGGCTGTCCGGTCCTTCGTGGACCTGCGCGTGGACGGGGTCCTGCTGGCCGGCTATACCGGCACCTCGGCGGAGTTGGCCGGCGCGCTGCGCGGGACACCCGCCGTCGTCATCACCCGGGAGATGGAGGTCGACGGCGTGGATTCCGTTTTGACGGACGACTTCCGTTCCGGGGCACTTGCCGTGGAGCACCTGTATGGACTGGGGCACCGGCGGATCGCACACGTGGACATCTCCGACTGGCTCCCCTACACCGCCAGGCGGGAAGGCTACCTGCACGCCATGCGGCAGTTCGGCCTGGAGCCCCAGCTGGTCCACAGCGACATGACCGAACGCGGCGGCCGGGCCGTGATGGAGCAGTTCCTGGACTCCGGCGGCACCCTCCCCACGGCAGTCTTTGCGCACAACGACCTCACTGCCATCGGCATCATGGAGGCCCTGGCGTCGCGCGGACTGTCCGTCCCGGGCGACGTGGCGATCGTCGGTTGCGACAACATCGAAGTGGGGGCCTCTCCCCTCATCGGCCTGACGTCCATTGACCAGCACGCCGGCCAGCTGGGCCGGCTGGGGGCCCAGGCCATGCTGGACCGGATTGCGGGCACGGCAGGACCGGCCACCACCCGGAAACTCGAACCCGCACTGATGGTGCGCCGCTCCTCCGACCCCGCGGCTTAGCGGCTCGCCAACTCCTCCACGGCCACTGGCGCCTGGCCCTCCCGGCGCTGCTCTTTCCCCCTGGCGCCTGCGGCGGCAAACGCCATGACCGCCAGGCCTGCAAGGGTGATCACCGCGCCGGCCCAGATGGGTGAGGTGTAGCCGAGCCCGGCGGTAATGGTGACCCCGCCCAGCCAGGCGCCCAGGGCGTTGCCCACGTTGAAGGCACCGATGTTCGCGCCGGAGGCCAGGGTGGGAGCCCCGGAGGCGTACTTCATCACCCGCATCTGCAGGCCCGGCACGGTGGCGAAGCCGAAGCCTCCCATCAGGACCAGGGACACGACTGTCAGGACGGGGTTGGCGGCTGTCAGGGCGAACGCCACCAGGACCACGGCAAGCGCGGCGAGCACCACCAGGAGCGTCCGGTCCACGTTGCGGTCTGCAGCCTTACCTCCCAGGGCGTTGCCGGCGAAGAGGCCCGCACCGAAGACGATGAGCAGCCATGGCACGGTGGACGCCGCGAACCCGGAGACTTCGGTGAGGGTGTACGCGATGTAGGTGAACGCGCCGAACATGCCGCCGAAGCCCAGGATGGTCACCACGATGGAAAACCACACCTGGCTGGAGCGGAAGGCGCGAAGCTCGGAGCGGAGGCTGGCCTTTTCTTCCGTTGCACCTGCTGACCTGGGGACCAGCGCCAGGATCCCGGCGAGCGCGGCCACCCCAATGACCGTGATGGCCCAGAAGGTGGCACGCCAGCCGGCGGCCTGGCCCAGCAGCGTCCCGAACGGCACGCCCAGGACGTTGGCTGCGGTCAGGCCGGTGAACATGAGTGCGATGGCCCCTGCCTTCTTGCTCGGCGGGACCATGCCGGCAGCCACCACGGCTCCGATTCCGAAGAAGGCGCCGTGCGAGAGGGCGGCAACAACGCGGCCCAGCATCATCGTCCAGTAGCCGTCCGCCGTGGCGGAAAGCAGGTTTCCGGCAATGAACAGGACCAGCAGGGCGGCCAGGACCGGCTTGCGGTGGAAGCGCGTCACGGCGGCCGTGAGGCCCAACGCGCCCACCACCACGGAGAGCGCGTAGCCGGAAATGAACCAGCCTGCCTCCGCTTCGGTGACGCCAAAGTCGGCGGCCACCTGCGGCAGGAGGCCCGCGATGACGAATTCGGTGAGTCCTATGCCAAACCCGCCAAGGGCGAGTGCAATCAGGCCAACAGGCATGCGAATGCTCCTTTGAGCTGTACGTGTGGTTGTTCCCCCTCGGGGAAGGCGCCTAAGATAGTTGCAGGCGCGGCATTTATTGTTGCACATGCAAATATGCCGCGCAAGCAACTATCTCTGACCACAGCTACCGATGGCCCTCCTGCCGGGCCATTCCGTAAGGAGCAAACCATGGGCATCAAGGACGACGCCGTCGAGGTCCGCGCCCAGGGCTGGCGCACCCTGGCGGCCCTGCACGGGCTGATCGAAAACGAACTGGAACGCTCCCTCCAGGCAAAGTCGAAGCTTTCCGTGGTGGAGTACACGGTGCTGGACGCCCTCAGCCGCCAGGACGGGTGGCACATGCGGATGCAGCAGCTGGCCCGCGCCACGGCGCTAAGCCCCAGCGCAACCACGCGGCTGGTGAACCGGCTCGAGGACCGCGGCCTCCTGACCAGGATCCTGTGCGACGACGACCGCCGGGGCATCTACACCGAGCTCACGCCCAGCGGAAGCACGCTGCTGGCGGACGCACGGCCTGTCCACGACGAAACGCTGGAGCGCGCGCTGGACGAAGCGATGGGGATCCCCGAACTCGCGCCGCTGGTGGAGGCCCTGCCGCGGCTGCACGCGCACGCATAGGACAGCAGCGCCCGCGGCAGCAGCGCCCGCGACAGAAACGCCCAGGACAGCAACGCCCCTTTGAGGATCGTCAAAGGGGCGTTGCTGGTTGGGACGGCTGTGGCTGGACCGGTCAGGGAACCTTCGCTTCGGTGGCACCGGCTTTGCTGCCGGCAACGTTCTTGAAGTAGTGCTCCAGGTCCTCCAGGCTCTTGTCCTTGGTCTCGGGCACGTACCTGGCGGCAAAGGCGATGGCGCCTACGCCAAGGGCTGCGAAGACGAAGAACGTATTGGAGATCCCGATGGCGGCCAGCAGCTGCGGGAAGCCGAATCCGATCAGGAAGTTCACGATCCATAGCAGGAAGGCCGACGCGCCCATGCCCAGGCCCCGGATCTTCAACGGGAAGATTTCCGAGAGCATCAGCCACGTCACCGGGGAGATGGCACCCTGCTGGAACGCCAGGAACGTCACGGTGAGGGACAGGATGACGAAACCGCGGGCTGAGCCTTCGGGCAGGATCAGGGAGAAGAGGCCGATGAGCAGCAGCGCCGTCGTGGTTCCCACCTGGCCGGTGATCAGCATCCTGCGCCGGCCCACCTTGCCCAGCAGCCAAATTCCGACGAAGGTGGCGAGCACCGAGATGGCGCCGTTGGCGATGTTGGCCGTGAGCGCCGCTTCCCGGCCAAAGCCGGACTGCGACAGGATCTGCGTTCCGTAGTACATGATCGAGTTCACGCCGGTGATTTGCTGGATCACTGCCAGGCCCAGGCCCACGAAGAAGATCCTGCGCAGCCACGGGATGCCCAGGTCCTTCCAGGAGCCCATCTTGGACTTGTAGTCCTCCACTGCCATGGCCTTGACTTCTTCGAACTCCCTGCGCGCTTGCTCCTGTGAACGGATCCGCTGCAGCACGCTGAGCGTCTCGCCGAAGCTGCCAATGGAGGCCAGCCAGCGGGGGCTCTCCGGCATGAAGTTCATCCCGATCCACAGGGCGATGGCCGGCAGGGTGGCGATGACCAGCATCCAGCGCCAGATTCCGTGGGACTCCCCGAACGAGTTGCCCAGGTAGGCGTTGAAGATGAAGGCGAGCAGCTGACCGGTGACGATCATAAGCTCGTTCTGGGTGACAATCCGGCCGCGGCGGTTGCTCGGCGATACCTCGGCCAGGTACACGGGAACCGTGACGGACGCACCGCCCACCGCGAGCCCCAGGATGAACCGGGCCGCGATCATCACTTCGGTACTGGGCGCAAACGTGCAGCCCAGCGTGCCCAGCAGGAAGATGATGGCCAGCACCATGATCATCTTGCGCCGGCCGTTGCGGTCCGCCAGGCGTCCGCCGAACAGGGCGCCAAAGGCGGCACCGAACAGCAGGGACGAGGTGACCAGGCCCTCGGTCAGCGGGGTGAGGCCCAGGTCTTCCTGCATGTAGGGCAGGGCGCCGTTGATCACGCCGGTGTCGTAGCCGAACAGGAGCCCGCCGAACGTGGAGATGATGGTGACGGTCCGCAGCGCCCGCTGGTGGTTGCCGGGCTGCCTTACGGTTGTTTTACCGGAAACAGGCGAACTCATACGCTGACCTTTTGGACGTACTGCTTCATGGTCTCCAGCTGGTAGCGGGAGACCTCCTCGGCATGTTCGTTTTCGGCAAAGACGCTGGAGACCATCACAGTATTCTCCCGGTCCAGGAAGCCGATCTCCTTCAGGCCGCCGAAGAACTCATCCCAGTTGACGTCGCCGTCGCCGATCTTCAGGTGCTGGTGCACCCGGACCGGGGTGCCTGGCGGGTTGGTGATGTACCGCAACCCATGTGAAGCATGGTGGTCCATGGTGTCGGCCACGTGGACCAGACGCAACTTGTCCCCCGCGGCCCTCATGATGTCCAGCGGCGAGTTCTTCATGTGGAAGCTGTGTGAGGCCACGTAGACCATGCCCACGTTCTTCGAGTTCACGCCGCGGATCACGCGGATGGCGGCAAGGCCTTCCTCCACGAAGTCGTCGGGGTGGGGGTCGATCAGCAGGTCGATGCCCTCGCGTTCGATGATGGGCAGCAGTTCCTCCATGGAACGGTAGAACGCCCGCTCGGATTCTTCAGCCTTTTCGGGCCGGCCGCTGAACTCGGTGTTCATGGTGCTGACACCCAGGTCCACGGTGATCTGGATGGCCCGCTTCCAGTAACGGACCGCTGCCTCACGGGCGTCCTCGTCCGGGCCCGACCAGCGGAGCACCGGCAGGACCGAGGCGATCTCAATTCCGGCGTCGCGGCAGGCCTTCTTCAGCTGGCCCACCAGTTCGTCGTCCGCCTTTGGGTGGTTGAAGAAGGGGATGAAGTCCGGGTGCGGGGTCATCTGCATGTACTTGTAGCCGAGGTCCGCCACCACCCTGGGGAACTCCAGCAGGCCGTGCGAGTGGTGGAACGGGGTGGGGTCAAGTGCGATTTTCACGAAAAACACTCCATTGTGGATCAGTCAGGGGAACGGAAAAGGGGACGGAAATGGCTCCGTCCCCTCCTCCTGTCCTACTTGTAGAGGTCGGGCTTCGCAGCCAGCTTCACGGCGACCTTTTCGCCGTTCTTCTGGGCTTCGACGCCTGCTTCGCAGCACGCCGCGGTGGCGTACCCGTCCCAGGCGGAGGGGCCGCCGATTTCGCCCTTGAGTGCAGCGTCCACCCATGACTGGATTTCGACGTCGTACGCTGCCCCGAAGCGCTCTTCGAAGCCGGGGGTGACGTTGCCGCCCCAGCGGCCGGAGCTGCGGGTGTAAGGCCCCTTGTCGCCGCCGATGCTGACGATGCCGTCTTCGAAGGAGGCCTGGGTGGCAACTTCGTAGCCGAACTTGGCATTGACGTAGATTTCGACGTCGGCCAGGACGCCGGATTCGGTCTCCAGCAGGACATGCTGGGGGTCGTGCTGGCCGTTCGGAGCGTTTCGGGTGGCCTTGCCCAGGCGGACCTGGATGCTGGTGATTTCCTCGCCGGTGAAGAACCGGATGGCGTCGAACTCGTGGACCACGGAGTCGTTGATGAGCATCTCGTTCGTGAAGCCCTCGGGCGTGCTCGGGTTGCGGTGCTGGTGGTGCAGCATCAGCAGTTCGCCCAGTTCGTGGTCGCGGATGATCTTGCCCAGCGAGGCGTATTCGGCGTCGAAGCGGCGCATGAAGCCCACCTGGATCCGTTTGTGGCCCAGCGCCACCTCTGCCTGGACGATCTTCCAGGAGGATTCGGCGTCGGGAGTGAGGGGCTTTTCGCAAAGGATCGGGATGTCCTTGGCTATCGCCTTGAGCAGGATGTCCTCGTGCAGGAAGCCGGGGGTGGCGATCAGGACCGCGTTGACGTCGCCGTTGTTGAGGGCTTTCTCGGCGTCGGCCAGGGCCACGGCGCCGGGGATGCCTTCGATGGCGGCCTGGGCGCGGGCGAGGTCGACGTCGACGACGGCGGCAACTTCAGCTCCGTGGATGCGCTTGTTGAGTCGCTGGATGTGGTCGGCGCCCATGCGGCCTGCACCGATGACGGCGACGCGGAGGGTTTCAGTCATTGTTTTCGTCCTTTGGTGTGTGGGAAGGTCAGCTGACGGCGGTGCGGGAGCCGCAGGACAGCAGGTAGTTGCGGGTGCGCTTGGCGATGGGCATCGGCACGTCGAAGGCCACCGGGTACATGTCCTGCTCCACGATGCCGAAGATGGGCCGGTTCAGGGCTTCCACGGCTTCGATGACCGCGCGCAGGTCCGGCAGGCCGTTGGGCGGTTCGGTCATGACGCCGGCCAGGTTGGCGGCCGCCCACGTCATGTTTTCCTCGTTGACCTTCTTGAGGATGTCCGGGTTGATCTGCTTCAGGTGCAGGTAGCCGATCCGGTCCGGGTAGTTCTTGATCAGGTCCAGGCTGGAGGCGCCGCAGTATTCGGCGTGCCCCGTGTCCAGGCAGAGGTTCAGGTACTGCGGGTCAGTGGCTCCCAGGAGCGTTTCGATGTCCTGCTGCGCGCCAACGTGGGAGTCTGCGTGCGAGTGGAACTGCTGCTTCAGGCCGAAGTCCTCCAGCAGGGTCTTGCCCAGGCGGTTGTGCCCGGTAAACAGGTCGCTCCAGGCCTTCTCGCCCAGGGTGCCGCTTTCCACGGCTTCGCCGGTGACGTCGTCGCGCCACATGGCCGGGATGACTACGATGTGCTCGCCGCCCATGGCCGCGGTGAGTTCGGCCACCTTGCGGGCCGGCTCCCACGCGGTTTCCCACTGGTCCAGGCCCCGGTGGAAGGCGGTGAAGACAGTGCCGGCTGTGACCTTGAGGTCGCGCTGCTTGAGTTCTTCCGCAAGGCGGGCGGGGTCGGTGGGAAGGTAGCCGTACGGGCCCAGCTCGATCCACTTGTAGCCGGACTCGGCCACTTCGTCGAGGAACCGTTCCCAGGGGGTCTGCTTGGGATCGTCCGCGAACCAGACGCCCCAGGAGTCCGGTGCCGTGCCGATGATCAGCTTGTTCTCAGTCATGGTCTGTTCCTTTGCATCGATTGCTCCCCACCGGCTCCCTCGCCTCGCAAGCTCGGCCAGGGAACCCTGCCGGCGTGGGCCCAGGTGTCGTTTTGGACGCTCATAACGACATGTACGGAGCAATCGATGGGGGTTGTGGGTTCTAGTTGGAGGGGAAGTTGTAGGAGGCGCCGGAGGCGTGGTGGGTTTCGGGCCAGCGGGAGGTGACCACCTTCCCGCGGGTGTAGAAGGATACGCCTTCGGGGCCGTAGATGTGCTTGTCGCCGAAGAGGGATGCCTTCCAGCCGCCAAAGGAGTGGTAGGCCACCGGGACAGGCAGGGGCACGTTGATGCCGATCATGCCGACGGTGACGGAGCGCTGGAACTTGCGGGCGGCGGCGCCGGAGGAGGTGAAGATGGCGGTGCCGTTGCCGTACGGGTTGGCGTTGATCAGTGCGATGCCGTCTTCGAGGGTGTCCACGCGGACCACCACGAGGACAGGTCCGAAGATTTCCTCCTGGTAGGCGGTCATTTCGGTCTTGACGTGGTCGATCACGGTGGGGCCTACCCAGAAGCCGTCTTCGTGGCCGGGGACCACCAGGTCGCGGCCGTCCACCACCATGGCGGCGCCGGCAGCCTCGGCTTCGGTGACGATCCGGACGATGCGTTCCTTGGAAGCCGGGGTGATGACCGGGCCCATTTCGGCGTCGGGTTCGGTACCGTTCTTGACCTTGACGGCCAAGGCGCGTTCTTCGACCTTCTTAACGATGAGGTCGGCTGCGTCCCCGACGGCCACGGCGACGGAGATGGCCATGCAGCGTTCACCGGCGGAACCGAAGGCGGCGGCGGCGAGGTGGTCGGCGGCGTTGTCCAGGTCGGCGTCGGGCATCACGATGGCGTGGTTCTTCGCCCCGCCCAGTGCCTGGACCCGCTTGCCGTGCTTGGTGGCGGTCTCGTGGACGTACTGGGCGATCGGGGTGGAACCGACGAAGGAGATGCCATCCACGTCCGGGTGGGTCAGGAGTCCGTCCACGGTTTCCTTGTCGCCGTGCAGGACCTGGAACACGCCGTCGGGCAGGCCGGCTTCCTTCCAGAGCTTGGCCAGCAGCAGCGAGGCGGAGGGGTCGCGTTCGGAGGGCTTGAGGATGAACGCGTTCCCGGTGGCGATGGCCATCGGCGCCATCCACAGCGGCACCATCACCGGGAAGTTGAACGGGGTGATGCCGGCGACTACGCCGAGGGGTTCGCGGAAGTTGAACACATCGATGCCGGTGGAGACCTGGTCTGAGTAGTCGCCCTTGAGCAGCGTTGGGATGCCGCAGGCGTACTCGATGACTTCCAGGCCGCGGCCGATTTCGCCCTTGGCGTCGGAGATGACCTTGCCATGCTCGGCCGTGACCAGCTGAGCCAGCTCCTCGATGTGGGAGGCGACCAGCTCGCGGAATTTGAACAGCACCGCGGTGCGCTTGGCCAGGGAGATGTCCCCCCAAGTATCGGCGGCCTTGCGGGCGGCCGCGACAGTGGCCTCCAGGTCGGCGCGGTTGGCCAGGCGCAGCGTGGCGGACACGGCACCGGTGGCGGGGTTGTATACCGGAGTGGTGCGGTCACCCTCGCCGGCGGTCTCCGCGCCGTTGATGAAGTGGTTAATGACGGTTTCAGTGGTGGTGGCAGTCATGGGACTCTTCCTTGAGTGGTGGGTCTTGGAGGGAGCAGGCGTCAGCCGAGCAGTTTGCGCTGGCGTGACTTGTGGTCGACGTAGGTCTGGAAGGCCTGCTTGGTGGAGTCGAGTTCGGAGACCTGGGAGACGGGGACGTCCCACCAGGACTCGGAGGACGGTGCGTCCAGGAGAGGATCGGATTCGACGTGGATCAGGATGGGTCCGCTGCGCTCCGGAGCGGCCTTGGCATCGCGGATGGCCTGCTCGAGTTCGGCGATGACCTTCTCCCCCGGTTCGATCCGGATGACCTTCACGCCCAGGGACTCGGCGTTCAGGGCCAGGTCCACCGGCAGGGTCTCGCCTTCGTCGAAGCTGTGCTGTTCCTCGTTCAGTGCCCGGTACTGGGTGCCGAACCGCTGGGAGCCGAGGGATTCGGAGAGGGAGCCGATGGAGGCGTAGCCGTGGTTCTGGATCAGGACCACGATCAGTTTGATGCGTTCGGCGACGGCGGTGACCAGTTCGGTGTGCATCATCAGGTAAGAGCCGTCCCCCACCATGACGACGACGTCCCGGACGTCCGCGCGGCCCTCGCCGCCCGCCGTCGTACTTTCCGCCGCTTCTGCAAGCGCTGCACGCTTGACGCCGAGGCCGCCCGGGATCTCGTAGCCCATGCAGGAGTAGGCATATTCGACGTGGTAGCCGAACGGGTCCCGGACGCGCCACATCTTGTGCAGGTCCCCGGGCAGGGACCCTGCCGCGCAGATGACCACGTCTCGGGGATCCATGGCCCGGTTGGTGGCGCCGATGATCTCATTCTGGGCGGGCAGCGGGGTGTAGCGGGTGTCGAAGGCCTCGTCCACGGTGGCATTCCAGCGCTTCTTCTCGGCCGCGACGCGTCGCTCCAGGTCGGCGCCGACCCGGTAGCCGCCCAGTGCCGCGTTGAGCTTCACCAGCGCCTTGCGGGCATCGGCCACGATCGGGAGCGTGGTCCCGTGCTTATAGGCATCGATCGGGGCCACGTTGATGTTGATGAAGCGCACGTCCGGGTTCTGGAACGCGGTCCGGGACGCGGTGGTGAAATCCTCGTAGCGCGTGCCGATGCCGATGATCAGGTCCGCCTCGGCAGCGATGGTGTTGGCCGCCGTCGTGCCGGTGGAGCCGATGGCGCCCAGGGAGTGCTGGTGGTCCCAGGGCAGGACGCCGACGCCGGCCTGGGTGTTGCCCACCGGGATGCCGGTCAGCTCCACGAACTTCGCGAGTTCGTCATTGGCGTAGGCGTAAAGGACGCCGCCGCCGGCGATGATCAGCGGGCGCTTGGCAGCCCGGATAGCGGCCGCGGCGCGGGCGATGTCGTCGTCGTCGGCCTCCGGGCGGCGGATCCGCCACTCCCGCTCGGCCAGGAACTCCGCCGGCACGTCGAAGGCCTCGGCCTGGACATCCTGCGGCAGCGAAATGGTCACGGCCCCGGTCTCGGCGGGATCGGTCAGCACGCGCAGGCCGTGGTGGAACGCGGAGAACAGCTGCTCGGGGCGGGTGACGCGGTCGAAGAACTTGGACAGCGGCCGGAACGCGTCGTTGACGGTCAGGTCGTACGCGTAGGGCTGTTCCAGCTGCTGCAGCACAGGGTCTGCCGCGCGGGTGGCGAACGTGTCAGACGGCAGCAGCAGCACCGGAAGCCGGTTGGTGGTGGCCAGCGCGGCACCGGTCAGCAGGTTCGAGGAACCCGGGCCGATCGAGGTGCTGACCGCGTAGGTCTGGCGGCGGCGGGTGTGCCGGGCGTATCCCACGGCCTGGTGGACCTGGGCCTGTTCGTTCCGGCCCTGGTAATACGGCATGATGGCCGGGTCCAGCTGCTGGTACTGCTTCAGGGCCTGGCCCACACCGGCCACGTTGCCGTGCCCGAAAATACCGAACGTGCCCGGAATGAGCCGCCCGCGGTACTCAACGCCGTTGACCGAGTCAACCGTGTACTGCTTGGAAAGGTATTCGACGACGGCCTGCGCCACCGTCATCCTGCGCGTTCCTGTTGTTGTGCCCATGGCTAGTTCTCCGGGATTTCAGTGGTGTGGTGCAGCAGCGAGGCGGCGCTGGCGACGGCGCCCGCGACATCCCCGTCTGCCGGGTAGAGCAGGGTCCGGCCAACCGTGAGGCCCTGGACGCCGGGAAGCGCCAGTGCGGCCTGCCAGGACGCAAAGACCTCGTCCTGGGTCCCGTCCGGGTCCCCGCCCAGCAGGACGGTGGGCATGGTGGTGGCGGCCATGACGCGTTCCATTTCGGCCACCACGGGAAGCTTCATCCAGGTGTAGGCACTGGTGGAGCCCAGGCCCTCGGCGATGGCGATGGACTTGATCACGGCGTTGGTTGACAGGTCGTTGCGGACCCGCCCGTTCTCGCGGACAGACAGGAACGGTTCCACCATGGCGATCAGCTTCCGCTCCGCCAGCGAATCGATGGCCTTGGCGGTGGCTTCCAGGGTTGCGACGGTGTCCGGATCTCCCAGGCAGATGCGGGTGAGCATCTTGCCGCCGTCGGCCCCCAGGGCCTCCAGGGCGGCGGCCGTGTGGCCGGTGAAGCGGTCGTCGAACTCATTGACCAGCCCGGACAGGCCGCCGCGGTTCATGGAACCGAACACCAGCTTGCCGTCCAGGGCGCCCAGCAGCAGCAGGTCATCCATGATGTCCGGGGACGCCAGGACACCGTCGACGGCGGGATTGGCCAGGGCGATCTGCAGCCGGTCCAGCAGCTGCCGCCGGTCAGCCATGGCCACCGGATCGGATCCGACGGCCAGGGCACCGCGGGCCGGGTGGTCGGCGGCGACGATGAAGTTCTGCCGGCCGGATTTCAGGCCTGGATGGCGTCGGCGGGACTTGGCGGCGCGGGCCACGGCCTCCGGGTCTTCCAGCCGGATAGTGCTCAGGTGCTCATAGCGGCGCGGATCGTCGTCCACTGCGTTGTTCGAGGCTAACGGGGTAAGGGTCACAATGCTGCTCCTTCGGGAATCGAGGCGCCCGGAACCGCGCGGCCGCGTTCGGCCAGCAGCGAGGTGACCTCGTCCGGCGTCGGCATGGCATCGGCGCAGGAAAGGCGGGAAGCAACAATGGCGCCGGCGGCGTTGGCGTAGTCCAGGACCTGCCCCAGGGGCCAGCCCGACAGCAGCCCGTGGCAGAACGCGCCGCCGAAGGAGTCGCCGGCACCCAGGCCGTTGAGGGTTTCCACCGGGACGGGAGCGGAGACCACGCGTTCGGTGCGGGTCTTGGCCATCACGCCTTCCGCGCCAAGCTTGACGACGGCGATTTCCACGCCGGCGGCCAGGAGCCGGTCTGCCTGCTCATCCGGGGTGCCTTTACCCACGGCCACGGCGCATTCCTTGTCGTTGCCGATGGCGACAGTGACATGCGGCAGGATCTTGGCGACCTCGGCACGGGCCTCCTCTTCCGATGCCCAGAACATGGGCCGGTAGTCCAGGTCCAGGATGGTGTACTGCCCCTCGGCCAGGCCGGTGCGGGGACGGGCCTGGTGGGCGGCGATGTGGGCGCTGCGGGAGGGTTCCTGGCACAGGCCCGTGACGGTGGACCAGAAAATCCCGGCTCCGCGGATGGCGTCGAGGTCCAGTTCCCCGGCCTCGATCTGCAGGTCCGGCGCGGTGGGGAACCGGCCGTAGAAGTACAGCGGAAACTCGTCCGTGGCCGGCTTGATGGCGCAGAAGGTCACCGCGGTGGGCCAGTCCTTGACCGGCGTGACGTAAGTGTCATCGACGTTGAACTTGTGCAGTTCGCGGTGCAGGTAGGTGCCGAACGGATCATCCCCGGTGCGGGTGATGACGCCGGTGCGGCGTCCGTGGCGGGCTGCTGCAACGGCGACGTTGGATGGCGAACCGCCAAGGTATTTGCCGAAGGAATCAACGTCCTCCAGGCCAACCCCGATGTCGTTCGGGTAGATATCAACGCTGATGCGCCCGATCGTAAGAAGCTCGTGGGTCACGTGAATCGTGGACCTTTCTGGTGTGGAACTCGAATCCTTTGAGGGGCAGGAGTTCCGGGACTGGCAGGCCGTGGTGTGGGCCACAGGCACTACTTTGCCCTAGATCGAATGTCCTGTCAAAGGTTTGTACTGACATACTTACAACGGGTATTGCGATACGCCCATCCCCCAATGAATGGGCGCTTCTCCTACTTCTTGGGAACGGCCAATTCGCCCGTCACGTACTGGGCGCGGCCAAAGCCGAAGGACCAGTCGCCGGCAGTGTTTTCGACATACCCAATGAAGACGTCCTCACCTGCCACGCCAACTGCCGCGAGCTTTTCGGCCACCGCCGCGAAGAGCCGCTGCTTGGCTTCCTGCGAGCGCCCGCCCTGGGTGAAGATCTGGATCATGACCACACCTCCGGTGCGCTCGAACCCCAGTCCGGCATCCTGCGCGAAGATCTGGCCCTGCGGGTGCTCGGTCAGGATATGGAAGTAGTCCCGCTCCGGAATGCCGTACTCGGCAAGGATTGCATCGTGGATTCCGCGGCTGAGCTGCTGCAGGTCCTCGGCGGTGCGCCCTTCATTTACGTCAATGCGGACCAATGGCATGGAACTTCTCCTTCACATAGTTTGTACTGACATACTAACAAACTGCGAATCCAGCAGGCAAGGGCTTCAGGCCTTGAAGCGGCACGAGGAGGGGGCTACGCTTAGACAACCAACTGGTTGATAAACCGGAAGGTTGTAGAGAAACGGATAACAATGAACTCGGAAAGTGCGGCCTTGGACTCGGCCTTCATGGCCTTGGCAGATCCCGTGCGAAGGAGCATCATTGCCCGGCTCAGCCGGGGCCCGGCAACAGTGAACGAATTGGCAGAACCATTCGAAATCTCCAAGCAGGCGGTTTCGAAACATATCCAGGTGCTCGAGCAGGCGGAACTGGTGACCCGAAGCAGGGACGCCCAGCGCAGGCCCGTCCACCTGAACCCGGCGCGGCTTGAGGCGCTGACCGCATGGATCGACCGCTACCGGTTGGTGCGTGAAGGGCAGTTCCGCAGCCTGGATGCCGTGCTTAGATCAAACACCGCGGACAGCGGCGATCAATCCTCCAAGGAGTCATGATGAGCAATTCCCTGAAACTCAGCGTTCCCGAGGGCGTCCCCTTCATCGATTTTGAGCGCGAGTTCGATTTTCCGGTCGCGGACGTGTTCCGCGCGCACAAAGAGCCGGACCTCATTGTCCAGTGGCTGGGCCCGCGGGGCATGAAGATGGAAATCGGCCACTACGACTTCCGCACGGGCGGCAGCTACAGCTACCTGCACACGGGACCGGACGGGCTGGCCTACGAGTTCAAGGGCATCTTCCACACGGTCCGGGACAACGAATTCGCCATCCAGACGTTCGAGTTCGGCGGGTACCCGGATGTGGTCAGCCTGGATTTCATGACGTTTGAGGACCTGGGCAACGGGCGGACCCGGCTGCGGGGCCACTCCGTCTACCCCAGCCAGGAGGCGCGCGACGGCATGGCGCAGTCCGGCATGGAGGGCGGCATAAGCGAAGGTTACGAGCGGCTTGAGGAATTGCTGGCCGGGGCGCGGGTCTGAGTTAAGGCAAGGGCCTCGTCCAGTACGCGGCCCAGGTTTCCGGCGTCGTGGGCAAAGCGGCCCAGGAAGAGCCCGTCCGCGGCGGGGAGCTGCGGCAGCAGCCCGGGCCCGGCGCTGCCGCCGTAGATCAGGGGGCAGTCCGGACCCAGCTCAGCACGGAGCAGGTCCAGCACGGAGTTGACGTGGTGCGGCGGGGCGGGCGCCTCTGCGCCGATGGCCCACACGGGTTCGTAGGCCAGCACCAGGCGGTCCAGCAGCGCGGGGTCCCCGCCGGTGGCTGCATGGACCTGTCCGGCGCAGAAATCCGCGGCAGCACCGGCGTCGAGCATGTCCGGCTCACCGATGCACAGCAGCGGGGTGAGGGAATGGCCGACGGCGGCGCGCACCTTGCGCGCCACCACGGCGTCATCTTCGGCGAACAGCCGCCTGCGTTCCGCGTGGCCGATTTCGACCAGCGTGACGCCGAGCTCGGCCAGCATGCCGGGGCTCACTTCGCCGGTCAGGGGCCCGTCTCCCCAGGCGCAGTTTTGTGCGCCCAGCAGGACGGGCGAGCCGGCCAGGATCCGCCCGGCCGGTTCCAGGACCGGGAAGGAAGGGATGACGAAGACCCGGACCGCGGAGTCCTTGCCCAGTCCGGGCCTTTCGTCCACAACGGAGCGCACCTCCGACAGCCAGCGCAGGCTTGCCTGGTATCCCAGGTACATTTTGGTGCTGACACCGACGTAGACGGTGCCGTTGCCTGTGCTGCTGCCGGAGGTGCGCATTGGGTTTCCTCTTACTTTTGGTGCTCAGTCGAGCAGGTCGTCGGCCTTGTTCTTGAACCGCTTGGTGGCGTACATCATCGCTGCGGCCACGAAGGGCAGGACGCCCAGGGCGTAAACACCCATGGAGCCGGTGGGTGAGTGTGTGGCTTCGTTGACGGCCGTCCGGAGGATGGGTGCGACAAATCCGCCCAGGTTACCCAGCGAGTTGATCAAACCGATACCTGCCGCGGCCGCGGAGCCGGCCAGGAAAGCGGTGGGATAGGACCAGACAACAGGGCCCACTGCCAGGAAGCTGCACACGGCCAGGGTAATGAAGATCATCCCCAGGACCGGCTGGTGGTTGGTCCCCGCCCAGGCTGAGCCGAAGATGCACAGGCCGGTGGAGAGGAACAGGATGGTGCCGAACTTCCGCCGCTTGGCCACGGTGTCCGCGGCCTTGCCGATGAAGTAGCAGGAGAAGATGCCGAAGAACCACGGCACGGCGATCAGCAGGCCGACGGCGAGTCCCACCTTCTGCCCTGTCAGCGAGGAGACCTGCTGCGGCAGGAAGAACGTCACGCCGTAGACTGCGATCTGCAGGCAGAAGTAGATGGCGGTGAAATACCAGACGCGGCCGTTGCGCATGGCGGCGAGGATGCCCCGGGGACCGTGTTCGTCCTTGATGTTGTCCTCAAGTGCCATGACTTCCTTCAGCGCGTACTTCTCCTCCCGGTTGAGGAACTTCGCCTTTTCAGGACCGTTGATGAGGAAGAAGAACGCGGCGATGCCTGCCAGGACGGCCAGCATGCCTTCAACGAAGAACATCACCTGCCAGCCGCGCAGGCCCGGCACCTGGTCGCCGATGTTGATCAGCCAGCCCGACAGCGGGTTGCCGATCATCTGCGAGAACGGCTGGGCCAGGTAGAAGATGGCGAACATCTGGACGCGCACCTTGTTCGGGAACCATTCGGCCAGGTACATGATCACGCCCGGGAAGAGGCCGGCCTCAGTCACGCCGAGGAGGAACCGCAGGATCACGAACGAGGTCTCGCCCTGGACGAAGGCGAAGCACGCGGAGACGATGCCCCAGGTGATGGCGATGCGTGCCAGCCAGATCTTGGCGCCGACCTTCTTGAGCAGCAGGTTGCTGGGAATCTCGAAGATCGCGTAGCCAATGAAGAAGATACCTGCGCCGAGGGCGAAGGCCGCTGCGGACACCCCCTTGTCCGCGCCCAGTGCCGCCTCGGCAAAGCCGACGTTGGTGCGGTCCAGGAATGAAACGACGTACAGGATAACCAGCATCGGCATGAGCCGGCGGGCCGCCTTGAAGATTGCGGACTTCAGGACCGGACGGGCCAGAAGTTCCTTGGATGTTGCGGTGGTTTCGGACACAACACTCTCCTTCGAGTGGTGACATTGATGATTTCCCTGCGGGCCGGCGGCCCGCAGGCTTTGAGTGGTGGCTCCCCGGCGGGGTGCCAGTCAGTGCATGTACAGTCCGCCGTCGACGTTGAGCGTCTGGCCCGAGATGTAGCCGGCGTCTTCGCCAATCAGGAAATGGATGGCGGCCGCCACATCGCGGGGGCTGCCCACGCGGTTCACCACCAGGTCCTTGACCAGCTCATCCTTGCGTTCCTCGCTCAGCGTGCCGCCCATGATGTCGGTGTCGATGGGGCCAGGAGAGATGGCGTTGACGGTGATGTCGTACTCCCCCAGTTCGCGGGCGGTGGCGCGGGTCAGGCCGATGACGCCCGCCTTGGCCACGGAGTACGGCGTCTTGCTGAAGGTCCCGCCGCCGCGCTGGGCGGAGACGGAGGAGATGTTCACGATCCGCCCCAGCCGGTTCCTGGCCATCGATTCGGCGGCCCGGCGGGTGGCGTAGTGGACCCCGTTCATGTTGATGCTGAGGACGCGGTCCCATTCGGCGGCGTCCAGGTCCAGGTACGGCACCGGGGAACTGACGCCCGCAATGTTGGCCAGGGCCACCAGCTGCGGAAGTTCGGCCTCGATTTCGTCGATGGCAGCCCGGACCGATGCTTCGTCGGCGATGTTGGCGCCGGCACCGTGGGCTTTGACGCCGTGCTTTTCCGCCAGCTCCTTGGCCACCGCCTTGCAGGCGGCATCATCGAGGTCGACCACACCGATGTTCCAGCCGCGCTCGGCGAGGTAGTCGGCTGTTGCGCGGCCGATGCCGCGTTCGGAGACCGCACCGGTAACGATAACGGTGCGGTCTGCGGGGAATGCTGTCATGAAGTGTTCCTTTGTGTGGAGGGCCGGCGCGCTCAGGACAGCGGGGCCGGGCCCAGTTCCTCGATGAGCTTCTGCATGGCGACGTACGCCTTGTTCCGGTAGGCAACCAGGGCTGCGGTGCGGTCAGCGGGGACGTCGAGGAACCCGGAGCCGGTCTTGGTGCCCAGCTGGCCGGCGTCGACCTTGTCCTGCAGGATCTTCGGGGTGGCGAACCGCTCCGGGAAGCCGGTCTGCAGCGACTTGTAGCAGAAGGCGTAGACGTCCAGCCCGGCCATGTCGGCGATGGCGAAGGGGCCGAAGAACGGCAGCCGGAAGCCGAAGGTGGTGCGGACCAGGGTGTCCACGTCCTCGGCGCTGGCGATGCCTTCCTCCACTACCTGGGCGGCTTCGTGGAAGAGGGCGTACTGGAGCCGGTTCAGCACGAAGCCGGTGACGTCCTTGACCGTGGCTGTTTCCTTGCCGGTCTCCCCCACGATGGTGCGGGCGGCCTGGACCGTTGCCTCGGAAGTTCCTTCGTGCGGGATGACTTCCACGCCGGGGATGAACGGGGCAGGGTTGGAGAAGTGGACGCCCAGGAAGCGCTCCGGGTTGTCCACCACCTCGGCCAGCTTGGCGATGGAGATGGTGGAGGTGTTGGAGCCGATGATGGCGTCGGGGCGGGCGGCGGCGCTGATCCTGCCCAGGGTGGCGTGCTTGATCTCCAGGACCTCGGGCACTGCTTCCTCGATGTACTCGGCGTCAGCTACTGCTTCCTCGATGTCCTTGGCGGCCCAGAGGTTCTCCTTGAGGAGGTCCGTGGCGTTGGCCGGGAACAGGCCGGCCGCCACGAACTCGTCGGATTCCTTCAGCAGCCGCTCGTAGTTGCCTTGCGCGATTTCTGCGGAGACGTCGGCCAGTGCCACGCGGGCTCCGGCGAGCGCCAGGACCTGGGCGATTCCGCCGCCCATGTAGCCGGAGCCGACGACGGCAATGTTACGGGTGCTCATTTGGTTTCAAGTCCTTCCGACGCGCCCTCATAGGAGCAGATGGCGTCTACTTTTGCCGCGGATGCGGAGTTTTCATCGAAGCGGTAGTTGAGCCACTCGCCCACCAGCTTCTTGGCAAGTTCCAGGCCGATGACGCGCTGGCCCAGGGTCAGCACCTGCGCGTTGTTGGACAGCACGGAGCGTTCCACGGAATAGCTGTCGTGTGCGGTGACGGCCCGGATGCCCGGTACCTTGTTGGCCGAAATGGCCACGCCCAGGCCGGTGCCGCAGATCAGCAGCGCGCGGTCCGCTTCGCCGGCGGCCACCTTGCGGGCTGCGGCGACGGCCAGGTGCGGATAGGCCGTGGAGTCGTCGGCGCCGACTCCTACGTCCTCCACCGACGCAACGCGCGGGTCCGCCTCCAGCAGTTCGCGCAGGGCATTCTTGTATTCCACGCCGGCTTCGTCGTTGCCGACGACGATGCGCCAGCCTGGCTGGGTGTTCTCGGTCATGGGGTCTCCTTAGTTGCTTTCAATCGAAGCGGCGTAGTCGGCCACCCGGCGGGCGATGAGGCCGAAGGACACTGCCCCGGGATCAGGGTGGCCCAGGCTCTTTTCCGCCAAAGGCCGGGCGCGGCCTTTCTTCGGGCTGAGCCCGGCAGTCGCGTCAGCGGCCTCTGCCGCCGCCTCCGCTGCCGCACGAAGGCTGCCGGCCAGGCTGCCGCCGTCGTAAATTGCCTTGGCGAAGGTGTCAGCGAACGGAAGCAGCGCGTCCACCATGGTCTTGTCTCCGGCTTCGGCCTTGCCCAGGGTGATGATGGCGTCGCGAAGGGCATTGACGGCCGCCGCTGCGTCTGCTGCGGTATAGGCATCCTTGCTGCCAAGGGTCCTGCCGACGGCGGTAACGGCCGCGCCCCACAGGGCCCCGGAGGTACCGCCGGCGCGCTCGGCCCACTGCTCCCCCGCCGCCGCGAGGACTTCCTCCAGGCCGGCGCCGCCGGCATGGGACTTTTCCGCAGCAGCAACGGCCGCGTCCACGCCGCGCCGCATGCCGATGCCGTGGTCGCCGTCCCCGGCGATGGCGTCCAGCTTTCCGAGCGCCTCCTCGTGTTCGACGACGACGGCGCGCGCCTCCTTCAGCGCACCCACCGCCTTGGCGGCCAGGGCAGTGGAGGCTGCCGTGGCTGACAGCGCGGGCGCTGTGGCAGCCTCAGCCAGGGCGTCGACGGACCGTGCCCGGCGCGGGGCCAGGTTGCCCTTGCGGAAGGCAGGGGTGTCAGCCGGCGCGGCCCAGAACTTCTCCAGTTCCTCATCCAGCCAGAACAGCGTCAGGGACAGGCCGGACATGTCCAGGCTGGTCACCAGTTCACCGCACTCCGGCTCAACGATCTCGAGTCCGGCATCGGTGAGCAGCGTCTCGATCCTGCCGAACAGCAGGAAGAGTTCGTCGTACTTGACCGTTCCCAGGCCGTTGAGGATGGGGACCACCCGCCGGCCTGCGGCGTCCGGCTTGTCCTTCAGCAGCCCGTCCACCAGCAGCCTGGCCAGTTCGCTGGCGCTGGGCAGGGGCTGTTCGGAGATCCCCGGTTCGCCGTGGATGCCCAGTCCCACCGACATCATGCCTTCGGGCACGGTGAAGAGGGGCTCGGTCGCACCGGGGAGGGTGCAGCCGGCGAAGGCCACGCCCAGCGAACGGGTGTGGTGGTTGGCCTTGATGGCGAGCCGTTCCACCTCGTCCAGGTCCAGCCCGGCCTCTGCCGCTGCGCCGGCCACCTTGAAGACGGTAAGGTCACCGGCGATGCCGCGGCGCTTGCCGATCTCGTCAAGGGACGCACTGGCGATGTCATCGGTCACCAGCACCGTGCGGGTTTCGATGCCTTCAGCGTTCAGCTTCTCCTGCGCCTGCCCGAAGTGGAGCACGTCGCCGGCATAGTTGCCGTAGCTGAGGAGGACACCGCCGCCGGTCTGGGAGGCTTTGGCCACCCGGTACACCTGCCCGGCGGAGGGGGAAGCAAACATGTTGCCGCAGGCGCTTCCGGCGGCAAGCCCGGCGCCCACCAGGCCGGCGAAGGCCGGGTAGTGGCCGGAACCGCCGCCAATGACGACTGCCACCTGGCCCTCAGGTGATTCGGTGGAGCGGACAACGCCGCCGTCCACGCGGGCCACGTACTGGCGGTTGGCTGCAACGAAGCCGTCGAGGGCGTCGTCGGCGAACTGCGCGGGATCGTCAAATATCTTTGTCATGATTCCTCGTTGAACCGGTTGGGTCGGTTGGGATGCCTGCGGGACTAGCGTGCAGGGACCGCGGCAGGTGTTTGCCGGCCCTGGGCCACCAGGCTGGTGCCCAGTGCGTAGCTGTCCCGCTTCGGGAGGACCTGCCGGCGCAGGTAGTCCTGGTTCGCGGCCGTGACGCTGAGGCCGTCGCCGCCGTAGTGCTCGGTGCAGATGATGCCCTGGAAGCCCACCGAGATGGCGAACTGGAAGGCTTCGCGGTAGCTGATGAGGCCGGATTCCATGGGCGCCGGCATGGCAACGTAGTGGTCCCGGGCCTGGTCCTCGTCCCGGATGTAGTTCTTGACGTGCCAGTAGTTGGAGTAGGGCAGCGTCTTGTGGACCAGCTCACGCCAGTCCTCGATGGGGCGGTGCAGGCGGATCAGGTTCCCCAGGTCCGGGTTCAGGCCAACGTTGGGCAGGTCGATGTCCTGGACCAGCTGGACCGAGGAGTCTGCGGTGCCGAGGTACGTGTCCTCGTACATTTCCAGGGAGACCAGGAGCCCCAGTTCCGCGGCGTGCTTGCCCACTTCGCGGATGCGGGTGACCGCGTTGTTCCAGGTTTCCTTATCCCCTGCCGGGTCCTTGTGGCCTTCAACGGTCCAGAACCAAAGCTGCTTCTGCTGCTCCGCGGTAATGGCCTGGTGCAGGCCGATCGAGACCACCTCGCAACCGAGCTGGGCGGCGGCTTCGAGGGTCCGGTGCGTGTAGGCCAGGTTTTCCTCCCACTTGCCTTCTTCGATCACGCTGCGGCGGATGGCGGAGATGGAGGGAAGCCCCAGGCCGGCGGCGGTGGCGGCGGCCTTCAGTTCGTCCAGCCGGGCGCTTGAGAGATCGCCGGGGCGCACCCAGCTGTCGGTGAGGTCGGCGTTGGTGAAGCCGGCGTCCGCCACTTCTTCGAAGACCTGCTGCCAGTCGCTGGCGGGGGCGTCCTGGACGGAGGTTCCGTCCGGTTTGGTTCCGGGGAACTGCAGCAGGGCAGCGGCGATGGGCCAGTTTTCAGCGGTGTACGGCATTGTCACTCCAGATTTCAGAATCGCATTTCCTATAGGATCTACGCTTGGCTTGGATCCTGTCAAGGGGTTGTTTGGTGCTCCCTCTCGGAAGCTGGTGAAGGAAGGGCCGTTACGGTGGCCCTGAGGGGACGTGCTAGCTGCGCACTTCGCTGTCGTGCTGCGAGCGCTGCTTGACGCCTTCAATGTGGTCGATCATTTTTTGCCGGGCCAGCTCGGCGTTGCCGGCTACGAAGGCCTTAAGGATTTCGGTGTGCTCGGAGATGGCATAGTCGGCATCCGTCACGCCCAGGCCGCCGAAGAAGCGGAAGCGCTGCACTTGGCCGCCCAGCGCGTTGTAGGCGGACAGCAGGAACTGGTTGTCCGCAGACTCGGCGATGAGCCGGTGGAAGCGTTCGTCGGCTTCCCAGTAGGCGCGGAACTCCGCGAAGGACGGCCCGCGGGGCGCTGCCTTCAGGTCCTCGATCGCCTGCTCCAGCTGCCCCGTCAGCTGCGGGTCTGCATGCCTGCAGGCCATGAACGCATTGGCCGGTTCGATGACCAGGCGGGCGTCCATCAGGTCGGCAAGTTCCTCCGGGGAAAACAGCGGGGCCACGCGGTAGCCGCGCAGGGCCGCTCTCCGTACCATCCCGGTCGCTTCCAGCCGGGCGAGCGCCTCGCGTACCGGCGTCGGGGAAACGTCCAGCTCCCTGGCCATCCCGTCGATGCTGACGGGCGTTCCTGCTTCGAGCCGGCCGTCCATCAGGGCAACAAGAAGCGCTTCGTAAACGTGGTCGGCGAGGACCTGCCTGCTCACGCCGCCGGAAGCTTGGTTCTTGGTTGCCATGTAGAAATCCTATAGCCGGAAAGCGCGCCGGAGCGCGTGGATGAGGTGGTCCCGGGCACGCCTGCTGGTGCCCTGCGGCCGGGCGGCCGCAGGGCACCAGCAGGAAGTGGTGGTCAGGAGACCTGGAGGCCGCCGTTGATGTCGTAGGTGGCGGCGGTGATGTAACCGGCGTCCTCGCCAAGCAGGAACGCGATCAGCGCTGCCACTTCCTCGCGGGTTCCCACGCGGCCCATCATGATGCCCTCGGACATCTGGGCCTTGCGCTCGTCCGTCAGGGTGCCGCCCATGATGTCCGTGTCGATCGGACCGGGGGCAATGGCGTTCACGGTGATGTTGTGCCCGCCCACTTCGCGGGCCAGGGCACGGGTGAAGCCAAGGATGCCGGCTTTCGACGCACTGTAGGCCACCTTGGAGTAGGTGCCGCCGCCGCGCTGGGCCGAAATGGAGGAGATGCTGACGATCCTCCCGAGTTCGCGCTCGATCATGCCCCGAAGGACGCGCTGGGAAACAACGAATGTGCCGCGCATGTTGATGGCGAAGACCTTGTCCCATTCCGCCACCGTGGTTTCCATGAAGGGCGTGGGTGAACTGATTCCCGCAAGGTTGACCAGACCGACGATGGGCGGAAGCGTCTGCTCGATCTCGGTGATGGCACGGTCAACCGATGCCTCGTCCGAGACGTCGGCGCCCACGCCGATAGCCTTGACGGCACGGCTGGAGCCGATTTCCGCCGCCGCGGCCTTCGCATCCTCTGCGTTGATGTCCAGGATGGCGATGGACCAGCCTTCGCTGGCCAGGCGGTCTGCGGTTGCCCGGCCGATCCCGCGGGCCGATGCGGCCCCGGTCAGGACCGCGGTGCGCTCTGCGGGAAAAGTGTGCTGTGTAGTCATTGGTGCGTCCTAGTGTGTTTCGGCGGCAGGAATCGTGGCCCCGGGGGCGGAGACACCTTCCGGCCGTTTGCGTGCGTAAAGGTAAGTGGCTGCAGCGGTGATGGCGAGGCAGGCGGCCAGGAACACCAGCCCGCTCTGGCTGTTTCCGGTGGCGTCCTTGAGGATGCCCACGATGTAGGGCGCTACGAAGCCACCCAGGTTGCCCAGGGAGTTGACCATGGCAAGCCCGGCAGCGGCAGCGGCACCGGTGAGGGCTGCGGAGGGCATGGCGAGGAACGGTGCGATGGCGGAGTAGATGCCCATGGCGGCGAGGGTCAGGAACACCATGGCCAGCACGGCGTTGACCGGCAGCAGGAAGCCTGCGCCCAGGAGGCCGACGGCGGCGAGCACCATGCTGATGCTGGCATGCCACACGCGGTTGCCGGTTCGGTCCGAGCGCTTGCTCCAGAAGTAAACGAACACCGCTGCGATGGCGTACGGGATGAAGACGATGAAGCCCACCTGGGTGGAGTCGAACTTGCCCAGCGCCTTGACGATGGTTGGCAGCCACAGGCCCAGTCCGTAGATGCCGCAGACCAGGCCGAAGTACAGAGCCGAGTAGGCGATGGTGCGGGGGTCCTTCAGGCCGGCCAGGAAGTTGTGGTTGCCTGACTTCTGCTTGTGCGCCAGTTCCTCAGCCATGGTGGTGGAAAGCCATTCGCGTTCTTCCGGCTTGAGCCACTTGGCGTGTTCGGGCCGGTCAGTCATAACGAAGGGCGTGATGATGCCCAGGATGATGGCGGGAATGCCTTCAATGATGTAGAGCCACTGCCAGCCGTGCAGGCCTGCCACGCCTTCCAGGTTCAGGAGCAAGCCGGACACCGGTGCGCCGAGGGCGTTGGAGATGGGCTGGGCCAGGATGAAGATACCCAGCACCGTTACCCGCTGCGCTGCGGGGAACCACAGGGTCAGGTAGAAGAGGATGGCAGGGAAGAAACCGGCCTCGGCGGCGCCGAGCAGGAAACGGATGATGTAGAAGGTGGTTTCACCGTTCACCAGGAACATGGCCGTGGCAAAAATGCCCCAACTGATGAGGATGCGGGCAATCCACTTGCGGGCGCCATAGCGGTACATGCCGCCGTTGGATGGGATCTCGAGCAGCGCATAGCCGAGGAAGAAGATTCCGGCGCCCAGGCCGTAGGCGGCCTCGGTCAGGCCGATGTCCCCCTGCATTCCGAGCTTGGCGAAGCCGACATTGTTCCGGTCCAGGTAAGCAATGAAGTAGAGAAGGACGATCAGGGGCATAAGCCTCCGGCGGACCTTGCGGAGGGTGGTCTCGCCCAGCTCGCTGAGGGCGGGGGCGGCAGCGCGGGAGGTCATCGCTGGCCTCCCAGTGTGATGGGGGAACCCTCGAAAGGGGAATGCGCGCGCATAACGGCTCCTTTGGCTGGCGGCATTTTTGGGGAAGTTGATATCAGATGTCTGATGTCTGTATGAGATTCTAATCACAGGTACCGGGAGCGTCAAACACGAGTGCCGACGGTGCCGGCGCGCATGCCGATAGGAGGCAAATACCCAGTTGGGAGGTGGCTCAGACAGGCCTAGCGGGCACCGGCTCCGGAGGGGCTGGACACGGCGAGGTAGCGCTCATAGTCCTCGAAGGTCTGGGTGATGTGCGCGTCCATGGTGGAGCGCGCGGTGGCCGGGTCCCCGGCGGCGATAGCGGCCAGGACCATCTTGTGATGGTGGATGGCGTGGCGCTGAACGTCCGGGAAGGCGGAGGTTTCGCGCCTCATCGCGTACAGCAGGGTGGACAGCTGGCCAAGCAGGGCCGGCACAAACGGGTTGCCGGACGCCCGCAGGACGGTGTCGTGGAAGGCGATGTCGGCCACGGTCAGCGCGTCCACGTCGCCGGCGTGATGCGCCGCTTCCATCTGCTCCACGCTGTCCTGCAGTGCGGCGAGGTCAGCCGGCCGGTGGCGGGAGGCAGCGAGTTCCGCCGCGCCGGTTTCCACCATGCGGCGGACTTCGAGCAAACGAAGCGCCACCTGGTCCGAGGCCACTCCCCGGGAGGCTGAGCGCATAATGGCGTCCAGTCCCGTCCAGCGCTCGGGCGGGTTGACGAAGGTGCCCAGGCCGCGCTTTACGTACACGACGTCCTGCGCCTTCAGCACTTTCATGGCTTCGCGGGCTGTCAGCCTGCTGACACCGGACTCCTTGGCGATGTCAGCCTCCGGCGGCAGGGCGTCGTCGGCCTTGATCTCGCCACTGAGGATGTGCTCAAGGACCTTGTCCACGACGGCGTCGACCAGGGTGGGTCGCTTCTCTGCCATCCGTCATTCCCCTGCCTGCGCGCCCCGGGCGCCCCGATTTTCCTTCCTCAACATTACTCGACGCGCTGGGGCACCCGCTTCCGGGCCGCCGTCGTTCGTCAAACAGCAAAGTTCGTTAAACAGCAAACGCGGGGCCATCCCTTGCCGGTCCAGGGCGGACCGGGCCGGGAATGGCCCCGCGCTGTGCGGTACTGCTAGAGGGCTGAGTAGACCTCGCGGAGCAGCTTGGCGGTCTCGGACGGCGTCTTGCCGACCTTGACGCCGGCGGCCTCGAGCGCTTCCTTCTTGGCCTGGGCGGTACCGGCGGAACCGGAAACGATGGCGCCTGCGTGGCCCATGGTCTTGCCTTCGGGAGCCGTGAAGCCGGCGACGTAGCCGACGACCGGCTTGGTCACGTTGGCCTTGATGAAGTCGGCTGCACGCTCTTCGGCGTCACCGCCGATTTCACCGATCATGACGATGGCCTTGGTCTCGGGGTCAGCTTCGAACGCGGCCAGGGCGTCGATGTGGGTGGTGCCGATGATGGGGTCGCCGCCGATGCCGATGGCGGTGGAGAAGCCCAGGTCGCGCAGTTCGTACATCATCTGGTAGGTCAGGGTGCCTGACTTGGAGACAAGGCCGATGGGGCCCTTGCCGGTGATGTTGGCCGGGGTGATGCCCACCAGTGCTTCGCCGGGGGTGATGATGCCGGGGCAGTTCGGGCCGATGATGCGGGTGACCTGGTTGCCGTTGGCGTCCACCTTGGACTGGGCCAGGGCCCAGAATTCGGCGGAGTCCTGGACGGGAACGCCTTCGGTGATCACAACGACCAGGCCGATGCCGGCCTCGATGGCTTCAACAACGGCGTTCTTGGTGAATGCCGGCGGTACGAAGACGATGGAGACGTCGGCGCCGGTTTCCGCCATGGCTTCCTTGACGGTGCCGTAGACGTTGATTTCCTTGTCCCCGTGCAGGACCGTGGTGCCGGCCTTGCGGGCGTTGACGCCGCCGACGATGTTGGTGCCGGCCTTGAGCATCAGGGCGGTGTGCTTGGTGCCTTCACCGCCGGTGATGCCCTGGACGATGACCTTGGAGTCCTTGTTCAGATAAATAGACATGGTGCGTCCCTTTACTTCGCTGCGTTGGCGAGCTCGGCGGCCTTGTCGGCGCCCTCGTCCATGGTGGCGGCCAGGGTAACCAGCGGGTGGTTGGCCTCGGTGAGGATGCGGCGGCCTTCCTCGACGTTGTTGCCGTCGAGGCGGACTACCAGCGGCTTGTTGGCGGAGCTGCCGAGTTCGGCCAGTGCACCCACGATGCCCTTGGCAACAGCGTCACAGGCGGTGATGCCGCCGAAGACGTTGACGAACACGGACTTGACCTGCTCGTCGCCCAGGATGACGTCCAGGCCTGCGGCCATGACCTCTGCCGAGGCTCCGCCGCCGATGTCCAGGAAGTTGGCAGGCTTGACGTTGCCGTGGTTTTCGCCGGCGTAGGCGACGACGTCGAGCGTGGACATGACCAGGCCGGCGCCATTGCCGATGATGCCTACTTCGCCGTCGAGCTTGACGTAGTTGAGGTCCTGCGCCTTTGCCTTGGCCTCAAGCGGGTCTGCAGCGTCCTTGTCCTCGAGCTGCGCGTGCTTCGGGTGCCGGAAGTCGGCGTTCTCGTCGAGGGAGACCTTGCCGTCGAGGGCCAGGATGTCACCGTTGCCGGTCTTGACCAGCGGGTTGACCTCCACCAGGGTGGCGTCTTCCTTCTTGAAGACGTCCCAGAGCTTCAGGATGACGCCTGCCACCTGGCCGCGGAGTTCCTCGGCGAAGCCGGCGGCTGCGACGATTTCGTCGGCCTTGGCCTGGTCGATGCCCACGGCGGGGTCGATGGCGATCTTTGCCAGCGCTTCGGGGCGTTCGACGGCGAGCTGTTCGATTTCCATGCCGCCTTCAACCGAGCACATGGCCAGGTAGTTTCGGTTGGCCCGGTCCAGCAGGACGGAAAAGTAGTACTCCTCGGCAATGTCGGCACCCTGGGCGATCATCACCTTGTTGACGGTGTGGCCCTTGATGTCCATGCCCAGGATGTTGGTGGCGTGCTCAAGCGCCTCGTCGGCGGACTTTGCCACCTTGACGCCGCCGGCCTTGCCGCGGCCGCCTACCTTGACCTGTGCCTTGACAACGGTTACGCCGCCGATCTTCTCGGCAGCTGCCTTTGCTTCTTCTGGGGTGTACGCCACGATGCCGGCAAGCACGGGTACACCGTGCGCCTCGAACATATCGCGCGCCTGGTATTCAAACAGGTCCACGGTTTAGTGTCCTTCTACGTCGAAGTAGTTTCTGTACAGTCGGACACCATCGAATAGGACGATGACCGGGCTGCGGATTGCACGCACCGGCGGCCTGTTGGAAACGAGCCACGCGGCGTGATGCTCCATGGGGAACTCTAGTCCTTTGGAGGGACCGGGCCGTCCCAGACTACCTCTTATGTGAGTAAGCACACTATTCTATGGAGCGTAGAAAAACCGCGGATTTACGGGGTTTTTAGGCCTTCCGCCTGCGGGGATGCGCTGCTTTTGGCCGGGCCCGGGAGCAGTTCGTAACGTTCTGGGGAAATGAAGAATCCGACGCCGGCGGAGACATTTCCGCACGCCACGCCGCCGTTGTAGGCCGAACAGCGCAAGCCATTGCGTTCGAGGTTCTGCCCGTCGGCCAGCACAGGCAGTTGGGTCAGCGGTCCGGCCTTGGTGCCCGCGGGCCCGTAGGCCGCTTCCATCGGCGTGACGCCGGAACGGCATTCCCCGTAGCGTGCGGTGTCCGGCGACAGCAGGGCCACGCCACCCAGGTAGCCAAGGTGGGTTCCGGCGCAGTCATCCTTGACGTCGCCGGGTTGGGGAGGCTGATAGGTGGCAAGCCCGCAGTGGGCCACCGGGACAATGGGCAGCTTGTTGTTGGCAGCATCGCTGTAGCTGTTCTGCTCGTACGGCAGGTTCACGTGGTCCCCGCGCGCGGACGTCAGGGAACAGGCAATGGTCCGGTCCGCGGTGATGAAGGACAGGACGTCGCCTCCGCTGGAGAAGGCCTTCGCGTCAGCCAGGGGCGCCTTTTCCAGCTGCTCCATGGGAGGCAGCGGCGCCGGTGGAACGTACGAAGGGTCCTCGGTGGTCACGCTGCACCCCGAGGTGGCGGCGGCGGTGACCAGGAAAAGGGCGGCGAGCATCCCCCATACAGTGCGTCGCATGGGCTCCATTATGCCCGCCGCGGACGGCTTAGGCGTCCAGCTTGGTCAGCGGTGCGTACCGCAGGAGGAGGCGCTTCTCGCCAACATCGAACTTCACCTTGGCTACGGTCTTGTCCCCCGCCCCTTCAAGCGCCAGCACGGTTCCGTTGCCGAAGCTGGTGTGGTTGACTTTGTCCCCCACGCTGACGGCAATGACTTCCTTCTGCGGCTGCACCCGGTTCTTGGCGATGAACGCCGGAACGTCGGCATTGAACCCGGCGGAGGAGTCCGCCGCTGCGCCGCGGGCAGTGCCGGCGCCCCAGAAGGAGCCGCTGTAACGGCCCGACCCAATGGAGCCGCCGCCCCAGCCGCCGGCCTGCCTGCTGGTTCCTTCCCGTTTCCATTCCAGGAGCTCGGCCGGGATTTCCTCCAGGAACTGGCTGGCGGGGTTGTATTGGCTCTGGCCCCACATGCTGCGTACTTCGGAACGGGTTACGTACAGCCGCTTGCGGGCACGGGTCAGCCCCACATAGGCCAGGCGCCGTTCCTCGGCCAGTTCCTTGGGATCGGTGGCGGAGCGCTGGTGCGGGAAGAGCCCGTGCTCCATGCCGGTCAGGAAGACCACGGGGAATTCCAGGCCCTTGGCGGTGTGCAGGGTCATGAGGGTGACCACGCCTAGCCGCTTGGCTTCGGCCACGGCGGCGTCAATGTCCGCGCCGGGGGCGTCCGGGATCTGGTCGGCGTCGGCTACAAGGGAGACCTGTTCCAGGAATGCGCCGAGGCTGCCTTCCGGGTTCTCCTGCTCGTACTCGCGCACCACCGCCACGAGTTCGGCCAGGTTCTCCACGCGGGATTCGTCCTGCGGATCGGTGCTGGAGCGCAGTGCGGCAAGGTAGCCGGTCTGTTCCAGGACGGCCTCCAGCGCGGCGGCCGCTCCGGATCCGGCGGCTACCTCGGCGAGGTCGTCCAGCATCTTCACGAAACCCAGGACTGCGTTGACGGACCGGGTGGCCATGCCGGGCGCCTGGTCAGCGCGGCGGGCAGCTTCCATGAACGACGTCCGCTCACGCTGGGCCAGGGCTGCGACGGCGCCTTCGGCACGGTCGCCGATGCCGCGTTTAGGTTCATTCAGCACGCGGCGGAGGTTGACGTCGTCATCCGGGTTCACCAGGACGCGCAGGTACGCCAGGGCGTCCTTGATTTCCTTCCGCTCGTAGAAGCGGGTGCCGCCCACCACCTTGTACGGCAGGCCCACGCGAACCAGGACGTCTTCGATGGAGCGGGACTGGGCGTTGGTCCGGTAAAAGATGGCGACATCGCCCGGGCGCAGGTTTTCCTCGTCCTGGAGCCGGTCGATTTCCTTGGCGATGAACTGCGCTTCGTCATGTTCGTTTTCGCCGACGTAGCCGATGATCTTGTGGCCTTCGCCCTCGGCGGTCCACAGCCGTTTCTCCGGCCGGTTGGGGTTCCGCGAAATGACCGAGTTGGCGGCGCTCAGGATGTTCTGGGTGGAGCGGTAGTTCTGCTCCAGCTTGATGGTGCGGGCTTCCGGGTAGTCCTTTTCGAACTCCACGATGTTCCGGATGTCCGCGCCGCGGAAGGCGTAGATGGACTGGTCGGAGTCACCCACCACGGTGAGCTCCGACGCGGCAGGGCCCTCCCCCACGATTTCCCGCACCAGGGCGTACTGGGCGTGGTTGGTGTCCTGGTATTCGTCCACCAGGACGTGGCGGAACCGGCGGCGGTAGGAATCGGCCAGCGCGGGGAAGGCACGGAACATGTAGACGGTCTCGGCGATGAGGTCGTCGAAGTCCATGGCGTTGGCCTGCCGGAGCCGCTGGGTGTAGCCCTTGTAGACGTCCGCCACCGCATGTTCAAAGGGGTCGTTGTAATTGGCCGCCGAGGCAAAGGAATCCGCGTCAATGAGTTCGTTCTTCAAGGCCGAGATCTTGTGCTGGATGGCCTTGGGGGCGAACTTCTTGGGGTCCAGGTCCAGGGCCTTGGACACCTGGGTGACCAGCCGCAGGGAGTCCGCGGAGTCGTAGATGGAGAAGTTGGATTTCAGGCCGACGTTGGCCGCTTCCTGCCGCAGGATCCGTACGCAGGAGGAGTGGAACGTGGAGATCCACATGATTTTGGCGCGCCCGCCCACTAGGGCTTCGATGCGCTCCCGCATCTCCGCGGCCGCCTTGTTAGTGAAGGTGATGGCCAGGATTTCGCCGTGGTGTGCACGGCCGGTGGCGATCAGGTACGCGATCCTGTTGCTGAGCACGCGGGTCTTGCCGGACCCGGCACCGGCGACGATCAGCAGTGCCGACCCGGCATGCTTGACCGCCTCCTCCTGCTGCGGGTTCAGTCCCTCCAGGAGCTGTGCGGCGTCCGGGCGGCGGCTGTGGTGCCGGCCGTCGTCGTGCCTGTCCCCATGGTTCCAGGCGCCATCGTTCCGGGCTCCGTTGTCTTGCTGCAGGCCGCCATGACTGGCCGGTATTCCACCGGGCCCGGCCGTGGTGGCAACACCCTCCGGCCCCGTCCTGGTGCGGGCGGCGGCGGCGGGAGCGGCCTTGAACGGTCCGTCAGAGTACGGGTCAAACAACATATCCATGGTGCATACAAGTCTAGGCGGTGGGACCGACAACGCCTTCCAGCCTGTGGATTACTCCCCCAGCGCCGGCAGCCGCCTCAGCTGACCGAGCCTGACTGGAGCGCCGCACGCAACTGATGCACCGCCGTCGTTCCTCCTGCCAGGAACCACTCCAGGCCGTTGACGCGGACGGTGTCCACGGCGCCACCGGCGGCACGGACGATCGCCTTGCCCGGCAACCAGTCCCATTCCGGGCAGCTGTGCTGGAACCAGCATCCCAGCTGCCCGTCCGCCACGCGGCCCAGGTCGCAGGACCCGGAGCCCAGCATACGGAGGGACGCCGCTGAGGTGGCGGCGGCGTGCCAGGGCATGGCGCACATCGGGTCCATCAGCCAGGTGGGGTGGATATAGGTGGCCGCCCCAAGTTCGGCGACACTGGTGGCGTTGCGTTTGCCGCCGTCGTCGCTGAAAACGGTGAGGAGGTCACCGTTCAGTGTGGCGGGCCGGTCGCGGCCGCCCAGCCACAGCTTGTCCTCCTCCGGCTGGAAGATGGCGCCCAGCACTGCGTCGCCGCGGTCCTTGAGGGCGATGGCGGAGCACCAGTACGTGGAGCCGTGCAGGAAGTTGTAGGTGCCGTCCACGGGGTCGATCACCCAGGTGCGGCCGCTGGTGCCCTGGACGGAGGCGCCTTCCTCCCCCAGGATGCCGTCCTCCGGCCGGCAGCGCTGCAGCTGCTCCAGAACATAGGCCTCGGCTGCGTGGTCCGCTGCTGTCACAACGTCCGAGACGGAGGTTTTTTGTTCCGACTGCAGGCCGGCCATGCGCATGAGGAGCGCCAGCTGCCCGGCTTCACGGACCAGCGCCGCCGCCAGCTCGTAGTCGTCCAGTGAGGGGTCAAGAACAGCTGCGCTGTGTCGGCCAGTGGTCATGGCTTCAGTTTATGGGGCGGGATAATGGTGCCATGGCCAAAACCCCTGCCCAGCGGATCAAGAAGCACGGCGCCAAAGCGGTTGTACCGCAGCACCAACTGCCACCGGTGCTCAACCCCACCACCAACCGGACGCCGGAGAAGGCGCAGGGCAACAGCACCCTGATCGTCATTGCCGGCGTGGTGGCCAGCCTGTTCCTCTTCTGGTACCTGCACCTGCTGACCCTGGACCAGCTCACGCAACTCACCAAAGGCCTGGCCATGCCGGACTCACTCGTCGGCGGGTTCGATCCCGCCTACATCGGCCGCCTGCAGGGGGAGATGAACGGCGACGCCCTGGGCCAGCTGAACTACGTCCACAAGACCGCCGGAACCCTCTTCCCGCTGATCTTCGGGTTCACCTGGCTGCTGCTCATTGGGACCAATGTGGCGCGGAAGGCGCTGCGCTGGGCTCTGTGGGCCGTGCCCATGCTGTTCGTGGTGGTCCGGTTGTGGGGAAACGTTGCCATTGACGCCATGATGGCGTCGGAAGGTCCCGACGCCGGCCAGGTTGCCCTGGCGTCCAGCCTCACCGTTGCCGGCTGGGTGCTTTTGGTGTTGAGCCTGCTGGCCGGGGCCGCAGCGGTGTTCCTGAACAGGCGGACACGGAACCAGGCCTAGGCCGCGGTTACCCGGGCGGCAGCAGCCCGCCGTTCCTTCCGGTGCCGGTGCACCCGCTGGGCAATGACCAGCCCGGAGGCGGCCATGCCGACGGTCACGGGATATCCCATCAGCCGTTCCAGTGTGCCGGGCTCCGGAACCATCATGTGTGTCAGGCCGCCCGTCGCCACCGCGGCCAGGGAGACGGCGCCGCATGCCAGGATGAACCACGCCATGCCCGTTTTGCGGAGCCAGAGCAGGCCGAGCACCAGCAGGGCAGCGCCGCCGGCCAGGAAGTACGTGACCGCACCCCAGTAGTGCCATGGGGAGCCAACGTCCTCGGGCACCAGGCCCACCACCACCGTCCCGGCACCCGCGGCACCCGTGAGCAGCCGGACGGCGGCGGCCGCGAGCCACGGCTCCTTCCGGCCCCAATCGATCCGGATACCGGGCCGGGCTGCCACGCGCAGCAGCCCCGACGTCAGCAGCAACGCCCCCACCAGCATGCCGAGCCCCTGGACCACGAACGAGGCATTCATCAGCCAGTTCAACGGTGAGCAGACGTCCCGGCCGGAGAAGGTGCCGCAGTGGAGGGCGCCCAGGTCGCTGATGTACCCGGTGCGCAGATCGTAGGGGCGGGGTCCGGCCCATGCCATGGCCACGGCGGCCTCCGCGGCGAAATACTGCAGCACGCTCAGGATGGCCCAGGCCCCGATGTACTGGCGGGTGGAGGCAACATTCGGGATGAAGGCGGCGGCGGGAGCGGCAGTGGGGGCTGGACTCATGCCTTGAGCGTAGTACGGCCCCGCACCTTGTATGCTTGTAACCGTGTCCGGACGGACCGGCCCCGCCGAACCACCGGACACCCGCCCTCGTAGCTCAGTGGATAGAGCACGGCTCTCCTAAAGCCGGTGTCGTTGGTTCGATTCCAATCGAGGGCACTTGAAATCTCCTTCCCCGGAGCCAAGCCTCCGCGCCTACCTCCTGGGCGGCGGCCCAACAGGCCACCGCGGGCAGCCGGGGCGCTGGCGGCTTGAGCGGGACCTCCTGGACAGGTCGGACGGCACCCGCGGAACCTTTTCCGGCGTCGTCCTTTTCACTCCCGCGGACGACGGCGGCCTGGCCCTTCGCGAGGAAGGAACCATGCGCTGGCCTTCTTTCACCGGCCCCGCCTCACGTGAGTACGTCCTGAAACGCGCGCCGCTGCCCGATGCACTGGACGTGTTTTTTCCCGACGGCAGGCCGTTCCACCGGATGAGCTTCACCCCGGACGCCAGCCTGGACACCCACTGGTGCGATCCGGATACCTACCGCGTGTCCTACACCCGCCAGGGCCCTGACCAGTTCAGCTTCAGCTGGGATGTGACCGGCCCCCGCAAGGACCTGCTGCTGGTCTCACACCTGGAAAGGATTCCCGCGTGAAGGACCGGATCGTGGTCTCCGCCGTCTGCGTGTTCGACGACGCAGGCCGGCTGCTGACCGTGCGCAAACGCGGAACCGGTATGTTCATGCACCCGGGCGGCAAGCCCGAACCGGGTGAGACGGCGGTTGAGGCTGCAGCCCGGGAGCTCGCCGAAGAGGTGGGGATCGTGGTGCCCACGCAGGAGCTTGAACTGATGGGCGTCTGGATCGCGGACGCCGCGAACGAGGCAGCCACCGACATCGAAGCCACCGTGTTCGTGGCTCCGGGCACCTGGCAGGCAAGCCCGGCGGCCGAAATCGCCGAGATCCGCTGGCTGGACATCCGCGAAACGGCCGATGTGGCCCTCCCCCGGGACCTGGCCCCGCTGCTGACGGACCACATCCTGCCCCTGCTGGCGGCCCGTGGCATGCCGGGAGCGGCGCAGGCTCCGCCGCCGCGCCGCTAGAACTCGGGCACGGCCTCCTGGGCCACGGCGGTGGCCTCCGCAAACTGCGTCCGGTAGAGCTCGGCGTAGCGGCCCCCGGCGGCCAGGAGTTGGGTGTGGGTGCCGCGTTCCACGATCCGGCCGCCTTCCACCACCAGGATGGCGTCGGCCGCACGGACGGTGGACAGCCGGTGGGCAATCACGACGGCGGTCCGCCCCTCGAGTGCGGCGCCCAGGGCTGCCTGCACGGCGGCTTCGTTCGTTGAGTCCAGCGCGGCGGTGGCCTCATCGAGGATGACGACGCGGGGCTGGGCGATGAGGAGCCGGGCGATGGTCAGCCGCTGGCGTTCGCCGCCGGACAGCCGGTAGCCGCGCTCCCCCACCACCGTTTCCAGCCCGTCGGGCAGCGACCTGATCATCGTCTCCAGCCGGGCCTGGCGCAGGACGTCCCACATGTCGTCTTCGCTCGCCCCGGGTTTGGCCAGCCGAAGGTTGGACGCGATGGTTTCGTGGAACAGGTGGCCGTCCTGGGTCACCATGCCCAGCGTGTCGCGCAGTGAATCAAACGTGGCATCGCGGACGTCCAGCCCCGTCCCCGGCGCAGTGCCGCCGAGCCGCACGGCGCCCGAGTCGACGTCGTACAGCCTCGACAGAAGCTGGGCGATGGTGGACTTGCCGGCGCCGGAGGAACCAACCAGGGCAACCGTCTGGCCAGGCTCCACCCGGAAACTGACGCCGTGCAGCACCTCCTCGCCGCCGCGGGTGTCCAGGGTGGACACTTCCTCCAGTGAGGCCAGGGACACCTTGTCCGCGGAAGGGTAGGCAAACCGGACGTCGTCGAATTCCACGGACACCG
Source organism: Arthrobacter sp. SAFR-179 (assembly GCF_059414945.1). NCBI lineage: Bacteria > Bacillati > Actinomycetota > Actinomycetes > Micrococcales > Micrococcaceae > Arthrobacter > Arthrobacter sp. SAFR-179. Next base: position 143,692 of record NZ_JBPFDM010000008.1, read on the forward strand.
GACCGGCCGGTACCGGCACTGCGTCCGGCTTCTGCTGGATCAGCGGCTGCAGGTCAAGGATTTCAAAAACGCGTTCAAAGCTGACCAGGGCACTCATGACTTCCACCCGGGCGTTGGACAGCGCCGTGAGCGGAGCGTAGAGCCGGGTCAGCAGCAGTGCCAGGACCACCACGTCCCCTGGCGCCAGCTGGCCGCCCAGGGCGAGCCAGCCGCCCAGTCCGTAGACCAGCGCCAGTGCGAGCGCGGACACCAGGGTCAGCGCGGTCACGAACGTGAACTGCAGCATCGCCATGCGGACCCCGATGTCACGGACCCGTCCCGCACGTGCAGCAAATTCGCGGGATTCTTCGTCCGGCCGGCCGAAAAGCTTGACCAGTGTGGCACCCGGGGCGGAGAACCGCTCCGTCATCTGGGTGCCCATGGCGGCGTTGTGCGCGGCAGCTTCCCGGCGCAGGTCGGCCAGCCTTGAGCCCATACGGCGGGCGGGAATCAGGAAGATCGGCAGCAGGACCATGGCGAGCACCGTCACCAGCCAGGACGTATTGAGCATCACGGCCAGCGTCAGGACCAGCGCCACGGAGTTGCTCACCACCCCGGACAGCGTTCCGGCGAAGGCGGACTGCGCCCCAATGACGTCATTGTTGAGGCGGCTGACCAGCGCGCCCGTGCGTGTCCGGGTGAAGAAGGCGATGGGCATCCGCTGGACGTGGTCGAACACCCGCGTCCGCAGGTCCACGATCACGCCTTCGCCGATGGTGGAGGACAACCAGCGGGTCAGGAGTCCCACCCCGGCCTCCCCCACAGCCACGATGGCGATCAGCACAGCCAGCCAAATAACGGTTCCAGTTGCGGCCTTGGCGATGATGGCGTCAACCACCTGCCCGGCCAGCACCGGCGTGGCGACTGCCAGGAAGGCGGCAGCGATGGAGGACAGCACGAAGGCGATGAGCTTGCCCTTATGCGGGGCGGCAAAGGCCAGTACCCGTTTCAGGGTTTCCTTGGAAAACGGCTTGGAAGCGCTCTTAGCGGTGCTGATGTTGTAGAGCGAACTCCAGGCCACGCGGTCCATGCTCATGGTTACTTCTCCTGGCTTGCAGTTTGGTGGAGTTCCTGGACCGTGCCGTTTTCCAGGTGCCACCGGTAGTCGAGTCGAACGTTCTCCAGCAGCCGGCGGTCGTGCGTCACCAGCAGCAGCGCTCCGTCGTAGCTTTCAAGGGCCTCTTCCAGCTGCTCAATGGCCGGCAGGTCGAGGTGGTTGGTGGGTTCGTCCAGCACCAGGAGGTTCACGCCGCGCGCCTGGAGCAGCGCCAGGGCCGCCCGCGTCCGCTCCCCCGGCGACAGGGAATCCACGGCCCGGGACGTATGGTCCGCCTTGAGGCCGAACTTGGCCAGGAGTGTGCGGACGTCGGCGCTGTTCCAATCCGACAGCACGGCTTCCACCGCGTCGCCCAACGGCAGGCCGCCATCCAACAGCCCGCGGGCCTGGTCTATCTCGCCGACGGCCACGTTCGCACCCATGGAGGCATCGCCGTCGTCCGGCGCCTGGGTGCCCAGCAGCAGCCGCAGCAGGGTGGACTTTCCGGCTCCGTTCGGGCCCGTGATGCCCACGCGTTCACCACCGTTGAGCTGGAGGTTGACAGGTCCCAGCGTGAAGTCACCCTGACGTGCCACGGCGTTGCGCAAAGTGGCGACGACGGCGCTGGAGCGCGGTGCCTGGCCGATGCTGAACTGGAGCTGCCATTCCTTCCGGGGCTCCTCCACGACGTCCAGCCGGGCGATCCGGGACTCCATCTGCCGGACCTTCTGCGCCTGCTTTTCCGAGGACTCGGTACTGGCGGCGCGCCGGATCTTGTCATTGTCGGGGTTCTTCTTCATGGCATTCCGGACACCCTGTGAGCTCCACTCACGCTGGGTCCGTGCCCGGGACACCAGGTCCGCCTTGGTGGCGGCGAAATCCTCGTACTTTTCGCGTGCGTGCCGCCGCGCCACCGCGCGTTCCTCGAGGAAGGCGTCGTAGCCGCCGTCGTAAACGGCCACACTGTTCTGCGCCAGGTCAAGCTCAACCACGCGGGTCACGCAGCGGGCCAGGAACTCGCGGTCATGGCTGACCAGCACCACCCCGCCGCGCAGCCCCTTCACGAAGCCTTCAAGGGTTGCCAGGCCTGCAAGGTCAAGATCGTTGGTCGGCTCGTCCAGCAACACCACGTCGAAGCGGCTCAGCAGGAGGGCAGCCAGGGCCACCCGGGCGGCCTGGCCGCCGGAAAGACCCGTCATCAGCGCTTCGGGGCCGGCGTCCAGCCCCAGTTCTGCCAGCACGGCAGGAATGCGGTCGTCCAGGTCGGCGGCGCCCGAGGCCATCCACCGGTCGAAGGCATGGGCGTAGGCATCGTCAGCGCCCGGAGCGCCGGAACCCAGTGCTTCCGCCGTGGACTCCATGTCCACGGTTGCTTCCGCGCAGCCGGTCCGGCGGGAAATGTAGGCCGCCACCGTTTCCCCGGCAAGCCGCTCGTGCTCCTGCGGCAGCCAGCCCACGAAGGCGTCGGACGGGGCGAGGCTCACGGTGCCCTGCTGTGGCTGGTCGACGCCGGCAAGGAGGCGGAGCAGCGTCGATTTCCCGGCGCCGTTGGCGCCCACGACGCCCACAACGTCGCCGGGGGCCACCGTCAGCGAGAGGTTGGAAAAGAGCACCCGGTGGCCATGGCCACCGGAGATGTTTTTGGCAACAAGGGTTGCAGTCATGGATTCGTCCTTTCGCCGCTGCCCGGACAGCCATCGGCGGCCGGAAAATGCGGCGCAAACCGGGCCGCGACGCCGCTGGGGCTGCAGGACATAGAAGAACCCGCTGGTCCGGACTTGGGGGGTGTACGGACCAGCGGGCTCGACCATCAACTATAGACGAACCGGCACAATGGGCAAAATCGTCCGTCACGGTGGGCCCCCGGGGGCACGGTAAAATCATCCGCACCACCCGTTCTGCAGAGAGCCCTCCATGACCCTTTCCGCCAAGGCGTTCCAGCGCTGGCTGCAAGGCATCGCGCCCGATGCCAGCACTGCAGACATCTGCAGGGTCTCCGGGATCAAGCGGACCACGCTGGCACAGCAGCTGGTCCGGGGCAAGGTTTCCGTGAGCACAGTGGTCAGCATCAGTCGCGCGTACAAGATCAATCCCGTCGCCGCGCTGGCCGGATTTGACGCCTACACCGCCTTGGCGGGCCCGCAGCGTCCACCCACCAGGAATGAGCTGGTCAGCCAGGTTTCCACCCCGGACCTTCTCCGGGCGCTGCTGGCCCGTCCTGCCATGGACGCGGCTTTGGGTGCAGCCGCTCCGGCCCTGAGCGCTACCCCGCACGCCACCTCTGTGAAGAACTGGGTGGATGCAATAGACGACGGCGAGGTGCGGCACCGCGTTTCGGCCTCCACAGGAGTGGCCCCACAAAACTATTCCGCCCAGTTGACCGCCAACCGGCTGTCCCCCGAGCTTGCTGTCGCCACTGCGCTGGCAGCCGGAGTGGGGCCGGCAGGCGGGCTGGTGGCCACCGGAATCATTACGGAGGAGGAGGCCGGCTGGCCTCCCGGCTCCCGGCAGGCGGCGCTGGACAGCCTCTCCGATGGAGAACTTACAGCCCTTGCCGGAGACCGGCTTCAGGCAATGGGCAAAGTGCTGCGCCGCCAGGAGCAGGACCAAGCGCAGACAGAAAAAATATGGGAGAACCTGGGATGATCGAGACCCTTCAATGGACCACGCTGGCGATATGCGCCCTTACTGCGGCGGCCCGCATCCCCAGCACCCTCCGGGGCGAGAACCGCTCCCTCTTCGGCATTTTCGCTTTGATGACCCTGGCCATCCTGTTGAGCATCCAGGCGCCCTACATCGTCATCGACCAAGCCTTGGGCGGAATCAACCTGGCCAACCTGCTGCTGCGCTTCGTCATCTTTGGCGCCATTTTCTTCATGGGCATCCGGATTTCCAGGGGCTTTGGCGCAGACAACGCATATCGTCTCATCACCGGCCGGACCGGCATATTGGTCCTGCTCGTTGTCTCGGCGGTCATGATTGCACTGTTTTTCTCCATGGACACCGCCGGATCCTCTGCGGGATTGAGCACCGTCTCTGGTAAGGACGCCCGCCATTTCGCGCTCGTAGAGTACTACGGCGCCGCCGGACGGGCGTACCCCGCATTCGTTGTCCTCGCCCTGGTACCGGCCATGGTGCGCGCAGTGCGGGACCGGCTCCCCATCCTGGTCCGCATTGCCGCCGCACTGCTTGCTCTGGGCGGAGTGGCGGTAGCCCTCACGCTGTTGTTCCCGGTAATCCCACCCGAACTTGGCCAAGTAGAGTTCATCATCAACTACACGGCCGTGCTGTGCTTCGTCGTTGGGCTGGCCTTGATCTGGGTGGCCCGGTTGGTTAATGCGCGCAGCTCGGGACGCCGGAGGACATCCAGCGAAATGTAACGTTCAGCTGCTTTCACAAATTCATTAGAATGTGAAACAATCATGAATGTGTGAAGGCGGGGCCGCCCAAGCGTTTTCGAACGGGGATAAATTCAAGGCGCTGGCCGCCCCGGGGGCCTTTGCACACATTGGGGGGATGAGTGGTGGCGGATCGTTGGGGACCGCCCCCACTCAGCCTATTTAAGGCACCTGAACTGCCGTCGCGCACTCGCTATTTCCGCGTAAACCTCATCGTCACCAGCTGGAACGGCCGGAGCGTGAGCTGGGCGCCATTCTCCGCAGGAACAATTCCGGGCGCGTCGGTGGGGCGTTCCAAGAGGTCCGTCGGCACCGCGCCCTTCATCGGGAAGTTGGCCGTGAGGGTTCCGGCAGATCGTTGTCCAAGCGACTCATAAAGCCTGACCACCACATCGCCCGATCCGTCCTGGGCCAGCTTCACGGCTTCAATGACCATGGCGGGGTTGCTGACGGAGAAGAGCGGCTCCGCCGCGGAGCCACCCCTGGCCAGCCGCGGCGCAAGGTTGGTCCGGTACCCTTCCTGGACGGCGGCGGCAATGTCGGCACCGGGGCGGACGGTGATCGTCAATTCGTGCTGGCCGCGGTCCGCGTCGGGGTCGGGGAACTTCGGAGCGCGCAGCAGGGACAGGCGCACGGTAGTGGTGGTCCCGCCGTCGGATTCCCTGATGGTCCTGCCCACGTCATGGCCGTACGTTGATGCGTTTGCCACCGCCACGCCGTACCCCGGTTCACCTACGTGGATCCAACGGTGGGCACAGATTTCGAACTTCGCGGCCTCCCATGAGGTGTTGGTGTGGGTGGGCCGGAAGACGTGGCCGAACTGGGTTTCGGCGGCCGACCGGTCCGCACGCACGTCGAGGGCAAAGCCAAGCTTCAGCAGCTTTTCGCGCTCCTGCCAGTCCACGGCGGTGGCAATTTCCAGTGAAGGGCTTCCGGGGGCCAGCGTGATGCGCTGGGTCAGCGGAGAGCTGCCGGCCAGCCGTTCCACCACCACCACGGCGCTGCCGCCTTCACTGGCCAGCCGGACCGACTCCGCGTGGACCAGCGGTGTGACGTTGCGCCGGTAGAACTCATCAATGTCCCAGGCGTCCCACTCGTTGGGGGTGTCGCGGTGAAGCTCCAGCAGGTTGCCGCGCTGGCCGGGAGCGATGGCCTCACGGCCACTGGCATGGTCGCACAGGGAGGCGAGGAGTCCGTCCGCGTCCACCACGGCCCGGATTATTCCGTTGTCCAGGATGTAGCCGCCGTTGTGGGCTGTGGCCTGCACCGGGTCCGTGGCCGCCAAAGCCTCACCTGCAGCCAGCGCCCTTACCCCGTTCCGTTCATGCGGTGCCGCGTTGAGGAGGAACTGCCGGTCACCCGGGCCCAACATCGCGGCAGCAGCCCGGCTGATGATTGCCTCGAGCGCGGTTTCGATGGCCTGGTAGTTCCGCTCGGCGTCCTGGTGGACCCACGCGATGGAGCTGCCGGGAAGGATGTCGTGGAACTGCTGCAGCAGCACCAGTTGCCAGAGGCGCTTGAGCTCTGCCTCCGGGTAGTCGAAAGCGCCGCCCGCCCGGACCGCAGCCGTGGCGCACCACAGTTCCGCTTCACGCAGCAGGTGCTCACTGTGCCGGTTGCCTTTCTTGGTCCGGGCCTGGCTGGTGTAGGTGCCCCGGTGCAGCTCCAGGTACATCTCCCCCACCCATACGGGCAGGGCCGGGTAGTCTTCCTCGGCCTGCCGGAAGAAACTCTCCGCTGAGCCGATCCTGACTTTGGGTGATCCCTCCAGGTCCGCAGTCCGGGCAGCCGCCGCAAGCATTTCGCGGGTGGGTCCGCCTCCGCCGTCGCCATAACCGAACGGCACCAGTGACACGCTTCCGCGGCCGTGGTCCCGGTAGTTGCGCTCGGCGTGGGCCAGGTCCCTGGCGCTCAGGTCAGAGTTGTAGGTGTCCACCGGGGGAAAGTGGGTGAACAGCCGGGTGCCATCGATCCCTTCCCAGTTAAAGGTGTGGTGCGGCATCCTGTTTGTCTGGTTCCAGGAGATCTTCTGGGTGAGGAACCACCGGCTGCCGGCGGCTTTAACGATCTGCGGCAGGGCGGCGCTGTATCCGAAGGAGTCCGGCAGCCAGGCCTCCCTGCATTCAATGCCGAATTCGGCCAGGAAAAAGCCCTTGCCCTCGACGAACTGGCGCGCCATGGCTTCGCCGCCGGGCATGTTGGTATCGGATTCCACCCACATGCCGCCCACGGGGACGAACTGGCCAGCCCGCACCTTTTCCCGGATCCTGCTGAACAGCTCCGGGTACAGCTCCTTGATCCACGCCAGCTGCTGGGCAGAGGAGCAGGAGAAGACGAAATTCGGGTCTTCATCCATCAGGGCCACAACATTTGAGAATGTACGGGCGCATTTGCGCATGGTTTCGCGGACTGGCCAGAGCCATGCCGAGTCGATGTGCGCATGCCCCGTGGCAACCAGTTGATGCGAGGACGCGTACGCGGGCCGGGCCAGGACTTTGGCTAGAGCTTCCCTGCCTGCCGCGGCGGTGCCGGCAACGTCGTCCGGGTCCATCACGTCCATCATGCGTTCAAGGGCCCGGAGGATCTCATGGCGGCGGGGAAGCTCCAGCGGGAGTTGCTCCATGAGGCCTGCCAGTGTCCATACGTCCTGTTGGAGTTCCCAGACACACTGGTTGAGTTCAGCGATGGCGATGCTCCCCAGCCGGTACTGCGGCGCTCCCCCGGCCGTCGCCTTGTCCCCCAGCGGGGTGGCGGCAAAGGTCCAGCCCTGCGCCATGTCCGGGTTTGCGGCTGCCTCGACGTAGAAGTCCACCGCCATGCCGCCGCCCAGCAGCTTCAGCGGAATGTACTGGTTACGGGGTGAGATGGCCTTGATGATGGTCCCGTCCGGCCGCCAGGCAATGCCCTCGCACTGGAACCCGGGCGCCTCCGTGGTGAACCCAAGATCCACCACCACCTCAACGGTGGTGTCCGGGCCGTCGCCCCAGGATTCGGGCACTTCTCCTTGCAGCCGCAGCCAGGTGGTGCCCCAGGGCCGGCCCCATGCTGCGCCGTGCTCCTGCGGCTGGAACTCCTGGCGCATTGCTTCGAGCGAGGGGACCGGTTCGCCGGGAGCTTCCCAACTGCTCAGGGCAAGGGGAACCGTCCGGCTGTAGACGGCAGGGGCGATGCGCTCGCGCACAAACCTGGCCAGGCGGACTTCCGTGATCCTGCGGTCGTCATGCAATATGAATCCTCTTTAGGCTCGTGGCTGGATCATCGCGTCCATTCGATGGACAAATCTACCCGCTGGCAGCACCTCAACCAACCCCCTTCCAGGGCAGGCTTTGGCCATCGCGGCAGAGGTGGCCTAAGCAATGGGCACGGCGGGCGTGGGGCGCAGGATCCGCGCATCCCCGGCGTAGACGTTGAAACTTGTTTCCCGGCTGAAACCCGCCAGGGTCAGCCCGTTCGCCTCCGCCAGCTCCACCGCAAGGCTGGAAGGGGCGCTAACAGCCGCCAGGACGGGAATTCCCGCAAGGGAAGCTTTCTGGACCAGTTCGAAGGATGCCCTGCCAGACACCTGGAGCACGGTTCCGGTCAGCGGCAGGAGACCCTCGCGCAGTGCCCAGCCCACCACTTTGTCCACGGCGTTGTGCCGCCCAACGTCCTCGCGCAGGCACAGGAGCTGCGGTTCGCCGTCGTCCCCAATCCTGAACAGGCCCGCCGCGTGCACGCCCCCAGTGTCCTCGAAGACACGCTGGGACTTCCGCAGCAGCCCGGGGAGGGCGGCCAGGACTTTGGCATCCACAGTCAACGGGTCCGCCCGCGGGCTGAAGTGGGAGGACTTCTGCACGGCTTCGATCGAGTCGGTTCCACAGATGCCGCAGGAGCTGGAAGTGTAGACCTTGCGGCCAGTGTGGGGAAGCGGGACGTCCGGCCGCAGCTGGGCTTCCACCACATTGAATGTCTGGACGCCGTTTTCGTCCTCCCCGGCACAAAAACGGAGCGAGACCAGCTGCTCCGGAGCCCAGATGACGCCCTCCGACACCAGGAATCCGGCCACCAGGTCAAAGTCGTTCCCCGGAGTCCGCATGGTGACCGAATAGGAAAGGCTCCCCAGCCGGATTTCCAGCGGTTCCTCGACGGCGAGGACGTCCTCGCGATGCCGGACGGGGTATTCCAGGGCCCCCGGCGAACCGTCCAAAACATACTTGTGCACTTTGCGGCGCTGGGTTACTCGTCCCATGTTCCACCCTGCCTGTTCATTACTCCATCATGGCACCAACGGGGCCCGCCTCAGCCCAGGAGCGCGCTCCAGTCCACCGGTCCACTCGCTGCTGGTTTGCTTTTGGGCTGGGCGCCCCGGGCGTTGCTGCGCGGTTTGGTTTTGGCCGGGTCCTCCTGCCGGCGGGGTATGGGCGGACCCCATGGCAGCGCGAATGCGGGCACCGACTCCCCAAGCTGCACGCCATGCGGGGGCACTACCAGCACACCGTCGGCAGCGGCCAGTCCCCTCATCATTCCCGGGCCTGTATGTTGTGCCGGGGAGGCCATGCCATACAGCAAACGGAACGGCATCAGCCGGGTACGGCCGGGGTCCGGTTCGATCATCGTCCCGCAGGGCACTTCCTCCACTGCCGGCATGGCGCGGTGCCCCAATGCGGCCAGCAGCGGGGCGCCCACGGTGGAAAGGGCCATCATGGCCGCCAGCGGATTTCCGGGAAGTCCCAGGACAAAGCGTCCGTCCGGCAGTTCGGCGAGGACCGCGGGGTGGCCAGGCCGCATGGCCACCCCATCGATGATGAGGCGGCCGCCCAGTTCAGCCACCGCCCGCCGGAGGTGGTCCGTCCCCGAGCGCCCGGTGCCCCCCGTCGTGATAACGACGTCGGCCGGCAGGTCCGGCGCGCCCGGCACCTCCGGCAGCACGTCCTCGAGCGCAGCCAGCCATTCGTCGTACGAGTCGCCGATCCGCTGCTGCCCGCCCGGGATGCCGCCCAGCATTGCCACAACGTCCGGCATTTGCGGACCGAAGGTGTCGCGCACCTGGCCCGGTGCCGGCGTGCCGTGTTCCACCACTTCGGACCCGGTCAGCACCAGGCGCACCACGGGCTTCCCCTGGACCTGCAGTTCGTCGTAGCCGGCCAAAGCGGCCAGTGCCAGGTGGGCCGGGTTGAGTTCCACCCCCGCTTTGACCAGGATGTCCCCCTCCAGGGCTTCTTCCCCGGCCTTCCGGATGTGCTCCCCCGCGCGGGGTTCGCCCGGGCGGGCCTTGCCTCCGGTCATCACGACAGGAAGTCCCTCATCGTCCCGGCCAAGGACTGCACTCTCGGTGCGGAGAACTGCCTTGCCACCGGCGGGGATCATCCCGCCGGTGGCAATGGGGCTGGCTTGGTGCGGCGCCAGCCGGGTGCTGGGCTCCACCGGTATCCAGGGGCCGCTTCCGTTGACCACCCAGCCGTCCATGGCCGACGAGGCGTAATGGGGCATGTCCTGGAGGGCAATGATGTCCCTGTCGAGTTTGCGGCCCAAGGCGATCCGCAGGGGCACAGGCCCCGGGGGAATCGGTGTTGCGGCGTCGAACGCAGCTTGCCTGGCCTCTTCCCAGGTATGCGCCAGATGGTGATGGGCTGCATGCCCTTCTTCAGCCGACTGGGCATCGGGAGCACCCGATTCTCCTGTACTGGATTCAGAGGTGCCAGGGTCAGCGATACCTGGTTCGGTCATACCGGGTTCAGTCATACCCGGTTCAGGGGTACCGGATTCAGTGACTCCGGGTTCCGTTATGCCGGCCGGGGGCACCACATCACTGCCAGGTGGTGCCTCCGAATCGCTCTGGGGTTCTGCAGTCATTCGCCGGGAGTCCCGGCGGCGGCCTCGGCCTCGTAGTCCTTTGCCAGTGTGCGGGCAACGGCCAGGGCCGCGTCCATTGATTCGGCATCCATTTCCCTGCCGGGAGCGGCAGCCAGGCCTGCAGCGAAGCCGGCAATAAAAGTGGTGAGCGGAGCCGCCGGCCGGACAACAGCGTGGGCGGCTACACCTGCAAGCGCCAGCACCGCATTGACGTCCACCTGGACATCCTCAAGCTTGTACGCCTGGAGAAGGGCCCTGCACCACTCTTCCAGCGTTTCGTCCTGGCTCTTCACGAATTGCCTCCCACGTTTGTTCCGCCCGAATGCCGGTCCTGGCCTTCATGCTGGTTCCCGGCGGCAATCCCCAGCGCGGCAACGTCATCCCAGGTATCCACATCGGCTGTGGATCCGGCGGGGACTGTGACAAGCTGCACGTCCAGACTAGCAAGGAGAGCCCTGACAGAGCCGTTGACCAATGCGTCGCGGGCCGCAAGGGCCTTGCAGGCTTTACTTAACTCAGACGTGCGGTAAAAACCTGACAACGGCTGGGCCCTGCCGTCTTCGGCACAGGCCATGACACCTCCGGACGCCCGTTCCATGGAGGGGCCCAATGCGTCGAGCAGCGCCGCCACCGCTTGGGAGGCCGACGGCATGTCACAGGCCAGCACCAGGGTATAGGGCGCCCCGCCACCGTTGCCCGTCCGTGCATGGTGTGCCGCCAGCGCCTCCAGTCCGGCTGCGATCGCGGCCGCGGGGCCGGCGAAGCGCGGTTCCTCCCGGCAGGTCAAAAGGGTGGCAGGCCAGGCCGGCAGGGGCTGCGCGACGGGTGGCCGGTTTGGCAGGAAATCCGTGTCACCAACAACGACAGTAAGCCCGGCCCCCGCGGCAGCAGCCACAGCGCGCTCCAGGAGGGTTTGGCCCTGGAAGACCAGCGACTGCTTGGGCGTGCCGCCCAGCCGCGATGACTTCCCGCCGGCCAGGACCACGGCGTCAAAGGCAAGGCTGCTCACTTCCACTCCCCCAGCCTAGTCACCGGCTCACTGGACGGCAGCACGGAGGTTAAGGGCGGCCTGAGAGGTCAGGGCGAAACGACAGGTCACGCCACAGACAGGTCGATGCCGGGGGCAGGCGGTCAGGCAGCCCGTTCCGGAAGCAGGAACGGATCCCAGGCCGGGGTGGGCTTCTCCAGCTCCTTGATCTGCCAGATGGTCCCGTGCGGAGGTTCCGGGACGAAGCGCAGGGTCCATCCCATCTCGACGGGAGTGTGATCGCCCTTGACGTTGTTGCACCGCAGGCAGGCGGCCACCAGGTTCTCCCACGAATCAGCCCCGCCCCTGGATTTCGGGTGCACATGGTCAATGGTGTGCGCCGCTTTCCCGCAGTAGGCACATTTATGCCCGTCGCGTCGGAGCACTCCCCTGCGGCTGACGGCCGTGGAGTGGTTGTACCGGGGGCGGATGTAGCGGTTGAGGAGGATCACGGACGGGCGCCCCAGGACGTCGGTGGGGCCCACCACGGGGTCGTCCCCTTCGGCCACCACACTGGCCTTGCCTGTAAGCACAAGCACCAGCGCCCGGCGGAAAGTAATAACCGCCAGCGGTTCATATCCAGCATTCAGAACGAGAGTGCGCATGCACTTACCTCTTCACGGCCGCACCCGTCAGGGGCACGAGGGCCGGCTGCCCTCGGCATGTCCGGGCTATGGATCGACATCACAAGAGTAAACAAAGAAGTGCAGAATCAGGTAATTTCCGCCCGGGAGTCCTTCCACCGCCGATACGCCAAAAAAGGGTGCCGCCCCCGTCGCGGCACCCCTTAAACGCCGAGGACCCCTGCCTCGATGGCGGGGGTCCTCGGGACATTTTGAGGCTGGCGGCCGTTCACGCCAGCACCGGAATGCCTAGTTGACGCGGATGAAGACGGGGCCGGATCCAACGTTCGCGCTGAAGACCACGGTCTGGTTTCCGTTGTAGCCGCCGTGGACAGCCATGCCGTTTCCTGCGTAGACAGCGATGTGGGCCATGCCCGCGCCACCGTCAGCGTAGTAGATCAGGTCGCCCGGCTGTGCTTCGGCTGCACTCACGGTGCGGCCCAGGGACAGGTAGCCGGCGGGCCAGTCGTGGAAGTGGATTCCGACAGCGGCCAGCGAGTTGGTGACCAGCATGGTGCAGTCCTGCATCACGCCGAGCTGGGCGTACGCGGCAGAGAGGATGGCCGCACCCTTGCCGCTGGCGGATGCCTGGGCTGCGGGAGCGGCAGGAGCAGCGGCGGTGGCAACCTTGGCCGTGACCTTGGGAGCAGCAGCGGGCTGGGCCGCAGGAGCGGGAGCGGCTTCCCGCACCTCAACCTCGGGCTCAGGCTCGACGACGGGAGCCGGCGTGGTGGTCACGGCAGGCTTCTCGTAGCTGATGGAGATGGTGGAAGCCGCCGAGATCGGGGCGTCCACGGCGGATTCAACTTCCAGCGCGGAAGCAGGAGCGGAATCGCGCTTGACGTTGGCGTCGGCAGCGTTGGCAGCGATGCCGCTGGTCAGGACCAGGCCGGACGCTGCGGCAATAACCGCAGCCTGGCGGCCCATGCCGCCTGCGTTGTCGCTGACAGCCTTGGCAATGACAGCGATCGAGTTGGTTTTGGTGACCTCGGCGCGATGCCGTGCGGTGGCACGAGTCGTCATCAGTTCTCTCTTTCGTTTTTCCCTCGAGCCGCAGGTAGGCAGGCGAAGGGTGATGGACGCGCCGGCATCTTGGGGGTACGCCGGCGCATCCCGAACGGGGATGTGGTTTTTAGCGAAGAAGCTTTGGGCAAAGAAAAAGCCCTTGGAACGCGTTGCCCAAGAACTATTTGCTGTAGTGGTAGTACGTGGAGGAACCGGTGGCTGCCGGCGAGTGGAGCAGCGTGCCCTGCGAGGGGTTGAGTGCGCTGATCATCATGCCGTTGCCGACGTAGATGCCGACGTGCGCGCCACCGTTCTGGACAACCAGGTCACCCGGCTGCGGTGCCGAGGTGGGGGTCATGATGTTCCACGCGTTGGTGCGGGGGATGCTGATTCCGGCCTGGGCGTAAACCCACTGCACGAAACCGGAGCAGTCCCAGCCTGTGACGGGGCTGGTGCCGCCCCATACGTAGGAGTGGCCGATGCCGGTGTAGGCGATGGCGGCAATGCCCGAGGTTGCCGCAGTGGATACAGACTCTTCCGCTTTGGCGGCCGGGGAAGCCTCCTGGCCCGCAGTGGCGGTGTTGGCGGCGCGGTTCGCTGCTGCCGTGGACTGGGTACGTACCGCTTCAACCTTGGGAGCGGCGGTGGTCTTGACGACCGGACGCTCGAAGGACACCGTGGCCGTGGGGGCAGCGGTGACGGCGAGTGCCGTCTGGGCCGAACCGGACTCGGTGGAGGCAGAGACACCGGCAGTGGTGTCAGCTGCCGTGGCGGGCAGGCCCATGCTCAGGATGAGGCCCGAAGCGGCTGCCACAACGGCAGCCTGGCGGCCTACGGTCCCGGCATTTGCACTGACAGCCTTGGACACGGCGTCCAGGGGGTTGGTGCGAACCGTTTGCGCACGGTGGCGCGCAGAATGATGGCGTGAAGACACGAAGGTAGCCTCTCCCAATGCCTGCGAGGTGAGCTGTCGGATTCGGATGGGAGTCACCCGGCCACGCTGCTTCCTGGGAAGCTTTGTGACTTAACCCCAAGGCCTTCCGGAAATGAAGGCCAAAATTGGTTCCCCCGCCCCTGCCAGACGATGAAATGCGAACGGACCTTGAGCGGTGGCAGAGTTAGGCAATCCACTCAAGAGCGTCAACTTCGGAAAAGTTGACGCGAGTTAGACGGTACAGCAGTTTTGCTTCAATGTCACATTCAGGTCACGGCGGGTCACGGCGATCTGAGAGTGAGCAATCATTCGGTTACAGCCAGCCCATCGGATCGACCACTTCGCCATTGACCTGGACCTCGAAGTGCAGGTGGCATCCGGTGGACGCGCCGGTGGTGCCGCTCAGTGCCACGACCTCACCGCGGGAGACGGTCTGGCCCACCTTGACGTTGAAGGACGAGAGGTGGTTGTAGGTGGTTTCCAGCCCGTTGCCGTGGTCGATGACCACCCGGTTTCCGCCACCGAACTGGTGCCAGCCCGCGAAGGTGACGGTTCCTGTTGCGGCCGCCAGGACCGAGGTGCCGCACTGCGCCACGAAGTCCTGGCCCCTGTGGAAGTCTCCGGAGCCTCCGGTGATGGGGCTGACCCGGTAACCGAAAGGGGAAGCGGTGGCGAGGGACGACAGGGGTGCGGCCAGGGTGCCGGCCGAAGCGGCACGGGTGACGGAGCCGGCGGACTGTGCGCTCAGGAGCTGCTTCAGCTTTCCGTCCGGGTCCGCCTGCGTGACCACGGCGGAGCGGCTGAAGTCAACCTGGGCTCCAACATCAGCGGAAATCTGCGGCTGCGGGCTGACAGCCGAGGCAGCCAGGGGGGCATTGCCGGCGGAGTCGGTTGCCATGACGGGACTTGTGGCGGGCACCGTGACCGTCAGCACCAGGCCTGTGGCGGCAAGGGCCATGCCGGCTTTTTGGCCGATGCCGCTGGCGGCGGCAAACTCCGTCATCTGCCGGAAGGGACCCCGGCGGCGGCGCGCGTCGCGATGCAGGTCGCGGGGGCGCTCCGCTGCGACGACTTCGGCAACCCGGGGTGCCGAAGGGGGGCCGGCCGCGCGTCGGCGGCCCCGTGGGGTCTGCATGGTCAAGAAGGGTTCCTCTCTGGAAGAAGCCTGCGGAGTTAGCTGTCGGATTCGGGTCAGAGAGTTCAAAGACCCGGTCCGCCGTAGGCAAGCTTCTGCACAGGGGTATTCCCGGAAGAATCCTTCACTGGAGAGGCTTGCTGCTGACGGACTTCACCCCAAGGCAGTCCCCCGCTGCCGCTTGTGGTTCCCCCGCCTCTGCCAGTAACGAACTCGTTCACCTGGCCCGCTGGCAGAGCTCGGCTCCGGGTCAGGTAACGCTTATGTATCAACGCTTGGTTCCACTATAGGGGCTTAAGTCCCTAGGTAACAATTCCGTTACCTTTGCGTGGAAACCCCTGCCTGGGGTATGGAAGGTGCCGGATCAGCCCTAGTCGAGGGCAACGAAGACGTGCGCAGCAACCTCGGGCGGCAGCTCCAGCGCCCCTTCGATCCCCGCGACCCGAACGGAAATGTACTCGCCCACGCGTTCCAGCGTCACGGCAGCACCAGGCCGGATCCCGCCCTCGTCCAGCTGGGCCAGCAGTTCCGGTTCCACCTGGATTGGCTCCGCCAAACGGCTGATGGTCACGCCCGAGGCGGGCGCGTAGTTCTTCATTGCTTCCACCAGGCTGATGGCTCCATCGGCAAAGCCGCGGCCCGCCTGGCCTCCCAGCGCAGCGAGGCCGGGAATGGGGTTGCCGTAGGGCGATTCGGTGGGGTGGCCCAGCATCTCGTAGATGCGCCGCTCCACCCGCTCGCTCATGACGTGTTCCCAGCGGCAGGCTTCGTCATGGACGTAGGCCCAGTCCAGGCCGATGACATCTGCCAGAAGGCGTTCGGCCAGCCGGTGCTTGCGCATGACCTCTGTGGCGCGCTTGCGGCCCGTATCCGTGAGTTCCAGATGGCGGTCACCGGAGACGACGACAAGTCCGTCCCGCTCCATGCGGCCGATGGTCTGGGAGACGGTGGGCCCCGAGTGGCGCAGACGTTCGGCGATACGGGCCCTGAGGGCAACGATGTTTTCTTCCTCAAGCTCCAGAATGGTCCTGAGGTACATCTCCGTAGTGTCGATCAGATCCGTCATCCAGCTCAGCTCCTCGAGCGCAGTACCTTGCGTTGTCCCACCGTATCGCCTCTTCCCGCGAAGTAGTCCGGGGGAAAGCTTAGCCTATTTTGACTTTGTCCGAATAGCTGCGGCCAAAGGGCTGGGCCGTACGGGCACGTCTCACTGTCCGGACTATGACGTGCCCGGCTCCCGCCCCCGGCGGCGGTTCAGGCAGAATGGGAGTGGCCTGCAGCCCAGCCACCGCGCCCTGCCGGCCACCACTGCCCGCCCTTCCGGACCATAGCTTTCGTCCCCGCCGAATTGGAGCACCTGTGAGCGACACCAGCATCACGATCCCCGCCGACCTCCTGCCCCAGGACGGGCGGTTCGGGGCCGGCCCGTCAAAGGTCCGGCAGGAACAGATCGACGCGCTGGCAGCGGCTTCAAGAACGATCCTTGGCACCTCGCACCGGCAGGCCCCCGTCAAGAACCTGGTCGGGTCGGTCCGGGAAGGGCTGAGCCAGTTCTTCCGCGCCCCGGACGGCTATGAGGTGGTCCTCGGCGTCGGCGGCTCCACCGCTTTCTGGGACGTTGCCAGCTTCGGTCTCGTAGAGAAGAAAGCCCAGCACCTGTCCTTCGGTGAGTTCGGGTCCAAGTTCGCCGCCGCCACCAATAAGGCGCCCTTCCTCGAAGCCTCCTCGATCATCAAGTCCGAGCCCGGCACCCGGCCCGCAGCCCAGGCCGAGGCCGGCGTGGACGTCTATGCCTGGCCGCAGAACGAAACCTCCACAGGCGTCGCAGCCCCTGTCCAGCGGGTATCCGGGGCCGACGAGGGATCACTGGTCCTGGTGGACGCCACATCCGCGGCCGGCGGCCTGGACGTGGACGTTGCACAAAGCGATGTCTACTACTTTGCCCCCCAGAAGAACTTTGCCTCCGACGGCGGCCTCTGGCTGGGCCTGTTCTCCCCCGCAGCGCTGGAACGTGCTGCCGCCATCAAGGCCGGCGGCCGCTGGATCCCGGACTTCCTGGACCTCCAGACCGCCATCGAGAACTCCCGCCTGAACCAGACATACAACACGCCGTCGCTGTCCACGCTGGTAACCCTGGATTCGCAGGTCCAGTGGCTGAACTCCAACGGCGGCCTGGACTTCGCCTCCAAGCGGACCGCCGATTCCGCCGGCCGCATCTACAGCTGGGCCGAGGCCTCGGAGTTCGCCACCCCGTTCGTCACCAACCCGGAGGAACGCTCCAACGTCATTGCCACCATCGACTTCGACGAGTCGGTTGACGCGGCCGCCGTGGCCAAGGTCCTGCGCGCCAACGGCATTGTGGACACCGAGCCGTACCGGAAGCTGGGCCGCAACCAGCTGCGCATCGCCACCTTCGTGGCCATCGAGCCCAGCGACGTCTCGGCGCTGCTGGCCAGCATCGACTTCGTGGTGGGCGAGCTGCGCAAGTAACCAAGGTTAATGCACGACGGCGCCGCCCCGGGTTTTCCCGGGCGGCGCCGTTTGCTTGTGGTTTAGGAAGTCTTTGCCTCGTCGCCAGGCTCCCCGACGTCCCCAGGCTCGCCGCCGTCGTCGTCAGGCTCTTGGCCGCCAGGTTCCCCCTGCCCTGCCGGCAGCTCTTCCGGAGTCCCTTGCCCTGACTCCTGCTGTTCGGGCTCCTGCTGCTGCTCGTCCTCGGGACGGACGCGTTCTGCCCACGGCACCCATTCCGGGGCCAGGATGGATTCCTCGGACGGCAGCAGGCCCAACTCGTTGACAGTCACCGCCTTGGAGCGCGAGTTGCGGGTCAGCACCGCGTACCACTGCCAGCCCATGTAGCCGGGCAGCCGCGACTCGAACAGGTGCGTGACCAGCCGGTCGCCCTCGCTTTTGGCTGCCAGGTGCGCCCCGATGGTGCCCGCCGGTGTGATGCCTTCCACTGCGGTCCGGGCAGTGTCCACCGCCGCGGCCAGGAACGCGTCGGGCTTGCCCGTACGCCACACGGGCACGCCTGCCTTGCGCTTGGGCGGAGTCTTGGCAGCCTGCTCCTGCACTGGCGTGCCCGGCTGTTCAGATTGGGGGTCCATGGGCGCCTAAACGTCCAGCTCGTCGGCGACCTTGCGCAGGGCGGCAGCAATGGCCTTGCCCTTGTTGCCGTCCGGGTACTTTCCCTTGGACAGGGTTCCGGACAGGTTGTCCAGGACGGTCACCAGGTCCTGCACCAGCGGGGCGAGATCCTTCGCGCTGGGGCGCTTGGCCTTGGCGATCGACGGTGTCTTATCCAGCACCCGCAGGCCCAGGGCCTGGGCACCCTTGCGGCCGTCCGCCACCCCGAATTCCACCCGGGTGCCCGCTTTCAGTTCCGTCACTCCCTCAGGCAGTGACGACTTGGGCAGGAAGACCTCCTGGCCGTCTTCGCCCGCGAGGAAGCCAAAGCCCTTGTCCTTGTCATACCACTTGACCTTGCCGGTAGGCACGTAATCAACCTTCTTCGTTCTGCTGTCATGAGACACGGCCCGCTGCCACCGCGTCCGCATTGTTGTGCGGGTTCAGGGTATGGCCAGCGCAAACCGTGTTGGTCTGTATCCTTCAAGGTTATCCTGCCGCATGCCCTAATCACGCTTCCGGCCGCACCGTTCCGGCCGCACCGTTCCGCCCCAGGCGCAAGCTCCCCGGCTTTCACGGGCGGCAGTCCGGCCGCTGTACCGTTACGTCCATGACTCCATCGCGTTACCGGCGGCCGTTGATGGTCCTCGCCGCAGTTATTGCCGTACTTTCCCTCGTCGCTGTGGGAGCAGTCATATCCCTGGCCTTCGCGGACTCCGTTGCCCCCGCATGGGTCACCTACTCGGCCCTCTATGGCCTGCCGGTGGCCTTCATCCTGATGCTCCTGCTGGTCCTGGACGGCGTTGCCGCCCGGCGGCGGGCGGGGAAGCGGGAGCCGCGGTAACGTTGAACTGATGTCCCTCATTCGTGCGCTCGGCAAGGACCTGGAGGCGCGCAGCAACGACTCGTTGCGCGCGTTGTTCGCCGCGCGGCCGGACCTCATTTCCCCGCCTGTTCCTGACTTCGCGGCACTGGCAGCCCGGGCCTGTTCGCGGGTCAGCGTGCAGCGCGCCCTGGAGCGCCTCAACCGGCCGCAGATGCAGGTCCTTGAGACCCTCCACCTATGCACCAATACAGATACCGGCCACAGCGCCTCGGCGGAGGGCCTGCACCAGCTGATCCGGGGTGCATCGCTGGCCGTCATCGAACAAATCATGGGCACCCTGCAGGAACTTGCCCTGGCGCATCCTGCCGTTCCCCCGCACGGCACCCCTCCCCCGGCTGACGGTCAACACTTCTATCTCCCTGTCGGCTCCCTCAAGGACGTGGTGGGAATCTATCCCGCCGGGTTGGGCCGCAGCTACACGGAACTGGTCCGCCTGCAGCCGGCCTTCGCCCAACGGGTGGTCCAGCTGGTCTCCGAGCTGCACCGCAGCGGATTTGCCATCCACGATGCCACCACGCCCATGGAGGCGGCCCTTGCGCTCCAGCACTGGACCTCCTCCCCCGAGGCACTGCGGGACATCCTCGCCAAGGCTCCGGAACGGACGACGGCGCTGCTCGCCAAGTTCCGCAACTGGGCCATGGGTGCCGTCCCCCAGGCGCAACGGAAGGCATCGGTCACCACGGAAGGCGCCGACGTCGGGCCCGTTGACTGGCTCCTTGCGCGCGGGCTCCTGGTTCCGCTGGACGCCGCCCACGTGGAACTGCCGCACAGCGTGGGGCTGGCCCTGCGCGATGGCGCGATCATTAACGATTTCACCCTCTCACCGCCGGTTCCCGAGTTGGGCAGGACCACCGCGGCACTGCGCAGGAACGCAGCGCTCAGCGCCATCTCGGAAACCCTGCGGCTGGTCTCCGAACTGCTGCATGCCGTGAAGGAAACCCCGCTGGGCACGCTGCGCAGCGGCGGGGTGGGGGTCCGGGAGATGCGCCGCCTGTCCGACCAGCTGCGCATCGACCAGGACGCGGCTGGCCGGTTGCTGGAGCTGTGCGGGCTGGCAGGGCTGATCCGCCTCGACGTCGACTCGTCCTCATGGGTGCAGCCGCCGCAGCTGGAGTGGCTCGTGCTGCCGCGGCAGGAACAATGGCTGTGGCTGGTGAACGCCTGGCTCGCCAGCGAGCGCGTGCCGTCCATGGTGGGCCAGCCCGTGAACACGGTGCCCGGGGGCCCGTCCCGGGGCGCATCGGGAACCACCATCGCGGCATTGTCCGCCGGGGCGCAACGGCCGGACGCGCCCGTGGTCCGCAAGCGCATCCTGGAGATCCTGCACGACCTCACGCTGGAAGCCGAAGGGCCGGACGGTGCCGTGCCCGTCCTTGATGCCGCTGCGGTCCTGGAGCGTGCGGAATGGTCACAGCCGCGGATGGCCCGGCGGTTCAGTTCCCTCATCCGCGGGGTCCTCGCCGAGGCGGAACTGCTGGGCCTGGTGGGGTCGGGTGCCCTGAGCCAATTAGGGAGCGCTTTCGCCGAAGACAATCCCGACGCCGCCCTGGCCATCCTGGGCGAGCACCTGCCGGCCGCCCTGAACCACGTGCTGCTGCAGGCCGACCTCACCGCTGTTGCCCCCGGCTACCTTGCTCCCGCCCTGACAGAGCAGCTCCTGGTCATGGCCGATGCCGAGGGGCAGGGCCCCGCCACCATCTACCGGTTTTCGGCGGCGTCCATTAAACGGGCACTTGACCAGGGCTACGACGCCGCCGGCCTGCTGGCGTTCCTGCGGGAACACTCCGCCACCGCTGTTCCCCAGCCGCTGGAGTACCTGGTGGAGGACACCGCTTCCCGGCACGGCAGCCTTCGGGTGGGCCAGGCCGCAAGCTTCATCCAGAGCGATGATGAAGCAGCGCTCCGGGAGTTGCTGGCGGGACCTAAGGCGGCGCCGCTTGGCCTGGCCAGGCTGTCCCCCACGGTCCTGACGTCATCGGCACCACCGCGCGAACTGGCCGCCGCACTCCGCAACCTGGGCCTGTCCCCGTCCGTCGACGGCGCCGAACCCGCCGGGCACCTGCGGCGGCCTGCCGCCGCGCAGGAAAGCCCCCGCCCTGTGTACACCGCTCCGGGAATCGCGCCACCGGCCGAGGAGGTCGAAGCCCAGCTGGACGTCCTGCGGCAGGCGGGCCCCGCCGTCGGACACCACCCCGGCGCCACGGACGGCGAGGCAGCCACCCAGCTGGGGCTTGAAGCGCTGCAGCGGGCCATCCGGCTGAAGCAGCGGATCAACATGAACGTGGTGGACAACCTGGGGAATGCCAGCCTGGAAGTTGTTGTTCCGCTCTCTGTAAGCGGGGGCCGGGTCCGCGTGTTCGATCCTGCCAAGGACACCGAACGGGTCCTGTCCGTCCACCGCATCATCGACATCGAGGCCGCAGAGGAACTGCGCCAGTAAAGGATCCCCGCGTGACCGACGGACCCCTGATCGTCCAAAGCGACAAAACCATCCTCCTCGAGGTGGACCACGAGCTGGCCACCGAGGCCCGGCACGCCATCGCGCCGTTCGCGGAGCTGGAGCGGGCGCCGGAGCACATGCACAGCTACCGGCTGACCCCGCTGGGACTGTGGAACGCACGTGCCGCCGGACTGGACGCTGAAAAGGTGCTGGACGCGCTCCTGAAGTACTCGCGCTTTCCGGTTCCGCACTCGCTGCTGATCGACGTCGAGGAAACCATGTCCCGGTACGGCCGGCTGCGCCTCGAAAAGGACCCGCGCCACGGACTGGTCATGCGGACGGATGACTACCCGGTCCTGGAGGAAGTGATCCGGGCCAAGAAGATCGCGCCGCTGCTGGGCCCGAGGATCGACGGCGAGACGGTGGTGGTGCACGCCTCCCAGCGCGGGCAGCTCAAGCAGCTGCTGCTGAAAATCGGCTGGCCGGCAGAGGACCTCGCCGGGTACGTGGACGGCACCCCGCACCTGATCTCGCTCAACGAGGACGGCTGGGAACTGCGGCCCTACCAGCGCCTGGCCAGCGAAAACTTCTGGGCGGGCGGCAGCGGCGTAGTGGTGCTGCCCTGCGGCGCCGGCAAGACGCTGGTGGGGGCCGCCGCCATGGCCACCGGGTCCACCACCACGCTGATCCTGGTCACCAACACCGTCGCCGCCCGGCAGTGGAAGGACGAACTGCTGCGGCGCACCTCCCTCACGGAGGAGGAAGTGGGCGAATACTCCGGGGCCCTCAAAGAAGTCCGGCCGGTGACCATCGCCACCTACCAGGTACTGACCACCAAGCGCGGCGGCATCTACCCCCACCTGGAACTGGTGGACGGGCACGACTGGGGACTGATCATCTACGACGAAGTCCACCTGCTGCCGGCACCGATCTTCAGGATGACGGCGGATCTGCAGGCCCGCCGCCGGCTTGGGCTGACCGCAACGCTGGTGCGCGAGGACGGGCGCGAGGGCGAGGTGTTCAGCCTGATCGGACCCAAGCGGTACGACGCGCCCTGGAAGGACATCGAGTCCCAGGGCTACATCGCGCCGGCGGACTGCGTGGAGGTCCGCGTCGACCTGCCGAAAGACGAACGCGTTGCCTACGCCATGGCCGACGACACCGACAAGTACCGGCTGTGCGCCACCTCCGAATCCAAGACGCAGGTGGTGGAACAGCTGGTAACCCGGCACGCCGGAGAGCAGCTGCTGGTGATCGGCCAGTACATCGACCAGCTGGACGACCTCGGCGAGCGCCTGCAGGCACCGGTGATCAAGGGCGATACCTCCGTCAAGGTACGGCAGAAACTCTTTGACGCGTTCCGCGCCGGGGAACTGCAGACCCTTGTGGTGTCCAAGGTGGCCAACTTTTCCATTGACCTGCCGGAGGCCTCGGTGGCCATCCAGATCTCCGGCTCCTTTGGCTCCCGGCAGGAGGAGGCGCAAAGGCTGGGGCGGCTGCTACGGCCCAAGAAGGACGGCCGGGCGGCGCGCTTCTACTCACTGGTGGCACGGGACACCCTGGACCAGGACTTCGCCGCCAAGCGCCAACGGTTCCTGGCCGAGCAGGGGTATGCCTACCGGATCATGGACGCCAAGGACGTGCACGCGGCGGAGTAGCCAGCGTGCACGCCACTCACGTCACGCCCTCGGAGCTGTCCCGCTCCATGGTCCCTGTCCTGGGATCGAGCTGCGGACGTTCGTAGGCCAGCTCCCCGCCGCTGCGGCCGCCGTAGGGGCGGCCGTGGTCCGCAAACTCCTCCCGGAAGAAGGCCAGGCACCACTGCCCCATCTGGATCCTTGCCCCGGTCCGCAGGACAGATGGTCCGGTCCGGGAGACGCTGCCGCTCACGGGGCCGTTCGGCACCAGGACGTATTCGTCCTGCCCGTCGTGCCTGATTTCGGCGTGCAGCTCCTCCAGGCCGTCCAGCCGGACATCCGCCCCCGCACCGCTGCCGATCGTTGTCACGTCTGCGGTGAGGGTCACCTCCCGCGGGATCTGCCCGGTCCAGGTCGCGGCGTCCTGGACAAAGATCAGCCGCGGCCGCCCACCGCCCCTGACGTAGTGGGTGGTGGTGATGCGGCGCTTGATCTTCCGCTGGACGGTAGGCACCAGCGGCAGGGGTGTGGACGGCGGCAGCAGCGGCAGGCCTTTGGGCTTCCGCCTGCCCTGGCGGACCAGCGGCAGCAGGGAGCCGAGCTTCCCGATCTTGATGTGGGGCGAACGCGTAATCAGCCGCTGTGAGGCAGGGCTGTCCACCTTGCCCAGGCTGAGGATGTTTCCATCAGGGCCGGCCACCGTGATGCTGACACCCTTGCCGGCCAGCAGCTCTGCCAGTGGTTTGATCTCCTCAAGTGAGGGCAGTCCACCGCCGGTCAACGGTGCCAAACCCGCCAGGGACACCGTTACTTCCGTTCCCGCAGCCTTAGCGCTGCCCGTTGTGACAGCCCCCGCCGCATCCGTGTAGGAGAAGTCCAGATTAAGGTCCAGGCGGTACTCCGGCATGTCCGTCAACCGCGGTTCGCGTCCGACCCCGCGGCATCCCTGTCACTGGTGGTGACGCGCAGGCTGCCGTTGAGCTTCCACGTGGCACGCGGGGCATCGGGGCCGATGTCGCGTGGAACTTCCACCGTCATATCGATGAACTGGTAATTTATGGCGGCGCCTTTGCCGGTGAGATAAGACCACATCTCCTCGGCAAGGTCGGCCCAGTCACGGATGCTGCGGTCGTTGGCTGTTGCGTTTTCAGAAGCACTCAGGTCAGTCATGATGGTCTATCCCCTTCGATGGGCCAGGAATTATGGGGTAACTACCGTGTTGGTGCAGGTCACCGGCAGCGGTGGAGGCAGCGACAGGTGATCCGTTGGAACGCTGGTGCCGGGCTTGGCCGCCCGGCAAGCATCACTGTATTCCCGGGTGCAGTGCTGCGGAAGACGCGGGGCGGTGAACGTTCTTGCCGTGAATTGGGTTCCCGCATGCGGAGGCGTGCGGAGCAGCGGTCCCGGACGCACACTGGAAGCATGAGTCCACGAATCATTCCCGACGTGCCAGGGCCCGGCCAGGAGTCCGTCTGGGACTATCCCCGTCCACCGCGGATCGAACCGAGCACCGAACGGGTACGCATCGTCCTGGGCGGCGAGGTCATCCTTGACACCACCGATTCCCTCCGCGTTCTTGAGACCAGCCATCCACCGGTGTATTACGTGCTGCAGTCGGCATTTGTCCCCGGCGCGCTGGAACCCGCTGCGGGCAGCAGCTTCTGCGAGTTCAAGGGCGCGGCGGATTACCTGACCGTGCGCGGCGGCGGGAAGGAGGCGGAGGGCGCCGCCTGGTCCTATCCCGAGCCCGCGTCCGGGTTTGAGGTGCTCGCTGACCGGGTTGCCGTTTACCCGGGAAGGATGGATTACTGCGAAGTGGACGGGGAACGGGTGCGTGCGCAGCCCGGCCGCTTCTATGGCGGCTGGATCACCAGCCGGGTGGTGGGGCCCTTCAAAGGGGAGCCCGGAACCATGGACTGGTAGGTGCAAGCCTGCCCTCATCATGCTCACAACGAATATCCAGACAACTCCCAGACACTGGGAGCATGATGGGAGCATGAACAAGAACGGTCCAGAAGCCAGGCTGCTCGTCGTCGATGATGAACCCAACATCCGAGAGCTCCTCTCCACCTCATTGCGGTTCGCCGGCTTTGAAGTGGTCTCCGCCGCCAACGGGCGCGACGCCCTGGCCGCAGCGGACACCCACGCCCCTGACCTGGCCGTACTGGACGTCATGCTCCCGGACATGGACGGATTCACCGTGACCCGCCGGCTCCGTGCCTCCGGAAAGCACTTCCCGGTCCTCTTCCTCACGGCGAAGGACGACACTGAGGACAAAGTCACCGGCCTTACGGTAGGCGGCGACGACTACGTGACCAAGCCCTTCAGCCTCGACGAAGTGGTGGCCCGGATCCGCGCCGTGCTCCGCCGGACGCAGCCCCTCCTGGACGATGACGCGGTGATCCGGGTCGACGACCTGGAACTCGACGACGACGCCCACGAGGTGCGGCGCGGGGGCACGGTCATCGAACTCTCCCCCACCGAATTCAAGCTGCTGCGCTACCTCATGCTCAACCCCAACCGGGTCCTGTCCAAGTCGCAGATCCTGGACCACGTCTGGGAATACAACTTCAATGGCGACGCCTCCATCGTTGAGTCCTACATCTCCTACCTCCGGCGGAAAGTGGACATCGACCCGGAGGCGCCTGCCCTCATCCAGACCAAGCGCGGCGTGGGTTACGTGCTGCGGACGGCTGAAAAGCGCTGACCTTGCTTAAGCGGTGGAAATCGGCCTCGCTCAGGTCGCAGCTGGTGGCCATGATCATGGCCCTGCTGATCGTGGCCCTGACGGTCACCGGGACGGTCACGCTGACCCTGCTGCACAGCTATCTCCAGGGCCAGGTGGACGACAAGCTGAATGCCGCCGTCGACTCTGCCCGGAAACAACGCTCGTTCACCCAGCTGCAGGCACCCAGTTCCATTCCCACCGACTATTCGCTGATGCTCTTCGCCCCGGGTGAGGAGCCGTACACGTTCGGCGGGAATCCCGCCGACCACCCCGACATCAGCGCCATCACCGTGGAGCAGGCACAGGCCCGCGGGCTGGCGCCCTTCCAGGTCCGCGGGACTGACGGCGAAAACTGGCGGGTGGTTGCCGTAACTGTCCAAAACGGCCAGACCACCGCCGTGGTGGTCATCGGACTGCCCCTGGAGAGCGTTGACGATGTCCTCAAGCATGCCACCCTGGTGGTCACCGGCGTGGGCCTGTTGACGCTTCTGCTGGCCTCACTGATTGCCAGCTGGACCGTGTCGCGGTCATTCCGGCCCCTGGCCCGCGTGGAGAAGACGGCTGCTGCGATTGCCGCCGGTGACCTCTCCCGCCGTGTTGAGGTGGAGAACCCGGCAACCGAGCTTGGCAGGCTGAGCAGTTCGCTGAATGCCATGCTGGCGCACA
Source organism: Arthrobacter sp. SAFR-179 (assembly GCF_059414945.1). Classification (NCBI taxonomy): domain Bacteria; kingdom Bacillati; phylum Actinomycetota; class Actinomycetes; order Micrococcales; family Micrococcaceae; genus Arthrobacter; species Arthrobacter sp. SAFR-179. Next base: position 170,201 of record NZ_JBPFDM010000008.1, read on the forward strand.
TCGAGACCGCGTTCGCTGCCCGGACCGCTTCCGAAGCACGGATGCGCCGCTTCGCCGCTGACGCATCCCACGAGCTGCGCACTCCCCTGGTCACCATCCGGGGATTCTCCGAGCTGTACCGCCATGGCGCCCTCGCCACGGACGAAGACGTTGCCACCGCCATGGGCAGGATCGAAAGCGAAGCCAAACGCATGGGGTCCATGGTGGAGGACCTGCTCCTGCTGGCCCGCCTCGATGAACAGCGGCCGCTGCAGCAGAAGCCGGTGGACCTTCAGCTCATTGCGCACGACGCCGTGGTTGACACCCAGGCCAGTGACCGGTCCCGGCTCATCACGCTCACCGGGCTCGACGACGGACCGGCGGCACCGGCCCCGGTGCTTGGGGACGAGGCCAAGCTGCGCCAGGTGGTGGGCAACCTCGTGGGCAACGCCTTGCGCTACTCCCCTGAAGGCAGCCCCATCGAACTCGCCGTCGGAGTCCGCAGGACCGACGCCGGGGAACGTTCGGTCATCGAAGTGCGGGACCATGGGCCGGGCATTTCGGAAGAGGATGCAGCCAAGGTCTTTGAACGCTTTTACCGGGCTGACACCTCCCGGACCAGGGAAACGGGCGGCAGCGGCCTTGGGCTCGCCATCGTGGCGGCAATCGTGGGATCCCATGGCGGGTCGGTAAGGGTGGAAAAGACCGACGGCGGCGGCGCCACACTGGTGGTCAGCCTTCCGCGGCGTGAGGACGCAGCCAGCACTGACGGCGTGGACGGGCAGGACACTGCTGCCCCTGCCGAAGCCACTGGCGGCGGATCAGTTATCCACATATAGCCGCCGGCCATGGCTGGCTCCTGCCCCTGCTCCATAGGCTGATTCCAGCAGCCCGGATCCGCCGGGCGCGGGCGTTCCCGCCCGCCGTTCGAAAGGGACAGCCATGAGCATCATTTCCGTCGACACTGAATTACTGCAGCTGAAATCCGCCAACGTCCAGGCAACCGTGGACCGGATCAGTACCGATGTGCAAACAATGAAGCGCGGCCTCGACGAACTACAGGGTTCATGGCGCGGTTCCGCGGCCACCAGCTTCCAGGCGCTCGTCACCGAATGGACCATCACCCAAGGCCGGGTGGAGGCGTCGCTGGCATCCATCAACGCGGCCCTGGCCTCTGCCGCCGCCACGTATGTCCAGGCCGAGCAGGGGAACACGCAGCGGTTCAGCTGACGATCCGGTCCAGCCGGATGGGGACCTAGGCTTCCGGCGTTCCCTGATGGAACCGCAGCCGCCACCGGCCGCCGTCCAGGACCCACAGCGAGCTGCGCAGCGTGGTGCCGGAGCGGGCGAAGCTCCGGTAGGTGAGGAGGACGGCGCCGGCGCCGATGCGGTCAACACCCAGGATCTCGATGTCGGTCCGTTCCCCTGGGTCCTCTTCGAGGGCCATCATCATGGCGTCCCGGGTCCAGACCCTTCCGGAGCTGCCGATCTCCATGAAGTCCGGGTGCAGCAGGACAGCGGTCCGGCCGATGTCCCCCCGGACCAGTGGCCCCAGCAGCTCGCGTTCGAGCTCTTCCACCAGGGCCTCGGGCGGGATGGAGCCGGCCTGCTGCGTTGCCTCGGCCTCTTCAAGGGCTTCGCTGTCCAGTTCACTGAACAGGTCCAGTTCATCGAAGGCAGCGACCGGTTCAGGTATGGCCGGGGGCCGGCCGCCGCCCGCCACAGGTGCGCCGGCGCCGGGTCGCGTTGCCTGGCGCGCAGATGCAGCGGCCGGGATGGCAAGGGTGGCGGAAGGGATGTCCAGGGTGGCGGGCTGCAGGCCACTGCCGGAGGGTGCCTGGGCATTCGCGCTTCGCCCGGAAGCGGCCTGGTGTGTGCCCGGATGGTGTCCGCCGGGGAAGCCGGGGCCGGACCTTGCTGCCACTCCCTGCTGGTAGGCAGTCGCCGCGGCCCTGGCCCGTTCGTCGGCGGCCTCGTTCAGCTCATGGCCGGCGTGGCCCTTGACCCACTCAAACGTGTAGGTCCGGCCGGCCAATGCGCGGTCGAGTTCCTTCAACAGTTCCACGTTCAGGACGGGCTTTCCATCAGCCTTGCGCCAGCCCTTGCGCTTCCAGCCCGGCATCCACTTGGTAATGGAGTTGATGACATACTGGCTGTCGCAAAGGATGCGCAGGTCTTCCCCGGGCAGATGCGCGGTTGCGCGCAGGAGGTCAAGGACAGCCATCAGCTCGCCCTGGTTGTTGGTACCGTGCGGCCAGCCTCCGGCCCGCCAGCAATCGTCATTCACATACCAGGCCCAACCGGCCGGGCCGGGATTTCCCAAGGCCGAACCATCAGCCGCTGCAGTAATCGTCACCAATCCATCCTGCCAGAAGCCACGGACAACGGAATGCCACTGGCGGCCAGGATCCCGAACGGTCGACCCCGCCCTTGCGCGCTTGGCAGGCTCGCGTGCAGGGCCGGGCCAGGTCCGTGGGCGCGAACGCGGAATAGGCACGACCTCCCCCCCCGTACGGGAAAACGTTTACCGAAAGTTCTTGACGAAAGCGGCGGCCCCGCGAAACAATCACAGCATTACCTAAGAAAGCGGTTTCTCACTGGAGTGGTCAACAACCATTGCTGCCCCCACCGAGAGGAGCCAACCCGGAAGGAACATCAATGAAGATTCCAGTCGTAAGCCGACGCCGCTTCCAGATGGGTGCCGCCGCACTGGCCCTCTCCATCCTGGCCACCGGCTGCGGAGCCCCCGGCGGGTCAGGCGACAACGGCCAGGTCACCCTGCGGTTCGCCTGGTGGGGAAATGAATACCTGAACGCACAGACGGACAAGGTCATCGCGGCCTTCGAAGCATCGCATCCCAACATCAAGATCAAGGCCGAACCTGGCGAATGGTCCAGCTACTGGGACAAGCTGGCAACCAAGACTGCCGCCAATGATGCGCCGGACGTCATCCAGATGGACCAGAAATACATCGCAGAGTACGGCGGCCGCGGAGCGCTGCTGGACCTGTCCAAACAGAACGGCATCGATACCTCAAAACTGGACAAGGAAGCACTGGCCTCCGGCCAGTACGACGGCGCCCAGTACGGGCTGAGCACCGGCCAGAACGCCTACGTCATCATGGCCAACACCAAGGTCTTCCAGGACGCGGGAGTGCCCGTTCCGGACGACAAGACGTGGACGTGGAAAGACTTCGTGGAGACGGCGGCGAAGATCAGCGCGGCAGGAGACGGAAAGAGCTACGGGGCCGCTTATGGGAGCAACGAAGCTGACCTGATCATCTGGCTCCGCCAGCACGGGGAAAACCTGTACTCGGCGGACGGCAAGCTCGACTTTGAGACCGCCACTGCGGCGTCCTTCTGGGAACGGCTCAAGGAACAACGCGACTCCAAGGCCAGCCCGCCGGCCACCGTGGCCACCGAGGACGCAGGCGCCGGCCTGGAGGAAAGCCTGTTTGGAACGAACCGGGTGGGCATGGCCTGGTGGTGGACCAACCAGCTTGGTTCGCTTCAAGCCACCACCGGCAGCAGCATCAAAATGCTGCGGGCCCCCAGCGTCGACGGAACCTCGGCCGGCAACGGCATGTACTACAAGCCCACCATGTTCTGGTCAGCTTCCTCCCGCTCAAAGCATCCCCAGCAGGCCGCCGAGTTCATCAACTACCTCACCAACAGCCCGGAGGCGGGCGCTATCCTGATGACCGACAGGGGCGTCCCCACCAACTCGGAAATCGTTGCCGGCATCACCCCGCAACTCAAGCCGGCCGACACCACGGTGGTTGGTTTCCTGAAGGACATCGCACCGGACATCAAGGAAGCACCGCCGGTCCCGCCAGTGGGTGCAGGCAGCGTCCAGAACGTCATCAAGCGGTACACCGATGAAGTGCTGTATGACCGGATGACTCCGCAGGCCGCGGCGGAAGCCTTTAAAAAGGAAGTCCAGGGAATGCTGGACTCGGCCCGCAAGTAATTCCACCGGACACAAAAATGCGGCCCCCTCACAAACGAGGGGGCCGCATTTTGTTTAGCGGGACAGGTCCCGGCAGGAAGGCTTAGAAGCCGCCCATGCCACCCATGCCGCCCATGTCGTCTCCGCCTGCGGGAGCAGCGTTCTTCTCCGGCTTGTCAGCCACCACTGCTTCGGTGGTGAGGAACAGGCCGGCGATCGAAGCCGCGTTCTGCAGGGCAGAGCGGGTTACCTTGACGGGATCGTTGACGCCGGCAGCCAGCAGGTCGACGTACTCGCCGGTTGCTGCGTTCAGGCCGTGGCCTGCGGGGAGGCCGCGGACCTTGTCCACAACCACGCCGGGCTCGAGGCCTGCGTTGAAGGCGATCTGCTTCAGCGGGGCGTCGATGGCAACACGGACGATGTTGGCACCGGTTGCCTCGTCGCCGGACAGCTGCAGGTTGGCGAATGCCTTGGCGCCGGCCTGGATCAGGGCCACGCCGCCACCGGCCACGATGCCTTCTTCAACTGCAGCCTTGGCATTGCGGACTGCGTCCTCGATGCGGTGCTTGCGTTCCTTGAGCTCAACCTCGGTGGCGGCACCGGCCTTGATGACTGCAACGCCGCCGGCCAGCTTGGCCAGGCGTTCCTGCAGCTTCTCGCGGTCGTAGTCGGAGTCTGAGTTCTCGATCTCGGCGCGGATCTGGGAAACGCGGCCTGCGATCTGGTCGGCGTCGCCGGCCCCTTCGACGATGGTGGTCTCGTCCTTGGTGACAACAACCTTGCGGGCCTGGCCCAGGAGCTCCAGGCCGGCGTTCTCCAGCTTGAGTCCAACCTCTTCGGAAATGACCTGGCCGCCGGTGAGGACGGCGATGTCGGCCAGCTGGGCCTTGCGGCGGTCACCGAAGCCCGGAGCCTTGACCGCGACGGACTTGAAGGTGCCACGGATCTTGTTCACGATCAGGGTGGCCAGGGCCTCGCCCTCGATGTCCTCGGCGATGATCAGCAGCGGCTTGTTGGACTGCATGACCTTTTCCAGGACAGCAACCAGTTCCTTGACGTTGGAGATCTTGGAGTTGACGATCAGGATGTACGGATCCTCGAGGACCGTTTCCTGGCGCTCGGTGTCCGTGACGAAGTAGGCGGAAATGTAGCCCTTGTCGAAGCGCATGCCTTCGGTGAGCTCGAGCTCCAGGCCGAAGGTGTTGGACTCCTCGACCGTGATGACGCCTTCCTTGCCCACCTTGTCCAGGGCTTCGGCGATGAGCGCACCAATCTCGTCGTCACCGGCGGAGATGGAGGCGGTGGCCGCGATCTCTTCCTTGGTTTCGATTTCCTTGGCGGAGTTCAGCAGCTCGGCGGTGACGGCGTCAACAGCCTTCTCGATGCCGCGCTTGAGGGACAGCGGGTCGGCGCCGGCGGCAACGTTGCGCAGGCCTTCCTTGACCAGGGCCTGTGCCAGCACGGTAGCCGTGGTGGTGCCGTCACCGGCGACGTCGTCGGTCTTCTTGGCAACTTCCTTGACCAGCTCGGCGCCGATCTTCTCGTAAGGATCGTCCAGCTCGATCTCCTTGGCGATGGAAACACCATCGTTGGTGATCGTGGGGGCGCCCCACTTCTTTTCGAGGACGACGTTGCGTCCACGCGGGCCGAGGGTGACCTTAACGGCGTCGGCGAGGGTGTTCAGGCCACGCTCAAGGCCGCGGCGTGCCTCTTCATCAAATGCAATGATCTTGGCCATAACGGCAGTAGTCCTTTCGGGACAGTCGTTAAGAATGAACCTTCGCTGCAGTGCCCGCGACGGACGATCCTTTGACGGCGGCCTCTGTATGCCTCCGGGTGGGGATCTCACTGAAGTGAGGTGTTTCTTTCGCTCCTCGACCGGTGCCACGCGCTGCCGGCCGGGACCAGGCTTTGCTTTAGCAGTCGGTACGTCAGAGTGCTAACTCAATAATTAGCACTCCCCAGGTGAGAGTGCAAGCGAAAAGACGCCGGACGGCCGGGGAAAGGGAGTCGCTTCGCCCAGGGCGATCAGCCGGCGCGTCCGGCCGTCTCCCGGCCTGTGGGGCTGGGGTTGTTGTCCGGGCCATACCTATAGACGGAGAAAACAGCGCTGGTGATGTCCCCGTTGGAATCGAAGGCAACCGGGCCCGATTCGCCGTCGTAATTAATGTCCCGGCTGGCGGCGAGCCCGCCCAGGCACTCCTTGTAGGTCAGGCACGGGGCAGGCGCCGATGCGCCCGCACTGCCACTCCCCGCAGGTGCAGTCCCTCCCGATACCGGGATCAGGTTGGCAGCGATGGAGCGTCCCGCGTCATCCTGGACCCTGGCAGCGGCCAGTGCCGCCAGCGTTACGGCGTCGTAGGTTTCAGCCGCATAGGAAACATCCTTCAGGGATGGATCCACGGCCAGGAGTCTTCCCTGGAAGGCGGCGGTGGGCAGCTGGCCGGGGACCACGGCGCGGGCGCCGTCCAGGACGCGGGAGGCGAGCCCGGACCCGTAGCGGGCGAAGCCGCCGTCACTGAGGATGATTTTCGAACCGTTGAGGCCGGAATTGTTCAGCTCGGCCAATGCCCCCTGCGCACCTTCCCGGGCAATGAGGACGACGGCGTCCGGGTTGGCCTTGGCGGTGGAGCGTGCGGCCTGGGCGGCGTCACCGGGCTTGAAACCGGCCCCGGGCAGGACCGTGAGGCCGGACTGCCGGGCAGCCTCCGTGACGGCAGCCGAGAGGTCCTTGCCGTAGGCACCTTCCTGGTGCAGCACGCTGATGGTGGCCGCCCCGGCGTCCCTGGCGAGCTTGGCAAGCACGGGCCCTTGTGCGACGTCGGCGGCAGCGGTGCGGAAGTAGTAGCCTCCACTGGCGATTCCGGAGAGGGCGGCAGCGGTGTTGGCCGGCGAGATGAGGGGTATATGCGCGCGGGACAGGACGTCCACAGCGGCGGTTGCGTGGCTGGAATCTGTCGGTCCAATGACCACATCCGCTTTGGCGTCCACCAGGTCACTCGCCTGCCCTGCGGCTTCCCGGTCGGGATGCGCCGGGAGCAGCTCCACCGGCCGGCCTTTGTGTCCGCCGGCTGCGTTGATCTCCTGGATGGCCAGCTTGGCGGCGGCCAACTGGGGAGCATTAAGGAAGGCATTGTTGCCGGTGTTGTCCAGGATCAGGCCCACCCTGAGCACACCGTCTCCGGAGGCTTCCGCTGTGTCCACCCTGGCGTTGCCGCCGGCCCCCGAGCAAGCCGTGACCGCCAGGACCGCTGCCAGGGAAACGGCCAGTGCCGGACGGACGCGGACGGTGGAACTGTACAACCCGGTCACTGGGCGGGCCGGACGTTTTCCGCCTGGGGGCCTTTTTCGCCCTCCCCGAGGTCCAGCTGCACCCGCTGTCCCTCATCGAGGGCGCGGTAGCCCTCCCCCTGGATCGCGGACCAGTGGACAAAGACGTCGTCACCGGAGCCGTCAACGGTGATGAAGCCATAGCCCTTGTCAGCGTTGAACCATTTGACGGTTCCCAGTGCCATGATGAACAACTCTTTCCGTTGGGGGCCGGGTGGGACCGGACCGTGGGGCTTAGAGCCGGGCCGGCCCTGGCCTGGAAATCACTCTAGCCAATCCCCGCAGCCCGGCGCTGACAGCGGCCTGCCGTGGACCAGGAACGTTATGCAGGCGTGACTGGAGCGGGTGCGGCTACCGGTATCCGGGGCCCAGCACTACCACCAGCGGCACCTGGAATTCGGCGCTGCTTACCACTGTGGGGATGTTGAGCAGCTCGGCAAGCGCCTGCGCGCTGGCCAGCTGCTGGGGGCCGGAGTAGAAGATCACGGAGGATTTCTGTGGGGCGCCGGACCAGTTGCCCACCTGGCCCAGGCGCCACCCGTCAGCCTGGACCGTTCCGCCGACCCGGCTGGCCAGGCCCGCTGTGCCTGCGGCGTTATAGACGGCAACGGCCTGGGTCCTGTCGACGACGGCCTGCGGGGTGGTGGCGGAAGGGCTCGCCTGGGGCTCTGCGTCATTGCTCTGGGTTGGCACGGACGAAGCAGACGGCGCCGGCACAGCAGGAGGAGCGGATGCCTGGGTGGCCGAGGGGGTGGTTCCGGTGCCGGCCAGCGGGGCGGACTCCACGTTTGCCGATGCCTGGCTCACCGTGGCGTTCAGCCCGAGCTTGGGAAGGATCAGGAAGGACACCAGCCCAATGGCCAGGGCCGCCATTCCCACCGCCAGGATGGGCCAGAGCCGCACCCGGGACGGGGCCGAGGCCGTCCGGTGGACACCTTGTCGCGACGCGGCCTCCGGGACCTTGTCGAATTCATCGCGGGCGTATCTGGTCATGGTGGAAGGACATCCTTGTTGATTGCGGCGGTTGTCCCGGCCTGGGCGTATTAAGCGTCTGATCCCAGGCGCCGGGCGGTGCGCGCGCGGTGGCGCGACGTACGTAGTCTACGCAATCTCTTCACCAGCATGGGATCGTGGGCCAGGGCATCCTCCCGGTCGATCAGAGCGTTGAGAAGCTGGTAGTAATGCGTCGCGGAGAGGTCGAACAGGTCGCGGATGGCCTGTTCCTTGGCCCCGGCGTACTTCCACCACTGCCGTTCCAGGGCCAGCATCTGCTGTTCCCGCTCGGAGAGGGAGGACTCACGGAGGGTGAAATCCGCCAGGAGGGACTTCCGCGGATCCTGCTCCGGCAGGTGTTCCCGGGCCGGTTCCGCCACGGCACACTCCTTCGCTGGTTACGGTAAATGTCTTACCCCCATGCTACCGGTCGAATAACACCAGTGTCATTCGCCGCCGCCCCGCTGGAGGTGGGGCCGTCGGGAGGTCTTTAGCCGAACGCCCGCAAGGAGGGCGCCTGCAAGAATGGAACGATGTTTGAATCGGACGCGCTCTTCGAGCTGGAGCAGGACCCGGCGGACGGAACCCGCTTCGCTGACCTGGCTGTCCTGCCCCTGGCGGAGCTGATGGCTCCGGACTGGGCGGCGGCCCTGCAGGGCGTGGAGGGCAAGCTCCGGTCGGTTTTGGCCTTCCTTGCAGCTGAAGAGGCGGCGGGGCACCAGCTCCTGCCGCCACCGTCGAACGTCCTGCGCGCCTTCCGCCAGCCCTTCGAGGACGTGAAGGTCCTCATCGTGGGCCAGGATCCCTACCCCACGCCGGGACACGCCGTCGGCCTGTCATTTTCCGTCGAGCCGCACGTCCGGCCCCTCCCCCGCAGCCTGGTGAACATTTACAAGGAGCTTGAGTCGGACCTTGGCATTCCGCCGCGTGCCCATGGCGACCTCTCGGCGTGGACGGAGCAGGGTGTGCTGCTCCTGAACCGCGTGCTCACTGTCAGGGCAGGCTCGGCGGGTTCCCACCGGGGCAAGGGCTGGGAGGAGATTACGACGGCGGCAGTCACCGCCCTCGCCAACCGCCGGGCTGCGGACGGGTCCAGAAAACCGCTGGTGGCGGTGTTGTGGGGCAAGGAGGCCGAGGGCGTCCGGCCGCTCCTGGCCAGTGCCCCCGCCGTCAGCAGCCCCCACCCAAGCCCGCTGTCCGCCTCCCGCGGTTTCTTTGGCTCCCGGCCGTTCAGCCGCGTCAACCAACTGCTGCGTGAACAAGGTGCGCCGGCCGTAACCTGGGAGCTCCCGCCGTCGCCCTAGCTTAGGCTTGCCTTATGAGCACCGTCCCCGCCGCCACCAGCGCCACGAAGAAGAGCCGACCCCAGGTCAACCTGACCGTGCTGCGCAAGGAGCAGCTGTCCCCGCACATGGTCCGGATCGTGGCCGGCGGAGAGGGCTTCAGCGACTTCGCCAACAACGGCTTCGCGGACCGGTACGTGAAAATCGTCTTCCCCCAGCCCGGCGTGGATTACCCCTCCCCGCTGGACCTGTGGGCTGTCCGGGAAACCATGCCGCGCGAGCAGTGGCCGTTCACCCGCACCTACACGCTGCGCTGGGTGGATCCTGAGGCCCGGGAGCTGGCCATCGACTTTGTGGTCCACGGCGACGAGGGCCTGGCGGGTCCCTGGGCAGCCGCGGCCCAGCCCGGCGACAACCTCACGTTCACGGGCCCCGGCGGCGCCTACAACCCCAACCCGGACGCGGACTGGTACCTGTTCGCAGGAGATGAAGCTGCGCTGCCGGCCATCGCCGCCTGCATCGAGGCGCTGCCGGCCGACGCCACCGGCCTTGCCTTCCTGGAGGTGGGTTCCGAGGCCGACATCCAGCCCATCTCAGCCCCGGCGGGGCTGGACATCACCTGGCTGGCCCGCAACGGCGCTCCGGCAGGTTCCAGCGATCTGCTGGTCAAGGCGGTGGCGGAGGCCGAGTGGCCCGGCGGCACTGTGGATGTGTTTGCACACGGCGAACGCGGCTACATGAAGTCCCTCCGCGAAGTCTTCTTCAAGCAGCGCGGCCTGGAGCGCCGGCAGGTGTCCCTCTCCGGATACTGGGCACAGGGCCGGGTGGAGGATGTATTCCAGGCCGAGAAGAAGCTCCCCGTCGGCCAGATCTAGGCGGACCTGCTGCTGAAGGCTAGCGGCGGCGGGCCCGGCGCCGCTCGTTGCTTGCAAGGCTGCGGGTCAGCGGGCGGGCCAGCACGTCGCCCAGGACGATTCCCCCGGCCGTTCCCAGCACGATGGCCCCGGCACTGAGCATTCCTCCCGCGCCGGCCAGGATTTCAGACTCCTCCACGGTCAAGACATACATGGAACGGAATATAGTGAGGCCCGGCAGCAGGATCAGGGCGGCGGGAACTGCCACCACAAGCTGGGGCGCCCCCATCCGCAAGGCCACCACCCTTGCCAGCAGCCCAATGACGACGGCGGCGATGGCAGGGGCGAAACGGTCGCCGATGCCGAGCAGGCCGCAGCCGAGCAGCACGAGGTAGCCCGCCACGCCGACGCCTGCCGTGGGCAGCAGGAGCTTCCAGGTGGTCTGTTCGGTGATGCCGATGGCCATCACTGCAGCGGCCACGAAGATGATGAGGACCCACAGATCGTAGGCGGGCGGGAAGGTCTGCGTGACGTCGATGCGCTGCAGCCCGGTCAGCTCCCCCACCACGAAGGCCACGGCGATCCCGGCAACGATCGCACCGAACGTCAGCAGGGTGGAGAGGAACCGTCCGGCCGCCGTCACCGGGAAGCCGTTGATGGCGTCCTGCACAGAGGACACCAGGCGTCCGGTGGGCAGGAGCAGCAGGATGCCGCCCACCACCACGATGGACGGCGACGCGGTGAGACCGAACTGCCAGAGCAGCAGCGCCAGCATGGTGACCACGAAGGAGCAGCTGGCGGTGATGAAGAAGTCCGGCACCCGCCAGCGCCCCAGCTGCCGGGCCAGCAGGCTGATACCAATATTGGCCGCGAAGGCAACGGCCGAGGACACGGGACCGCCACCGAGCACGCCGACAAACACGGCGGCGAAGATGCCGAAGGCCACCGTGACCATCCAACGCGGGTACGGCTTGGGGCTGGTGATGGCCTCGTTCAACCGGCGGATCGCTTCGTCACGGCCCACGCCGCCTGCCACGATGTCCGTGACCAGCTGGTGCACCTTTGCCAGGCCGGCATAGTTGTTGGTCCAGGATCGTACAACACGCAGCAAGGCGATGGGCGTCTGGTCCTTGGGCGCGTAATTGATGCCCACGGACTGGTTGGTGATGTCCACCTCGATGTTCTTCAGCCCCAGGGCCGCGGTGACGGCGATGATGCTGGTCTCCACTTCGAGGGCGCCGGCACCGTACCGGAACATGGTCTCGGCCAGGTGCAGGGCGAAGTCCAGGGTTTTCCGGGCGGACGTATCCACGCCGCCCACCTGGATGGTGGGGTTGGCGTACGGGCTGCCGGCCAGCCGGTCCACGATGCTCAACGGTGCCGTTGGCGGGTTCTCCCCCTGTACCAGGCGGCGCAGCATCCTCTTGGCGGCAGCATCCTGCCGAAGCTGCGCAGGGGTCAGCGGTTCAGTCTTGGGCAGGCCGTCAGTCTTCGGCCTGTGCCCTGGCCGTGCGGGCCGGTCGGTCATGCCCGTTTCCTCCCTGTACGCGGTCTATGACGGTCAGGCTGCACGCTTCAGGGGCAGCTTGCCCAGCAGCGTGCGGGCGGCCGCCGCAGCGGACCTGGCAAGCCGGTTGGCGTGGAAGACGGCGGGCCGGACCGGCAGGACGAAGTCGCCCACCAGCTGGACCACTTCCCCGCCGAATCCCTTCTTGAATTCGTAGCCGCCGTGGCCTTCCTCGTCCTGGCCGGAGATGCCGAAGGTGCCGTAGAAGTTGTACCTCGGGTATCCCTTCTCGAGCGCATGCAGCATCATTCCCCAGTACAGGGAGGTGGCGCCGTTGAAGTAGATGTAGTCCTGGACGGTGCCGCCGATGACGCACACCACCTCGTCGCCGTAGCAGACGAAGTGGATGGCGGCCACGGTGGCAGTCCCTACCGAATCGGGGAACCTCTCGATGTCCTTCAGGCTCCGCTCGTAGCTGTCCACCAGGTCCTGGACCACTTTGAGGCGATTGGCTTTCTTCTTGCTGCCGGTCTCCTCCACTTCACGGCGGAGATCTGCTGCGGTGGCGGATTCGGTGGCCAGGCGCTCAGTGATGGATTTCCGGTATGCCGGGATGTCGATCTTGGCCATCATCAGCTTGGTGAATTCCGCAGAGGTGGTGCGGAGCAGGTGTTCGTAGTATTCGCGTTCGCGGTAGACGAATCCCTTTTCGTCACCGGCACGGCTCAGGGCGCCGTAGAAATCGTCCAGGGTTTCCAGGGTGGCCTGCTCCAGGAAGACGCCGTTCTTTTCGGCCTTGCGGATGGCTTTGCGGGTCCGGTAGCTGGTGCTCATGATCAGTTCTTCGGCGTCCTGGATGCCCACCAGGTTCTTGATGAACATCCAGTTGACGTTGACGAAGTTCATGTCCAGGCCCTGGTGCCGGAACCCCAGCCGTTCCAGGTCGGCCACCAAGGGCCGGTTGTCCTCGATCCCGGGGTGCTCGGCGCCGTCAGCATCGCGGGCGATGTACCTGGCGTTCGGCGAGATCCGGAGTTCGGCGGCCTTGCGGCCTGCCGCGTGCTTGCGTAGAAGTTCGACGACGGCACGTACCTGTTCATTGTCCGTGTAGTCCATGAGGGGGCCCTTGGCGCATTCGCAGACGGTGTATCCGAGGCGGGTGATGGTGTAGTTCAGCTTTCCTGCTGCCACCAGTTCCCCGTTGCGCCGGACGCCGAAGAGTTCCACCTGCTGGCCGCGGGAGCGCTGGAAGCGGGCAAAATCGATGGACTGCAGGAAGCTGTTCTGCGGGTGCTTCAGGGCGAAGGCCTCAAATTCGGCGTCGCTGAGGTTGGCGTACTCAAGCCCGGTAGCGGCGGTAACTGGATTCAAGGGGTGACCTTCTTCTGGACTCTTCGCGGCCTGGTGGGCACGCGCTGGACGGGCGGTGTTCGGAGCGGGCCGCAACGGATGTGTACGGGGCCTGCTGGGTCGCGTTGGTTTTTCGGTGTGGCGGCGGCAGGTCAGTAGAACTGCTGGCCGGTCCTTGCGGTTTCGATGCGGCGGAAGACCTTTTCGCCGCCCTTGACCCAGAGCCGGTGCCGCAGCGGGGAAAGGACGTAGTCGTGGCAGCCCACAAAGTCGGTGACTGTCTTGGTGAAGCTGGTCTTGAACATGCCCATTCCGTAGAGGTTGTGGGTCTTGTCCTTGATCCGTGCAGCCGGCGGGGTTCCGCAGAAGTCGTATTCCGTGCAGCCGAGCTCCTGCATCCGCCGGATGGCGGCCCACTGCACCAGGTGCGAGTCCCCGTACTGCTTGCGGTTCTGGGTGGAACCGCCGTCCTTGTAGGTTGCCTTGGCACCGTAGTTGATGACGAATGCGCCAACGCTGGGCTTTCCGTCCTCGTAGGTGAAGAAAAAGTTTCCCTGGCCGCGGTTGCAGAACTCGTCCCAGAACCGTGCGTAGTAGTCGTAGCTGCGCAGGGGCATGGATCCCTTGGCGTTGACGGTGTTGGCCATCAGGTCGTACAGGGCGCGGTAGGTTTCAGGTCCTTGTTCCTGCCGGACCACCTGGCAGCCTTCGCGCTCAGCGCGCCGGATGGCATTGCGGGCGCGCGAGGAGATGGCTTTGAAGACTTCGTCCCCGGAGGCCGAGATGTCCAGCAGGGCGGTGGAGTCATTGGACTGGATATTGGGCGCCTTGACCAAGCCGGCTTCGCGCAGTTCCTCCTGCGCCTCGTCGGAATCGATGATGTCCGGCTCCACCTTGATGGTGAAGACGTTCAGCTTCCTGCTGCGGACAAAGGATGCGCAGGCTTCGAGGGCGGCTCCAAGGTCCGCTGCAGCCGCCAGGTCGGGGCCCTTGATCAGGTACCACAAACGTCCCAGGACGGGGAAGCTCCTCTCCAGCACCAGGTTGTAGCTGGCGTTTCCGTCGCCTTCCAGCACCAGGAACCGGACTTTCCAGCCGCTTCCGTTCTTGACCGATGCGTAGGCTGCGGACTGCAGCATATTGCCGCCGTTCGGGTTGGCCGTGACGTGCTTGTCCCAGTTTTCGATTTCCTCGGCGGTGGCAAAACGTGCGGTGAATTGTCGCAAGGGGGCCTTGTCCAATCGGGTCTGTGCGCGGTTTCTGTACTTCTGGATGCGTGCGGACATGCAGCCTCAAGTCTAAAGCCTGATGTGCTTCCGGCTTTTCCCCGCACGGCGGGACAGCGCGCCTTCCGCCGTGCCGGGTGCCCGCTTGACGGCGCTGTTGGCGTTGAACAAGGGTTGAGGCATGAGGCCGAATGGGAAAGAAACCACAGCTCGCATGGGAAGCGGCAGGCAGCCCTACAGCGCCGGGATTCAGGTGGCCGCGCTCATCGGATTCCTGGTGGCGTCCCTGGTGGTGGCAGCGCTGGGGGGCCTGGCCTCCGCGGCAAATGTCACGGGCTGGTACGCCACCGCCGACAAGGCACCGTGGTCCCCTCCCAACGGCGTGTTTGGCCCCGTCTGGACCATCCTCTATACCGCAATGGCCGTGGCCGCCTGGCTGGTATGGCGTAAGCGGACCAACCGGACACGGCCGGCGCTGGCCGCCTACGCCGTCCAGCTGGTCCTCAATCTCGCCTGGACCCCGGCGTTCTTTGCCCTCTACCCCGCCCTCGGCACACCGGCATTGTGGCTGGGGCTGGTCGTCATCCTTGCGCTCATTGCCGCCGTCGCGGTAACGGTCCTGTTTTTCGGCCCCATCAGCCGGACGGCCGGACTGCTCCTGCTGCCCTACATGTCATGGCTGGTGTTCGCTGCCAGCCTGAACTGGTGGGCGGCAGCGCACAACTAGGCGCAGGGAACACCAGTCAGCTGCCGTGCCCACCGTGCCGTGTGGGTGGCGGTCAGCATTCGACGACGTTTACGGCGAGGCCGCCCATGGCGGTTTCCTTGTATTTGGAGGACATGTCCTTGCCGGTTTCGCGCATGGTGATGATGAC
>NZ_JBPFDM010000009.1:0-183909 GCF_059414945.1 Arthrobacter sp. SAFR-179
TTCATCGACTCACCCCTGACCATGCTCGTCACCGCCATCGCCTCCATCCTCATGGTCATCGGCTGGTACGCCTGCCGCCAACGCATCCGCCAAATCGCCGAAACCCGCGACGGCTACACCGGGAAATCCCCCGTCATCGCCAACCGCACGCCCATTTCCTGACCCCGGCACTTCCGCCACCCTCCGAGCTAAAGAAAGAACATGACACCAGAGCCGCAGTCCACCCTGACCTCCTCCCCTACCCCGCCCGCCGCCGTCGTCCCTCACCAGGACGCCGCGGTGCCCGCCCTGAAATCCGCGGGGCACGTGATCGTTGATTCGCTGGTGGCGCACGGCGTCGAACGCACCTACGTGGTTCCCGGCGAGAGCTTCCTGGACGTGCTGGACGGCCTGCACAACTCGACGATCGAAACCATCGTCTGCCGACATGAAGGCGGCGCCGCCTACATGGCCGAAGCCGACGGGAAGCTGAACCAGCGTCCCGGGGTGGCGATGGTGACCCGGGGGCCCGGTGCCGCCAATGCCCATGTTGGGCTGCACACCGCCTGGCAGGATTCCACCCCCATGCTGCTATTCGTGGGGCTGATCCCGTTTGCCCACCGGGACCGTGAGGCCTTCCAGGAATTCGACATCAAGTCCTGGTTCGACACCGGCGCCAAGCGGGTGATGGTCCTTGACCACCCGGAGCGGGCGTCCGAGATCGTGGCGGAAGCGATGTTTGCGGCCATGAGCGGGCGGCCCGGACCGGTGGTGGTGGGCCTGCCCGAGGACATCATCCGGCAGCAGGTCAGCCCCGCGCTGCACCCTGCGATCCCGGTTGCCGGCGGCGGCATGGCCAGCACGGACGCAGCAGCGCTGGAAGCGGCGCTGGCTGAATCGAGCAAGCCCCTTTTCGTCACCGGCGGCAATGACTGGACGCAGGAAACAGCGGACCAGCTCACCGAATGGCTGGAACGGCACCACATCCCGGCGGCGGCGGAGTGGCGGACGCAGGGTACGGTGCCCTTCGACTCGCCCTCCTACGTCGGCCCCATCGGCTACGGCCGTCCCCGCCCCACCTATGACCTGCTGGAGGAGACCGACCTCCTGGTCTTCGTGGGAACGGTGCCGGGGGACGTCATTACGGACGGTTTCGTCTGCCGCCAGGACTGGAACAAGGAGAATTTCCTGGTCACGGTGGACCCGTCACTGCGCGGAAGGTCAGGTCCGGTGTCGCGGCAGATCCTGGCCAAGCCGGAGGCGTTCGTGCGCGGCCTGGCGGACATCAGCCTGCCCGTGAAGGACGAGTGGAAGGCCTGGACGGGCCGGATGCGCGCCGAGCAGGAGGGCTTTGCCGCGCTGCCACCTGCTGCCCCAGCGGCAGGACAGGCCCGGATGGACACCCTGATGGCCAACCTCGTCCCCCGGCTGCCTGAGGACGCAATGGTGACCTTCGGTGCAGGTGAGCACACCAACTGGGCGCACCGGTACTTCCCCACCCGCCGTTACGCGTCCATGATCAGCGCACGCAACGGTTCCATGGGGTACTCCGTTCCCTCGGCCATCGCCGCGTCCCTTGCCGACCCCCGACGGCGCGTGGTCACCATTGCCGGGGACGGCGAGTTCCTCATGAACGGGCAGGAACTGGCAACGGCTGCCCAGTATGGCGCCACCCCGCTGGTGGTGGTCATGGACAACCAGGAGTACGGCACCATCCGCACCCACCAGGAGCGGCACTACCCCCAGCGCGTGTCCGGCACCCAGCTGAAGAACCCCGATTTTGCGCTGATGGCCAGGGCTTTCGGGGGGTTCGGGGTCACGGTGACCGAGGACCGGGACGTCCCGGCCGCGCTGGATGCCGCACTGGAAGCGATCGACCGGGACGGCGTGTTCGCGCTCATCCACCTCGTGGTGGAGCAGCGGGTCAAAGCGTACTAGGACCAGCGCCCGCCGGGCCTGGCGGCTGGCCCGGAACACAGGTGACGTGGACGACGGCGGGACCTCCCGCCGTCGTCCACGTCCTTAAGGTTCGGTGCGGGTTAGAGCCGGTCCGTCCGGTCCTCGCCGCCCTTGTGGCCGGCCCCGCGCAGGTTCTCCTGGACCTTCCCGAACAGGTCCTTGATGGTCGATTCCGCGTTGGAAATAACGTCCACCGGCACGTAGACCTCATGGGTCAGCGGAAGGTCGTACTCGTCCTTCAGGTGGGTACCGTTTCCCACCCCTGTCATGGACAGGTAGACCATGGCCTCAGTCCGCGCGATACCGGCGAGCTTGCCGAAGACGACGGTGAACTCATTCGGCTGGAAGCTGATTGTCTGCCCGATGTGGCTGCGGCCCAGTTCACCGGCGGGAACCGCCTTTTCCGACTGGCTTCCGGTGTAGTCCATGAACTTCTCCTTTGATCGCCAATGCGTACGCAGGCAGTCTAACCCTGCCGTTCCGCGCCGGCACAAGGACCCTGCTGGAGGGCTGCACAAAGCAACTCCGGAACGGGTGGCCATTCCTCCATTGAGCCGGACCCTCGCCGGGCTGTTTGATGGCATCACCGGGCGGCAGTGGCTGCCTGGCCCATTCTCCCCACAGGAAGAACCGTGACTTCAATGACGAGCCGCGTAAAAAGCCCCGTCCGCTGGGACAACGTCGACATCGGCGACACAGTGGAACTCCGAAGCAATGGGTACACCGCATTCAGCGGGCTGGTAGATGCCCGGACCCACGACGGCGACGTGGTGTGGGTAACCGCTCCGGCAGGTGGCCGGCGGCTGTTCCACATCGCCGACGGCTTCGACCTGGCAGGGGTGCCGTCATGACGGACTGCCCGGACGATTGCCCCTACTGCAGCGGGCCGGAAACGGACTGAGGGCGGAGGAAAGGCCGGCCGGCGAAATGACCGGGCAGGCGGTATTGCGGGCATGTTTGATGCCGGGATCATCACGATCCGGGCATCAAATTGCGGCTACTGCCGGTGGCATCGTTGACGCGGGCAACAGGTACGGCGAAGGTGGTGCCATGAGGTCTCAGAAAATTTCCCAGGGGTTTGCCATGACGACGGCGGCCGCAGCGGCAGCGCTGCTGCTCACCGCGTGCGGTCCAAGCCAGCCGCAGTCCCAGACAACGACGTCGCCCGCCACCGGGCAGGCCAGCCAGTCCCCGTCGCCAACCGCGTCAACGCCGCCTCCGGCCTCTTCGGCACCGGCCACGTCGACGCCTGCTTCCCCCGCTCCCGGGACCACCCCCGCCGGTGCCCCCGCCTTGTGCAAGGCGGCCGGGCTCACCGCCGCCACCGACGCCTCCGGCGGCGGCGCTGCCGGCAGTGTCTACATGAAGCTCAACCTCACCAACAAGGGCTCCGAGCCCTGCATCCTCAGGGGTTTCCCGGGCGTCTCCCTGGTGGCAGAGGCCGCCGGCGCCCCCATTGGTGCACCGGCAACGCGGGACGATTCCGCCGGTGTCGTCGACGTCCTGCTGGCTCCGGGCCAGACCGGCACGGCGGTGCTGCGCTACACCCAGGCAGGCAACTACATGGACTGCTCCCTCGTTGATGCGGCCGGATACCGGGTCTATCCGCCCGAGGACACCGAGTCACTGTTCATCCCGCAGCCCACCCGGGCCTGCAGCAACGCAAACATCACCCTGCTCAGCATCGGCGCATTCCAGCCCGTCTGACCCAACGGGATCTTTAACGGCCAAAGGCGGCCCGGCAATCAAGCCGGGCCGCCTTTCGTACTTCCGGGCCGCCGTCGAACGTTCCTGTTCCGCCGGCTGGCCTTACGTCGTTACCGCATTCTTGTTCTTAGCGGGTTGCGGTGGTGGTGCGGCCGGTTCGTGCCGTGCCGCGGGACAGGGCCACGCCCAGGCCGATCATGGCAACACCGAGGACGAAGTGCAGCCAGTTGTCCGCAGTATTGACCGGGACGAAGTTGGCAGCAGTGTCCTGGCCGATGAGCAGGCCGTAGAGCCACAGCACCAGGTAGATGGCGCCGCCCACCACCAGGTAGTTCTTCGAGCCGGGCACGCTGCGGGCCATGGCAATGCCTGCGACGCCGAACAGCAGGTGGACGATGTTATGCAGGATCGATACCTGGAAGAGACCCAGCAGCATTGCCCCGGATCCGTGCCCCGCGAACCCCAGGGACTCGTAGTTGGAAGTGATGCCGGGGATGAACCCCAGGATCCCTACCAGGAGGAAGACCACGCCTACGGCAAGGGCGGCTTTTTGGATGTTGGTCCGGCCTACAGTGCGACCGCCGGAATTCATGGTTGTCATGATTTCTCCTGCTTGTGTCGTTGAGTGCTTCTGGCTGCCGGGTGAAGCGTGACCTATAGTGCCCGACCATGGACTTAAACCCCGACATCGTAAGTATACTTAGCAAATCAGCAGCGGATAGCAGGGGTCGATAACAGACCCATCACAAAGTGGCCTGCGAGGGCCTTGCACCGGAGGCAGGTTGGACTGGCATGACGTCGATTTGGCTGGACCGCAGGGATCCCTTCACTTCTGATCCGTTCGAACCGGACACCAGGTACGACACGGTGGTGGCGGGCGCCGGCCTCACCGGACTGGTCACCGCACTGCTGCTGGCCCGCTCCGGGCAAAGCGTCCTGGTACTGGAAGCCCGATTTCCCGGGGCCGTGACCACCGGCAACACCACCGCGAAGGTAACCCTGCTGCAGGGAACCTTCCTGTCCCAGCTCGCCCGCCAGTACTCGCAGAAGCAGGTGCAGGCGTACGTGGACGGGAACCGGGAAGGCCAGGCGTGGCTGCTGCGCTACCTGGAGGAACACAACGTGCCCTTCCAGCGCCGCGACGCCTACACCTACGCCTCGTCTGCGCAAGGCACCGAGAAGTTGCGCGAAGAGGTGAGCGCCGCCAGTACCGCCGGGCTGGACGTGGATTACGTGCGTGACGCCGGCCTGCCATTCCCTGTCCACGGAGCGGTGCGGCTGAGGGACCAGGCCCAGATCAACCCCATTGAGGTCATCGACGCACTGGTGGCTGACATCCGCAGCCGGGGCGGCCATATCGTCAGCGGCGTGCGCCTCCGGGACGTGACCGGCGATGCACCCTCAGCGGTCAAGACCGACCGTGGCAGTGTCAGGGCGGACAAGGTGGTCCTTGCCACGGGCATCCCCGTCCTGGACCGTGGCCTGTATTTCGCCAAACTGAAGCCAAGCCGTTCCTACGCGGCGGCCCTTGAGCTGCAGGAGGACCAGGCGCCCCCGCCGGGCATGTACATCTCCGTGGAACAGCCTACCCATTCCCTTCGCGACTACGCGGTAGACGGCAGGAACCTGCTGCTCGTGGGCGGGCACGGGCATCAGGTGGGCCGGACGGATTCGGAAAAGGCGCACCTTTCCGGCCTGCTCGAGTGGGCGGGCGGGCATTACCCCGGCGCAGTCACCACGCACACCTGGTCCGCGCAGGATTATCTGCCCACCAACCTCATGCCCTTTTTCGGCAAACTTCCGCGCGGCAAGGGCCAGATCTATTTCGGCACAGGCTACAACAAGTGGGGAATGACCAATGCCGTCGCCGCAGCGCTGGGGATATCTGCGGACATCCTGGGCGGGCAGGTGCCCTGGGCGGACACCATCCACCACCGCATCACCTCACCGGCAGGCGCCTTGTCCGCCGTGGCGCTCAATGCCGGCGTGGCTGCACGACTGGCTTCCGACTGGGGGAAGGTGACCGCCGAGGGCCGGAAGTTTGATGGCCTGAAACGGGGCGCGGGCGGATCCGCTGTTCCGGCGGAGCCTGCCCCTACGGCACCCGACGCCCCGGGTCCTGCTGCAATCCCTGCCGGCCCGTCCGCCATCCCCGCCGAAGGCCAGGGCAAGGTCTACCGCGAGGGCAACCGGCCGGTGGCTGTCTCCACCGTGGCCGGAACAACCTGCCGGCTGTCGGCAGTCTGCACCCATCTGGGCGGCATCCTGCACTGGAATGACAACGAACAGTCGTGGGACTGCCCCCTGCATGGCTCGCGCTTCACCAGCCAGGGCAAGCTGCTCGAGGGCCCGGCCACCAAGGACCTGCCGGAGGCTCCGCCTGCGTGAACAGGCCATCCGGGAGTTCACTGTCAGTGCCTTGGGGCATGATGGAGGCATGAACCAGGAACAGCGTCCTGCCGGCAGCAGCGTCCCCGGCGCGGCCGCCTCAATGGGCCAATTCAGCCGGCCCACCAGGGACTGGTTCCTGGGCGCGTTTTCGGAGCCCACACCTGCGCAGGCAGGCGCCTGGAACGCCATCTCCTCGGGATCGCATGCGCTGGTGGTGGCCCCTACCGGTTCCGGAAAGACCCTCGCGGCCTTCCTGTGGGCCCTTGACAGGCTCCTGGTCTCGGCATCCCATGCCCCTGACCCCGCCGCTGAAGCGCCGGCAAAGGGCAAGCGGGTGCGGGCCCCCAAACGCAAAACCCGTGTCCTTTACATTTCGCCCCTGAAGGCCTTGGGCGTCGACGTGGAACGGAACCTGCGCTCCCCGCTGATCGGCATCACCCAGACGGCAAAGCGGCTGGAACTTCCCGCGCCGCTGATCACGGTGGGGGTCCGGTCCGGGGACACTCCCGCGGGCGACCGCCGCGCCCTTCTGGCCAACCCGCCGGACATCCTGATCACCACCCCCGAGTCCCTGTTCCTCATGCTCACCTCGAAGGCCCGCGAAACCCTTGCCGAGGTGGACACCATCATCATTGACGAAGTCCACGCCGTGGCCGGGACCAAGCGCGGGGCCCACCTTGCCGTGTCCCTGGAGCGGCTGGACGCGCTGCTGCCCAAACCCGCGCAGCGTATCGGGCTGTCCGCCACGGTGGAGCCCCGGGAACTCGTGGCTCAGTTCCTTGCCGGTTCGGCCCCCGTCGAGATCGTGGCGCCGCCTGCCAGGAAGAACTGGGACCTCACGGTCTCGGTGCCGGTGGAGGACATGTCGGACCTGCAGGGAGCGGCCGGGGCGTTCGATTCCGGCCCGGCGTCCGGGCTGCAGCCGCAGGCTTCCATCTGGCCGCACGTGGAGGAAAAGATCGTGGACCTGGTGCTGGCCAACCAGTCCACCATTGTCTTCGCCAACTCCCGGCGGCTTGCCGAACGCCTTACTGCCCGGCTCAACGAGATCCATAGCGAACGCCAACTGGTTGCCGTGGGCGGCGGCTGGGACGATCCCGGCCCGGAAGGGCAGGCGGGTGCTGCCGGTACGCCGGGGGGACCGCCGTCGGGCATTCCCGCTTCCACTGCCACCCCTGCACACATGATGGCCCAGGCCGGGAGCTCGGCCGGCGCCGACCCGGTGCTGGCCCGCGCCCACCACGGTTCTGTGTCCAAGGACCAGCGGGCCCTCATCGAGGACGACCTCAAGTCCGGGCGGCTGCGGTGCGTCGTGGCCACGTCGTCCCTGGAACTGGGCATCGACATGGGTGCCGTGGACCTGGTGGTGCAGGTGGAGTCGCCGCCGTCCGTGGCCAGTGGGCTGCAACGGGTGGGCCGCGCCGGGCACCAGGTGGGCGAGATTTCCCAGGGCGTCCTGTTCCCCAAGCACCGGGCAGACCTGGTCCACACGGCCATCACCGTGGAACGGATGCTGGACGGCAAGATCGAACGGCTCAGCATCCCGGCAAACCCGCTGGACATCCTGGCCCAGCAGACCGTCGCCGCAACCGCCCTGGGCAGCATCGACGTGGAGGAATGGTTCAGCACCGTCCGGCGCTCGGCCCCTTTTGCCTCGCTCCCCCGGTCAGCGTTCGAGGCCACCCTCGACCTGCTGGCAGGGCGGTACCCGTCAGACGAGTTTGCCGAACTGCGGCCAAGGATCATCTGGGACCGCAATGCCGGCACCATCGAAGGCCGGCCTGGCGCCCAGCGCCTTGCCGTCACGTCAGGCGGCACCATCCCGGACCGCGGCTTGTTCGGCGTCTACATCATCGGCACCGAACAGGAGGGCTCCGCCTCCCCCTCGGATGACGGCAAACCGGCCCGCGCCCCAAAGGGCGGCCGGCGGGTGGGCGAGCTGGACGAAGAAATGGTCTACGAGTCCCGGGTGGGGGACGTCTTTGCCCTGGGTGCCACCAGCTGGAAGATCGAGGACATTACCCACGACCGCGTCCTGGTCTCCCCCGCGTTCGGCCAGCCCGGAAAGCTGCCGTTCTGGAAGGGCGATTCGCTGGGCCGGCCCGTTGACCTGGGCCGCGCCCTGGGCGCCTTCGTGCGTGAACTGTCCGCATCCGACGTCGGGCCTGCCACCGAACGCTGCAAAGCCAGCGGTCTGGATGAATTTGCCGCGAACAACCTCATCCAGTACCTCAGCGAGCAGAAGCAGGCCACGGAGGTGGTCCCCAGTGACACCACCCTGGTGGTGGAGCGGTTCCATGATGAACTGGGCGACTGGCGGGTCATTTTGCACAGTCCCTTCGGTATGCCGGTGCACGCGCCGTGGGCGCTTGCCGTGGGGCAACGGCTGCACCAGCGCTACGGGCTGGACGGCTCAGCCATGGCAGCCGACGACGGCATCGTGCTGCGGGTGCCCATGATGGAGGACGAGCCGCCCGGCGCCGAGCTGTTCCTCTTCGATCCCGAGGAACTCGAGCAGCTCGTCACGGCCGAGGTGGGCGGCAGCGCCCTGTTCGCCTCGCGGTTCCGGGAATGCGCTGCCCGCGCGCTCCTGCTGCCCCGCCAGACCCCCGGCAAACGGCAGCCACTGTGGCAGCAGCGCCAGCGGTCGGCGCAGCTGCTGGATGTGGCCAGGAAGTACCCCACGTTCCCCATCGTGCTGGAAACAGTGCGCGAATGCCTGCAGGATGTCTACGACCTGCCCGCGTTGAAGGACATTGCCGCTTCCGTGGAACGGCGGGAGCTGCGGATTGTGCAGACCACCACCCAGCAGCCTTCGCCCTTCGCCAAGTCACTCCTCTTCGGCTATGTGGCGCAGTTCCTCTACGAGGGCGACTCCCCGCTCGCGGAACGGCGGGCCGCCGCCCTGGCCCTGGACTCCACCCTCCTGAACGAGTTGCTGGGCCGGGTGGAGCTGCGCGAACTCCTGGATGCCAAAGTCATCGAGGCTACCGAACGCGAGCTGCAGCGCCTGGCGCCGGACCGGCGGGCACGGGGAATGGAAGGCGTAGCCGATCTCCTGCGGCTGCTCGGCCCGCTTGCGCCCGAGGAGACGGCGGCGCGGCTCCAGGGTGCGGCGGTGGTTGGGCAGGGTGCCCCTCCGGGTGGGCAGGACGCCGCCGGAGCTGGGCAGAACATCGCAGGGGTTGGGCTTGATGAAGCCGGCGATGCGTTGGCAGTGCCCGCTGACGCAGGGCCCAATGAAACAGGGTTCGACGAAAGCGGGCCCGCCGAAACCCCATCGGCCTCGGCTGCAGCCACCGTGGAAGAGGCGGCGGCGCACCTGGCAGTGCTTCAGCGCGCCAACCGCGCCATCAAGGTCAACATCGGCGGCGTGGAACGCTTCGCCGCGGTGGAGGACGCGGCACGCCTCCGCGACGCCATTGGTGTTCCGCTGCCCATGGGAGTTCCGCTGGCTTTCATCGAGCCGGTGGCCGATCCCCTGGGCGACCTCGTTTCCCGGTATGCCAGGACACATGGTCCCTTCACCGCAGCCGAGGCGGCCGCCCGGCTGGGCCTCGGTGTGGCTGTGGTGGGAACGGCCCTGAAACGCCTGGCAGCGGATGGACGCGTGGTGGAGGGTGAGTTCCGGCCACATGCCGCACCGCCGGAGGC
Organism: Arthrobacter sp. SAFR-179; assembly: GCF_059414945.1. Taxonomy (NCBI): domain Bacteria; kingdom Bacillati; phylum Actinomycetota; class Actinomycetes; order Micrococcales; family Micrococcaceae; genus Arthrobacter; species Arthrobacter sp. SAFR-179. The sequence goes on from NZ_JBPFDM010000009.1 coordinate 9,691, forward strand.
CGCACCCCTGGAGGCCGCAGAGCCGGATTCCAACGGTGACCGGGACGCCTCGCTCGATACCGGAGAACCGGGCGGACCACATCCAGCGGATGGACCAGCAGCCGGCTCTCCTGCCTCCGATGTTCCGCACATTGTTGACAGCGAATGGTGCGACGCCGAGGTGCTGCGCAAGCTTCGCCGTCGTTCCCTGGCGGCGCTGCGGGCAGAAGTGGAACCCGTGGATGCCGCCGCCTACGGACGTTTCCTGCCGGCGTGGCAGCATGTCAGGACTCCCGGGGGCGGCCGCGGACAGCCGTCGCTGCGGGGCCTGGACGGCATCATCACCGCCATCGACCAGCTCTCCGGAGTGCCGGTTCCTGCGTCGGCCTGGGAGCCGCTGGTCCTGGCCACCCGGGTCTCCAACTACCAGCCCGCCATGCTGGATGAACTGATGGCCGCAGGTGAAGTGCTCTGGTCCGGGGCCGGAGCGCTTCCGGGAAACGACGGCTGGATCAGCCTGCACCTGGCGGACTCGGTGGAACTGACGCTCAACCCCGCGCCCGGGTTCGAACCGGGGGACGCCGGCCAGCGGCTCTTGGACCACCTGCGCAACAACGGCGGCGGGTATTTCTTCCGCCAGCTGACCGAGGTAGCGGGCGGCATGGATGCCGTCCTGGGTGACCAGGAAGTGGTGGCTGCGCTGTGGGACCTCGCGTGGGCCGGCCGGATCACCGGGGACACGTTCGCCCCGGTGCGGGCCCTGATCGCCGGCGGCCACACGGCCCACCGGCAGGTGGCCCGGGCACCGCGGGCCAGGGCGCCGCGACTGAGCCGGCTGGGACGTTCCCACGGCACCGGCCTGATGGGGTCCGCCGGACTGGCCGGGGGCCGGTACGGACCGCAGGGTGCCGCCACCCCGCCCACTGCCGCAGGCCGCTGGTCCGCGCTTCCCGAGCCGGAACTCGATGCCACCATCCATGCCCGGGCCACCGCGGAACTCCTGTTGGACCGCTACGGCGTGGTCACCAGGGGCTCGGTGATGGCGGAACAGATCCTGGGCGGCTTCGGCCTGATGTACAAGGTGCTGGCCCGGCTGGAGGAGGCCGGCCGCTGCCGCCGGGGTTACTTCATCGAACACCTTGGTGCCGCACAGTTCGCCGTTCCCGCCACAGTGGACCGGCTCCGCTCCTATTCTGAGGACACGCAACTGGCCAAGGCGGACCCTGTTGCCCTGGCACTCGCCGCCACCGATCCTGCCAACCCATACGGTGCGGCGCTCCCCTGGCCGGCACTGCAGGACGACGCCGGCACCGGCCACCGTCCCGGCAGGAAGGCGGGTGCACTGGTTGTCCTGGTGGACGGTGCGTTGGTCCTCTATGTGGAGCGGGGCGGAAAGACACTGCTGGCGTTCAGTGATGACGAGGCCGTCCTCGCGGCTGCGGGCGCGGCACTGGTGGGTGTTGTAACCCGCGGAGCCGTGGACAAGCTGATCATGGAGAAAGTAAACGGGCACGGCATCCTGGACACCCCCGTTGCCGCCGCGCTCAGCGGCGCCGGCGCCTATTCCACCCCGAAGGGATTGAGGATCCGTGCCTGAGGGCGATTCCGTCTGGCGGGCGGCCCGCCAGCTGCACGAGGCCCTGGCCGGACAGACATTGCTGGCATCCGATTTCCGGGTGCCCCGGTTCGCCACGCTGAACCTGGCCGGCTGGACCGTTGCGGAGGTGGTTCCCAGGGGCAAGCACCTCCTGATGCGGGTGGTCAGCCCGGGGGACAAGAGGCTGACTATCCACTCACATCTGAAGATGGAAGGCGCCTGGCAGGTCTATCCGCCCGGCGGAAGGTGGCGGAAGCCGGGTTTCACTGCCCGGTGCGTGCTGCGCACGGCCGCGGCCGACGCCGTCGGCTTCTCACTGGGCATTGTGGAAGTGGTGCCTACGTCCAACGAGGACTCCATCGTCGGGTTCCTCGGACCGGACCTCCTGGGCCCGGACTGGGACTTGGACGAGGCGGAACGCCGGATCCGCTCGCGCCCCGAGGTGCCGGTGGGAGTTGCGCTTCTGGACCAGCGGAACCTCGCGGGCATCGGAAATATCTACCGTTGCGAGGCCTGCTTCCTGTCCGCGGTGCATCCCGCCACGCCTGTTTCAGAGGTCGCCGACGTGCGGACCCTGATGACCGACGCAAAACAGCTGTTGGAGGTCAACCTGGGGCCTGGTCGCCGCGTGACCATCCTCAACGCACGCGGCATGCCGGTGGGCAGGATGGCGGGCAGGCCCGGGTACTGGGTTTACGGACGGGAGCGCCAACCATGCCTGAAGTGCGGCACCGCCATCCAGCGCGGACTGCTGGGTAAACCGAACGGCGAGGAAGAACGGGACATCTACTTCTGCCCGAAGTGCCAGCCTGCACCGGCTTGATCTGTTCAGGCTCTGATCTTTCAGGCCTTGATCCCTTCAGGCAGAGGGTTGTTCAGGCAGAGGGTTGTTCAGGCACAGTGTTCCGGAGCCTTGACGGCAGTGGCCTCCCCGGCGGTCTTCGGCGGGGAGACGGGAACCATGAAGCGCGGCAGCAGCACATGGACCAAAGGACCGATGGCCAGCGCGTAGGCCACGGTGCCCACGCCCACTGAACCGCCCAGCAGCCAGCCGATGGCCAGGACGCACACCTCAATAAGCGTGCGCGACAGCCGTACCGACCACCCGGTGCGGCGGGCCAGCCCGGTCATCAGCCCGTCCCTCGCCCCTGGCCCGAAACGCGCCCCGATGTAGCACGCGGAAGCGATGCCATTAAGCACAATGGCACCGCCCAGGAGTGCAAACTGGCCTGCGATCTGGGACACCGCCGGGATAAGCGCCAGCCCAACGTCCGCAAACACTCCCACAAGCACCGCGTTGCACAACGTTCCGAAGCCTGGCCACTGCCGCAGCGGGATCCAGAGCAGCAAGACCAGGAAACTCACGATGATGACCACCCCGCCGATGCTCAGGCCGGTGCGGTTGGCCAGGCCCTGGTGGAACACGTCCCAGGGGTCCAGGCCGAGGCCCGCACGGATGAACATGGCGAGCGATATGCCATACATGGCAAGGCCGGTGAACAGCTGGAGGAGTCTGCGGGTCATCATGCACACAACCTTTCCACGCAACTGGCATTGGAATACATAGCCAGTTTGAGATACTGGCCTGATGTCTTCCCTTACCGCATCGGCACTTGCGCGCCTCCTGGGCACGTGGAATCCGGGCGCCTCCCCCGCTTACCGTGAGCTGGCCGACGTCGTCCGTCTCCTGGTGCTGGACGGCCGGGTAGCCCTGGACACGGCACTGCCCAGCGAACGTGCCCTTTCCGTAGCCCTGGGCGTCAGCCGGACCACGGTGACGGCAGCCTACGGCCACCTCCGCGAACAGGGCTTCCTGAGCAGCGGTCAGGGCAGCAGGAGCCGCACCAGGATTCCGCGCACGACGGCGGCGGGCACCACGGTGCTTCTTGGGCCACTGATTGGCGGCCCGGGGACGTCCGGGCAGGGAAAGGCGGCAGCTGCAGCTGCCGCGGGCCCTGGTGCGCTGGGATTGGCAGCACCCGGGCTGGCAGCGCCGGAGGGTTTGATCGACCTGGCTTATTCGTCCCTGCCCGCCAGCGGCGAAATGGTGCACCGGGCCTTCGCGGCGGCCCTGACCGAGCTTCCGGCGCTGCTGCCCGGGTTCGGTTATGACGCCATGGGCCTGCTCCCCCTCCGCGAAGCAGTCGCAGCACGCTACACGGCTGCGGGTGTACCCACCACGGCAGGCCAGGTGCTGGTGACCTCCGGTGCGCAGCACGCCCTGAACATCATCCTTCGCGCCCTGACCGGCCGGCAGGACAAGGTGCTGGTGGAACATCCGAGCTATCCGAACGCACTCGATGCCATCCGTGCCGCGGGGTGCCGTGCAGTACCCGTGGCGTTCGCACCCCTTCAGGTCCTCCAACCCGCAGATTCCAGCAGGACAGGCGACCTGGCCACCGTGGCCTGGGACATGCAGGGGCTCAAGGCGGCAATCGTGCAGCAGCGGCCCAGGATGGCCTATGTAGTGCCGGACTTCCACAACCCCACCGGCCAACTCATGCCGGACACCCAGCGCCGCCAGCTGGTGAAGGCGGCCGCGGCGGCCGGTACAACCCTGGTGGTGGATGAGACCCTGCGGGACCTGAACCTCGATGGCACCCACACAACTCCCGTGGCAGCGTTCAGCCCGGCCGTGGTGACCATCGGCACGCTCAGCAAGTCCCACTGGGGCGGGCTGCGAACTGGCTGGATCCGTGCATCCGAGGACATGATCCAGCGGTTTGCGTCCGCCCGGACATCCCTGGACCTGGGAGGACCAGTGATGGAACAACTGGCCTCGGCCCACCTGGTCCGCGCCCTGGACGAACCGCTCCCGGCCCGGCTCGCCGGACTCCGGGAGAACCGGTCAGTCTTGCTGGAACTCCTCGCAGGCCATCTCCCGGCGTGGGAAACCCTCTACCCATCGGGCGGCCTGTCCGCGTGGTGCAGGCTGCCCGGCCCCACCAGCACCGCCCTGACGGTCATTGCTCCCGACTTTGGCATTCGGCTGGCGGCGGGGCCACGGTTTGGAATAGGCGGCGCCTTCGAACAGTATCTCCGCGTGCCGTTTACGCTGCCGCCGGAAAAGCTGGAGACCGCGGTGCTGGCGCTGCGGTCCGCGCAGGACCGGCTCGACGCCGCCCCGCAACTGCGCCGGAGCCTTGGGAAGGCCCCGGACGTGGCTATTGCTTGACCAGCTGACCCGCCAGCACCGGAATCGCCGGATGTGTGCGTAACCGCCGGAGAGTTACGGCGGTTACGCACACATCCGGCGACTGGGGCGCCAAACGGGGAGTCCCCTTTACGCGTACACGCGCTCCAGGAAGCCGCCCCAGGCCTTGGCCGTGGTTTCGGAATCACCGGCGCCGCTGAAGTCGTGGACAGTCATGCCCACAGGGGCGCCGAAAGCGTTGCGGCCGAAGAACCGGTAGAGGGCGTCCTCAGTGCGCAGGCCCAGGAAGTGCTCGTTCGAAAAGTCCACCTCGCCCGCAAGCCGGCCTACGCCGTCGAGCTCCACCTCCACCGCAGCCCCCTGCCTGGCGGAACTGACACCCAACGCTTCGCGGAGCCGGATGAAGCCGTCCGGTGCTTGGGAGGCCGCCGGTGCCTGGATGTCCGTAAACACCACCGGCCTGCCGTCGAAGTACTGCAGGTATTGGCCCAGCGTGTGCAGGTAGAACTCGGTGTGGCGGCTGGCGCCGTCGTACTGCTGGTCCCAGTTGTCCGCGAAAATGCCGCTGTGGACGTAGTGCAGCCGGGCCCTGCCGCCGTCGAGCGGTTCCAGCACATGTTCCAGCTGGTTGAACCAGCCGTCCGGACCATCCATCCGGGAGACCAGGTGGTGCGGGTACTCCTCCACAGTCTTGACGTCCGGCCACTGGTCCGTGGGGAACATCCACGCGGGCGTTCCGTTGGTTACCGCTTCCCATACCCGCTCCGGAGTGCCGGGGAGCTCCATGTCGTAGACGATCTCGAAGTTGCGGTTGTCGGTCATTTGTCCTGCTCCTTGCCTGGATGGGATTCGTTGCGTGGATGGGATTCATCGGTTGCCTTGAGGGCACTGGACTCTTTAAGTGCAGGGTGCAGCGCCACGACGAGCCGGTGCCGCCGTCCCTTCGGTGACGCCCCGCCGTCGTGGTACTTGTCCACCAGCCGGGTGACCTCGGCGCCGAGCTCCTCGGCAAAGGCCGCACGGTCGGCGGCGGTGCGGAAGGTGATCTCGCCGTCGATGGCGAAGGTGGCCAGCTTCTGCCGGGCAGCGGCGGCGCCGGCAATCAGCTTCCCCACCTCCTGCACCATCCGGCCCGCGAGCGCCAGCAGCCAGAAGGCGGAGAAGCGGTCGGCGAACTGGCGCGGATCCGGGGAAACTTCGTTCAATGCCGACGGTGAGATGAGGTAGGAGGCTGCCGTGGCCTGCAGAACCCGCTCGGTCACGTTGCCCTTGCGCCGTTCCTCCACCAGCTCCACCAGCCCGTGCCGCTCCAGCGCCTTGAGATGGTAGTTCACCTTCTGCCGGGGCAGTCCCACCCGGACCGCCAACTGGGCGGCGGAGGACGGCTGGACGAGCTCCCGCAGGATCCGGGCGCGAATGGGGTCCAGGGATGCCTCGGCCGCTGCCGGGTCCTCGATGACTGCGATGTCCTGCATGCCTCCAGTGTCGCAACCGACAACTTTTTTTGTCAAGAACTTTTTTGTCGTCGGAAGCGAGCTCGCCGGGAGCGGACTCGCCGGAAAGCGCTGGGATCGCCGGAACGTTCCGGCGTACTGGACGCGTTCCGGCGAGCTGGAAGCGTTCCGGCGACCTGGACGCGTTCCCACGGTTCGGCGGCGGCAACCCCGGTGGCCGGCTTCGGCCACGGCGGCGCCGGTAGAATGGACCGGTGATGCAATCCCCCCTCCCCGTGCGCGACGGCGTCAACGCCACCCGTCTTCGCCTCCCGGAAGGGGGGCCGTGGGACACTGCAATGGACTACATGATGCACCGGTGGGGGCACATCGATCCGCAGGGCATCGAGGACAGGTTCGACGCGGGCGAGATCGTTGGCGAGGGCGGCATCCCCCTGAGCCGGCACACCAGACTAGAAGACCACACCTTCATTTGGTACTACCGCACCCTGCCGCCGGAGACGCGGCTGCCCGTGGAAATCAACATCCTCCACCAGGACGGACACCTGCTGGTGGTGGACAAGCCGCATTTCCTGCCCACCACGCCGGGCGGCACGTACATCCAGGAGTCGGCCCTGGTACGGCTGCGGAACCAGCTGGAGCTGCCGGACCTGATCCCCATGCACCGGCTGGACCGGATGACCGCGGGCGTCCTGCTCTTCTCCACCAACCCGCAGACCCGCGGCAAATACCAGGTGTTGTTTGAAAAGCGGCAGGTCCAGAAGGAGTACGAGTGCGTGTCCGCCGCCGAACCTGCGCCGGGGTACCCCGCCGTCGAATTCCCCGTGGTGGTCCGCAACCGGATGACCAAGTCCCGCAGCTACCTATTGGCCGAGGTCATTGACGGCGAGCCCAACGCGGAAACCAGGATTGAGCGGCTGGAAACGTTCGACGGCGGGCCTGCGGCAGGTGCCGACGGCGCGGGGCAGCGCCTGGCCAGGTACCGGCTGGAACCGCACACCGGAAAGACCCACCAGCTGCGGGTCCACATGGCGTCGTTGGGGCTGGGGATCGTCAACGATGCCTTCTACCCAGACCTGCTGGACAAGGCACCTGACAACTACGCCAAACCGCTGCAGCTGCTGGCCCGGGGCATCAGGTTCGTGGATCCGGTCTACGGCAGGCCGGTGGAGTACCGCAGCAGCCTGGAGCTCAGCGAAGCGGCTCCAGTACGTCCCTGAACAGCGTCTCCACCTCCTCCGTGTGCAGCACGAACTCCACCAACTCCAGGCTGCTTGCCGGATGCAGGGCGCGGAAGCCCACAACCGCGTCCAGCGCTGTTTGCGCCACCGCCGCAGCCGGCCAGCCGTAAGCACCGGCCCCCACCGCCGGAAAGGCCAGCGTTCCCGCCGCCAGGCTATCTGCCAGCCGCAGGCTCTCGCTGAAGCAGGACACCAGGAGCGCGCGGTTGGTCTGGCCGGCGTGGCGGTTGGGTCCCACCGTGTGGATCACCCAGCGCGCCGGCAGCCGGAATGCCGGTGTTGCCACGGCGGCCCCGGTCTGGAGGCCGTGCGGCAGCTGCATCGCGCGCAGTTCCCGGCACGCGGCCAGCAGTTCCGGCCCGGCAGCGCGGTGCAGCGCCCCATCCACTCCCCCGCCGCCCAGCAGCGACGCATTCGCGGCGTTCACCACCACATCCACCCGCCGCTGCGTAATGTCACCCTGCAGAACCGAGACCCGCATGCCGCCAGTTTCCCAAGTGCGGTACCTTGTGGCAATGGACTTCGGCAGCGTTGACAGCTGGGGGACGGCCCTTTATTTCTGGGTCATCCCGGTGGTCCTCGGCGATGCCATTTTCCCGCCCATCCCGTCGGAGATGGTGGTGATCACCGGTGGCGCGCTGTCTGCTGACGGCCGCGCCAATGTGTTCCTCGTGCTTGTCCTCGCGGCCCTGGCGTCCTGGCTGGGCGACATGGTGGTGTTCCACCTCTTCCGGCGGCGGCTGAGCCACGTGCTGGACCGCTGGAAATGGGGCCGCCGCGTCCATTCCGGCATCCATGCGGCCCTGGCCAAGGCAGGCCGGTCGTCCACCTACGGGACCATCATCGGGGCCCGCTTCATCCCGGGCGGCAGGCTGGCCACATCGGCCGCCTCCGGCATCGCCAACGTCTCCGTCCGCGGTTTCAGCCTCTGTGCCGGACTGGGCGCCGTCCTGTGGGCGTGCTGGCTGGTGGGCCTGGGCTACTTCACGGGATCAGCCACCAAACTGCCGTTCTGGGCGAGCTCGCTGATCGGCGTGGCCGTGGGCCTGGTGATCGGCGCCGTGGTGGGCATCATCGTGACCCGGCGGCGCGGCGACCGGTCCCCCGTGGTCGATGAACCCGATTCCCTCCCCGACGCAGGCTAGACGGGCAGCCACTTGCCGCGGCTGCGCCGCAGCACGCTGAGTGGGCCTGTCAGCGCAACGCGTTCGACGGCGTCGCGCATCATGGCTGCCGACTCCACCGCCTGGCGGTTCTCGCCGCTGTACTCGCTGGCTTCCACGAGGAAGCGCAGGTTCAGCTGCGGGACGCCGCCGGCGAGCTGGAGCTGGTGCGCCTCCACGTGGTGGCGGGTGCCCAGCGCCTCGACGGCCGCGTCCATCACGGACTCGGGCGGATTGCCCGGCCGCAGCCCGGTGATTTTGAGGCGGGTCTGGAAGGAAGGCATGCCTCCAACCCTATCCAAACCCCCGCTCACCTCCTGCGCCTAAAACCGGAACGCCCGCTCACCTTCCAGCTGGAGGGTGAGCGGGCGTCTCGGGAAAAGCTGTCAAAGGTGAGCGGGCGTCTACCCGGTGTTGCGGAGGCCGGCCGCCACGCCGTTGACGGTGATCAGCATGGCCCGCTGGAGGCGTTCGTCGATTTCCGCTCCGCTGATTTCGCCCTCGGTACGGATGCGGCGCAACAGTTCCACCTGGAGGTAGCTGATGGGATCCAGGTACTGGTCGCGGATTTCCAGGGACCGCTTCAGCGTGGGCTGTGCGTCCAGGAGCAGGTTCTCGCCGGTCAGCTTCCGGACCTCGGCCACGGTCAGCTCATACTCTTCCCGGATGGCCCGGAACAGATGGTGCAGCTCCTCGGGGACCAGGGTGGCCACGTAGTAGCCGGCGATGTCCATGTCTGTCTTGGCGAGCGTCATCTCCACGTTGGAAAGCACCGAGCCGAAGAAATGCCAGTGGTCCATCATCTCCACCAGCTGGGCGGAATGTCCGGCCTCACGGGCGGCCTTGAGCCCGGAGCCCACGCCAAACCAGCCCGGCACGATCTGCCGCGACTGGGTCCAGCCAAAGACCCACGGGATGGCGCGCAGGCCGCCGAGCCCGGCGCCGGAGTCGGGGCGCTTGGACGGACGGGAGCCGATGTTGAGGGAGCCCAGCTGCTCCACGGGGGTGGAGGCCATGAAGTAGGCTGGCAGGTCCGGGTGATCGATCAGCTTGCGGTAGCGGTCGAAGGCGGCGTCGGAGATGGCCTCCATGACGTGCCCGTACCGTTCCCGTTGGTCCTCCGAGGTCCGCGGATCGCGGTGCAGGGCCGAACCCTGCAGCACCGCGGCCAGGGAAAGCTCCAGGTTTTCGCGGGCAAGCTCCGGCAGCGAGTACTTGTCCGAGATGACTTCGCCCTGCTCGGTGAACTTGATTTCGCCTTCCAGGACGCCGTTGGGCTGGGCCAGGATGGCGTCGTAGGTGGGCCCGCCGCCGCGGCCCACGGAGCCGCCGCGGCCGTGGAAGAGGCGGACGCGCACCCCGTGCTTCGCGGCAACGTCGCGCAGCTTGCGCTGGGTCTTGTGGATCTCCCACTGGCTGGTCATCACGCCGGATTCCTTGTTGGAGTCCGAGTAGCCCAGCATCACTTCCTGGATGTCGCCGCGCAGCCGCACCAGTTCACGGTAGGAGGGGTCGGACAGCAGCTGGTCGATGATCTCGGCCGAGGCCCGCAGCTCCTCCACCGTCTCCAGCAGCGGCGCGAAGCCGAGCTTGGCGTAGGGCTTGTCGCCGAAGAGGTTCACCAGGCCGGCTTCACGGGCCAGCACGGCGGCGGCCAGGACGTCGTCGGCACCGCGGGTCATGGAGATGATGTAGGTCTCGATGACGTCCGGGCCGTACATGCGCAGGGCCCGGCGGATCTCGCGGAAGACGTCGTAGGTTCCGTCGGCCGCGCCGTCGAGCTTGATCGGGTGGCCGGACAGCGGGCGGCGGGAGGCCAGTTCGGAGCCCAGCACCTCGAAGCGCTCCTTACGGCTCAGCTCGGCGTAGCGCAGTCCGGGGCCGCCGATCCGGTCCATCAGCTGCCCCACGGCGTCGTGGTGGTGGTCCGCGTGTTCGCGGATGTCCAGGGTGGCCAGGTGCAGGCCGAAGGAGGCGATGGCGCGGCGGACGCGGGCCAGCGCGCCGTCCGCGGCCAGGGCTGCGGAGTGGTTGCGCAGCGACAGTTCCAGCAGCTGCAGGTCCGCCATGAGTTCATCGGTGCCGCTGTAGTCGCGGCCGTGCTCGTGGTTGGTGTTCGCGGCCACGCGCTTGCCGGTGTTGATGAGCTTGGCCTTGATGCAGGTGAGCTTCAGCCGGTACGGCTCCTGGGCATTCAGTTCCAGGACCCGCTTGTCCAGGCCGGGCAGCTTCTTCAGGTCCTCATCGATGGACTCGAGCAGCGCATCATCCGCGCCTGCGAGCGCCGTGGAGTTGGAGAGGATGGAGATCAGCTCATCGATCATGCCGATGCTGATGCGGATGGCGCTCTGGTTCTGGATCTGCAGGATTTCGCGGGTCACGGCGGCCGTGACGTTCGGGTTGCCGTCGCGGTCGCCGCCGATCCAGGAGCCGAACCGGATGGGGGCGTCCTTGGAGGCCAGGGTGACGCCATGCTCGCCGAGGAGTTCGGAGAGCTCGGAGAGCATTTCCGGCATCGCGTCGGTGAGGATGCCGCCCAGGTAGTAGATGGCGTTCCTGGCTTCATCAACCGGCGTGGGCCGGACCTGGCGCAGTTCGTCGGTCTGCCACATCTGGTCGATGATCTCGGCCAGCTGCCGGTCCTGCCGGCGCCGGGCGGTGGATCCTTCGGCGGTGGGCTGGGACAGGACGTCCGAGAGCTTGCGGATCTTGTCCAGGACGGAGCGGCGGGAGGCCTCGGTGGGGTGTGCCGTGAAAATGGGGCGCACGTCCAGACCGTTGACAACTTCCTGCAGGACTTCAGGACCGGCCTGGGCGGCGATGTCCGCCACGGTTTTAGCCAGCCAGCCGTCCTTTTCGGCGCGGGTCCGCAGCCCGCGGACCCGGTGGACCTGTTCGGCGGCGTTGGCCAGGTGGAAGTAGAAGGCGAAGGCGCGCACCAGGTCGGTTGCCTGCTCGATGGGCAGGGAGCCCAGGAGTTCACGGACCTGGGCAACGACGTCGTGCGCGCTCCACGGGCCGGTGGCGTGCGCACCGCCGCGGGCCGCTTCCTTGGATTCCTTGGTCAGGAGCCGGACCTGCTCCACGAGGTCCAGGAGTTCCGGTCCGTGCTGGCGGACCAGCGATTCCCCCAGCAGGGTGGAAACGCGCCGGACGTCCGCGCGCAGTTCGGAGGCGAGATCTGTTTCGGGCGCTGTTGCAGTGTGTGCCATTGACGCAATCTTTCGAGGGTTTTGGACTTGGCTCGTACACTGCGCTGGATACTGTGAGCCACGTTACTAGCTAAAGATGCTACCCCCGGCGGGTTGCAGCAGTGGAATCCGTCTCAAAAGATGTCGCGGTACCCCACGTGGCGCTTCACTCCGTCAAGCTCGGCACGGAGTTGCGCCACCTCGGTGCGCCAGGCAGCCAGCTCAGCGTTCCGACGGCGGACCCTTCCAGCCTGGACGGCGGCGGCTGCCAGCGCCACCGGCACCGAAACGGCCAGGGCCCAGCCGGCGGCTGCGAAGAAGTCCAGCGCCACAGGCAGCGCGGCGCGGAAGTCGATGAAGTCGTTGACCCCGCCCGCCATGCCTGCCATGGCGCCGTCGAGCGGTCCCAGGAACTGGCCCACTACCGGAGTCCCGGAAAGCGACGGCGCGACGAGCCTGGCCTGCGCGTCCCCGCCCCAGCGCCCGTCCGCCAGGTGGTTCAGGACATAGATACCGGCGCCGACGTTTGCTGCCATGAAAACCACGACGGCGGTGAGCACGGCGAGGTCTGCACACCGGCGGCGCCAGAGCAGCACACCCGCGCCGGCGGACAGCGCCGCCAGCCAGGTCAGTGCCGCCAGCCATTCCCGGTTTACTCCTGCAAGGATGTCCACTCACCCATTCAACCCCGGCGGACGTCCAGCCGCGGGAACAAGCGGCATGCGGCGGGGGTTGTAGCGGTGGCAGAACCCAACCGGAAGGAACCATGGCCACCACCCCAGCCGCCAAAGTCGAGCGCTGGCAGCGCTTCCGCACCAACCGCGACAACGCCCTTGCAACGCCGCACGGCTGGCTCACCCTCACCTCCTTCCAGTGGCTCGAAGGCTCCCCCGCCGCCGTCGACCTGGCCCCGGGCCTGTGGTCCACGGACGGCGCGGGCACGACGGCGTTCCTCACCGCCGTCCCGTCGGACGGGCTCACGCTGGTGGAGACCGGAGAACAGGTGGACGGCACCATTTCCGCGGTCCTGGCCGACGAGGAGTCGCTGATGTGGGTGCAGTTCGGCGGGCCCAACGGGGACCGGGTGGTGGTGGAACTGGCCATGCGCGGCGGGCGGTACGCCATCCGCACCCGGGACTCGTCGTCGCAGGTTTTCACAGATTTCGACGGCGTCCCCACCTATCCCTACAACCCGGATTGGGAGGTGACGGGCCGGTTTGAGCCCTACCCCGCACCAGTGGACGTACCGATCGGAACCGCGAACCCGTTGGTGGACGGCGTGCACCGCAGTGTGGGCGAAGTGGTTTTCCGCCTCCCCGGCAGCAACCACGAATTCCGGCTCCAGGCGGAGGAAGAGAAACTCGGCGCCCTGACCGTCACGTTCCACGACGAGACCAACGGCGACACCACCGACGACTGGCGGAAGCTCTCGCTCCCCCGCCCCCGTCCGGACGGCTCCGTGGTACTGGACTTCAACCGGGCCATCAACTACCCCAGCGCCTTCACCCCCTACGGCACCTGCCCCATGCCGGTGCCGAACAACAGCCTGGACATCCGGGTGGAGGCTGGCGAGAAGCAGCCGTACCCCGCTTAGGAGATGGCCGAGATTCCGGTAATGGCGCGCCCCACGATCAGGGTGTTCACCTCGAACGACCCCTCGTAGGTGTAGATGGCCTCGGCATCGGCGAAGATCTTGGCCATCCGGTAATCGGTGACGATGCCGTTCCCGCCCAGGATAGACCGGCCCAGCGCCACGGTTTCGCGCATCCGGGCACTGAGGTAGGACTTGGCCAGGGCCACCTGCGGCATGTCGGCGGCGCCCTGTTCCTGGAGCCTGGCGATTCCGGCCATCATGGCCATGCTGGCCACGGCGTTGCCCAGCATGGTCACCAGCTGCTGCTGGATCAGCTGGAAATGTGCCAGCGGGCGGCCGAACTGCTCGCGTTCCACCGCGTACTGACGGGCGACGTCGAACGCCGCCAGCTGCTGGCCCACCGTCTGCCAGGCCACCATGATCCGGGAGCTGCGCAGCAGTTCCTTGGTATCCTCGAAGCTGCTGATCCCGCTGAAACGGTCCGCCTCCGCTACCCGGACGTCCTGGAACACGATGTCCGCGTTCTGCACCGTGCGCAGGGCGATCTTGTTCTCGATCCTGGTCCGGCTGACCCCCGGCAGGGTGGCGTCCACGATGAAGCCCCGCACGGAACCGTCCGCCTCGTCCCGGGCCCACACCAGCATGTAGTCGCAGAACGTCCCGTTGCCGATCCACCGTTTAGCGCCGTTGAGCACCCAGGTGTCGCCGTCGTCGTCCGCTTCCCCGGTGCTGGTGGATATCCGCCGGGCCCGCGTCTCCATCCCGCCCGCCACGTCCGAGCCGTGCAGGGGTTCGGTGAGGGCGAACGCCCCCGTGGTGCGCAGCTCCGAGGCGTCGGCCAGCAGCCGCTGCTTCTGGTCCCCGCTGCCGAAGGTGTGCAGGGACTCGACGAAGAGATCGTGGTGGACCAGGAAGAACGTGGCGAGGGATGTGTCCACGCGGGTTATTTCCGCGATGACCAGACCCGCGAACAGGTGGCTGTAGCCGCGGTGGGCGGGCGTGCTCAGTTCCAGCGCGGCCAGCTTGGGCAGGATGTGGGCGGGAAACTCCGCCTTGTTCCACCAGTCGGCGGCGTGCGGCGCCACCTCGGCTGCCAGGAAGTCCCGGAGCTCGGCGAGCTTGTTCCGCTCGGCGTCGCCCAGCAATGACTCCACAGCGAAGAAATCGGCCTGCGGCAGCTGTGACGTGTCCCGCGCGCTCATTTCGGCCCCATCCGGATGGCGCCGTCAAGGCGGATGGTCTCGCCGTTCAGCATGGCATTGTCCACGATGTGCGCCACCAGGCTGGCGTACTCGGCCGGCTTGCCCAGCCGGGACGGGTGCGGAACCTGGGCGCCCAGCGAATCCTGCGCCTCCTGCGGCAGGCCGGCCATCATGGGCGTCTCGAAGATGCCGGGCGCAATGGTGACCACGCGGACCAGCGAGCGGGCCAGCTCCCGTGCGATGGGCAGCGTCATGGCAGCCACGGCCCCCTTCGAAGCGGAGTAGGCGGGCTGGCCAATCTGCCCGTCAAAGGCGGCCACGGAGGCGGTGTTGATAATGACGCCGCGCTCCGGGCCACCCAGTTCGGTGACCGCGGGCTCGGTGGCCACCATCGCTTCGGCGGCCAGCCGGAGGACGTTGAAGGTGCCGATCAGGTTCACCTGGATGACGCGGCTGAAGGCTTCCAGGGGCAGCACGCCGTCGCGTCCCAGCACCTTGCCCGGGGTGGCAATCCCGGCGCAGTTCACCACGATCCGGAGCGGCCCCATCCCTGCAGCGGTCCCGACGCCGGCCCGCACGTCAGCCTCGCTGGTCACGTCCGCAGGGGCAAAGGCGGCGGCCTGGCCTGCTTGGGCACGGCCGTTGAGTTCGTCCGCTGCTGCCTGCCCGTTGGAGGAAGGGAGGTCAACGAGGACTACGGACGCCCCGTCGTCGAACAACCTCTGTGCTGTGGCTGCCCCCAGCCCGGAGGCGCCGCCTGTCACCAGTGCGACGCTGCCTTTGATGTCCATACATCCTCCTTGATGCGTGTTCCCGTGCCGCGGCGCGGCCTCGAGCAACAGTTAATGAATGTTAACTGAAATTAGCCGCTGCCGCACTCTTGGCGGACTTCAGGCTGCACCCGGGCCGCGGTGCCACGGTTAGGGTGGACGGCATGACTTCCAGCAACTCCTTGACCGCCTGGCAGGACAGGGCTGAGCATGCGGCCCAGTCGGTGACCGCGCTGTTCGGCCGGAAACTGCTGTTCCTGCCCGGAACCCACCTGGGCGCCGTGCTGTGGCAGGGCAGGCACCCGGCGGGGCAGGACCAGGCTGGACCCGGACCGGGCCAGGCAGCACCGGGACAGGAGCCGGGAGGCGGACGGCGGGGATGGTGGCTCGCGGCGCTCCGGCGTGTCCGGCCTGCCGCAGCGCTGGCCCTCCCGTGGCACTACTGGTGGCAGGCCCATTACGTGGACTGCCTGGTGGACACCGGCCGCCGGGAGCTGGGCGGCGGAGCCACCCCCGCAGCCCGGTTCAACGGCCCGGACCGGCCCAGCGCCGGGCGCCTGGCCTCACGGCTGGTCACCGGAATCCGGCTCCGCAACGCCCTGACCTTCGTCAACAACTACTACGACGACATGGCCTGGCTGGCGCTGGCAACGCTGCGGCTGGACGCGCTGGCCGAGGAGACGCGGCGCCCCGGCCGCCGCCGCAACGCCACAGTCCGCGCGTCCCTGGCGCTGCAGTTTGACGCCGCCTGCACTGACGACCTGGGCGGAGGTGCGTTCTGGAGCAAGAAGCGGGACTTCAAGAACACCCCGGCCACAGCGC
This sequence comes from Arthrobacter sp. SAFR-179, assembly GCF_059414945.1. NCBI lineage: Bacteria > Bacillati > Actinomycetota > Actinomycetes > Micrococcales > Micrococcaceae > Arthrobacter > Arthrobacter sp. SAFR-179. Next base: position 25,858 of record NZ_JBPFDM010000009.1, read on the forward strand.
CTGTGGCATTGTTTTACGCCCGCACCGGCCAGCACGGCAAGGCACAGGCACTGCTGGACTGGCTGGACGCCACGCTCTTCGACCAGGACCAAGGCCTGTACCTGGACGGCGCCCGCCTGAACCCCGCGGGCGAAGTGGTGCTGGAACGCGCGGTGTACACCTACAACCAGGGTCCGGTGTTGGGCGCCCTCCTGGAACTGGGCGGCGACGCCAACCTCGCCCGGGCTGCCACCTTGGTGGACGCGGTAGGCCTGAAGCTCACGGTTCCGGGCAGTACCGTCCTACGCTGCGAAGGAACGGGCGACGGCGGCCTGTTCACCGGGATCCTCTGCCGCTACCTGGCACTCGCCGCAGCCGACCCCCGGCTGCCACAGGCAACCCGGGCCACGGCTGCCCGGCTGGTGACGGACACCGCGGAGGCGTTCTGGTCCGGCCGGCGCTCCGTGGAACCGAAAGAAGGCCGATCAAGGCTTGCAGGCAAGAGCGTCTTCTCGCTGCACGCCGCCCAACCTGCCGCTGCTACGTACCCGCCGGGGGCCGTCGTCGAACTTTCCACGCAGCTGCAGGCGTGGATGACGCTGGAGGCTGCCGCGGCCGTCACCGCGGCACTGCCCGGCCGCAGCACCCCGGCCGGAACCTAGCGGATGCCGGACAGCGGGGTGACGGTGCCGGCCCTGAGCGAGACCGGGCCGTCCCCCGCGAGGCGGGCCTCCCTGTGGCCCGCCGGGGGGAACACCAGGGCCGTCAGGGCCTGCCCGTCCAAGAAGACCTCGACGGAGGAGCGGTCCACGTAGGCAGTGAGGCGCACGGTGTCCCCGGCGACCCGGGCCTCGACCGAACGCGCCTTGCGGTACTCGTTGGCCCCTTCCGGACCTCCAGCCTTGCCTTGGCCCCCTGCCACCGCATCGCCGTCGCGGACCACGTAGGCCCGGCCGTCCCGGAAGTCGTAGCCGATGGTGGCGTAGGTGGTCCCGCCGCTTTGCAGGAGCAGCCGGGCATCCCCGGTCCCGTTCCCGGGTTTTTCCAGCTCGACGTCCAGCTTGAACGCACCGCTGTCGGGCACCTGGAGCGGTTGCCCGTCCCTAAGGCTGCCCGCCGGGACCTGCGCCGGCTCCCCTTCGAGGGACTTCAATGCCGTGGTGGGCGATGACGCCAGAGCCGGGCGGCCGCCGTCGGATACCAGCCGGATGTCGCGCACCAGCGAGGCGGAACCGAACCAGCTCTCCGTGGGAAGCTCCCTGGCGTAAGCCCAGTTGTTCATCCAGCCGATGGCGTGCCGGGAGGCCTTCCGCCGGCCGTCGCCAAGCCGTGGATCATCCCAGGTGACGGCCGCGTAGAAGTCCGGGCCGCCGTCGAGCCACTGATGGCCGCCATCGGCAGTGAAGGCTTTGCCGTCAAAACTGCCGGTCCAGTAGGCCAGCCCGGTGGTCCGGCCCTCCGCCGCGCCGTTGCCGCTCGCCGCCAGCACCCAGGTGCGCTTAGCGGGATCGCCGTCAACGTCCATCTGGAAGAAGTCCGGGCACTCCAGGATGCCCAGCCCGTCCTGCTGGAAACCCGACACGTAGTTCCACTGCTTAAGGTCCTTTGACGTGTAGAAGCCAATCTTGGACCCCTCGGCAAGCAGCATCAGCCACTGGTTGTTGGCGTCGTCCCGGACGATGCGCGGATCCCGCCAGTGTTCGGCGCCGGGGTTCTCCATGACCGGGTTTTGCCCATAGCTCTGGAAGCTGTAGCCGTTGTCCGTGGAGTAGAACAGGGACTGGCGCTGGACGCCGTCGTCCTGCTGGGTGAGGACCGCGATCACCGCCCCCTTGCCAAAGCCGGCTGTCCCCTCCGTGTCCACCACGGCGGAGCCCGTCTCGATATCACCCAGGCCGTTGCGGAACTTCTGGATGGCCACGCCCTCGTTCTTCCAGTGCACCAGGTCCGTGCTGGTGGCGTGGAACCATTCGGTGCCGTTCCCCTCCGGATAGTCCGCGTTGTAGAGGTAGTAGTAGTGCCAGACGCCGTCCAGCAGGAAGGGCCGCTGGGGATCGTTCATCCAGCGCTGGTCCGGGGTGAGGTGGTACGCAGGGCGGTAGCCGGGGCCGTCAGCCGGGGCAGCCTCCGTGGGCGCGGCCGTTGATTCTCCGGCGCCCGGCTGGGCGCGTTCCTGCTGGTTTCCTGCCAGCACCAGCGCACCGGCCACCACCAGCACGGCCACGGCTGCCGCGAGCCACAGGAAGGCCCGTCGCCGAAGGGCGGCAGGAACGGTTCGGAAAAAGGTGGGAGGCATGGTTGCGTCGATCCGTCGCTGAACGCACAAGTGCCGTCCCCCGGGTTCGGGAAACGGCACCAGTGCAAGTGAACCGTCAATCCTACCGGCCGGGCCGCCGGGATCCGAATCCCGGACTGCCAAGCTGCTGCAGGTCCTGCCCGTGCTAGTGATTGCCCGCGCTAGTCCTGGCCGGCGGGACGCTTCTTCTGCGGAAACGGGGTTTCGCCGCGCGCCAGCATGTCCACGAACCCGGCGATCCGGCGCTCCCGGGTGGCTGCCTGCTTGGCGGAATTGGTCCGGTAGACCAGGGCGAACAGGTTGGTTTTGGTGAGGACGTCGAACATCGCCTGGGCCGCGGGGTTCGCGGCGATGGCGGCCGCAAGATCCGCCGGAACTTCCAGGTCTGCCTGCCCGCCGTAGGCCGCGTCCCAGCGGCCATCGGCCTTGGCCGCCTCGACGGCTGCCCTCCCGGCGTCGGTCATCTTTCCCGCCTCTTCCAGGCGGGCGACGTGCCCCACGTTCCGGGCAGACCAGACGCTGCGTGGACGCCGCGGCGTCATCCGCTGGAAGGAGCTTTCGTCGTCCCGGCGCCGCAGCTGCCCGTCAATCCAGCCAAAGCAGAGGGCCTCGTCCAGCGCGGCCGGGTAGTCAAGGGCGGTGACGGTGCCGCCCTTTTTGTGCAGGACCAGCCACACGCCCGGGCTGGTTTTGTGGTTTTCCTCCAGCCAGGCGCGCCAGGCAGCAGCGTCAGGTACCAGCAGTTCCTCAAGGTCAACGGCCATGGCCCAATTCTGCCCTCGGAATCCCCTGCCACAAGCCCCGTGTGCGCCGGCGCGTCCGGTGGCATCATGGCCATACAGCAGCACACACCATTTCTCACCGAGGACAATGCCATGCTCCGAGTCCGTCCCGTCCACTTCACCTCCCGTATTGAGCCCTGGAAGCAGTTCCTGACCGCGCTGGGAATGGTCCAAACAGAGGACGACGGCGGATGGCAGGTCTTCGACTCCGCGTCAGGCCGCCTGGCTTTGCATGGCGCTGACGCCGGGTCCGGCCAGGACGGCCGCACCGTTTTCGCCGTGGAGGTGGGCGACGTGGCGGAGTTCGCCCGCCGCACCAACCTGTCGGCGCAGGAAGACGGGGCGCAGGAGGACAGCGCGCAGGAAGACGGGGCGCAGGAGGACAGGAAGCAGGCAGCGCAGCTGGCGGAACTTGTCACGGCGGACCATGGCGAGGCCTGCCGGATCAGTGCGCCGGACGGGTTCAGCTTCCTGGCGGACAAGGCCCTCCATGGCGCCCAGTGCGCCGATGCTGACCCCGCGCTGGCGGTCGCCGCCGTCTGGTACACCGCCGAACCCGGGGCTGCCATCCGCACCCTCCTGCACGTGGGCGCGCGCCCGCGCCCGGTCCCGGACAACGACGAAACCGCGGATTTCACGGCCAAGAACGGCGGCGTGCTCCTGGTGCGGCCGGCGTCGGGGCCTCCGCGCTCAGGCCTGGGCTTCGAGTACGACGGCGGGCTGGAACCGCTGCAGGAGCGGCTCACCGGCGCCGGTTTCGCCGCCAGCCTGACTGAGGAGGCCTTTGGCAGCACCCTCCACGTGGCCAATCCGGACGCGGGCAGCCCCAACGCGCCCGCCACGCTTTGGATCTCCCAGCGGCGCCCCATGGGGTAGAACTTAAGCATGAACGTGCGCACACCTGACCCGAATCCCGGCTGGCTCTCCGAAGAAGACCTCTTTGAGGCGCGGGGGCGGCTGCCCATGGTGTACGTGGAGGCAGTGCCCGTGAGGCTGGATCCGCTGGGATACGTCAACGAGGTGGGCACACTGCTGCAGGCAGACGCCGACGGGACCATGGTGCGCTCGCTGGTCTCCGGCCGGGTCATCTACCGCGAAACCATCCGGGCCGCACTGCTGCGGCACATGGAGAAGGACCTGGGCCCCCTGGCATTTCCGCAGCTGCCGCTCAGTCCCGTGCCGTTCACGGTGGCCGAATATTTCCCGGCGCCGTCCCAGACCGGATTCACGGACGAGCGGCAACACGCCGTGTCCCTGGCCTACGTCATCCCGGTCACGGGCGAATGCGAGCCCCGCCAGGACGCCCTGGAGCTGACGTGGATGACCCCCGAGGAAGTCCTCAGCCCCGGCGTCCAGATGGAGTTCGTGGGCGGCCGCGGCGGCCTCATCCGGCAGGCCCTGGCGTTCGCAGGTGTGGGCTTCTGACAACCCCGCCGGGACGTGGGGGTCCCCGGTTTTAGGCGTCCGCCTTTGTAGACTGTAGGGCGGACCGCAAGAGAACTTAAGGACTCCCATGACCGAATCACCAGCCGCCAGGCACCACCGTGAACAGCAGGCTGGATCTCTGACCACCGGCACCCACATCCTCCTTCCGGACGGCCGGCGTACCGCCGAAATTGACCAGGTGGAGCTAGAGCACGACGACTTCGGCTCCCCCGCACTGGTGCTGGCCAGCCTCTCCGGCGGCGGGACGTTGCGGGTGGCCATCGGCACCACGGTCACCGTGGTGGACGGAGCGCACGACGACGTCACCCAGCTTCCGCTGCCGGCCAACCTTCCGGAGGCCACACCGCCGCTGGAGGCCGCCGCACCCGCCGATGGCCGGCGGGAGCAGCCCGGCGGCGGGACGGGACCCATCGCCGTGGCGCCCGCCGTCGTCGTCCCTCCCCTGCCGCCGGTGCCGCCTGCGGTGACCGGGCCCAGCGAGGAGGAACTCGCGCTCATCCCGGCGCCGGCCGGCACACCCGAATCCGTGGTGGAAGCGGCCGCCGAGGCGCATCCGGATGCGGAGGGCGTCCTGCTCCTGGCCGACCGGCTTTCCAAAGGCGTCAATTTCAAGTCCGGAAGCTGCCTGAAGGACCTCAGCGACCTGGCCCACGAACTGTTCATCACGCTCAAGGACGCCGACGGGGCACTGTCCGTGGCCGACCTCCTCACCGTGCTGCCCTACGACGGGAACCCCGGCCGGTGGACCTCGGTGGAGGCTTCCCTCGCCCTGGCCAGCTACATTTGCCGGCAGGATGGCCAGAACGCGCGCGCCGAGGTCTACGAAAAGCTGATCCGCACCCCTGAGAACCAGGAAACGGACCCGTTCAAGGCGCGCATGGCGGCCAAGGTGCGCCAGCGCTCACTCAACGAGCCCAACCTGTACGACAAGGAAATCTTCCGCTCCATCGACAACTCCAACCACGACGCCGAGCGCGAATGGCGGCTGCTGCGGCTGGAGTCCCTGTTGTTCCTGCGGGCGCACGGCGGTTCGGAAACCATCGGGATGTCCGAGCTGGAACGACGGATCAGCAACGAGCTGGAGGCCGTGCGCTCCTGAGCGCCGGAGCGGCGTCCGGGCGGGGGAAATTACCCCTACCCGGGGCGTGGCCGGAGTTGTACATTCGGGGCTATGACCAACAATCTCAGCGTAGTGATCAACGCCGACGCGCCGCAGGTCTGGACCATGCTGCGCGAACCGTCCAAGGTGGCCCAGTGGCACGGCTGGCAGGCCGAGGACCTGGACTCCGAGATCAAGGAGATCTACTTCTCCGGCGACGTGGAGGAATCCGCGGACCACACCCGCCTCACCGTCCACGGCGGGGACACCTTTGAGCTCCACCCGGAGGCCGGCGGAACCCGGGTCAGCGTGACCCGCGGGGCCATGGACCATGACTCCGAGTGGGCTGCCTGGGACGAGGACATCACGCAGGGCTGGCTGACCTTCCTGCAGCAGCTCCGCTTTGCCCTGGAACGCCACCCGCACGGCAAGCGGCACACCCTGTTCCTGCACTTGACGGAAGGGAAGGGCTCCGCGATCGAGAAGCTCGGGCTGGCCGATCTTCCTGCCCCGGGCGAGCCGTACCATGTGACACTGGACACCGGCGAGGAGATCAGCGGCAAGGTCTGGTACCGGACCAGCCACCAGGTGGGACTCACGGTGCACAACTACGCCGAGCACGGCGAAGGGCTGCTGGTGGTGGCCGACCATCCCGCCATCAAGGACGTCCGCGCAGAGGGTGAAGGCTCGCTGGTCATCGCCTCTACGTATGACCTGGGCGCCGGCAAGCTTGAGGCCATCCGGTCCGAATGGGACTCCTGGCGGACCAGAAACTACCCGGACTCGGAACCGGTCAGCTGACCCCGTCTGCTGATTTTTGGGGCACGCGCATTGCCGGCGCTGGTTTATTGAGGCGGCGCCAATTGCTGGCACACTGGTACGGTGCCAGCCAACCCCGCCTTCGCCCTGCCTGATACCCGGTCACAGTTTTCCTATACGGTAGGCACGCGCCTGGCGGAAACCTGCCCGCCCACCGGGGCGCAGGTGGCCGACAACGGCGGGGAATTCCTCGGCCGCACCGGCACCATCTCCACGCCGCATGGTGACATCCAGACCCCGGCGTTCATCGCCGTCGGAACCAAGGCCACGGTCAAGGCGGTGCTGCCGGAAGCCGTAGCGGATCTCGGCGCGCAGGCTGTGCTTGCCAATGCCTACCACCTGTACCTCCAGCCCGGCGCGGACATCCTGGATGAGGCGGGCGGCCTGGGTGCGTTCATGAACTGGTCCGGGCCCACCTTCACGGACTCCGGCGGGTTCCAGGTGATGAGCCTGGGTTCGGGGTTCAAGAAGGTCATCGACATGAAGACCGTCGCCGCCGCCGGTGCTCCAGGACCGGACGACGCCGTGGCGCCGGGCAAGGAACGCCTGGCGCACATCGACGACGACGGCGTGTGGTTCAAGAGCCACCTCAACGGGGACCGCCACCGCTTCTCCCCCGAGATCTCCATGCAGGTCCAGCACCAGATCGGCGCCGACATCATGTTCGCGTTCGACGAGCTCACCACGCTGCAGAACTCCCGCGGGTACCAGGAGGAATCGCTGGAGCGCACGCGGCTGTGGGCAGAGCGGTGCATCACGGAGCACTTCCGCCTCACGGAGGAACGGGCGGGCAAGCCGTACCAGGCATTGTTCGGCGTGATCCAGGGCGCCCAGTACGAGGACCTGCGCCGGAAGGCCTGCCGGGACCTGGGCGGCATGCCGTTCGATGGCTTCGGCATCGGCGGCGCTCTGGAAAAGGAGAACCTGGGCACAATTGTTCGCTGGTGCAATGAGGAACTGCCGGAGGACAAGCCGCGCCACCTGCTGGGCATTTCCGAGCCGGACGACATTTTCACCGCCATCGAAAACGGCGCCGACACCTTCGACTGCGTCTCCCCCACCCGGGTGGCCCGCAACTCAGCGTTCTACACCCCGGAGGGCCGGTACAACCTCTCGGGGGCGAAGTACAAGCGCGACTTCGGGCCGCTGCAGGACGGCTGCGACTGCTACGCCTGCGCCAACTACTCCCGGGCGTACATCCACCACCTGTTCAAGGCCAAGGAGATGCTGTCCGCCACCCTGATCTCCATCCACAACGAGCGGTTCGTGGTGAAGATGGTGGACGACGCCCGGCTGGCCATCGAGTCCGGCACCTTCTTCGATTTCAAGGCAGAAACCCTGGGCCGGTACTACTCCTAGGCTGTGCACCTGGGAGCTCCGGTAGTGTGGGCGGATGCCTATCGAAATCCCTGCCGCAGAAGGCACCGCAGAGGCCCTGGTGGCCCGCCCGTCCACTGGAGCCGGTCCCTTTCCCGCCGTCATCCTCTACATGGATGCCTTCGGCCTGCGCCCCCGCATCCAGGAGATGGCCCAGCGCATCGCCGACTGGGGCTACGTGGTGCTGGCGCCCAACGTCTTCTACCGTGAAGGAACGGCCGCGGAACTCGCCCCCACCGGGGACATGTCCACCCAGGAAGGCCGGGAAGCCGCGGGCAAGGCCGCTTTCCCGCGGGTTGGCCGCCTGACCCCGGACAAGGCGCTGCCGGACATCGGTGCGTGGGTTTCGGCCCTGGCAGCGCTCGACGGCGTGGCGCCCGGCCCCATCGGCACCGTGGGCTACTGCATGGGCGCCCGGCTCGCCGTCCGTACCGCCACCTCCCACCCTGACCTGGTGGCTGCATGTGGCGGCTTCCACGGCGGCGGCCTGGCCACTGACGAGCCGGACAGCCCGCACCTGGGGCTCCCGAATGCGCGGGCCCGGTTCGTGTTCGGCCATGCGGACCATGACCGGAGCATGGCTCCCGACGCCGTTGCCCGGCTGGGCGAAGCCCTCCAGGCTGCGGGGCTCGAGGCCTCGAACGTTATCTATGAAGGGGCGCCGCACGGATACACCATGGCCGACACTTCGGCCTTCCACCCGGACGCCACCGAGCGTCACTTCAAGGAACTGCGGGCCCTCCTGGACGCGACCCTGAAGGGCTGAGCCGGCGGTCCGTCGTCGAACCCGCCGGAAAGCGTCCGGCGCGCCGGAACGTTGCGGCGAGCCGGACGGGTTCCGGCGGTCCCGGGAACCAGGGCGGCGGTGGCGGGTTGTCCACATGACGACGGCGGCGCCTTCCGCAGCTGCCACAGCCGCGGGATCCTGCCGGGATGACACCACAGCAGCCAGTCCGTCTCCCCTCTCTTCCGAGCACCGGCAACCTGTGGCGGACGGGGCAACTGCACGAGAGGGGACTCAATTCCCGGGCCATCAAGGCCTTGGTCCTCCAGGGGAAGCTGGTCCGCCTTCGCCACGGCTGCTACATCCGCGCTGAGCTGTGGGAGAAGCAGACACGTCCCGTCCGCAGCAGGCAGCTGATTCGCGCCCATGCCCACGCGACGTTGACCACTTCAACGGGCGGCTATGTGTACAGCCACACCTCGGCGGCCCGGCTGCACGGTTTGTATCTGTGGGATGTTGATGACCTGGTGCACATTCTGCTGCCGGGGAGCCCTTCCACTGAGCGGCTCGGCAAGGACGTCCGGGGCCATACCCGGCCGTGGACCGCGCCGGAGGTGGTCACTCTCCGCGGCCTCCGGGTGACCTCGCTTGAGCGGACGACAGTGGATTGCGGCATGATGCTGGGCTATCGCCAGGCACTGGTGCTGATAGACCACGCCCTCCGGCTCGGCGCTGACAAAGCCCTGATGGAGAGTATGGCTGAGGGCCTGCAGGGACGCCGCGGGATCCGGACCCTTCGACGCGCACTCGCCCACGCAGATCCACGTTCGGAGTCACCCGGTGAGACGCTCACCCGGGAACTCCTGACACGGCTGAAGCTTCCCCTGCCGGAGCCCCAGGTTGAGGTGGCTACACGCGCTGGCCAGTACCGGCTGGATTTCGCCTGGAAGGAAAAGAAGGTGGCGCTGGAATTCGACGGGAAAGCGAAGTACTTCGACTACCGGCCAACGGCCGAGGTGCTGTTCCAGGAGCGGCAGCGCGAGAAGGCCCTCACCGAGAATGGTTGGACCTTCGTGCGTGTTTCATGGGCCGACCTGTTCCGCGAACATGAGTTCAAGGCCCGAATCCTTGCCGCGCTCCGGCGGTAGCCATGCTGCCTGAACGCCAAACCGCCGGAACGCGACCAGGCCGCCGGTACTTTCCGGCGATCCGGCAGCGTTCCGGCGTGCGGAAGCAGGCAGCCAACAGGCCAGCAGTCAGAATATGCGACGCCGGGCGGCAGTTACGCGGGGTTTGTCACTGCTGGCGCGGCCTGACCTGCAACGCCGTAACTGGGTTCGCGCCTCTTGACCCAGTTGATGGCCAATGAGGTGACGGGTACGAAGAGGAACTCCACCAGGGTCTTGTACACAAAGCCCACCACCACGTAGTTCACAAAGCTGCCGAAGTCCGCAATGCCGATCACGGATGCCGCGATGCTGCAGAAGATCAGCGTGTCCACGAACTCTCCGGCGCCCGAGGAGCCCATCAACCGGGCCCACAGCGACTTCTCTCCGCTGCGGGCCTTCATCCGGACCAGGATCCAGGAGTTGATGGTCTGCCCGGCCAGGAAGGCCAGCAGTGACGCCAGCACGATCTGCGGCACGGGACCCAGCGCACCCTCCAGCGCCGACTGCTTCGCGGCACCGTACCCGTCGTCGAAGCCCGGCAAGGCAATGATCACCCAGTAGCAGACGGAGGCGAAGACAGACAGCGCGAAGGTGGTGAAAATGGCCTTTCGCGCCACCTTGAAGCCATAGACCTCGCTGATGACGTCGCCCAGGATGTACGCGAGCGGGAAGAGGAAGAAGCCTCCGTCGGTGATGATCGGCCCGATCGCAACACCCTTGGACGCCCCGATGTTGGAAAGGATCAGCACCACGGCCATCGCGGCCAGCATGATGCCGAAATAGGGCGAGCCGACGGCGGCGAAACGGACAACGGGGACTGCGGCCGCAGTATTGATGGCGTCGGGCGCGGCGCTCTGGCCGGGGGCAGGGGACATGATGGATCCGTTCAGAAGTGGTTGGCCGGCGCCCGGAGCGGGACTGCCGGTTGTATTAGCACTCAGGCCATTCTTCCATTGCCGCTGCCCACGAACCCGGCTCTTGTGGCGGTGAACACTTCCCCGCAGCCTCCGCTGTACTTCACTACATGGAAAGCGTCCGACGCCGGGTGGCAGGATGGGTGCATGACTTCCGCTTCCCCTGACGCAACGCTGTCCGCCAACGGTCCCGCCGTCGTCCTCACCATCGCAGGCTCCGAAGCCACCGGTGGCGCCGGCGCGCAGGCCGACCTGAAGACGTTCCAGGAACTGGGTGTCTTCGGCATCGCGAACCTCACCTGCATCGTCTCCTTCGATCCGAAGGACAGCTGGAATCACCGCTTCGTGCCGGTGGACCAGCAGGTGATCGCTGACCAACTGGAGGCGACGACGGCGGCGTACGGTCCGGGATCGGGCGCGCCGTCCGCTTTGGACACGGTGAAGATCGGCATGCTGGGCAGCCCGGCAACGATCAGCACGGTTGCCCGTGCCCTGCAGGAGAACAGCTTTGCCAACGTGGTCCTGGATCCGGTGCTGATCTGCAAGGGCCAGGAGCCCGGCCACGCGCTGGACACCGACCAGGCCCTCAAGGCGCAGATCCTGCCGCTGGCCACGTTTGTTACGCCCAACCACTTTGAGGCGGAGTCCCTGTCCGGGCTGGAGATCACCGACGTTGAGTCCCTCAAAGCCGCTGCCGTCCGCGTTCATGAGCTCAGCGGCGCGGCAGTGCTGGCCAAGGGCGGGGTGCGGCTGGAAGGCCCGGACGCCGTCGACGTCTTCTACGATGGCGAGACCCTGGAAGTCCTGAGCGCCCCGAAGGTGGGGGAGGTGGCCGTCTCCGGCGCCGGCTGCTCCCTCGCCGCCGCCGTCACGGCTGAACTGGCCAAGGGCGCCAGCCCGTTGGAGGCTGCCCGCACGGCCAAGGACTTCGTCACCGCCGGCATCCGCAACCGCGTTGCCTCCGGCGCCCCCTTCGACGCCCTCTGGCAGGGCGGCGCCCGCTAGAACCTTTCTCCCCGCGCCGGATTCGCCGGAAGCCCTCGAGATCGCCGGGATTCTGCGGCGAACCCGGCAGTTTCCGGCGAACTCGACGTGTGCCTACCGCCGGGGGATGTTGCGCAGGTTGGAGCGGGCCATGCTCACGGCCTCGCCCGCGCCACGATTAAGGACCACCTTGGACATGGCCGTGGCGAACCCGATCACCTGGGAGCCGGAGATCTTGGGCGGGATGGACAGCGCCTTCGGATCGGTGATCAGCTCCACCAGCGACGGGCCCGGGTGCGCGAACGCTTCCCGGTAGGCGGCCTCGATCTGCGCCGGGTCCGTGACCCGGACCGCGTGGAAGCCCAGCGACTGCGCCACGGCAGCGTAATTGGCGTCCGGCACGTCCACGCCGAAGTCGGGCAGCCCGTCCACCAGCATCTCAAGCTTCACCATGCCCAGCGTGGAGTTGTTGAACACCACCACGTTGACCGGCAGTTTGTAGGCGGCCGCGGTGATGAGCTCGCCCAGCAGCATGGAGAGTCCGCCGTCCCCGGACACCGAGACGACCTGGCGTCCGGGGTATGCCAGCTGCGCGCCGATGGCGTGCGGGAGGGCGTTGGCCATGGAGCCGTGCAGGAAGGATCCAATCAGCCGGCGCGTGCCCAGCGGGTTGATGTAGCGGGCAGTCCAGACGTTGCACATTCCGGTGTCCGCGGTGAAGATGGCGTCCTCCGCCGCCACCTGGTCCAGCAGCGAGGCCGCGTACTCCGGGTGGATGGGCTGCTTTTTCTCCACCTTGCGGGTGTAGGCGCCCACGGCCTTGTTCATCAGCCGGTCGTGCTTCTTGAGCATCTGGTCGAGGAACCGGCGGCTCTTCTTGGCCTTCACCAGCGGCAGCAGCGCGCGCAGGGTGGGGAGTAGGTCGCCATGGACGGCGATGTCGACGTCGGTCCGGCGGCCCAGCCGCTGCGCCGCCCGGTCCACCTGGGCGGTTCTGGTGTCCGGCAGGAACTGGTCATATGGGAAGTCCGTGCCCAGCAGGATCAGCAGGTCGGCGTCCTCGATCCCTTCCGCAGCCGCACCGTAACCGAGCAGCCCGGTCATTCCGATATCGAACGGGTTGTTGTACTGGACAAAATCCTTGCCCCGCAGCGAGTGTCCCACGGGCGCCTTCGCCAGCTCGGCGAGCGCCATCAGTTCACTGTGGGCCCCTTCCACTCCGGCACCGGCGAAGATGGCCACCTTCCCGGCGTGGTTGATGGCATCCGCCAACTCCTGCACGCTTGCCGGGTCCGGGACCAGCGCGGCAGGGCGGAACGTGGCCGGGAGCGGTGTGGGTGCCGTTGCTTCCAGCCCGGCGATGTCGCCGGGAAGGGTCACGACGGCGACTCCCCCGAGTCCCAATGCGTGCTGGATGGCGCTGTGCATGACGCGCGGGGCCTGCTCGGCCGTGCTGACGAGCTCGGAGTACACCGAGCACTCGTTAAAGAGCCGGTCCGGGTGGGTCTCCTGGAAGAAAGTGCTGCCGATCTGCTTGCTGGGAATGTGCGAGGCGATGGCCAGCACCGGAGCGCCGATGCGGTTGGCGTCGTACAGGCCGTTGATCAGGTGCAGGTTGCCGGGGCCGCAGGAGCCGGCGCAGACAGCGAGCTTGCCGGTGAGCTGGGCTTCGGCGGCCGCTGCAAAGGCGGCGGCTTCTTCATGGCGGACGTGGATCCAGTCGATGCCGCCCTTCGCCGAGCCTCCCGTCTGGCGGACCGCGTCCACGATCGGGTTGAGGCTGTCACCGACTATCCCGTAGATCCGCTGCACGCCGGCAGCCTGGAGTTGTTCGATGAGCTGGGTGGCAAGTTCCTTGGCCATAGGTGCAGACTCCCGCGATTGTGGTGGTGTGCCGACATGGCCCAATATAGTCCGCCCGGCTGATGCGGCCATGTGGACCGGCAAACAAAGGAGGCGTACGACGGCGGCCGGGCAGCCGCCGTCGTACGCCTCCTTTGGGAACAATCGCCTTGGTTCAGGCCGGGCACTACACGCCGAGGGCGTCCTTGTCCTTGCCGCCGCCCGTGGGAGCCTGGTCCCAGGCGTGGCCCTGTTCGGTGTCCAGGTGCGTGGCCTTCTTGTTCTTCAGGGCGAAGATGTAGACCAGCAGGGAGATGGCGATGGCCACGGTGACGTAGGTGAAGAACAGGTCCTCGCGTTCCGCCTTCTGGAAAGCGGCGCCGATCAGCGGGACTGTGCCGCCGAAGAGCGAGTTGGCGATCGCGTAGCCCAGGCCCACGCCCAGGGCGCGGATGGAGGCCGGGAAGAGCTCGGCCTTCACCAGGGCGTTGATGGAGGTGTAGCCACCCACGATCAGCAGGCCGCCCATCATGAGCAGGAACGCGGTGAACGGATCCTTGGTGCCGGCCAGCGTGGACAGCAGCGGCCAGGTGAACAGGACGCCCGTGATGCCGAACCAGAGCAGCAGGGGCTTGCGGCCCACCTTGTCCGAGATGATGCCGTAGACCGGCTGCAGCAGCATGAAGATGAACAGGGCCCAGAAGTTGATCACGGAAGTGTCGGTCTTGGCGATGCCGGAGGTATCGTTCATGAACTTCAGGATGAAGTTGGTGTAGGTGTAGAACGCCACGGTGCCGCCCAGGGTGATGCCGATGCAGACCAGCAGCGGCTTCCAGTAGCTGGTGAACAGCAGCTTCATGGTGCCGGGCTGGGCCTGGCCGGCCACTGCGGGGGTCTTGGCCGCCTCGATCTGTTCGGCGGAGACGGTCTCCTCCATGGAGCGGCGCAGCCACAGCACCACCAGGGCAGCGACGCCGCCGATCGCGAACGGGATCCGCCAGCCCCACTCGTTCAGGTCGCCCTTGGGCAGGGCGTTCTGCAGGATCACCAGCACCAGCAAGGCCATCATCTGGCCGCCAATCAGGGTGACGTACTGGAAGCTGGAGAAGAAGCCGCGGCGCTTGGAGGTGGCGGCCTCGGACATGTAGGTGGCGCTGGTGCCGTATTCGCCGCCAACCGAGAAGCCCTGGATCACGCGGACCAGCACCAGCAGGATCATGGCCCACAGGCCGATCACGTCCTGGGTCGGCAGCACCGCGATGGCGAAGGAGCCTGCGGACATCAGGGTGACGCTGAGCGTCAACGCGGCTTTGCGGCCCTTGCGGTCCGCGTAGCGGCCGAAGAACCAGGCGCCGATGGGACGCATGAGGAACGACGTCGAGAAGACGGCCATTGCTTCGAGGCCGGCCTGCAGTTCGTCCTTGGAGTTGAAGAAGTGGGCTTGGAAATAGGCGGCGAAAACGGTGTAGACGTAGAGGTCGTACCATTCCACAAGGTTGCCGGCGGAGCCCTTCAGGATATTGCCCACGGCCCGTCGGGTCTGGGCTGCCTCCGATGGGGGCGCGGCTTGTTGGGTGCTCATCGGCGAGTTCCTCCTTGTAGTGACGGCGGCCTCCGACAGCGG
This sequence comes from Arthrobacter sp. SAFR-179, assembly GCF_059414945.1. NCBI lineage: Bacteria > Bacillati > Actinomycetota > Actinomycetes > Micrococcales > Micrococcaceae > Arthrobacter > Arthrobacter sp. SAFR-179. The sequence continues at coordinate 40,913 of NZ_JBPFDM010000009.1, forward strand.
AGGGCCTTATCCAAGGTATGGGTGATCCACCGCACAACCTACGTGGCGGGGCATTTCCTAACACTTCCTTAGGATTCGGCGCGGGACGGCGTGCGCGCCGGCCTGGCAAGCCCCCGCCGTCGGGCAAATTCTGCCGCCGCGCGGTAATCTCACGGAGCGGGGATGAACCGGCAACCGCGGATAACGCAGCAAGGAAGATGGCCATGGACGTGCTGATCGTCGAAGACGACGACGCCATGGCCGGCGCCCTGGCCGCCGCCGTCGAAAGCGCCGGGCACCACCCGCAGCGGCTGTCCCGGGGCGCCGACGCCCTGCTCTCGCACCGGAACTTCCAGGTGATCCTGCTGGACCTGGGGCTGCCCGACATGGATGGGCTGGAAGTGCTGCGCAAGCTGCGCCAGGTGACCGATGTCCCCATCCTGATCCTGACCGCCCGCGACGACGAACGCAGCGTGGTGCTCGGGCTCCGCTCCGGCGCCGACGACTACCTGGTCAAACCCGTAAAGCTGGTGGAACTGCTGGCCCGGATTGAAGCGGTGACGCGGCGGGCGGGACGGGGCCGCGGCACGCCGCAGGAGGACGTTATTGTCCTGGACGACCTGGCGATAGACCTCAACCGGCGCAGCGCTTCCAGGGCAGGCACGCCCCTCCCCCTGACCGCCACGGAATTCGAACTCCTCGCACTGCTGGCACGGCATGCCGGCTCCGTGGTGACGCGCGAGCAGATCCTGGACGCCCTGTGGGGCGACGCGTTCCTGGCGTCCTCCCGGTCCCTGGACGTGCACCTCACCGGGCTCCGGGCGAAACTGCAGAAGCCCGGGTTCATCATCAATGTGCGAGGGGTCGGGTACCGGGTGGAGGCGGCTTCCGGATGAGGCTGCGGGTGCTGGGCGTCCTCAGCGTGCTCTGCCTGGTGGTGGTGTTCCTGATTTCGGGGACCATCCTGGGTTCCGCGTCCCGTGAGCTGACCCAGGAACTGCAGATCAACCGGGCGGCGTCCCTGAACCGGCTGGCACAGGTCGCCTTTGACGCGGCAGGCGACGGCGATACGGCCCGCCTTCAGCGGGAGATGGACACGTACTCGGGGCTCTACGGGGAAGGCATCGTAGTGCGGGTGCAGCAGCGGACCCTCGCTTCCGGCGGCCTTGATGCGGGGCAGCCCGACGTGCAGGATGCCTTGTCCCTGGCCCGGCTGAACGTGAGCAACACAGCCCTGGAACCCCTCGAGCCCTTTGGCTCCGCTTCCCGCGTCATCTTCCGGCCCTTCGGCAGCGCCAGCCAGGTCCTGGGCGCCGTGGTCCTGGACGTCGATGCCGCAACGGCGCAGCAGAAACTCCGGGAGCGGTGGCTTGCGGTGGGAATCGCTGCCCTTGCACTGGCCGCCGTCCTTTTGGTGGGGGCCGCCCGGGTCACCGGATGGGTTCTGCGGCCCGTCCTGCGGCTGGATTCGGCCGTGCACCAGCTGGAGCGGACCGGACAGGCAGGGCGCCTCCCCGAGGATGGCCCGCCGGAGCTGCGGGAACTGAGCCGGTCCTTTACGGCCATGGCACGGACCGTCAGCGCCAGCATGGCGGCGCAGCGGCAGCTGATCGCTGATGCGTCCCACCAGCTGCGGAACCCGGTGGCGGCGCTCCGGCTGCGGCTGGACCTGCTCCAGCTTGAGCTGAAGTCCGCCCGGGAACACGATGCCGCCGAGAAGGCCCTCGCAGAGCTCGAAAGGGTGGAGGAGATCCTGGACGGAGTACTGAAGCTCGCGGCCGCGGAACACCGGGCGTCCGAGGGATACCTGCGGGCTTCCGGCAGTCCTGCAGGCCGTGCGCCTGCCCCACCGGTGGATCCCTTCCCCATCCTCCAGGGGGAGCTGGAGCGGGCAGCGCCGCTGGCGGAACAGGCCGGCTGCCGGCTGGCCCTTGCCCCGCCGCCGCAGCCGCCGGCACTGGTGGCCTGCCACCCTGCAGAGCTGGCCAGATGGCGGGCGAACTCCTGAACAACGCCATCAAGTACGCCCACGGTGCCACCATTGCCGCTGCCGTGCGGACGGAACCGGACAAGGTGGTGGTGGAAATTTCCGACGACGGTCCCGGGCTTTCCGCTTCAGAACGCGCCTTGGCTGCCACCAGGTTTTGGCGGTCCCCCCAGCACTCCGCTGTTCCGGGGACCGGACTGGGCATGACCATCGTGGGTGAGCTTGCCGCCGCGAACGGGGGGCGCCTGGTCCTGGCCGAAGCGGCCCCCCATGGACTGGCGGCCCGGACCGAGTTTCCGGTGCCCCCAGCGGACCAGCTGGCAGCAGGGTCCGGCAGGGATGGTGCCCGTGAGTGAGCCCGGCGCCCCAAACAGCCCTGGTGCCCCGGGCGGTCCGGCCGCCCTCCCGCCGCGGCGGTCCGTGCTCAAGTCGGCCTTCGCCGTCGGACTCGCCGCATGCCTGCCATCTGCCCTCGCTGCCTGTACCGGCGGGGACCGGCCGGAGACCCTGATCGTTGCCGGCGGCGAACCGGGCGGCTTCTACCTCGAGTTCTCAACGCTCCTGGCCGCGGCGCTGGAACGCCACGGACTGGCGAACCATGCCAGGCCCCTGGCCACCGGTGGCAGCCTGGACAATATCGCGGAGCTGCGGGCCGGGCGGGCTGCCTTTGCCGTGGCACTGGCAGATGCTGCCACCGACCAGCCGGGCGGGGACACAGCGGAGATCTCCGCGGTCGGCAAGGTGTACGAAAACTACGTCCACTGCGTGGTCCGGAAGGACAGTGGAATCCGGGACATCTCCGGGCTGGCCGGACGCCGGGTCGCCGTGGGCCAGCCCGGTTCCGGCACATCGCTGACCACGCCCCGGCTGTTCGAAGCGGCGGGAATCGCCACCTCCGAAGGTGCCGCTGCGCCTCCGTCCGGAACCGCCGCCGTCGAAAACCTTGGCCTGAACGATGGCATCGCCGCGCTCAAAGCGGGGAGGGTGGACGCCCTGTTCTGGTCAGGCGGAGTTCCCACTGCTGCCATCGCCGCAGCCCAACAGGACGTTGCACTGGCCCTCCTGGACCTGTCGGGCCTGCTGCCGGAACTGCGCCGGCGGTACGGCGGCATCTACGACCGCGTACTCATCCCGGAGGGAAGCTATCCAGGCGTGCCCGCGGTGTGGACTGTGGGTGCGCCCAACCTGCTCCTGTGCCGCAGGGACCTGGACAACGCCACGGTGGAGCGGACGGTGCAGCTGCTGGTGCACTCCGCCGCCGAGCTGATCCCCCAGTCGAGCCTGGGCGTGCAGTTCCTCAGCGCCGAAAGCCTCATCAATACCGCCGGCGTCCCCCTGCATCCCGCCGCTGCGGACGCGTACCGGGCGCTCCACGGCTGACCCCAACGCCCGCTCACATTTGACGGGTCACCCCTTAACGCCCGCTCACGTTTGACGGACATTCCCCAAACGCCCGCTCACGTTTGACGGCCATTCCCCAAACGCCCGCTCACTTTCTTCAGGAAAGTGAGCGGGCGTTGAGTCAGCCTGCACGCGGTCTTTCCACATACGGTTCTCGGGGCGTAGCTATCCGGTCGCTTCCTCCTTAGCGTTTGATCCGACCGAAACCCCAAGCAAACGAGGAACAAAGTGGCACGGAAGCAGGGCCAGCAGGCGGCACGAGCGAACCATGTGCGGAACCAACCAGGAGACCCGTTCAAAGCCGCCACCGGAAGAGTGACATTTCCTTCATCCGGCAACGTGCGGGAGTTGGAAGCCCTGGCACCGGCCTTTATCGAATGGTACGTCCGGCACCAATTCAGTGCAGACATCGAGGAGGTGCTGGAGAGCCTGACACACTTTTTCCGCTATTACCCCGAGTTCGATGGAAGTCGAACCATCACTGCCCTTGAACCAGCGGAGGTGATTGCAAAGCTGACGACGCTCATGACGCATGCCCTCCTCGAAGGCGTCATGGCCACCTACTCCCTCATGCGGCTTCTGGGCTTCCTCCGGGATTCCGGCCGATGGTGCGGCAGCCAGGAATCCTTCCAGACCGTGCACGGCATCTTGGAGGACATTTTGCACTCCGAGGTGCAGGTGGTAATTCGCCATCGGCCAATTACAGACCATGCCACCACCGGAACCGCTGAGTAGGTCAGTTCCCCGAGTGCGCCTGCAGGAAGCTGTACACCTCGGTTTCGTCCACGCCCGGGAAAGCGCCGGGGGGCATGGCCGCCAGCAAGTGCGAGTGCGCACGGGCCGAGGGCCAGGCGTTGCCGGCCCACTCGCTGGCGAGGGTGGCCGGCGGCCGCTTGCAGCACGTGGGATCCGGACAGTTGGACGTGGCCCGGGCGGTGGTCTCCCGCCCACGGAACCACTTCACGTGCTGGTACGGCACCCCGATGCTCAGGGAGAACTCCCCACTCGGGGACCGTTCTGTGCGGGCCGTGCACCAGTAGGTGCCAGACGGGGTATCCGTGTACTGGCTGTACGCGCTGAACTTGTCCGGAACATCGAACACGGCCCGCGAAGTCCAGGCCTTGCACGACGGCTGCCCTTCAATGGCGCCGGTGTGATCCTGCGGAAAGTTCACGCCGTCGTTCTCATAGGCCTTGTAGATGATGCCGCTCTGGTGTGTCTTCTGGAAATGCGTGGTGATGCCCAGGTGTTTGGTGGCCAGATTGGTGAAGCGGTGCGCCGCGGTCTCGTAGGAAACGGCGAAGGCGTCCCGGATATCCTCCACCGCGATTTCCTTGGCAGCTTTGGCTTTTTGCAGAAATTCCACGGTGGCCTGCTCCGGAAGAAGCAGGGCGGCGGCGAAATAGTTGGTGGCCACGCGTTGTGCCAGGAAGTCCCCGTAGTTCTTGGGCGTCTCGTGGCCCAGGACGTAGTGGCCCAGGGCCTGCAGCAGCACCGAGCGGGGGTCGTGGTCCTGCCGCTGGCTCTGCGTCAGGTAAATTCTGCGGTTCTTCAAATCGGTCACGGAGCGGGTGGAATGCGGCAAATCACCCACATGGTGAAGGGTGAACCCAAGGTGCGCGGCGATGTCCGCGATGACGTGCTGGCTCAGTGGACCGGTGGTGTACCCCACCTCCTTGAGGACCTTCTGGGCCTCGGCCTCGTACTCCGGAAAGTAGTTCCCCCGCTCCCGCATCATGGCCCGCAGTTCACCATTGGCGCGGCGGGCTTCCTCAGGGGTGGCCACCTGCTCGTTCATCTTCCGTTCGAGCTCATGCAGCAGCCCCACCTGGGCCTCCAGGACATCCAGCGGAAGCCGCGAACTGATGCGGATTTTGGGCAGGTCCAGGGATTCGTACAGTGGGCCGCGCTGGTAACGCTCCAGCTCGATTTCCAGTGCAGCGCGCCGGCTTGGCGGCTCGGCCCCAAGCAACTGGTCAATGCTGACGTTGAGCGCCCCGGCGAGGTGCTGGAGCAGGGTCAGCTTGGGCTCACGCTTGCCGTTCTCGATCAGGCTGAGCTGGCTTGGAGCGGTCCCGACGGCGGCGCTCAGGTCATCGAGCGTCAGCCCGGCTTGTTTGCGCAGATGGCGGACGCGGCGGCCCAAGGCGATGACGTCGAGTTCCGCCGCGGCGGGGGACGGCGGCTGGGAAACGTCCCTGCTCCAGCTTGAAGGTGACATTTCTGAAGAATACGTGAAGAAGTGCATTTCTTTCCAGAGGTTTTATCTAGAAAGGGGGTTGAAAGTGCTGAAAAGTAGTGGCTACGGAAAGAAACACCGCCCCGGTAAAGCCGGTGGGAACCTCAACGACGCGGTTCCCACCTACTCCCTCCGGAGCTCAATCAAGGAGATCAACGATGACTGCAGCATTTGAGCCCACCCAGCAGACGCCCGAACAGCAGGCTGCCGCCCTGGAGCTCGAGTGGGCCGCCAACCCCCGCTGGGAAGGTGTGACCCGGGACTACTCAGCCTCCGACGTCGTCCGCCTCCGCGGCCGCGTCTCCGAAGAACACACCCTGGCCCGCCGCGGTTCGGAGAAGCTGTGGAAGCAGCTCACCGAAGAGCACAAGGAAGGCAAGTACACCAACGCCCTGGGCGCCCTCACCGGCAACCAGGCCGTCCAGCAGGTCAAGGCCGGCCTGCGCGCCATCTACCTCTCCGGCTGGCAGGTCGCCGCGGACGCCAACAACTCCGGCCACACCTACCCGGACCAGTCGCTCTACCCGGCCAACTCGGTTCCCACCGTGGTCCGCCGCATCAACAACGCGCTGCTCCGCGCCGACCAGATCGAATTCTCCGAGGGCGTGCAGACGGTCGAAGACTGGCTGGTCCCGATCGTTGCCGACGCAGAGGCCGGCTTCGGCGGCCCGCTGAACGCCTACGAACTCATGAAATCCATGATCCAGGCCGGCGCCTCCGGTGTTCACTGGGAAGACCAGCTCGCCTCGGAAAAGAAGTGCGGCCACCTCGGCGGCAAGGTCCTCATCCCCACCCAGCAGCACGTCCGCACCCTGAACGCCGCCCGCCTGGCAGCCGACGTCGCCGGCACCCCCACGGTCGTCATTGCCCGCACGGACGCCGAGGCCGCCACCCTGATCACCTCGGACGTCGACGAACGCGACCAGGAATTCATCACCGGCGAGCGCACCGCCGAGGGCTTCTACAAGGTCCGCAACGGCATCGAACCCTGCATCGCCCGCGCCAAGGCCTACGCCCCGTACTCCGACCTCATCTGGATGGAGACCGGCACCCCGGACCTGGAGCTGGCCCGCAAGTTCGCAGAATCCGTCAAGGCCGAGTTCCCGGACCAGATGCTCTCCTACAACTGCTCGCCGTCGTTCAACTGGCGCAAGCACCTGGACGACGCCACGATCGCAAAGTTCCAGCGCGAGCTCGGCGCCATGGGCTTCACCTTCCAGTTCATCACCCTGGCCGGCTTCCACGCCCTGAACTACTCGATGTTCGACCTCGCCCACGGCTACGCCCGTGAAGGCATGAGCGCCTACGTCGAGCTCCAGGAAAAGGAATTCGCCTCCGAATCCCGCGGCTACACCGCCACCAAGCACCAGCGCGAAGTCGGCACCGGCTACTTCGACACCATCTCCACGGCGCTCAACCCCAACGCCTCCACCCTCGCACTGGTCGGATCGACCGAAGAGGGCCAGTTCCACTAACTTCCCGACGGCGGCGCTTGCGTCCGTCGGCAAACCGGACGATCCTCTGCGTGCTATTCCCCAAAGCCGCCTTTGCCTCGCTGGAGCTCGGCGAGGCGGCTTTGGGGCCCCTTTTACGCACGCTGCCGGATGTCCAGTTCACCGCCTATTCAGGTACGTCACCACCCGCCGTCGAACTTCCCTTTTGTCTTTAAGGAGACTGAGATGAACAGCTTTACTGACAGCTTCACGATCAATGGAATTACCCTGACCGCCCAGCCCATTTGCCGGCAGGACGAGGTGCTCACGCCGGATGCACTGGCCTTCATTGCAAAGCTGCACCGGGCCACCGCTGAGCGCCGGCAGGAACTGCTGCAGGCACGGCGGACCAGGCGGGCTGACATCGCCGCCGGCGCGGATCCCCGGTTCCTGCGGGAGACCGAGGAGATCCGCAACGATCCTTCCTGGCGCGTGGCTCCCCCGGCCCCCGGCCTGGAGGACCGGCGCGTTGAGATCACCGGCCCGGTGGACAAGAAGATGACCATCAACGCCCTGAACTCCGGTGCCAAGGTGTGGCTCGCGGACATGGAGGACTCCTCCACCCCCACATGGCGCAACGTCATCAAGGGCCAGCTGAACCTCGCCGACGCCCTGGAACGCCGGATCGACTTCACTTCCGAGGAGGGCAAGGAATACAAGCTGCGCCCTGCCGGGGAACTGCCCACCATCGTGGTGCGTCCCCGCGGCTGGCACCTGCCGGAGAAGCACATGCTCATCGACGGCCAGCCAATCGCCGGTGGCATCGTGGACTTCGGCCTGTTCTTCTTCCACAACGCCCGCCGCCTGCTGGCCCAGGGCAAGGGTCCGTACTTCTACCTGCCCAAGATCGAGAACCACCTCGAAGCCAGGCTCTGGAACGACATCTTCATCCTGGCCCAGGACCTGCTCGGCATCCCGCAGGGCACCATCCGCGCCACCGTGCTCATCGAAACCATCACCGCAGCCTTCGAAATGGAGGAAATCCTCTACGAACTGCGCGACCACGCTTCAGGCCTGAACGCCGGCCGCTGGGACTACATCTTCTCCCTGATCAAGAACTTCCGCACCCGCGGGCCCCGCTTCGTCCTGCCGGACCGCGGACAGGTGACCATGACCCAGCCGTTCATGCGCGCCTACACCGAACAGCTGGTCCGGGCCTGCCACAAGCGCGGGGCCATGGCCATCGGCGGCATGGCCGCAGCCGTCCCTAACCGCAAGGATCCGGAGGCAAACGCCAACGCCCTGGAGAAGGTGCGTGCGGACAAGACCCGCGAGGCCAACGACGGCTTCGACGGTTCCTGGGTGGCCCACCCCGACCTCGTGCCCGTTTGCCGCGAGGTGTTCGACGGCGTCCTGGGCGCCAGGCCCAACCAGCTGGACCGGCTCCGCGAGGACGTCACTCCCGATGACCGCGCCCTGATCGACGTGGCCGCCACCACCGGCACCATTACCGAACAGGGCATCCGGAACAACATCGAGGTGGGCATCCGCTACATCGAGTCCTGGCTGCGCGGCAACGGCGCGGTGGCCATCCACAACCTGATGGAGGACGCCGCCACCGCCGAGATCTCCCGGTCCCAGCTCTGGCAGTGGATCTACGCCCGGGCCATCACGGACCACGGCGAGATCATCAGCCACGAGTGGGTCGAAGAACTGCTGGATGAGGAATTCGCCCGGCTGGAGCGCTTCGACGGCGACCGGTTCGAGGACGCCCGGGACATCTTCGAAGAGGTCACGCTCAGCCGCGAGTTCCCGTCCTTCCTCACCCTCCCCGCCTACGCCCGCTACCTGACCGAGGCCCGCGAGAAGGCCACCGTGGAGGAACTGGCTGCGGCCTGACACGCAGTAGATTTCCGTCCGCCGGGCCGGCACGCCCTCCGCAACAGGCCCCCCGAAATCCGGGGCGCCGGTCCGGCGACGGAGCACGCACCACACGCCCGCTCAGTTGATGCGGGAAGACACGGGACGCCCGCTCACTATCCTCAGGAAAGTGAGCGGGCGTCGTCGTAATTGTTGCGATAAGTGAGCGGACGTTTAGGAAACGCCGGCGGGTAAGGTTCGACGGCGGGAGGGGCCTTAGCGCCCTTTCGGCACCTTCCGCACGGACAGGGTGGTGGCGGCGAAGAAGGTGAGCACCGAACCCAGGACCAACAGCAGGGGCGCGGTCCAGGACCCTGAAGCGTCATGGACAAAGCCCACCAGCGGAGGGGCCACGGCAGCGAAGCAGTAGCCCACCCCTTGAACGGTGGCGGACATGCGCCCTGCCGACGCCTGGTCGCGGGCAAGCTTGATGATCGCGATGAAGATCAGGGTGATCCCGCCCCCTTGGGCGACACCGCCAAAGGCCGACCACAGCCACCACCACCCAGGCGCCAGGAGAAGGCCTGCCGGAACAGTTGTCCACAGCACGCCCAAGGTGACCGCCACCGCCGTCGTACTCATGGAGCGGGCCACCAACGGCACGCCCAGTCCGCCCACGATGGCGAGGATCTGGAAGAGCGAGGAACCCGCGCCTGCCGCAGAGGCTGACATGCCCAGCTCATCGTTGAGATAGCTCGGCAGCCAGGCCGTCACCGCGTAATAGGAAAATGCCTGCCCGGCGAATCCGGCGGTAAGCCCCGCAGTGATCCCCGCCGAACCGTTGACGGGGGCCTGCCGGATTTCATCGCCGCCTCCGTCAGGTTCCGGCAGGAACGCAGTCCGCGGCCCCACCGCCAGGATCCAGAAGACAATCGCAGCCCCCGCGAGCACTCCCACCGACGCCAACGCGGTCCGCCAGCCAACGGCTTCGGCCAGCGGTGCGGTGACCACGGAGGTCACGAACGAGCCGATGTTCAGGGCGGCTGTGTAAATCCCCATGGCCGCACCGTGCCGGCGGGGTGAGAAGTCGCGCCGGATGATGAGGGGAACGGCGATGTTCCCCACGGTGATGGCCAGGCCAATCACCACCGTGCCCAGCACCACCAGCCCGGGACCGCCCGCGGACCGGACCAGCACCCCTGCCAGCACACCCAGGATGGTGAGGGTCACCGCGAACTCTGCCCCGAACTTCCTGGCCGCCAGGGACGCCAGCGGAGCCGCGAGCGAGAAGCAGAGCACGGGAATGCTGGTGAGCAGCCCCAGGACCACGGGCGAAAACCCCAGGTCCGCCTGCATCAGCCCAACCACGGGGGCCACCGCCACGAACGGCCCCCGCAGGTTCAATGCCAACAGTCCGATGCAGGCGAGCAGGATCCAACTGCTGGGAAGGCGGGCCAGTTGACGGCCGCTCACGAAGACCGGCCGGGAAAGTGAGGAGAGTTCATCACTCCCATTGCTATCATGCCCGGCGTGACGGGAGTTTCAGGCGCCCTGCCCGCTGCCCCTGCCATACGATGAACGTGACCAAGGACTCAGGACACCGCGAAGGACAGCCATGACGCACCGCCTTGCCATCCTCGACGACTACCAGGACGTGTCCCACGGCTTCGCCGACTTCGCGGCCCTGGAGGCGGAAGGGGTCACGGTGACGTCCTACCGCGAGCCCTTTGCGTCCCCGGACGCCCTGGTGGCGGCACTGGCGGACACCACCATGGTCATCGCGATGCGCGAGCGGACGGCGTTCCCGCGGGAGGTCTTCGAGAAGCTGCCGGCGCTTGAGCTGCTGGTCACCACCGGAATGGCCAACGCCTCGATCGACGTAGCCGCAGCAGCCGAGCACGGGGTGACGGTGTGCGGCACCCCGGGCTCACCCACGGCCGCGCCGGAATTGACCTGGGCCCTGCTCCTTGCCATCGCCCGGCACCTGCCGGCGGAGGAAAACTCGCTCCGGGGCGGTACCTGGCAGTCAACGGTGGGCGTGGAGCTGGCCGGGAAAACTCTGGGCATCGTGGGGCTTGGCAAGATCGGCCGGCGGGTGGCCGCATACGGGCAGGCGTTCGGCATGGACGTCGTGGCGTGGAGCCAGAACCTCACAGCCGGCGCTGCCGCGGAAGCCGGCGCCCGGCTGGTGTCCAAGGAGGAGCTCTTCACCGTCGCGGACGTCGCCACCCTCCACCTGCGGCTCTCCCCGCGGTCGGAGAACACCGTGGGAGAGGCCGAGCTGCGGCTGCTGGGCCCGGAGGGCATCCTGGTGAACACAGCCCGCGGGCCGCTGGTGGACCAGGATGCATTGATCAAGGCGCTCAACCAGGGCTGGATCCGCGGAGCAGCCCTGGACGTCTTCGACCAGGAGCCGCTGCAGGCCGGGCATCCTCTTCTGGCCGCACCGAACACCGTCCTGTCCCCCCACCTGGGCTACGTCACCCAGGAAAGCTACCGCCAGTTCTACGGCGGGGCCCTTGAGGACATCACCGCGTGGCTCGCCGGCTCCCCCATCCGGACCATCACCGCCTGACCTGGAAGTGCGCATGACCCACACCATCCGTAAAGCAACAACGGACGACGCCGGCCCGCTCGCCGCGCTGGCGGCCGTCACCTTTCCGCTGGCCTGCCCGCCGTCGTCGTCGCCTGCCGACATTGCCGCCCACCTGGCCAACACCCTCAGCGAGGAACACTTCGAGGAGTACCTCGCGGACCCGGACACCACCATCGTGGTCATTGACGCGGACGGGCAGCTCAACGGCTACAGCCTGCTGGTGGACCGGCCTGCGGCGGATCCGGACGTGTCTTCCGTCCTGACCCTGCTGCCGTCCGTGGAGATCAGCAAATGCTATGTCCACCCCGACTACCACGGACTGGGGGCCGCCGCCGAACTCATGCACGCCAGCCTGGCGGCGGCTGCAGACTCCGGCTGTGCCGGTGCCTGGCTGGGGGTCAACAGCCAGAATGCCCGCGCCATCCGCTTCTACGAAAAGTCTGGCTTCCGCAAGGTGGGCACCAAATCCTTCCGGCTGGGCAGCACGGTGGAGCACGACTACGTGCTGGAGCGTCCCCTGCCGTAAGCGGTACAGCCCCTCGGTGCCGCCGGGCCCGTCAGTGCAACCGGCGGGCGTCCATCCCGGCCGCCACTCCTTCCACCGGGTAGGCCAGCGGCGGCCGCGGTTCGGCGAGGAGCTTCAGTCCCGGGGGAAGGCCGTCAATGGTGCCGGTGGATCCGGCGGCGCTAATGGTCACGCGGCTGGTATCCAGCAGCACGTTCTCCGCCCGGAAACTTCCCACGGTCTCCGGCAGGATCGGTGCCAGGTGCACTACCCCGCGGGTAAAGACGGGGTCGAAACGCAGCAGGATCCGCGCCAGCTGCACCGGCGCCGCCGCTGCCCAGGCCTGTGGTGAGCACGCGGTGGGATAGGGAACAGGCCCGGGGAACTCGCCGCGGTCAAACCCGCAGAACAGCTCCGGCAACCGGCCGTCGAAATGTTCGGCAGCATCGAGGACGCCCAACGCCACCCGTTTGGCCTCGTCCACGAACCCGTACCGCATCAGGCCGGTGGCCACCAATGCCGTATCGTGCGGCCACACCGAGCCATTGTGGTAGCTGACCGGGTTGTAGGCGCCCATGTCGGACGCCAGGGTCCGGATGCCCCAGCCCGTGAACATCGTCGGGGACATCAGGTTCTCCATGACGGATTCCGCTTTGTCTTCGTCCACGATGCCGGTCCACAGGCAATGCCCAATGTTGGAAGTCAGCGCATCAACGTGCCGCTTGTCCTTGTCCAGCGCCACTGCGAAATAGCCCTTGTCCGGCAGCCAGAACCTCTTGTTGAACTCCTCTTTGAAGGCCGCTGCCTTCCCGGCCCAATGCTGTTCCAGGCCCGAATCCCCGCTCCAGTGGGCCAGTAATGACCTGCCCAGGTAGGCGGAGTAGACATAGGCCTGGACCTCGCAGAGGGCGATCGGTGCTTCCGCAATGGTGCCGTCAGCGAAGTTGATCCCGTCCCAGGAGTCCTTCCAGCCCTGGTTCACCAGGCCATGGTCGTTGGGCCGCTGGTATTCCACAAAGCCGTCGCCGTCGCGGTCGCCGTACTTCTCGATCCATTCAAGCGCCCGGTCCGCGTGCGCCAGCAGCGGCTGGATCGCATCCCGGGACAACCCCCACCGGCTCAACTCGCCCAGGGTGGACACGAAAAGAGGCGTGGCGTCCGCTGTCCCGTAATACGCCGTGCCGCCCAGCGACAGCCCGGCGGTGACACCCAGCCTGACCTCGTGCGGAATACGGCCGGGTTCCTCCTCGGAATCGGGGTCCACTTTCTTTCCCTGGATTCCGGCCAGGGTCTGCAGGGTGCCCAGGGCCAGGTTGGGGTTGACCATCAGGCTCATATAGGACGTCAGCAGCGAATCCCGCCCGAACAACGCCATGAACCAGGGGGCACCGGCGGCAACCGCGGCGCGGTCGGGATGATGCGCATCGAAGATCCGCAGGGCGCCAAGATCGCTCTGGCTCCGGTTGAGCACGTTCTGGAAGCTGGAGTCCTCGATGCTGATCCGGGGAAGGTTCTCCTCCCAGGCCAGGTGCCGCCGCACGCCCTCGCGGTGGTGCGGCAGTTGGCCTTCCGTGAAGGGCTTCTCCGGTGCTTCCCCGTTCACCAGCGGCACCACGATCACGCTGGTGGCCCATTTGCCCCTGGCCGGGACGGTGATCCGGAAACGGAGGCCATCCGTGCCCACCTCGGCACCCCGTGCCCCGATGGCGGAACCCCGCTGCTGGCCATGACGGGATGCTTCGATAATGAGCTTTCCGTCCACCACGGTGCGGGTGGTGTCGTCCGGGCCCGTGGTGCGCCCGCCCTTCACCTCGAACAGGTCAGCCTGGTCCGCATCGACCAGGAGTTCAATGTCGCACTCGACGGCCTCAGCCGCATAGTTCTGCAGTGTGATGTCGTCCTGCAGGCCGGGTCCAATGTGGCGGACCTGACGGACCACCAGGGGACTGTCGAACCGGCCACCCGGCCAGGTGGCACGGCCCACGAAAGTTGCCTCGAACGGATGGGGCCGCTGGGCTGACAACGGCTCCCGCAAAGACCCGTTGATGCGCAGCACCCAGCGGGAGATGATCCGGGTGTCCTGGTAGAACGCGCCGTTCGTCCCGGCGTCGGGACTGATGTCACCGGTTCCGGCGGAGATGCAAAACGAAGACCCCTCCAGGACGGTGACGGCGCCCACGTCGGAGCCGGAGGCTTCGTTGTCTTCGTTCCAGGCGGTCATGGAAGGACTCCCTTCTCAGGCGGAATGCTGCCGGGGAGCCGAAAGCCCGCCCGCCCCCTTAACGATTTTGGTGCACGGGCGCGGCATCCGGAACCCCTCCCGGCAATCTGCCTGCCAACAGATCGTCAAAGAGCCTCAGGTGCTGGGCCACCATCCGTTCCGCACTGAATCTTTCCTCCACCGATGCCCGGCACCGTTCCCTGCTCAGGCCGGCGGCTGCCTCGACGAAGCCGGGCAGATCTTGCGTCTGCCCCAGGAAACCTGTCCGGCCGTGCTCCACAATCTCGGGCGCGGAGCCGATCCGAGTGCCAATGACGGGGGTCCCTGTGGCCAGCGCCTCGATCATCACCAGGCCGAACGGCTCGGACCACTGGATAGGGTTCAGGAAGGCCATCGCCTCGCCCATCAGCCGGTACTTGGTGGCGTCATCCACTTCCCCCACAAAGTCCTCATTGGGGCCGAGCATCGGTTCGATGACGTCGCGGAAGTAGCGGATCTCGTCGGGTTCCCGCATCTTGACGGCAATCTTGAGGTGCATGCCCACTTCCCGTGCGAGGTTTATTGCCTCGAGCAGGCCCTTGTCGTGGCATGCGCGCCCGACGAAGCACAGATACCCGCCGTGGCCGCTCCCCACCGGGACGGCGGAAACGTCCATGCCGTGGTGGATCACCTGGGTCACGGGAACCTCCGGAGCGTGCGACGCCTGGTCCCGGGAGATCGCCACGATCGCCACGTCCTGGGCCATGGCCCGGTACAGGTCCTCTGCATCCTTGTGGAGCGGCCCGTGGATGGTGGTGACCACCGGGATCTTAGCCGGACGGCGGGCATAGAGCGGACCGGCCAGCGTATGGTCGTGGATGATATCCACATCCCGCAGCCCGTCGTAGGCCCGGATGACGTGGCTGAGTTCGGACATGGTCAAGCCAAGCTCATCCCGCGACGCGGGCCGCATGCCCGGCACCAACGGCACGGGGCAGGCGCTGTCCGAAGGGGCCGCGAGCAGCACCTCGTGTCCGGCGGCCGCGAAACCCCGCGCCAGGGTGTCCACCACCCTTTCGATGCCGCCGTAGGTCAACGGCGGAATGGGAATCCAAGGTCCGGCAATAAGTCCAATTCGCATATCTGGCCTCCAGGGAACGGGGCCTGAGCTCCCCAGCCGCCAGGCACATACCACCGCAGGGCATCGTTGTCCCGTGGTGTTCTAATTCGTGGGCGTCTGCATCACCTAACTCCGACTATTACCCGCGATTGGCCCCCGCGACAAGACCCCCATGTGATGGATGTCATGCCGTACCAAAGGAATCCGGACCCGGCCAGGCAGGTTGTGCAAGGCATGAAGATTGAGATCTGGTCAGACGTCGCCTGCCCATGGTGTTTCATTGGCAAGCGCCGGTTCGAAGCTGCCCTTGCAGCCTTCCCGCACCGTGATGCCGTTGAGGTGGTGTGGCGGAGCTACCAGCTGGACCCCACACTTCCGGAGCACTATGACGGGACCGAACTGGAGTACCTGAGCAGCCGCAAGGGCATGCCGGCGGGGCAGATTTCGCAGATGTTCGAGCACGTGGCGCAGCAGGCCAAGGGCGAGGGCCTGGACTACCACTTCGACAAGGTGGTGGTGGCCAACAGTTTCACCGCCCACCGCCTGATCCACCTTGCCGCGGCGCATGGCAGGCAGGACGCGGCCAAGGAGCGCCTGCTCAGCGACCACTTTGAGCATGGCAGGGACATCGGCAGCCGGAACTACCTGTCCTCCCTCGGCAAGGACCTTGGGCTGCCTGCCAACGAGGTGGATGAACTCTTCACTTCCGACAAGTACACGGACGAGGTCCGGTTCGACATCCAGGAGGCCCGGGGACTGGGAGTCAGCGGCGTGCCGTTCTTCGTGATCGACCGCAAGTTCGGACTCTCCGGCGCCCAGCCCACGGAGACGTTCACGGCCGCCCTGAACCAGGCCTGGCAGGATGCCAACCCGCTGGTCCTGGTCAATTCCGGTGACGGGGAGGCCTGCGGCCCTGACGGCTGCGCGGTATAACATCTTTTACTGACACATCGCGGTAAAGTGTCTGTATGCCCAGGATTTCAGCGGCCAGCAACGCGGAACAACGAGCGGACACCCAGCGCCGCATCCTCACCGCTTTCGGCGAACTTCTCTTCACCCATGGCCTTCCAGGGCTGACCATGACCGACGTGGCCCGGCACGCGGGTGTGGGCCGCACCGCCGTCTACAACTACTATGCGGACATCGAGGAACTCCTCATCTCCTACGCCCTGGATGAGACCGAAAAGTTCCTGTCCGACCTGCGCGAGTCGCTGGCGCGCCTGGAGAACCCGGTGGAGCGGCTGGCCCTGTACGTCCGCGCCCAGGTGGTTGACCTCAGCCGGCGCCATCTCCCGCCCGGACCTGCCATGGGGGCGGTGCTGTCGCCGTCGTCCTTTGCCAAGCTCTCCGACCACGTCGGTGAGCTCAGCGTCCTGCTGCAGGGCATCCTGCGTGACGGCATGGAGCAGGGCTACCTGCCGGTGGCGGATGTGGGCCAGCAGTCCCAGTTGATCCTGGGCACCCTGTCCTCCAGTGCGGCGAGGGGCAGCGATGAGCCCGCCGAGCTGGAGGCCCGGGTGGCCAGGACGGTGCGCTTCATCCAGTTGGGCGCGGGTGCAAGGTTCGACGACGACGGGCGGCCCATCCGCCTGGCACAGCTTCCCGCAGTGGCCGGCTGAGCAAGGGTCAGGCAGCAGGGGTGACGGGCAGTTTGTCCGTGTCCGCTGCGCGCCGGCTTTCCCGCGGGCAGCTGAGCTTGCCGGGCGTCTGGTCCACCAGGTCCGGCGGGACGAGCGCCTTGTAGTCCTGCGCCAGGATCAGGTCCACGCTGGCATCGGTCCTGCCGTCCTGGAAGTAGTCGGACCCCGGCGCATTGCGCTGCACGGTGAACGCCGCCGATTGTCCGGCCGCCCCTGACACTACGGCGGCCACACCCCGGTAGCCGGCGTTGATGTTGGAGACATTCCCCACCACGAACTTCCGTGCCAGCAGCTCGTCCGCGACGGTCCGGGCCAGCCCGGGCCTGCTGGTGGAGTTGTAGACGTTGAGGTTGATCTTCTCGTTGGGCGTGTAGTCGAACATCGAGGCAGGGCAGGATGACACCGGCGTTGGGGCGGGCTCGGCGGCGGGTATCCGCAGCCGGCCGTTGATGATGGCCAGTGCAACGATGATGCCTGCGGCGATCAGTCCCGCCAGGAGGACCAGCACCACCCCGTGCAGCACGCGGCGCCGGACCCGGGCAGTCTCATCGGCATTCGCTGCCGCTTCCATGGCGGCCCGCAGCTCGGGGCCGGAAACTACATGGTGGCCGTGAAGGACACTGGGGTCCACCGGCCGCTTCCTAGCCATCGAGCACCAGGACCCGGGCGTGGATCGCGGTGCGCTGGTGCAGGGCGGTCCGGACTGCCCTGTGCAGGCCGTCCTCCAGGTAGAGCGTCCCCTGGTACTGCACCACGTGCGGGAACAGGTCCCCGAAAAATGTCGAATCCTCCGCCAGCAGCGCTTCCAGGTCAAGGGTGCGCTTGGTGGTCACCAGTTCGTCCAGCCGGACCGGTCGCGGCGGCAGCGACGCCCACTGTTTGGGGGTGCTGTAACCATGGTCGGGGTAAGGGCGGCCCTCGCCCACAGCTTTGAATATCACCATGCCACAGTAGGCACCGCGCTGCGCCAGCGAAAGTGGCAGGGCGGACCGGCGCCAGGTTGTAGCCAAACAGTGACCATACGTCACTCGCCCGGTGGGCAGGCAGGACAGGGCCCCTCCTGCTGACAGAATGGAGCCATGACAGCATCCGAGTCCCCTGCCGTGGCCGTGCCCGGAATCCGCCTGCCGTCCGCACCCCCGCTGGCGCTCCTGCTTGACGTGGACGGGCCGGTGGCCAGCCCCGTGACGCGGGATGTCAAGCCGGACATCATCCTTGACCTGGTGGCCCTGGCAGCGGCGGGAATCCCCGTCATCTTCAACACCGGCCGCTCCGACGCCTTCATCCGCGAGCAGGTCATGGAGCCGATGATCGCCGCCGGCATCCCAGCGGGAACCGTCATTCACGCCGTTTGCGAAAAGGGTGCGGTCTGGTTCAGCTACACCTCTGCCGGCCCCGGGCCCATCCACGTGGACCGGGAGCTTGCCGTTCCGGCGGCCTACGGCGACGACATCCGCCGGCTGGTGGCAGAAGACTATGCGGCCCACATGTTCTTCGATGAAACCAAGCGGGCCATGGTGTCCGTGGAGCAGCACATCGATGTCCCCAGCGACGACTACCTGGCAGAGCAGAAGCTGTTCGACGCCGAGGCCATGGAAATCATGGGCCGTCACGGGCTGGGTGTGGTCCGGCTGGACCACCACGCCCCGAATTCCGACGACGAGGTGGACTACCGCGTGGACCCCACCATCATTTCCACTGACATCGAATCGGTGCGGTTGGGGAAGGACCTTGGCGCCAGCCGCGCGGTGGAGCTGCTGGCAGCCCAGGGCATCACGCCGCAGGCGTGGCGGACCGTGGGCGACTCCCGCACGGACTACGCCATGGCGGACTGGCTGCACCACAATGACCACCCGGTGAAGCATGTGGACGTGCGGCCGGCGGACGGCGTGCCGACCAAGCCCTACCCGGTGCTGACCGCAGCGGACCTGGGGCTGGAGGCAACAGTCATCCACGACGACGCCGGCGGCGCCTTCCTGCGCAGCTGGCGTGAGGCGCTGGGCGCCTGAGCCCCTGCCGGGCCGCCGTCGACCGTTCACCAGGGCGCCCAACAGCGCCCCGGAAACCTTCCGTTACTCCGGCAGGACTATCATGCAGGTAAGAATGCCCACTTTCACCAGCTCGGAGACAACCATTACAGAAGCACCGGTCCAGGACGAGGTCTACTACGGCGGCCAGGCGTCCGTGGAGGAACAATTTCACGCCGAGATCACGTCGGCGGCGGCTGAACAGCGGCTCAGGCACCGCCCTGACGTCATCCGGCACAAGGGCCGCTACGCCCTGATCAACGACACCAGGACCCCGTACCAGGCCATGGTGGAAGACCTGCTGTTCCTGCGCAATGTCCTGGCCGGCGCCGGCCTGGCCTATCTCCTGGTCCGCGGCAACAACGACCGGCCCGTCCTGGCCCTCGACTGGCAGGACCGGAAGAAGCTCCGCGCCGCCCTGGTGGAGGCGTGCCGCGACGAACCCTTCTATTCCATGACCGTGGACGCCAAGAAGAAGACGTCCGTCCTGGTGGCCGACGGCGAGCTCTCGCCCAACCGGCAGGGACGCATCTTCCGCCTGTACCGGCCACGTGTGGAGCCGGTGGGCGGCTTCGAATTCGGCGCCTCTGCCGGCGTGCAGATCGAACTGTGGTCCTTCGAGGGCGAGGAACTCACCCTCCCCATCGAAAACTCCCTGACCCGCAGGACCCTGCTGCGCCAGGACGCCGTCCGCGGCACCGTGGAACGCTACGGCCACACCTGGCCCACCATCGAGAACATGTTCGCCGACCATGCAAGCGACATCAGCTTCGACATCGACATCGTTTTCTCCTGGGTCGACGGAAGCTCCCCGGAATACATTGCGGCCCGCCGCGCCCAGCAGCAGGGGGTTGTCCTGGGCGAAGGCGACGACCACGAGGCCCGGTTCCGGCAGATCAACGAACTCAAGTATGCGCTGCGGTCCGTGTACATGTTTGCGCCCTGGATCCGCCGCATCTTCATTGCCACGGACTCCCCCGCCCCTGCATGGCTGGCTGAGCACCCCGCCGTCACGATCGTCCGCAGCGAGGAATTCTTCGCCGACCCCTCCGTGCTGCCCACCCACAACTCACAGGCCGTGGAATGCCAGCTCCACCACATTGAGGGCCTGTCCGAACACTTCCTCTACTCCAACGACGACATGTTCTTTGGCCGCGCCGTGGGGCCCGACATGTTCTTTACCCCCGGCGGCATCACCAAGTTCATCGAGGCGGAAACCAGGATCGGCCTGGGGGAGAATGCCGCGGAGCGCAGCGGGTTCGAAAACGCCGCCCGCGTGAACCGGAAGCTCCTGTGGAACCGCTTCGGCCGGATCACCACGCGCCACCTGGAGCACAGCGCGGCACCCCTGCGGCGCAGCGTGGTGGGCCAGATGGAGGAGGAGTTCCCGGCAGAGTTCAGCAAGACGGCGGCCAGCAGGTTCCGTGCGGCGGACAACATCTCCGTGACCAACTCGTTCTACCACTACTATGCGCTGCTCACCGGCCGGGCCGTCACGCAGACCGCCGCCAAGGTGCGCTATGTGGACACCACCATGCGGTCAGGGCTCAAGTACCTGCCCAAGCTGCTGGCCAAGCGGAACATGGACTTCTTCTGCCTGAACGACGGCAGTTTCCCTGAGGTCAGTGCCGACGAGCGCGCCGAAGTAGTGACGGACTTCCTGGAGAGGTATTTCCCCATCAAGGCACCCTGGGAGAAGTAGCCAGGTACAGGCTGCACAGGACGACCGGCGGACGCACGTACAGCCTGTACTCACCGGATGTAGGTGCTCACCGTCCGGGGGACACTCCGAACTTGGCGTTGGCGCGCTTCTTGGTGGTCTCCGGGATCCGGACTCCCGCAGCCTCCAGGCGCCGCGCTGTCTCCTCGGGTGACACATACTCCCCCACCGTTGGTGAACTGCCCAGGGGGACCACGGAGTGCACGATGGTGTGCTCGTAGACGTGCACCAGGTTGAAGGATTGGCCGGCGTCCTGTCCGCGGGTGCCTCCCGCGGGGACGTTCAGGTCCTGCGTGTAGCAGGTGGCGGAAGCGACCGAGACGGGAACGCCGGCGAAGCTGGCGGTGGTGGAGTAGTGCAGGTGGCCGGCCAGGATGGTGCGGACGTCCGAGTTGCGGACCACTGCTTCCAGCGATGCCTGGTCGCGCAGCTCCACCAGCACGGAAAGGTCCAGCACTGACGGGACCGGAGGATGGTGGAGGGCCAGGATGGTGCCGTCCGGGGCAGGGGTTTCCAGCTGCCGGGCCAGCCAGTCCAGCTGGGCGGCACTGAGTTCGCCGTGATGGAAACCAGGGACGGTGGTGTCCAGGGTGATGACACGCAGCCCGTTGATGAAATAGCTGTGGTCCACCGGTTCGTCACTGCCGGGCTGGTCCAGCAGGCCTTTCCGGAAGTTGGCCCGGTTGTCGTGGTTTCCCATGGCCCAAATGACCTGGGCTCCGAGCTCCTTGCAGGCAGGCTCCACAATGGCCCGCAGTTTCACATAGGCCCGGGGATCACCCTTGTCGGCGAGGTCGCCGGTGAAGATGACTGCCTCCGGCCGGGCCCCGGACGCTTTGACTTCGTCGAAGAGCTGAATAAGCCTGGCTTCGCTGTCAACGGTTCCGTAGAGGGGGTCCGGACCTCCCAACAGGTGGGGATCGCTCAGGTGGAGTAGGAAGTGGCGTGGCCGGGGATGTTCGGCCTCGATGTGCTCCATTGCTACCTCTATGGTCGGTGGGAAGCCGTTCTTCCCTTGTACCCTTCAGTAATATTTATCCAATCAGACATTTGGCAAACTTGGGGTGAATCGCCGTAGCTGATGTGGAAAAAGTTGGAAGAACTGCGCTTTTGCAGGCCGGATTCGGCGAGACCCCTGTTTAGCCGAGCGCCCGCTCCACCGCGTCGATCACCTCAGCGGAATCCGGTTCAACCGTGGGGGCGAACCGGGCCACCACCTCGCCTTCTCGGTTGACCAGGAACTTCTCGAAATTCCACTTCACCAGCCCCGGCAGCAGCCCCGTCTTGAACTTGGTGAGCTCCGTGTACAGCGGGTGCTGGTTCCTGCCACGGACGTCGGACTTGACGGTGAGCGGAAACGTCACGCCGAAGTTCCGCTCGCAGAACTCCACGATGTCACTGTCACTTCCCGGCTCCTGCCCCGCGAACTGGTTGCAGGGAACGCCCAGGACCTCGAAGCCGCGGTCCTGGAACTTTCCGTAAAGGGCCTCCAACCCGGCGTACTGGGGAGTGAAGCCGCAGTTGGAGGCAACGTTGACCACCAACACCACCTTTCCCCTGAACCGGCCGAAGTCGGTCATGGTGCCGTCGTTAAGGACCAGGGGGACTGGATACAGTGGCCCCGGCCCGCGGGTCTGCGGAAGGTTGTTCATGTGGACGGTTCGTCGCCGATCCGCCCAGGGACGGGTCCCAGGTGCAGATTTCCTTCGCCGGCGGCGTCGCTGCCGCTGCGGTTGGCGTCGCGGTGGCCGTTGCGGAGGCCGTTGCGGTTGCCGTTGCGGTTGCCGCCGGCCCGGGTTCTGCCGGCGGCAGTGTGGGAGTGGGTGCAGGTTCAACTACCGGAGGCGGAGCCGGGGTCGTAGCTGCCGGCGCAGGCTCATTCACAGTCGGCGCGGGCGCAGGCGCGGGCTCTTTCACGGTCGGCGCGGGCGCAGGCTCAACTACCGTGGGCGGCGGGGCCGGCGTTGTGGCCACGGGGGCGCTCGGCAGTGGTTCCGTCGGCGGGGGCACAGGTTCACTCGAGGCCGGAGCCGGTTCAGGTTCAGTTGGAGTCGGTGCAGCAGTTCCAGAACCAGTCGGCGACGTGGCGTGAGTCGGAGTCGCGGTATCGGTCGGCGACGGGGTCGGAGTCGCAGAATGCGTCGGCGACGGGGTCGCGGTTTCCGCGTCGGTCGGCAACGGCGCAGCAGTTCCAGAACCAGTGGGCGACGGCGCAGCAGTTCCAGAACCAGTCGGCGACGGGGTCGCGGATTCCGTGTCAGTGGGCGACGGCGCAGCAGTTCCGGAACCAGTCGGCGACGGTGTCGGTGTCGGGGTCGGGCTGGGGTCCGTCGGCGACGGGGTGGGAGCCGGAGTCGCCGTATCGGTAGGTGACGGCGTCGGGTCGCCGGGTGTCGGGCTGGGCGCAGGGTCCGTGGGCGGCGGCGACCCGGCACTTCCTGAAGGTTCAGCGGATGGCGGGGCCGTCGTCGTCAATTGCACGTCAGGGGGTGGAAGCACCACACCCGTCGCCTGCGACGGCGCAGGTGCCGGAGCAAGCGGCAGGAGTGGCGGGAAGGTCGGGGCCTGAAGCCCGGCTGCAGGGAACCCACCGCCCGTGTCCACCTTGAGGGGGATGGTCCAGGTGATCCTGCCGCCGGCCGACGCCTGGCCGGGCGCGTAGGAAACCATGCCGGCAGGGAGTGCCCAGTTCACGTCGCGCAGCTGTAGGAAGCTCCATTTGAGCGGGTTGATATAGCGCCCGTCCAGGATGGCCTCGAAATGCAGGTGGCAGCCCGTTGACCACCCGGTGGTACCAACGCGGGCGATGACCTGGCCTGCCTGGACAGTGTCGCCCGAACGGACGCCGATGGACTCAAGGTGGTTGTAGGTGGTGATGAGCCCGTCGCCGTGATCGATTTCCACGCGGTTGCCGCCACCCCAGGGATGCCACCCGGCCGCGCGCACAACACCGGCGTCAGCTGCGTGGACGGCGGTGCCGCAGGCCGCTGCATAATCCTGACCCAGGTGGAAATCACCGGCAGCCCCGCTGATGGGACTGACCCGGAAACCGAAGGGCGAACTCGGATCCAGAAGCTGCAGCGGGGCCATGAGAAAGCCGGCTCCGGGCCTGCCCATGCCTGCGGGGCCAACTGTCAGGGCCCCGTCGCCGCCTTGGACGGCATCCCCTATTGCCGTGTGCGGGAAGGCCAGGGTGACCAGCGGATTGGACAGGATGGCCGGCGGGACCGCACCTGCGCCCACCTGGTCCGACGTCGGGTGGGCCGGTTCCCTGCGCGCTTCCAGGAGGTTGTCCCCCGCGGAGGTTCCACCCCGAACAGCTGCACCCTGGGCCCCGGTCCCGGCGACTGACCCCGCCAACTGCACCCGCTCAGCGGAGCCGGCAGAAAGATTCACGGCACATACGGAGGCCGCCAGCACCCCTGCAGCGGCCACGGCGCGGGCAACCGGGGAAAAGGTACGCTGGCCCGGCTTCCTGTTGCCGCGCACTGAATTCCTGCCCAATTGATTGACTCCACGACGTGGCCTGCCGCACGTTGTCTCGACGGTATGTCCCATGGGACCACAGCGGTGCAGGGGTGGAAACCCCACAGGGGGACTTTGCGGGTTTTTTGCGGGCGTTAGGGGGTGGGAGTTTCCGCTGTTCAGGCGGTGAATACGGGCACCTTCGCGGAAATGGGCAACAATGTCTCATGCGCAATGTCCTTCGCACCTGGCAGGACGAAGTCAAAAAGACCTTCTCCGGGAAGGCTGATGCCCCACCTGAATGGTCGCTGCGGCTGGCGGACGGTGACGACGCCGGCTACCACCTGCCCGGTTCAGCTGTGTGGGCAGTACACGGCTCCATGACGCCGATCGTGGGCGGAATCCGCACGCTGCTCATGCAGTCGCTCCATCCTGGCGCCCTGGCGGGAGTGCACGAACATTCCAACTTCCGCGAAGACCCCCTGCGTCGGCTGGCCAACACCATCCGCTGGATTTTCACGGTCAGTTACGGGTCAACGGCAGCTGCGGAGGAGGCAACGCGGCGCGTCCGGCTCCTGCATGAGCCTGTCCAAGGCAGTTACCAGGACAACGACGGCGGCGTCCGCACCTATAGTGCCAACGATCCCGGGCTGGCCGGCTGGATTCACATCGCCTTTACGGACGGCTTCCTCGCGGCCCACAAGATCTGGGGCGGACCCATTCCCGGCGGCCCGGACGCCTACGTCAGGGAGTGGGCACAGGCCGGGCGGCTGATGGGAGTGGACAACCCGCCGCTGACCGAAGCGGAGATGCGCAGCCAGCTGGACCAGTGGTACACGCAGGGCGGGCTGCGGTCGGACGCCAGGGTGAAGGAAACCGTTCAGTTCATCCGCAACGCTCCGCTGCATCCCCTGCTGAAGCCCGGTTACCGGATCCTGTTTGCAGCTGCCGTCTACAGCCTGGAACCGAGGTACCGCCGGATGCTCGGGCTTTCCGTTCCACGGCTGGGCCCCTTCCCCCTGCCCGTGAAGCTGGCCACAAAGATGGTGCTCGGCGTCGTCCATCTCGCCCTGGGCGGCCCCCGCCGGCGGATGGGTCCCAGCGAACTGGCAGCGAGGCAGCGCCTAAGGCGGCTTGGTGAACCTTTGGCAGATATGGCTTAACGGCCGTGGGCCTTGGACGTTTGTGGCGAAAACGCAAGAACCCGGCCCCGGGAGTACCGGGGCCGGGTTCTTAACCGGCGGAGAATGGGGGATTTGAACCCCCGAGGGCGTTAACCCAACACGCGTTCCAGGCGTGCGCCATAGGCCGCTAGGCGAATTCTCCAACTGCTTCTGAATCAAAAGCAGGTATTAGATTACCTGAACTTTTCCCCATCGCCCAATTGGGCTGTTCAGGGCAGGACTTCGGCGCTCCGTGCACGCTGTGTTCGCGGCGCCCGCATGGCGCCTTAACCTGAAAATGGACGCCCCCAATGCGCCCATTCCCTGTTGCACCGTTGAGCTGCCGGGTCCGTCCCGTCCACCAGGCCACGCAGCTCACAACCTTGAGATTGCCCCAATCGGTGTACATGCCCATGATCGCGGCTCGCGCCGGGATAAGCAATGAAATCCGCGATCTGAATGCCCTTTCGGCACTCGGAGGCGATGGGCACGGGGCCGGGGAAGGGAGAGGGGGCCGATTCGAGTCGAGCCCGATGTTCGGGTAAAGTATCTGACGGCCCCTCATGTGGCGTCATCCTGTTGAACTCCCCCAGGACCGGAAGGTAGCAAGGGTAGGCGGGCTCTGGCGGGTGCATGGGGGGTCTTTACTATTCCCCCACAGGGCGGCATGATGTCAGCCCGGATTGGTAGGGTTTTCTCTGTGACAGTTACTACCGCCCTGTACCGCAGATACCGTCCCGACTCGTTCGCTGACGTTATCGGGCAGGAGCATGTCACCGAGCCGCTGATGACGGCTTTGCGGAAAAACCGCGTCAACCACGCCTACCTTTTTTCCGGTCCCAGGGGCTGCGGCAAGACCACGTCCGCGCGAATCCTGGCCCGCTGCCTCAACTGCGCCCAGGGCCCCACGGACACCCCCTGCGGAACCTGTCCCAGCTGTATCGAGCTGGCACGTGGCGGTTCGGGCTCCCTTGACGTCATCGAGATTGACGCCGCCAGCCACGGCGGCGTTGACGACGCACGCGACCTCCGCGAGCGCGCCACCTACGCCCCGGTGCGCGACCGCTACAAGATCTTCATCATCGACGAAGCCCACATGGTTACCTCGGCCGGGTTCAACGCCCTGCTGAAGATCGTGGAGGAACCGCCGGAACACATCAAGTTCATCTTCGCCACCACGGAACCGGACAAGGTCATCGGAACCATCCGCTCCCGGACCCACCATTACCCGTTCCGGCTGGTGCCGCCCGAGCCGCTGATGGCTTACCTCGAGCTCCTGTGCCGCCAGGAAAACGTCCCCGTGGCCCCTGGTGTGCTGTCGCTGGTCATCAGGGCAGGCGGCGGTTCCGTCCGTGATTCGCTGTCCGTCCTGGATCAGCTCATGGCCGGCGCCGGTCCCAACGGACTGGACTATGAGCTCGCCGTCGCACTGCTGGGCTACACCCACGCCTCACTGCTGGACGACGTCGTTGAGGCCGTAGCCGCCTCCGACGCCGCCACGGTCTTCCGTGCCGTGGACCGCGTCATCCAAACCGGCCACGACCCCCGCCGGTTCGTGGAGGACTTGCTGGAGCGCTTCCGCGACCTCATCATCGTCCAGGCCATGCCTGAAAGCGCGCACGCCATCCTGCGCGGGATGCCTGCGGACCAGATCGCCCGCCTGCAGAACCAGGCCCACAACCTTGGTGCCGCGGAACTTTCCCGCGCCGCGGATGTCACCAATACGGCCCTGACCGAAATGACCGGAGCCACGTCCCCCCGGCTGCACCTGGAACTGCTGTGTGCCCGGATCCTGCTGCCCAGCTCGGAACAGAATGAGCGCGGCATCGCCGCCCGGATCGACCGTGTGGAGCGGCGCCTCAACTACACCGGAAATGACGTCACCGCTCCGGTTTCCCAGGCAGCTCCCGCAACGCCGGCGCCTGCAGCCGCGCGTGCCGGCGTCCCCGAAGCCACATCGAGCGAACCCTCCTCGCCCGTGCCGCAGCCCATGACTGTCACGGCTAGCCCTTCCGCTCAGGCGGCACCGGATCAGCCGTCCCAGTCCGCATCCGCCCGGCCTGCCGCTGCAGGATCCCCGCAGGCGCAAACCACGCCCTTCCAGCCTGCGGCGGAGGCTCCGCGGAGCCCGCTCACACCACCGCGGCTAAGCACCAATGACTGGCCTGTCGAGGACACCGCACGCGCGCGGACATCAGAGGGCCCCGCCGCTGCAGGCCCCGGCCAGGCAGCGCCGCAAAGCACCGGAGCACCGCAGGCCGGTACAGGACCGCAGGTCCAGGAAAACCTGCAGGCTTCCGGCCAGACGGCCGTGCCGCCGGCACAGGAAACACGCCCGGCACCCGGCCCCCGCGTACCAAGCCCGCAGGTGCCCGGCGAGCAGGCCCCTGGCCAGCAGCCTCGCGACAAGGCAGCCAGCCAGGAGGCGACCAGCCGCCCATTCCCGGGCACGCAAGCGGCTGGTCAGGCGGCACCGCCGTCGGCCCAGCAGGAAGCGCCCGCCAGGTCCACCCCTGCCGCTCCCCCGGCCCTGGGTGACGTTGAGGTCGTCCGCAGGGCCTGGCCGGACGTCCTGCAGGCACTGTCCAAAATCAAGCGCAGTACCTGGGCGCTCGTTGAACCCAATGCGCAGGTCAGCGCCTTCGACGGCAGCATTGTGACCCTGTCCTTCACTACCCCGGGACTGGCCGGCGCCTTTGGCAGGGCGGACCACTCGGACAACCTGCGCCAGGCCATCCACAAAACCGTTGGCATCGACTGCCAGATAAACGCGGTTGCCGGCGGAGCCACCCAAGCGAGCTCTGAGCCAAACCCAAAAGTGCCCGCCAGCCCGGTGGTTCCGGCCACGTCAGCTGACGTTGCCTGGGGGCTTGCTCCTGCCCCTGCTCAACCAGCCCCGCCGGCACCGGCTCCCGCGGCCGGTGCAGGCTCCGCGGCGCCGGTGGAGGGAAACCCGGTGCGGGCAGCTGCTGCCCTCAGCAACACCTCTGCCCAGGGCCCATCCTTTGGCGGAAGTGCCGGAAGTACTGCTGTTGCTGCCAGCCCCGCAGCTGCAGTAGAGGGAATCCGCGCGGCGGCCGCCTCTCCCGCCTTACGTCCGGCACCTGACGTCAACCCGGACGGCCAGGACACGAATTCTGTCCAGCCAGAAGCCCAGGGCACAGAAACCCCGGGCCATGGCTCCCGTGCGGACGCCGGCGCATCCCCGTACCCGTCAGCCGGCGGCGACTATTCGTACTCGGATGACGACTGGGGTGCCCCGCGGGACGAGGACGCTCCCCCGCTGGAGGAGGAGCCTCCCATGGACTGGGAGCCCGCCACCCGTCACGGCAACAGGACAGCGCCATCGTCCCCGGTGATGGGCAACCGCACGGAAGCCTCCGGCTCCCGCAGTGAGGCAGCCATGCACCCCCGGGAGACACCAACCGGTGGTTCCGGCACGGGCAGCGCGCCCCAGCCGGTGAGCCGGAATCCGGGCCCCGCCCACGATCCCTGGACGCGGGCTGTGGAACAGGCCCCCGGCGTATGGGTGGTCGGAGACAGGAGCAACGTTGGCGCCAGGCCTGCCCCCGGGTCCGTGCCTGACAACATCGGAACCCAGACCGATGTCCCGCACTACCCCCCGGCAACAGCCCAGGTGCCACCCTCCATCCCCGTTGCACCGGCAGCCCCGGCTGTTGCGACAGCAGGGTCGGGTTGGGGGCCGGCCGCGGCTTCCAACGGAGCTTCGGGTCCGGGTCACGGAGCGGAGGCGGGAACGTACCAGGTGCCATCCCCTGACCGCGCGCCTGCGCCCGAATTCGCCATGGCGTCCGCGGCACCCGCCCCAGTTGCCCCCTCGATGACGGCACCGGCCCAGGTTGCACCGACGCCCGTTGTCCAGACCTCCGTTGCCCAGTCCACGGTTGCACCCTCCCGGCCCCAGGCGCAGGCGGTTGCACCGGCAGCCGGACGAACGGAAACGCGGCAAAGCCTTTACCAGCGGCTCTCCAACAGTCCCGAAGCTGAGGCCGGACGGGCCAAGGCGCCGGCCAGGGCCGCCGCCGCACCGAGCGCCTTCGTCCAGGACGTGCCCAGCGCTGACGATGAGACCATCGAAGAATCGGGCGTGTTCGGCCGGGCCGCCGTGGAACGCATCCTGGGCGGAAAATTGATCGAGGAGCGGTCCCTGGACGGAAGCCCGGTCGCGCCACGCTACTGATAACCGCAAGGCAGCACCGGCAGCATGACCAACTTTTTGTTCCACCCGCCATCCACACCAAGCTAAAGAGGGAAACGTGTACGAAGGTGCTGTCCAGGAGCTGATCGATGAGCTCGGACGCCTTCCGGGGGTGGGCCCCAAGTCCGCGCAGCGGCTGGCGTTCCACATCCTTGAAGCCGACCCCCAGGACATGAAACGGCTGGTGGAAGCCATCACCACCGTCAAGGAACGCGTGAAGTTCTGCACAGTCTGCGGCAATGTCACCGAACAGGAACTGTGCAACATTTGCCGTGACCCGCGCCGCGACCCCTCGGTCATCTGCGTCGTGGAGGAATCCAAGGATGTCCTGGCCGTGGAACGCACGCGTTCCTTCCGCGGCCGCTACCACGTCCTGGGCGGCGCCATCAATCCCATCGCGGGCGTGGGACCGGAACAGCTGCGCATCCGTGAGCTGCTCACCCGGTTGAACGACGGCGAAATCCAGGAAGTGATTATCGCCACCGACCCCAACCTGGAGGGGGAGGCGACGGCCACCTACCTGGCCCGCATGCTGAAGACGATCGGCATCGCCGTGACCCGCCTCGCCTCCGGCCTCCCCGTGGGCGGTGACTTGGAGTACGCGGACGAAGTCACCCTGGGCCGTGCCTTCGAGGGCCGGCGCAACGCCCTGGGCTGACGCATCCCGGACCTTAAGCTCCCGGGGTTGTTCGGGCCGGATCGTCCCGCGTCACGTCAAGGTTTCGTTTTCTCCGGTATCCCCCTGCCACGATGGCGCCGGCTACCGCGGCCTGGCCAAGGAACCCTGCCAAGGCCATGGGCATGCGGGGCTCGTCCCGGCTGCGCGGCTGCCCCTGCACGCACGGCACCTGCCTGGCGTCCGCGGCTTCCTGAAGTGCTGCAGGCACCCACCCCAGGACGTGGCCGGCCTTGTCGACCTCCGCGCCCGTCATCAGGAACAGCACGGGCGGGCTCAGCGCCGGGAGCCACATCAGGCGCTCGGTATGGTAAACCTCACTGATCCCAGCGTCGATTTCGGAGCATCGAAACGCCAGGCGGGTTCCGTCTGGCGCCCATTCGACATTAAGCGCCACCGTGACCGGTTCCTCCGCCCGGACCAGGGGCAGCAATGCGATGGCGGCAGCCGGGGTTCCCGCCACAAAGGCAATGCACAGCATCCATCCGGCGGCAGACGCCAGCCGCCGTCGTCCAGCCCACGCCGAAAGTCCCGCCCCGATGGAGCCAAACACCACGCACTCCACCAGGACGACGCCGGCCGACACAGCCGCCACGGCGCCAGGGGCCCCCGCAATCCAGGCCTGCACCAGCAGTACACCTAAGACAAGAGCTCCCAAGGACATGCCCCTCAAAGCGGTGGCCAGCACCGGATTAAGGAGAGAACCTCCGGGACGCCCTGGCGTGGCCCGGAATCGGCCCTCCGCATGCACGCCCCAGGTAACAGCCAGGAATGCGGCGGTCACCGGCATCAGGGCGGAGGCAAAGGAGTAGACCAGCAGGGGCTGGACCAATGGACTTCCCTCGCCACCCGAGGGCGCCAGCAGGACCACAGCGCCGGCAGCAGCCCAGGTGCCCAGGATCGCGGTTGCGACAGTGAACCAGAACCGGACTGTCCTAATGCCTGCCAGCCAGTCGGCCAGCACCCGATCCAGGTTTGCCCTGACAAAGCGGGCACGTGAGAACCCGGGCAGACCGGTATCCGCATCCTCATGGGGGCCAACCGCATGGGCGTCATTGTCCATTCCCGGGCCGATCGGTTCGAAAACCGGCTCCTGGTCCAATCCTGCAGCAGGCTGCGGGTCGTCGGCCACCACGGAATCCTCCATGTCTCCAAAGGACTGGACCTGGCCCTGGGCCTGCACCGGTCCGTGCTGCTGCCGGAGGCCGGGCAACTGGTCCAATCGTGGTCCGCCCCGGCCGGTCTGTCCATAGGTCCATGGCCGGTATGTGGTCACAATTCAGCGCCGCTGCGGGCACGGCGATAAACTGTCTCAAGGAATGTTGCGCCGTCCCGGCGTCAGGCTGCCTGGCCTCCAGAACTCCAATTGATCCAATGAAGGTACGCGCATGAGTACGCCCACTACCGAAGTGCACAACGCAACGCAGCCGCAGGTGGCCCCCGCCGCCGGCGCGGTGACCAAACAGCTCATCGTGCAGAAATTCGGCGGCTCCTCCGTGGCGGACGCTGACGGGATCAAGCGTGTGGCAAAGCGGGTGGTCGATGCCCAGGAAGCCGGCAATGAAGTGGTAGTGGTGGTCTCGGCCATGGGCGACACCACCGATGAGCTCCTGGACCTTGCTGCGCAGGTGACCGATTCCGCCCCCGCCCGAGAAATGGACATGCTCCTGTCGGCCGGCGAGCGCATCTCCATGGCGCTGCTGGCCATGGCCATCAACAAGCTCGGCGCATCCGCCCAGTCCTTTACCGGGTCGCAGGCCGGTATGATCACCGACGGGATCCATGGCAAGGCCCGGATTATCGACGTCGACCCGCACCGCATCCGCACCGCCCTGGACAAGGGCAACATCGCCATCGTGGCAGGCTTCCAGGGCATGACCCGGGCCACCAACGAAATCACCACCCTGGGCCGTGGCGGATCCGACACCACCGCGGTGGCGTTGGCGGCAGCCTTGGAAGCGGACGTCTGCGAGATCTACACCGACGTGGACGGCATCTTCACCGCCGATCCCCGCGTGGTCCCGTCAGCCCAGAAGATCGACACCATCTCCAGCGAGGAGATGCTGGAACTCGCTGCATCAGGGGCCAAGATCCTCCACTTGCGCTGCGTGGAATACGCCCGCCGGTTCGGCGTCCCCCTGCACGTCCGTTCCTCATTCAGCCAGCATGAAGGCACCTGGGTCATCCCCAGCGCCGACGACAAGATCACCACTCAAGAGGGAGTTGCCTTGGAGCAGCCAATCATCTCCGGCGTTGCCCATGACCGGTCCGAAGCGAAGGTCACCGTGGTCGGCGTCCCCGACATCCCCGGCAAGGCCGCCGCGATCTTCCAGGTCATCGCCGACGCACACTCCAACATCGACATGATCGTCCAGAACGTGTCCACCCACGGCACGGGCAAGACCGACATCTCCTTCACCCTGCCCATCGTCGAAGGCGCAGACGCCCTGGCCGCCCTTCATGCAGCCCAGGACCAGATTGGCTTCGAGACCATCGAATACAACGAGCAGATCGGCAAGCTCTCCCTGATCGGCGCCGGAATGCGTTCCCACCCGGGAGTCTCCGCCACCTTCTTCAAGGCGCTGTCCGATGCGGGCATCAACATCAACATGATCTCCACCTCCGAGATCCGCATCTCCGTGGTGACGCATGCCGACCTGCTGGATGAGGCCGTGCGCGTAATCCACAAGGCGTTCGGCCTGGACACCGAAAGCGAAGCGACTGTCTACGGCGGCACCGGCCGCTAGGCGCATCAAAAAAGCCGGGCTGCCTTTCCCTCGAAGGAAAGGCCGTCCGGCTTTTTGGTTTCTGGGAGCGGCCTGGAAAGGTCAGCTTTCGCGTTCCAGGTCTTCGCGGCGTACTGCGTAATGGTGGCCGGTAGAGTCGGTCTCGACCACGAAATGCGAGAGGTCCTCTTCGGAGGCCTGTTCGAATTCATCGTGTTTGTGCACCACGGGCGTATCAGAGTCCAGTCGGGTGGCAGGACCGAAGAAGAAGCGGAGCCTCTCAGTCAGGCCCATGAAACTATCGAGTACATGTGCCACTGTTTTCCACCCCCTTCCCGATTCCTCGGGCGAAAGCGCACTTGGCTCCGGCAGGAGCCAGTGCCCTCATTTTAAGCCCGCAGAAGGAAAAAGGCGCCGATGCATTAAGGCAGCAAGGTGGAACAGGTCCGGCTACCGCAGGGACCGGTCGTCGGGGTTTCTTGGCACCACGTACGTGCTGCCGTCCGGCCTGGTGACGGTTTCCCACTGCTGGGTTTCCGCCTGGCGCTGTGCCAGCAGCCTGCGGTTCTCCTCGGTCATATCGTGCCCGAGGGCAGTGCGGCTCGCGGGGCCGAAAACAGCACGGAGCTTTCCTGTGGCGCGCATGAAGCGCTGGGAGGCGTTGCCCTTGTCCGCGGACTTGTCCCTGCCCATGAAGAAGTTCCTTCCACTCACATTAACCTGCAATAAATGTACACTAATCATTAGTGCACTAACAATGGGAGGACGCATGAGCACCACGACAGCAGAAACGGAACCGGCAAGGCGCGCCGCAGGACAGCCCGCTG
This sequence comes from Arthrobacter sp. SAFR-179, assembly GCF_059414945.1. Lineage (NCBI taxonomy): Bacteria > Bacillati > Actinomycetota > Actinomycetes > Micrococcales > Micrococcaceae > Arthrobacter > Arthrobacter sp. SAFR-179. Next base: position 74,696 of record NZ_JBPFDM010000009.1, read on the forward strand.
AAGTGCAGGAGGAAGACCTGCTGCTGGAACACCAGCTCTGCTTTGCCCTCACGGTGGCTGCCCGCAGCGTGGTGGGTGCCTATAAGCCGGTGCTCGAGAAACTCAACCTCACCCATCCTCAGTACCTGGTGATGCTTTGCCTGTGGGAAGAGAGCCCGCGGACGGTGCGGAACATCAGCGAGGCCCTCGCCCAGGAGCCCGCCACCATATCCCCCCTGCTCCGCAGGCTCGAGGCAGCGGAGCTGATCACGCGGCGCCGCGCGGACGGAAACGAGCGTGCACTCGCCGTCGAGCTAACGCCCAAAGGTGCGGCGCTGCGGCAGCGGGCCCTGCAGGTACCGGGGACAATGATGGAGCGGCTGGGGCTGACCCGGGACCAGGTCACGGAGCTGCACGCATCCATGATGGGGCTGATCGCGGCGACGTCCCGGTGAACGGCGGACAGGACCAATACCGGGACCAGTCCCGGCCTGTCCGCACCGGCTCAAGCGACTAGAATAACTGGACCAAGGAGAGGAAGCCTGATGCGCAATTTCCGCATGCTCGCAGCGGTCCTGACGGTTGGCGCCGGGCTGATTTCCGGCTGCAGCGGCACTCCTGACAATGGCGCGTCGGCCTCACCAGCTCCTTCTTCCTCCGCGGCAGCAAGCTCTCCCGCCGCCTCTGCCACCCCCTCCCCGGACACCGAAACCTCGGTACCGGCACCCGCTCCCGCCACGTCGCAGCCAAATGCCGGTCCGGGGCAGGGAAACGCGGAACTCGCCATCACTGTGGTCCCGTCCCAGGGCGCGGCCGAGCTCGATTACACCCTTGTCTGCTCCTCCGGCACCCCGGCCGCGGAAAGCAGCCACCCCAATGCCGCTGCGGCCTGCTCAGCCCTGAAGGCCAACCCGGGCATCCTGTCACCGGCGGAGCCCGGAACATCCCGGCCCTGCACCCAGCAGTATGGCGGTCCCCAAAAAGCCACCGTGACGGGCATGGTGGACGGCGTAGCGGTGGAGTCCTCCTTTGCGCGGAGCAACGGATGCGAAATCAGCGCCTGGGATGCTGCCAAGGATGTACTGGGTGCCGCCGGTGGAGCCTCTTAAGCTTCTGGCGGCGGCGGATGCGTTGGCGCGGGAAGAAGCCCACATCCAGCGCGTCAGCCGCTACGCCGATCCCTACCTGGCCCGACGGTCGGCGGGGCAGAAACACCCGGTGGAGGATTTCCTCTTCACCTATTACACGCAGAAGCCCGGCCAGCTAAAGCGCTGGCACCCAGGTGCCGGAGCGGTCCTCACCGGCGGACAGGCAGCTGCGCGGCTGGGGTGGAAGCATTACCGGATGCTCGACGACGGCGAACTTGCCTCCCTGGGGCTGGTTGCGGGAAGCACCGCAGTCACCTTCGACCGGCCCGCCTTCCTTGCCGACCGCATGGAGGCCGTGGACTTCGCCGGGATCATCCTCCGCGGGACGGCGGCCAGGCCGGCGCAGTTCGGCTGCTTTGGCCTCCACGAGTGGGCCATGGTGTACCGCCAGGACAAGTTCGATCTCCGCCACGAGTATCTGCAGCTGCGCCTGGGAGCGGCCGGCACGGACCGGGTGGTGGAGGACAACAGGATCCGCTGTACCCATTTCGATGCGTTCCGCTTCTACACCCCGGACGCCATCCCGCTCAACGAGCATTCCCCCAGCCGGGACACGCAGCGCCACCTGGAGCAGCCGGGCTGCCTGCACGCCAACATGGACCTTTACAAGTGGGCGTACAAGCTGCTGCCGGCGCTGTCCAGCGAACTGGTCATGGACTGTTTTGAACTCTCCTGGCGGATCAGGGCCATGGATATGCAGGCTTCCCCCTACGACCTGGCCGATTGGGGCTACCCCGCCATCCCCATCGAGACACCCCAGGGCAAGGCAGCTTATGTCGAACACCAGCGGGCATTCGCCATGGAAGCGGGGATCCTCCGGGAACGCCTGGCCGCGGAACTTGGGGCCCTGTCAGACCGGGCGCCGCGGTGATCGACCTGACCATCAGGATCCGGGAGGACCCGGACGCGCCTGAGCACGTGTTCCGGCTTGTGGCCACGGACGGCGCTCCCGCCGCCGAAACCACGCTGCCCCGGCCCGGGGACGCCCTGGCCGCCGTGGAGCGGTTCGGTGAGGACATCTTCTTCCCGAAACCGGGCCCGCCCAGGCTGTGCACCCAGCAGTACGGCGGCCCCCAGATCGCGGTGGTCACCGGCACCTTCCACGGCCGCCCCGTCAACTCGACCTTCACCCGCACCGACGGATGCGAGATCGCCCGGTGGAAGGCCATGGGCCCCCTGCTGGGCGGGACAGCCACCTAGCTTCTGCATTGCCGGGTATTCCGGGGGCAGGAACGAAAAAGGTCCCGGGCGGCCTGATGACCGCCCGGGACCTTCCCCCCATGCTTTCCGGTCAGGTGCCGGGTACCGCCTGGGCCAGGTCAAGCTGCGGAGCGCCGGCCGGGGCGGGGGCAGCGCCCTGCCCCACCTGCACGTTCACCCAGGTTTTGATGCCGTTGCTGCCAAGGCTCAACCGGGAGAGATAGGACCCCTCCTGGAGTCCCGCCCAGCTCAGCGTCGCCGAGGTGGCGGTTCCGTTCGGCGCCACGATGGGGTTGGGGTCCACCGTGAGGTTGCCTGCGTCGCCGGCGAAGCTCACAGCCTGGACGGAAGCGGTAGCGGGGCCGTTGTCCGGCGTGGCGTACAGGTTGGCCACCACGTAGTAGGTGCCGGCCCGCGGCGATTCCAGGTCCAGAAATTCACTGGCCGATGCCGTCGCCACCTGGGTGGGGGTCAGCCCGCCCGACGCGTTCGGTGCGTAGACCACCATGTCCCAGTCGACGTCGTTCGACTGCGCCTGGATGCCCACCCGCGCAAACGAGGCACCGGCCGGCACGTTCACCTGGAGCACGGCGTTGTGGGCGTCATTCGTGGGTGCGTACTCGCCCGGAGTCTTGGTGATGGCGGTCTGGCTCAGCGGTGCCAGGCCCTCCACGCCGACGGCGATGGGGCTGTCGGAGCCGGAAACGAGCTCCATGGAGCCGCTGCCGGTGCCTGTGGCCGAGCTGAAGGAGAACGACGGGGCAATCTGAGCATCAACCGGCCGGACGGCGATCGGTGACGTCACCGTTCGGGGGCCCTTCCAGGTGAGGCTTCCGGTACTGAACTTGCCCACCGGTGCGCTCGCGTTCCGGATGGTGACGGTAACTTCGCGGGTCTGGCCGGCCTTGGCGAAATTCAGCGCCTTGGGTTCGACGTTGACGTTGAAGCCCGGCATGTTGACCTCGGGGTGGTACATCCCCGGCACCAGGGCGGTGAGCTTGCGCTTCACCTGCACTTCTCCCACCAGGCTGCCCAGCGCGATGGAAGGCAGGTTGAGGTCGCGGGCGGCGATGCTGCCAGCCTGCGGGGCACCCGTCTCAACACCCTGGCCATTCAGGAAGCCCAGCCAGTTTTGGATTCCCGAGTCGTAGACCAGCCCGGGATCAAGGACGCGGGTGGAATCGATGTGGCCGGCGCCGCCCTGGAACGGGTCGGCGTTGGGCGAACCGTCGGCCTTGACCAGCGGGTAGGCAGTGGTCATCATGGCGGACTTCACCATCGCAGGGGTCCACTTCGGCTGCTTGCTCAGCACCAAGGCACCGAAACCGGCGATGTGCGGTGCAGCCATGGAGGTGCCTGACATGAATCCGAACTGGTCCCCGTCGTTGCCGATCGTGGAGACACCCGCCAGGACGTTGACGCCCGGAGCGGAAATATCCGGCTTGAGCAGGTCGCCGCCGGATGCCAGGGTGGGGCCGCGGGACGAGAACCCTGCGATCTGGGGTGCCGCGGCCGGCGGCAGGCCGGTCAGGTCGCCCTTGACCAGGCTGACAGTCAGCGCCGGGTTGGCCTCCAGCTTGGACTTCAGTTCCAGGCTCTTGGGGGCGTTGACGTGGACGGTGGGGACGACGTGGTTGTCGGCGTCCTCCGAGCTGCTGGTGAGGTTCACCAGGATCATGCCCACACCGCCCTTGTCCAGGACTTCCTGGCTCTTGGCAGTCCGGTCGATAACGCCGCGGTCGCAGACCACAACCTTGCCGGCCACCTTGGCGGCATCGAGGGTACCCGGGCCGCAAAGGTTGGGGTTGACAGCACCCGGGGCGGCGGCGGCCGCAGCGAGGACGGCGGGCTTGCCCGCCACTTCCGACTTCATGATGGAAGCGCCGCGGTACAGCGATCCGTCGGAGACCTTGACGGTTCCCACCAGGTCGCTGGGGAAGGTGGAGGCAGCCACCGTTGTCAGCCAGGGTGAGGCATGGTTCACGGTGGAGGCTGCAGGACCGGAGTTGCCGGCCGAGGCCGAAACGAACACACCGGCGGCGGCAGCGTTGAGGAATGCCAACGCCACCGGATCAGTGGTGCTGTTGTTGTTGCCGGAGATGGAGTAGTTCAGGACATCCACGCCGTCCTTGATGGCTGCGTCCACGGCCTCAACAGACGCCGAGGAGTAGCAGCCGCCGGTGTCCGGGTTGGTGTCCTCCCAGCAGATTTTGTATACCGAGACCTTGGCGGCGGGTGCCACGCCGGAGCTCTTTCCGAAGCTCGCGCCGTCGATCACCTGCTCGACGTTGGCGTTGCCGGCTGCCGTGGTGGCGGTATGGGTGCCGTGGCTGCCCACGTCCACGGGGGAAATCTGCTCTTCCGGTGCCCGGTTGCCGGGTGCCACGTACTGCAGGAAGGAATCGGCGAAGTAGCGGGCACCAATGACCTTGGAATTGCAGAGCGAGCCGTCAAATGAGGCTCCGGTGCCCTGGCCTTTCTGGCATTCCCCTTCGAAGGTGCTGCCGTCCGCCTTGAGCATGGCAATTTTGCCGTCACCGGTGCGGTAGGGAACGCCCACCTGCGGATCACCCTGCAGTGGCTTCACCGGTTCGCCTTGCAGGAAGGGGTTATCCGGGGCGTAACCGGAGTCGATGACACCTACAACAACGCCCTTGCCGGCGTTGGCCTGCCCACCGAACTGCTTGGCCCAGGCACCGTCAGGGCCGCTGAGCTTAAGGAAGTCGGTGGTGGTGTAGTCAGGCTTGTTTTCGACGTCGGGCGCCACCGCCAGGACACGGCTGTCCTTGGACAGGGCTGCCGCCTGCGTCGCGGTCAGCTCGGCAGTGAACCCGTTCAGTGCCGCGGTGTACTGCTTGGCGGGGCTGACGCCCTGGGCCGCTGCGACCTCACGCTGCTGCTTGCGCAGGTGGGCGTCGTAGGCCTGGTAGCTGGGGCTGCCGGCGTCGAGCTTCCTGCCCTGCTGGGGCTTTGTGGCGCCCAGTCCGGCAACTCCCCCTTCGTACGCCGCAGCAGCGGGACCGGCGAGCACCACGATGTACCGGCCGTCCTTGAATTGACTGTCCTTCGCAGTGGACGAGGAGTTCTCCGCACCCTGGCCTCCGGGTGCCGCGGACGCGGGACCCACTGCCAGGGAGCTAAGGAGAAGGGGCAACCCGACAGCCAGCGCGGCTGCCTTCCGGAGTCCCCCAGCCCGCGAGGGGCTCTTTCCAGTTGATTTCACGTGCAACCCTTTCACGATGTACCACCCAGCCTTGGTGGGCAGCCCTGACGACTGGAACTGCAGAGGGAATTACAGGTTTTGTAATTTGCTGAGACCAGACTGTTCACAGAGTACAGACTGAGAGCGCGATATGACATAGGGCACATTCGGGAAATTTCCGCTTGTCAAACGGGTTGGGCTGCGGGCCGGCAGGATGGGGAAGCAGTCATGGAAAAGGGCGCCCCGGAGGACGCCCTTGCAAGGAGGCAGGATGGCAGGCGGCGCTACGAGCGCGGGGTGCGCACCACGTCACTGATCCATTGCCTGGTCTTTTCATCCACGGGGCCAGTCACCCGCGTCTCGCGGGCCAGGCGGTCCGCCTTTATTTTCTGGAACACCATCCTGCCCAGGCCGGCAAACACCGCCGCGGCAACCACGGGCAACAGCACGGATTTCGAATTCTCAGCCATCCAGCAATCCTAGTGAAGGCCCTCCGGCAACTCCAGAACCACGCCCTTACCGGTCCGCCCCGCTTCCTGAACCGCCGAATGCAAAGGGGTGCGTCCGGCCCGGTAGAATGGTAAGGCAAGCTCGCGGAGCGCCCGACCTCATGGTGAACCAATGCAGGTGACCAACTGTCGCCAACACCCCGGTACGGCGTGAGACGGCACCACTCCGCTGCGCCCTTACCCAAGCTCACGCACAGGAGTTGCCGGATGCCCCGGATCGTTGTTGACGTCATGCCCAAGCCCGAGATTCTGGACCCGCAGGGGAAGGCGATCGTCGGCGCTCTCCCCCGGCTGGGCTTCACCAGCTTCAGCTCTGTCCGCCAGGGCAAGCGTTTTGAACTGACGGTCGACGGCGAGGTGACCGAAGACATCCTGGCCCAGGCCCGTGATGCCGCAGAGACCCTCCTGTCCAACCCGGTGATCGAGGATGTCGTCAACGTCGAGGTCGTCGAGGCCTGACATGACTGAACTCCCCCTGATCGGCGAAGCCGTGGCGGTTGCGGCCGACGCCTCTGGTGCTCGCGGGCTCGCTGGCGCGCGAATCGGCGTCGTTACTTTCCCCGGCACCCTTGACGACCGGGACGCTGCCCGCGCCGTCCGCCTGGCCGGCGGCACCGCCGTCGAACTCTGGCACGGTGACAGCGAACTCGGCGACGTGGACGCCGTCGTCATCCCCGGCGGTTTTTCCTACGGCGACTACCTGCGTGCCGGCGCCATTGCCCGCTTTGCGCCGCTGATGTCCAAGATCATCGACGCCGCCAACTCCGACGCCAAGCTGCCTGTCCTGGGCATCTGCAACGGCTTCCAGATCCTCACCGAGTCGCACCTGCTGCCCGGTTCGATGATCAAGAACGACCACCTGAAGTTCCTCTGCCGCGACCAGGTGCTGCGCGTCGAGAACAGCAACACCGCGTGGACGCTGAATTATGAGGCGGGCCAGGAGATCACCATTCCGCTGAAGAACCAGGACGGCCAGTACATCGCGGACGAAAAGACCCTGGACGCCCTTGAGGCCGAGGGCCGCGTAGTGTTCCGCTACGTCGGCTTCAACCCCAACGGTTCCCGCCGTGACATCGCCGGCATCTCCAACGCCGCCGGCAACGTGGTGGGCCTCATGCCGCACCCGGAGCACGCCGTGGAGCCCGGCTTCGGCCCCGAATCGCTGGACGGCATCGGCGGTTCCGACACTGACGGGCTGGGTTTCTTCACCTCCGTACTGAACAAGATTGTGGGAGGCGACAAGTGACCACGGAAACCACCAAGAAGTTCAACATCGACACAGTCGAGCACGCCGCGAAGACCCCGGACACCGAACTGCCGTGGGCCGAGCTGGGCCTGAAGCAGAACGAGTTCGACGAGATCGTCAAGGTCCTGGGCCGCCGCCCCACCGGCGCCGAGCTGGCCATGTACTCCGTCATGTGGAGCGAGCACTGCTCCTACAAGTCCTCCAAGAACCACCTGCGCCAGTTCGGCCAGAAGGTCACCGAGGAAATGAAGAAGGACATGCTGGTGGGCATCGGCGAAAACGCCGGCGTGACCAACCTGGGGGACGGCTGGGCCGTGACCTTCAAGATCGAATCACACAACTCGCCGTCGTTCGTTGAGCCCTACCAGGGTGCCGCGACCGGCATCGGCGGCATTGTCCGCGACATCATCTCCATGGGCGCCCGCCCCGTGGCCGTGATGGACCCGCTGCGTTTCGGTGCCATCGACCACCCCGACACCGCGCGCGTCATGCACGGCGCCGTCGCCGGCATCGGCGGCTACGGCAACTCGCTGGGCCTGCCGAACATCGGCGGCGAAATGGTGTTCGACTCCGTCTACCAGGGCAACCCGCTGGTCAACGCCCTGGCTGTGGGCGTCATGCGCCACGAGGACATCCGCCTGGCCAACGCTTCCGGCAAGGGCAACAAGGTGGTCCTGTTCGGTGCGCGCACCGGCGGCGACGGCATCGGCGGCGCCTCCGTGCTGGCCTCCGAATCCTTCGACGACACCAAGCCGTCCAAGCGCCCCGCCGTCCAGGTGGGCGACCCCTTCGCAGAGAAGGTCCTCATCGAGTGCTGCCTGGAGCTCTTCAAGGGCTCGCTGGTGGAAGGCATCCAGGACCTCGGCGCGGCAGGCATCTCCTGCGCCACGTCCGAGCTGGCTTCCAATGGCGACGGCGGCATGCAGGTTGAGCTGACGTCTGTGCTGCTGCGCGACCCCACGCTGACCCCGGGCGAGATCCTGATGTCCGAGTCGCAGGAACGCATGATGGCCGTCGTCACGCCGGAGAACGTCGAGGCGTTCGAGGCCGTCATGGACAAGTGGGCCGTGGAGTACTCCTGGCTGGGCGAGGTGACCGACACCGGCCGCCTGATCATCACTTGGGAAGGCGAGGTGATTGTCGACGTCGATCCCCGCACCGTGGCACACGACGGTCCGGTCTACGACCGCCCGTTTGCCCGTCCCGAGTGGCAGGACGCCGTCCAGGCAGACACCTTCACCGGCTCCGTGCAGGACGCCGGCCGCCCGGCCGCCCCGGCTGAGCTCGCTGCCGCTGTAACCGAACTCGTGGCATCGCCGAACATGTGCTCCAAGTCCTGGATCACCAACCAGTACGACCGCTACGTTGGCGGCAACACCTCCATGGCGTTCCCCGACGATGCCGGCGTGGTCCGCGTGGACGAGGAGTCGGGCCTGGGCGTTGCCCTGGCCACCGACGCCAACGGCCGCTACACCTACCTGGACCCGTACCACGGCGCGCAGCTTGCATTGGCCGAGGCCTACCGCAACGTGGCCACCACGGGCGCCATCCCCATGGCCGTCAGCGACTGCCTGAACTTCGGCTCCCCCGAGGACCCGGACGTCATGTGGCAGCTCGCCGAGGCCATCCGCGGCCTGTCCGATGCCTGCATGGTGCTGGGCATCCCGGTCACCGGCGGCAACGTCTCGCTCTACAACCAGACGGGCACCACGCCCATCCACCCCTCCCCCGTGGTGGCGGTCCTGGGCAAGCTCGACGACGTCGCGCGCCGCACGCCGTCGGGCTGGCGTGAGGACGGCCAGGCCATCTACCTCCTGGGCACCACGGGCGCCGAGCTGGATGGTTCCGAGTGGGCCAACATGCGCGGACACCTAGGCGGCCAGCCGCCGAAGGTGGACCTCGAAGCAGAGCGCGCGTTGGGTGAGATCCTGATCAACGCGTCCCGCGACGGCATGATCGATTCCGCGCACGACCTCTCCGAAGGCGGCCTCGCGGCTGCCCTGGTGGAGTCCTCACTGCGCTACGGCGTAGGTGCCCGGATCGCACTGCAGGACGTCATGGACCGGGACGGCGTGGACCTGTTCACGGCGCTCTTCTCCGAGTCGCAGGGCCGCGCCGTTGTGGGCGTCCCGCGCTCCGAGGAAGTCCGCTTCACCGACATGTGCACCGCCCGCGGCTTCGCCCACACCCGCATCGGCGTGGTGGACGCGGCCAGCGGCAAGTTGGAGATCAACGGCGTGGAGGCCCTGTCCCTGGACGCCCTCCGCGAAGCCCACGAAGGGACGCTGCCGAAGTACTTCGGCTAGAACCTCCCCACCGCCACCCACCCATCGACTGCTCCGTAACTGCCCTTTTGAGCCCTCAAAAGGGCAGTTACGGAGCAATCGTTTTTAAGAACCTCTCCGCCAGCCGGCCTGTGCCAGGGCAACAAGAACTTTGGCCGCGGCCGGTTTCGCATCGTTGACCATGTGCCGCTTGGAGATCCTGACCTCCGTCCACCCCAAGGCGGCGTACCGTTCAGAGCGCGCTATGTCCCTGGCGATCTGGCTTTCCTCGCCGTGGTGCTCGCCCTCGTACTCGATTCCGATCCTGTATTTGCGGTAAGACAGGTCCGGTTCATGGTGCCTGACGCCGTCCTCAGTGATGATCGGGATATTCAGCTCGGGTTCGGGCAGGCCCGCGCGGACGATAGCAAGCCGGAGCATGGTTTCCTGGGCCGAATCCGATCCGACCCGGATGAGTTCCAGGGCCTCCTTGGCCTTCCGGAGGCCCCGCTTTCCCCGATGCCTGTCAATCGTCCGCTGCAGATCCCACATGCTGCACAGCGGCATGCTTCGGCCCTCGAATTCGAGGCGCGGAACGCGAACGCATGCATCCCCCATGGCCACGATTTCATCGACGGACAGCAGTTCCGCCATGTCGAGCCACGTCCGCTCCGGCGTTGTCACCGGAATCCCGTCCATCGTTGCGAGTTCGTCCTCGTACAGCTTCATGCGGTGCACGATGACGTGGGGCCTGTCCAGATGTGCTGCACCTTCGGGCCGGATGAGGTGGAAGGCGTCGAAGGCGTCGTCCCGGCGCCGCTGCGGCAGCGAATAAAGCTCCGCGGCCGTAACGTGCGAGGCAGCACATAGCTCGTTGACCTCAATGAAGGGCCGCACCCGCATGGCCAACGCAAGCTCCGCCGTCGGGCCGTCTACTCTGATGCCCTTACCAAGCCTGCTGAGGGAACGATGCCTCAAGCGCTTGGCTGAGACCCCCGCCCTTGCCGCCTCAGCCGCAGTGAAGGGCCTGCCCTCAAGTACGTCAGGAAGCGGACGTGCAGTCTTCATTGCTACATCAGAGCAGAAGGAGCCGCATGTCCGCAGAAGTTATCCACATCCTCCATCGACTGCTCCATAAACGCCCTTTTGAGGCGCCAAAAGGGCGTTTACTCAGCAACCGATGGGATCAGTCTTCGCTGTGAAGCTCGCGCTGGCGCACGCTGAGCAGCTCGATCTCGGGCCGTCCCGCCACGAAGCGTTCGACGGCGGCGAGCACCTCCACGACGTGCCTCCGGTCGGCTGCCACCAGGCCAACACCGAGCTGGGTTCGCCGGTACTGGCTGTGGTCCCCCACCTCGGCAACGGAGACTTCAAAGCGGCGTTTGAGTTCGGCCAGGAGGGGCCGCACTACGGAGCGTTTCTCCTTCAGGCTGTGCACGTCGCCCAGGAGGATGTCGAACTCACTCCACCCGATCCACATGCTTCATGCTATCGAGTGCTCCGTACCCGCCGTTTAGGAGGGCCAAAACGACAGCTACGGAGCAATCGATGGGGTCAGATGGTGAGTTCGCCCATCAGGTCCCAGCCTTCGCCGTCGAGCTGGCGGCTGATGATCCGGGGCGTTTCGGCGAGCGCCTGCGGCATGTCCGCCATGGCCTTCTTGAAGTGCGCGCTGTTGACGTGGTCCCCAGCGGCGTCGTCCTTGAACGCCTCCACCAGGACGAACTCGTTGGGATCATCCACGCTGCGCGACCAGTCGAACCACAGGTTGCCCGGCTCCTCCCGGGTGGCCCGGGTGAAGTCGCCCACGAGATCGAGCCAGCGCTCCGACCATTCAGGCTTGACCTTGAACTTGACGACGATAAAGATCACTGGGATGTTCCTTCCGCGGCGAGACTGCGTGCCCCTTCAATGTACCGGGAAGTAACGTAGCGCTGCGCCGCGCGGGTGACTATGCCGCCGGCGGCATAGAACCAGTTGGCAGGCTTGCTGAAGGCACGGATCCTCAGCCACACTTCCCCGTGATTGTTGATCTCAACCTCGAAGGATTCCTCCCCCAGCGCAGGATGCCCCGGCAGGGTCCCGTAACCAAAACCGGCGGACTGGGGAACACCCTCCGGCGCCGGTTCCCGGGTCCAAACCACTTGGCAGGGTGCGGGCAGCCGTAAGGGACCGACGCCGAATCCGCTCACCACGTGCGCCCCCGGCACAGCCCTCGGCGAATCGGCGCGGACGCGCAGCCCAGCCCGCCGCTGCAGTTCCCAGCCGAGGATGCCGTCCGCCACCCGCCGGTAGACGTCCAGTCCGGTGCCAAGGCGGGCTTCCTCCAGGACACGGCCATACCCCTGCGGGGCGTCGCCGTGTTCGGTGCCGCCGATTCCCGGATAGCTGAGCTTTCCCGCGTCAGTCATTGCCGCCTGCCCTTTCGAGGCGTGCCCACCCCAGTTGCTCCTGCTGCTTCCGGCTCAGCCCTGACACCACAAGATCGTACGAGTCCTCCACCATGTCACGGACCATCCCGTCCGGCAGCGAGCCGTCAAGGCGGACGCCGTTCCAGTGGGTCTTGTTCATGTGCCATGCGCCGGTGATGGCAGGGTGGACTGCGCGCAGCTGCGCGGCCAGGGCCGGCTCGCACTTCAGGTTCACGTAAAAGTCGCGTTCGTCCATGGATGACAGGGCAAACAATTTGGCCTCGTGCCGGGCTCCCCCGGCACTGCCCGCGCGGACCTTGAAGACCGAGGTCTCCGGTCCGAACGGAAAATCCTCATAGGCTCCCGGAAACGAAAGGCAGATCTCCCGCAGCGCACTTGGGTCCATAAGGGAAGCCTATAAAGCGGACCCGCGCGGTGCTAGTCTGCGAGGATGTCAGGCGACCAGGGAGCCATACCTGTTCTGGATCTAAGTTCCGCACGGCAGCCATACGGGTCCTTCAACCCGGAGTTCATTGAGCAGCTGCGGCATGCCACCCACGACGTCGGGTTCTTCCAGGTCACAGGCTACGGTGGACGGCCGGCCCAGGCCGAAGAGCTCCTGGACATCATCCGGCGCTTCTTCGACCTTCCCCTTGAGGAGCGGATGAAGCTGGACAACCGCCTGTCCCCCCATTTCCGCGGGTACACCCGCATGGGCACGGAGGTGACCCAGGGCCGGGCGGACGCGCGGGAGCAGATCGATTACTCACCGGAGCGCGAGCCGGTCAAGGACTACCCGGACGGCCAGCCCTACTGGCTCCTGCAGGGCCCCAACCTCTGGCCTGACGAAACATTCCCCGAGTTGAAGCCTGCTGCCATGGAGTGGGCGGAGCTGATGTCCGGGGTAGGCATGGAACTGTTGAGGGCCATCGCCGTTTCGCTGCACCTGCCGGAAGACTACTTCGACGAACCCTTCCGGGATTCACCGGCCTGGATGGGCAAGCTGGTGCATTACGTGGGCGGCGTGGTGGAAGCGGCCGGGGACCAGGGCGTGGGCTCGCACGCGGACTACGGCTTCGTGACCCTCCTCCTCCAGGACGACGTAGGCGGCCTCGAAGTGCTGCCGCCCGGTACCAACGAGTGGCTGCCAGTGGAGCCCCTGCCGGGAGCGCTGGTGGTGAACCTTGGCGAGATGCTCGAAGTCGCCACGGAGGGATACCTTGCGGCAACCATCCACCGCGTGCAGGCACCGCCGCCCGGCGTCGACCGTTACTCGGTGCCGTTCTTCTGGTCGCCCCGGCTCGACGCGGTGATCGACCCCGTCCCGCTGGCTCCGGAACTGAAGGCGGCAGCCCGGGGCATCACGGACGATCCGGACAACCCGCTCCTGGCATCCTTCGGCCTCAACATGCTCAAGGGCCGGATGCGGGCCCACCCGGACGTGACCGAACGGCACTATCCGGACTTGATGAAGCGTTAAAGGTTGTACTTCCAGGCCAGCTGCGCGGGGCAGGCGTTCATCACCACGTCCAAACCGGCAGCCTTGGCGCGTTCCGCCGCTGCCTCGTCGATGACCCCCAACTGCAGCCACACGGCTTTCGCCCCCACGGCGATGGCCTGGTCCACCACGCTGCCCACCTTCTGCGAGTTCACAAAGCAGTCCACGACGTCGATGGGCTGCTTTTCCGGCGGGATGTCGCCGAGGGTGCGGTAGCCGGTTTCGCCGTGGACGGGGTCGCCGGGCAGGTTGACGGGGATGATTTCCATGCCGAGCCGGTCGCGGATCATCAGCGACACATCGTACGCAGAGCGCCACTCATTGGTGGTGAGTCCGACGATTGCCCAGCGGCCCCTGGTTCGCAGAAGGCGTTCGATGACTGCAGGATCGTTCGTGTGGCCCATGGCAACAGACTACGCTTCCGCCCAAGCAGCAGGCATTCATCGAATAAAAGAATGATGACTAAAGGCAGAAGGAGGTGTGAACGAATATTACGCGGCCCCAGCGAGAGTTTGCTCTCGCTGATTCATTGCTGTGTAGTGGTCTTTGACCATCCCGAGCGGCCGAGAGACCTGGATCGATGACGCCGCAGCAACCCTGGTCGCCGGACGCTTCCCAAACGCCCCGGTGATAGCAAGGATTCCAGCCACGGGTATCCGGAACTGACCACTCCGGCGAAGGCTGGCTCCGTAGGGTGCTACTGCCAGGACCGATGGAGTGATCCTATGACCGCAGTCCTGTCGCCGCTGCCCGGCGCCGCCACCTCCGCCCATGCCCCTGCCCTTACGGTGTCCTTCCGGGGCCTGCGCCGCACGTTCGGCACCGGCTCCGCAGCCCGGACCGTCCTGCGGGATGTGACCTTTGATGTTGCGGCCGGTGAGGTCCTGGCCATCCTGGGGCCCTCCGGCTGCGGTAAATCCACGCTCCTGCGCGCCACGGCCGGCCTGGACCACCCCAGCGCCGGCGCCGTCGTCATCGAGGACACCCCCGTGCACGGCATCGACCCGCGGTGCGCCTTCGCCTTTCAGGAACCCCGGCTCCTGCCCTGGCACACGCTGCAGGCCAACGTAGCCATCGGGCTGCCCACCGGCTGCAGTGCAAAGGAGGGCAAAGCCAAGGTGGCCCGGCTGCTGGAACTCGTAGGGCTGGAAAACTTCGCCAAGCACCGCCCCCGCGAGGTATCGGGCGGCATGGCGCAGCGTGCGTCCCTGGCGCGGGCGCTGGCCCGGAACCCGGGCGTCCTGCTGCTCGATGAGCCTTTCGGCGCCCTCGATGCCCTTACCCGGATCAAGATGCAGGACCTGCTCCTGGAAATCCACCGGGCAGAGCCCACCACCGTCCTGCTGGTCACCCACGACGTGGATGAGGCCCTTCAGCTCGCGGACCGCATCATCGTGCTTGGCCCTGATGCCGCCGGAGAAGGCGCGTCGATCGTCAGGACCGTTGAGGTGCCCGGCAGCCGTCCCCGCGGGCGCGCCTCAGCCGAACTTGCCCTCATGCGTGCCTCCCTGCTGGGAACCCTCGGCGTCGACGGGCACCACTCCAGCTGACGGGCACTCCGCAGGCTCCCCTCCCATTGCCGTAACCCGCCCTGTTAGCCCGGGCCGCCGTCGGACCCCACTCCTGGCCGGCGGCACCAGCCTGGCCCCTGATTCATACCGTTCCATCCCCGCTTTCAAAGGAAACCCATGCCGCACGCATTGCCCATCACCCGCCGTTCAGTCCTTGGCGCAGCAGCCCTTGCCGCTTCCGCCGTCCTGGCACTCACGGGCTGTGTTGCAGGGGAAGGTTCATCCGGCAGCGCAGCCGCGGCCGGCAGCAGCAAGGGCGGCACCCTCAACATCGACTTCGCCACCTACAACCCTCTGAGCCTGGTCATCAAGAAGCAGGGCTGGCTCGAGGCAAGCCTCAAGGACCAGGGCGTGACCGTGAACTGGGTCCAGTCCGCCGGGTCCAACAAGGCCAACGAAGCCCTGCGCTCCGGTGCCATCGATGTGGGTTCCACCGCCGGGTCCGCCGCGCTGCTGGCCCGCGCCAACGGCTCGGAAATCAAGACCATCGACATCTTCTCCCAGCCCGAATGGGCAGCCCTGGTGGCTCCCGCCGGATCGGACATCACCTCCGTGGCCGACCTCAAGGGCAAGTCTGTGGCCGCCACCAAGGGCACCGACCCCTACTTCTTCCTGCTGCAGGCACTGGAGCAGGCGGGGCTGAAGCCCGGTGACGTGACGGTCCAGAACCTGCAGCACGCCGACGGCCGCACCGCCCTGGAAAACGGCTCCGTCCAGGCCTGGTCCGGGCTGGATCCGATCATGGCCGGGGCGGAGCAGAAGGGCGCCAAGCTCTTCTACCGCAACCTGGACTTCAACACCTACGGCTTCCTCAACGCCACTGAGCCGTTCCTGAAGAACAAGCCTGAGCTGGCGCAGGCAGTGGTGAACGCCTATGAAAAGGCCCGCGCCTGGGCCGCACAGAACCCGGACCAGACCGCGCAGATCCTGGCCGACGCCGCCGGCCTGGACCCCGCCGTCGCCAAGACCGTGGTGCTGGAGCGCAGCAACCTGGACGTCAACCCGGCGCCGGGGGACGCGCAGCGCAAAGTACTGGAGAAGATTGGTCCCACTTTCGTGGAAACCGGTGACGTGAAGACGCAGAAGCAGATTGACGACGCCGTGGCCTCCCTTCTCGACGACTCGCTGGTGAAGAAGGCTGATCCCTCGGCCATTAAGGCCTCCTGATGAGCTATCCAGGAGAACCAAAGATCACCGGCAGCAGTGTTGCGGACGGGCGTGCTGCAGCCGCCCCCGCAACAACGGCAGACGCAGCCCAGGCGGGTGCCGTGCCGGCACCCGCTCCGGCAACGGGATGGTCTCCCGCCGGAGTCCGCACCAGGAACTGGGCGCGTCTGCCCCTTGGCCTGATCATCCCGGCCGCCCTCCTGGCTGCCTGGCAGGCAGCCTCGGCCAGCGGCCTGTTCACCGTAGTCCAGCTGCCTCCGCCCGCCATGGTGCTGGCCGCTGCCGGAGAACTCGTTGAACGCGGCGAACTGGGCATCCACATCGCGATCTCCACCCAGCGGGTCCTCATCGGATTCCTGGTGGGCGCCGCCCTGGGGCTGGTCCTGGGTGCCGGCGTGGGACTGTCCAAACTCGCCGACGCACTTCTGGCGCCCACGATCGGTGCGCTGCGCGCCGTGCCGTCCCTGGCCTGGGTGCCGCTGCTGATCCTGTGGATGAAGATCGGCGAGGACTCGAAGGTAACGCTCATCATCATCGGCGCGTTCTTTCCGGTGTTCACCACGGTCTCCCTGGCCCTGCGCCATGTGGACCGCAACCTGGTGGAAGCCGCACGCGCCTTCGGGTTGAAAGGCGTCCGCCTGCTGACCACCGTGCAGCTGCCCGCCGTCGTTCCCGCGGTGTTCTCCGGGCTGCGCCTGGCGCTGGCCCAGGCCTGGCTGTTCCTGGTGGCGGCGGAACTGATCGCTTCCTCGATGGGGCTGGGCTTCCTGCTGATTGACTCGCAGAACAACGGCCGCACGGACCGGCTGCTCCTGGCCATCGTGATGCTGGCCGTCATTGGAAAAATTACCGACGCCCTGCTGGGGCTGGCCGAAAAATGGGCGGTGAAACGATGGGCCTGAGCACCACCGAAACCTATGACCTGAACGCGGGCGTGCGCCCGGACAACGTCGCCTTCTGGGAGCAGCAGGCACTCCGCCTGGACTGGGACACCCCCTGGCACACAGCGCACCGCTGGATCCCGGCGGACCCGGAGGCCGGCCGCGGCCCGGAAATCACCTGGTTTGAGGGCGGCACACTCAACGTGGCCGCCAACTGCGTGGACCGCCACGTCGCGGCCGGCCGCGGGCAGAAGGTGGCGCTGCACTTCGAGGGCGAGCCGGGTGACCGGAAGTCCATCACCTACGCCGAACTCCAGCGTGAAGTGTCCAAGGCAGCCAACGCGCTCCTGGCCCTGGGCATCACCAAGGGTGACCGCGTGGTCATCTACCTCCCGGTCATCCCGGAAACGGTCATCATCACGCTCGCGGTGGCCCGCATCGGCGCCATCCACTCGCTGGTGTTCGGTGGCTTCTCCGCAGAGGCCCTGAAGTTCCGGGTGGAGGACACCGGCGCCAAGCTCCTGGTCACCACCGATGGCCAGTTCCGCCGCGGCGTGGCCGTCCCCGTGAAGGACAACGCAGACGCCGCCGTCGCCGGGGACAACGCCATCGAACACGTCCTGGTGGTCAACCGCACCACCCCGGCCGCCGACCTGGCAACCGTCCCCATGACGGAAGGCCGCGACGTGTGGTGGCACGACGTCGTCGACAACGCCCCGGACGTGCACCAGCCCGAGGCGTTCGACGCCGAAACACCGCTGTTCATCATGTACACCTCCGGCACCACCGGCAAGCCCAAGGGCCTGGTGCACACCTCCGGTGGATACCTGACGCAGGCGTCCTGGAGCTTCGAGCACCTGTTCAGCAACCCGGACCCGGCCCTGCGGGACCAGGACGTGCACTGGTGCACCGCGGACCTCGCCTGGGTCACGGCACACACCTACGAAATCTACGGCCCGCTCTCCAACGGCGTGACCCAGGTGATCTTCGAAGGCACCCCCAACACCCCGCACCCGGGCCGGCACTTCGAAATCATCGAACGCTACGGCGTGACGCAGTACTACACCGCACCTACGTTGGTCCGTTCCCTCATGGGCTGGTTCCCGGACGGCGTCCCGGACACCTACGACCTCTCCTCCATCCGCCTGCTGGGCACGGTGGGCGAAGCCGTCAACCCTGAAGCCTGGCGCTGGCTGCGGGAGAACGTGGGCGCCGGCACCGCCCCCGTGGTGGACACGTGGTGGCAGTCCGAGACGGGCGCCACCATCCTCTCCCCCGCCCCCACGGACACCAGCTTCAAGCCCGGCTGTGCCGCGCGCCCGCTGCCAGGGGTCAGCACCAGGATCGTGGACGACGGCGGCAAGACGGTTGCGCCGGGCATCCAGGGAAACATCGTGGTTGACTCCCCCGGGCCCGCCATCGCGCGCACTGTCTGGGGCAACCCGCGCCGCTACTTCGATTCCTACTGGAGCAAGTACGCGGACCGCGGCTGGTTCCTGGCCGGCGACGGCGCCAAGTACGATTCCGACGCCGATATCTGGATCCTGGGCCGGGTGGATGACACCCTCAACGTATCCGGCCACCTGCTCTCCACGATTGAAATCGAATCCGCCCTGGTGTCCCACCCGGAGGTGGTGGAAGCCGGGGTCTGTCCGGTCGCTGACCCGAAGACCGGCCATGCGGTGGTGTCTTTCGTCGTCCTGAAGGCAGGCGCTGAATCCCGGCTTGCCGGCGATGTGGCCCACGAGCTCCGGAACCACGTGGCCAGGGAGATCGGCCCCATCGCCAAGCCGCGCGACGTCGTGGTGGTCCCCGATGTTCCCAAGACGCGCAGCGGCAAGATCATGCGCCGGCTGCTCACCCAACTGTTCGAAGGTACCGCGCTGGGCGATACCACTTCACTCCAGAACGAACCGGCGATCGCCGGCATCCAGCACGTCCTGCACCAGCGGGCCCTAGCAAAGGAAAATTCATGACCGAGATCAGCAACGTCGCCCGACTCTCCGAACCGCTCAAGTTCGCCTACTGGGTGCCCAACGTCTCCGGCGGCCTGGTGGTGTCCACCATCGAACAGCGCACCGGCTGGGACTTCGACTACAACAAGAAGCTGGCGCGCATCGCCGAGGAGTCCGGCTTCGAATACGCCCTGACCCAGACCCGGTACGCCGCCTCCTACGGGGCAGACAAGCAGCACGAGGCCACCTCGTTCAGCCTGGCCCTGCTGGCCGCCACCGAGCGGCTCAAGGTGATCGCCGCGGTCCACCCGGGCATGTGGCACCCCGGCGTGCTGGCGAAGTACATCATCACCGCTGACCACATCTCCAACGGCCGCGCCGCCGTCAACATCGTCTCCGGCTGGCTGAAGAGCGAGTTCACCAACTTCGGCCTGGAGTGGCTGGAGCACGATGAGCGCTATGTCCGCACCGAGGAGTTCATCAACGTCCTGCGCGGCCTGTGGACCGAACAGGAGTACAGCCAGTCCGGCAAGTACTACAACATCACCGACTTCACCCTGAACCCGGCGCCGGTTGATGTCCCCGGCCGCGCCCACCCGGAAATCTTCTTCGGCGGAAACTCGACGGCGGCCCAGGCCACGGCCGGCCGCGTGGCCGACTGGTACTTCTCCAACGGCAAGGACCTGGAGGGCTTCAAGGAGAACATCGCCGGCGTGGTCGCCTCCGCCGGCGAGGCCCGCCGCGGCGCCGAGGGCCGGCTGGCAGCGCCGAAGTTTGGCCTGAACGGATTCGTCATCGCCCGCGACTCGGAGAAGGAAGCACGGGACACCCTGCGCGAGATCGTCGAGAAGGCACACAAGCCGGCGGTCCAGGGTTTCCGCGACGCCGTGCAGGAAGCCGGAGCGTCCACCAAGGACGGCAAGGGCATGTGGGCCGACTCCACATTCGAGGACCTGATCCAATACAACGACGGCTTCAAGACCCAGCTGATCGGCACCCCGGAGCAGATCGCCGAGCGCATCGTGGAGTACAAGAAGATCGGCGTGAACCTGTTCCTCACCTGCTACCTGCACTTCCAGGAGGAGGTGGCCGCATTCGGCCAGGACATCCTGCCGATCGTCCGCGAACTGGAGGCCGACCTGGCAAGGAAGAACCGCACCGAACTTGACCTG
Source organism: Arthrobacter sp. SAFR-179 (assembly GCF_059414945.1). NCBI lineage: Bacteria > Bacillati > Actinomycetota > Actinomycetes > Micrococcales > Micrococcaceae > Arthrobacter > Arthrobacter sp. SAFR-179. The sequence goes on from NZ_JBPFDM010000009.1 coordinate 94,899, forward strand.
TCCGCTACTCCCGTCGCGCAGGCGGTGGCTGTCTGATGGCTGACCGCACCTTCGGTTTCCGCACCCGCGCCCTGCACGCCGGCGGCACTCCCGACGCCGAACACGGCGCCCGGGCCGTCCCCATCTACCAGACCACGTCTTTTGTCTTCAAGGACACCGACGACGCCGCGAACCTGTTCGCCCTGCAGAAGTACGGCAACATCTACTCCCGCATCGGCAACCCAACCGTGGCGGCCTTCGAGGAGCGCATCGCATCCCTCGAAGGCGGCATCGGCGCGGTGGCGACGTCCTCCGGCATGGCTGCAGAGTTCATCACCTTCGCCGCGCTTACCCAGGCCGGAGACCACATCGTGGCAGCCTCCCAGCTGTACGGCGGCACGGTGACCCAGCTGGACGTGACCCTGCGACGCTTTGGCGTGGACACCACGTTCGTCCCCGGCACCGACCCCGCTGACTATGCCGCGGCGGTCCGGGGGAACACCAAGGCGATCTTCGTGGAGGTGGTGGCCAACCCGTCGTCGGAGGTCCAGGACCTGGCGGGGCTGGCGAAGGTGGCGCACGACGCCGGGATCCCCCTGGTGGTGGACGCCACCTTGAGCACGCCGTACCTCGTGCGCCCGATCGAGCACGGCGCCGACATCGTGATCCACTCCGCCACAAAATTCCTGGGCGGCCACGGCACCACCCTGGGCGGCGTGGTGGTGGAAAGCGGCCGGTTCAATTGGGGCAACGGCAAGTTCCCCACCATGACCGAGCCCGTGGCTTCCTACGGCAACGTCTCCTGGTGGGGCAACTTCGGCGAGTACGGCTTCCTCACGAAGCTTCGCAGCGAACAGCTGCGGGACATCGGCCCGGCCCTGTCGCCGCAGTCGGCGTTCCAGCTCCTCCAGGGCGTGGAAACGCTGCCGCAGCGGCTCGACGAGCACCTGAAAAACGCCCAGGCCGTGGCCGAATGGCTCGAGAATGATGACCGGGTGGCGTACGTGAACTACTCCGGGCTGCCCTCGCACCCGCACTTCGATCGGGCACGCAAGTACCTGCCGCTGGGCCCAGGCTCGGTCTTCTCCTTCGGGGTCAAGGGCGGACGGGCCGCAGGCCGGAAGTTCATCGAGTCGCTGCAGCTGGCCTCGCACCTGGCCAACGTGGGTGACTCGCGGACCCTGGTGATCCACCCGGGCTCCACCACCCACCAGCAGCTGAGCCCTGCCCAGCTCGAATCAGCGGGCGTGCCGGAGGACCTGGTCCGCATTTCGGTGGGCCTCGAGGACATCGAGGACATCCTGTGGGACCTGGACCAGGCGCTGACCGAGGCGTCGAACCTTGCGGCCGAAACCGCACCCGTCATCGAAGAACCAGCAGACGCCTGCACGATCGGAGCAAACGCATGAGCACCGCCGAACGTACCTGGTCCGGCCCGTCAGCACCGGAGCGGCTTGCCCTGCTCCGGCAGGCGACGTCGATTGCGATTGTTGGCGCTTCGGACAAACCGTCGCGGGCCAGCTACTTCGTGGCCACCTACCTGCTGTCCTCCACCCGCTACAAGGTGTACTTCGTCAACCCTGTGGTCAAGGAAATCCTGGGCCAGCCCACCTACGCCTCACTGGCGGACCTGCCGGAGAGCCCGGACATCGTTGACGTGTTCCGCAAACACGACGACCTGCCCGGTGTCCTGGACGAGGCAGTGGCCGCGGGCGCCAAGACTCTTTGGTTGCAGCTGGGGTCCTGGCATGAAGGCGTGGCCGCGGACGCGGAAGCCGCCGGGCTCAATGTGGTGATGGACCGCTGCGTGAAGATCGAGCACGCCCGCTTCCACGGCGGCCTCCACCTGGCCGGTTTCGATACCGGGGTCATTTCCTCGAAGCGGCAGGTCCTGTCCTGACCGTTTCCGGCACCTAACAGTAGAGCGGGCCCGTTGGACGGGCCCGCTCTTGGTGTATATCAGCTATTTTGCCGGGGGCGCCGGCTTCTGGTTGTTTCCCTGGTTTCCGCCCTGGCCTTTGCCGGGCCCGGCGTCTCCAGTCCCCGCGGGGCCTGCCGCTTTCTGCGCCGACCCGGCCGGGTCCACGCCGGCTGAATCCACGCTGCCTACCGCAGCATCCGGCGCCGGCACCCCGGCCTTTCCCGTGCCGGCATCAGCCGGTCCCGCCGGGGTTCCTGCCGATGCTCCTGCGGCCGCAGCCGCTCCGCCGCCGTCCTTGCTGCCGCCGGCCCCCGCCAGCCCAGGCGCCCCGGCCGGTATGGCTGCGCACTTCCCGGAGCCCGCGCCGGCGTCGTGCATGACGGGGCCAAGGCACTCCGGCGAGCCGGTGTAACCGGCCAGGCCTGCAGGACCCTGCAGGAGGCGGAACGCGGTTCTTCCCGGTAGTACAGCCCCGCCGGGCGCCGGGGTTGAGGCGGGGGCGGTAAGGTCCGCATTCGCGTCCACCTTTGCCGCTGGGTTGCCTGTGGCGGCGGCCGGCGCGCCAGCGTTGGTGTTGCCCCAGGGCGTCCAATCCTGCAGCAGGTGCCCAATGGGGCTGTTTCCGGGTGCAGTGGTGCTGGCGGCTACTCCCCCAACGCCCAGCCCCATCCCGGCCACCAGGACCAGGCCCAGTGCCGTGGGGCGGTGCCGGCGGCGACGGCGCGCAAGTTCATCGTCCGGCTGATGGCGATTCGACCGGTCACCGTTCGAATGGTGATGGACAGGCTGATCCTCGGACGGGGCATCACCCGGCTGTTCAGCCGGGGTTCCATCGGAGGCAGCCTCCTTTGCCGCACCGCCGGCGGCAAGCAGCGCGGCGAGCTCCCCGGTGGGTGCCGGAGCGGGCAGCGAAGCCAGGGAACCCAGCGTGACCAGGGCGTCCCGAAGTTCCGGGTCCTGGGCCAGGCCGGCGTCCTGGAGCATATCGTCAACGACCGTGGCGAGGTTGTCCGAAGCGGATGTCATGGCGTGAAATACTCCCTCACTGCCGCAAGTTCCCGGAGTTTCAGCAACGCGCGCCGCTGGAGCTGCTTCACGGCGCCGGCGCTCTTGTTGATGGTCTCCGCTGTCTGTTCCACCGTCAGGCCGCCCACCAGGCGCAGCGACAGCACTTCGCGCTGGTCCTGGGGCAGTCCGTCCAGCAGCCCGAGGATTTCCTGGGGTGAAATGCGCTGCAGGGCTTGTTTTTCCGCTGAACTGTCCTGGCGCTGGTCAAGCTCGGGCTCGAACGGCAGCCTGACCGGGCTTCGGCTCTGGCGGCGGTGGTCATCCACCATCCGTGCGTGGGCAACCGAAAAGATAAAGGTGCGCAGCCCGGCATCTCCTCCGTGCACAGTGTCGAGCCTGGGCAGGACTGAAAGAAACACTTCCTGCATGGCGGCCTCCGGATCCTCTACTCCCCGGGCGGTGAGATAGCCCAGTACCTGCGGCGCGTATGTCTTGTAGACGAGGCTGAAGGCAGGGGTCCCGGGAGCTGGCTGCTCCGGAGCATCGTCTGTCTGTGCATCGGTCACTGACGTAGTGCTTTCCGTCAAAGAGGGATTTGGCAAGGTCAGCGCTCAGTACATCGGGAACGCTGCCCCTACTTTACCCTCCAGTAACTACCGCTGCAGGCACCGCCGCGGCGCCGGGTTGGCGGGCCGCTGCAGGATCCAGCGTGTGCTGCCGTTTGGGCGGAAAGACAAAAGAGCCGGTCTGGAACGTGATGGGGGACAGGTTCCAGACCGGCACTTCATAGGGGTAATCGCTGCGCACCCCGAAAGGGTTACGCGATACCAAAAAACTTTTTTTGGCTTGTTTCGCAGCTCTCAGCGGGCAGCTGCCCTGGTCCACCGGGGCAGTGCCGCCTGCCGGCGCGGCGCCTTTGCCAGCGCCATGGAGTGCAACCTGACGGGCATGCGCTCGTCGCCGCACACGGGTACGACGGCGGCGGGCGGCTCAGCGGAAACGGCGTTACCAGCCGCAACGGGCAGGGTTGCGGGACGGGGTCCGGCCGCAGCGGGACAGAGATCGGTGACCAGGCCGGTGCCGGCGCATTCCCGGACGGCAGCGATTCCGGCAGCGAGGGCCTGCTTGTCCTGGAACGGCCCGGAGACAGCCATCACCGTTCCATCCGGGGCCAGGAGTCGGAACCGGAAGAACGAATCAGCGTCGATGAATGCTTCAAATTTTCCGGCCATGACGATCCTTCCTTGGGCACCAGGGGGTACTAATGAGTCTCACCGGTGCGCTTGCAGCCTCACAAGACCGTGCGCGTTAAGCCTGTGTAAATTGCTTTCCACCCGGCAGGAAAAGGCCAGGACGCGCAAACGGCAGGCCACCTGCAAAAAGTGGCCTGCCGTCGTCGTCATTCTGCCCTGGGGTGTCAGTCGTTGATGAGGTCGTTCACCACAATGGTCTGGTCCCGGTCGGGGCCCACGCCGATCGCGGAGAAGCGGGTTCCGGAGAGCTTCTCCAGCGCCAGCACGTAGTTCCGGGCGTTCTCGGGCAGGTCCGCCAGGGTGCGGGCGCCGGTGATGTCCTCAGTCCAGCCGTCGAAGTACTCGAAGATGGGCTTGGCGTGGTGGAACTCGGTCTGCGTCATGGGCATTTCGTCGTGCCGGACGCCGTCCACGTCGTAGGCAACGCAGACGGGGATCTGTTCGATGCCGGTGAGCACGTCCAGCTTGGTGACGAAGTAGTCCGTGAAGCCGTTCACGCGGGAAGCGTGGCGGGCCAGGACGGCGTCGTACCAGCCGCAGCGGCGCGGGCGGCCGGTGTTGACGCCGAATTCGCCGCCGGTCTTCTGCAGGTAGACGCCCATCTCATCGAAAAGTTCGGTGGGAAACGGTCCGGCGCCAACACGGGTGGTGTAGGCCTTGATGATGCCGATGGAGCGGGAAATGCGGGTGGGGCCGATGCCGGAGCCCACTGACGCGCCGCCGGCGGTGGGGTTGGAGGAGGTGACGAACGGGTAGGTGCCGTGGTCCACGTCCAGGAACGTCGCCTGGCCGCCTTCCATGAGCACTACCTTGCCCTCGTCCAGGGCCGTGTTCAGGACCAGGGTGCTGTCGATGACCAGCGGACGGAGCCGGTCTGCGAAGGACAGGAAGTACTCCACGATCTCGTCCACCACTACGCCGCGGCGGTTGTAGACCTTGACCAGGAGTTCGTTCTTCTGGCGCAGCGAGCCTTCCACCTTCTGGCGGAGGATGGATTCGTCAAAGACGTCCTGGACGCGGATGCCCAGGCGGGCCACCTTGTCCATGTAGGCGGGGCCGATCCCGCGGCCGGTGGTTCCGATGGCCCGGCTGCCGAGGAAGCGCTCCGTCACCTTGTCCAGGACCTGGTGGTACGGGGCCACCAGGTGGGCGTTGGCGGAAACCCGGAGCTTCGAGGTGTCGGCGCCGCGCGCCTGGAGCCCGTCGATTTCCTGGAAGAGTGCCTCGAGGTTCACCACGCAGCCGTTGCCGATGATGGGAACAGCATTGGGGCTGAGGATGCCGGCCGGCAGCAGCTTGAGTTCGTACTTTTCACCGCCTACGACGACGGTGTGCCCGGCGTTATTGCCGCCGTTGGGCTTGACGACGTAGTCAACGCGGCCGCCCAGAAGATCGGTGGCCTTGCCTTTTCCTTCGTCGCCCCACTGGGCTCCTACGATCACAATTGCTGGCATGGGATCCTCCCCCATTCGTTCGGGCTGACCGGGTCCTGCCACCTGGTGGCGGGCCCGCGCAGCGCCGTTCATGAGAATGCCCCGAATCGACCGGTCTTCGCTGGTCCGCGGGGCGGCACGGCGAAGCAAGAGTTCCGGGGCTCTTACCACCCAAGTTTAGCCGATGGGACACTTTGTCCACCGTTGGGGCCCGCCGCGGCCCTTGCGGAAGAAAGGACCGCGGCTGCACCGGGCCGTTACTCGTCTTCCGCTTCCCCTGCAGGCCGGGACGTCTGTTCGGCAAGCGTGTCCCAGAAGGACGTGTCGGCGTCGGCAATGGATCCATCCGCAATGGCCGCGGCAGTGGAGGTCAGTGTGGTGACCGTCTGCTGGATCAGGTAGCCGTTGCTCCGCTGCCCCAGCGCATACCCGTCCAGGTAATGGTCCGACATGCCGCGCATCTCGAAGAGCAGGGTGGCGATTCCATATTCCACTGAAAGGCCGTTGCGGCTGATGGTCTCGGCGCTGCCGCCCTGGTACTTGCCCAGGTGGCCCCAGCCGGTGGAGTCGACGTTGTTGAAGACCACGGCGCCGAGCTGCTTTGATTTCTCCACGACGGCGGGGTCGGCGTTCGGGGTGGTGGGATACAGGATGGAGCCGGAGACCAGCTTCCCGTCCCGCTCGGCCCGGGTCCCCTGGTGGTGCAGGTCGATCATGTAGTCGATGCGGTACTTGCGCATCACGTTGTTGTGCAGCGCCTGGGTTTCCGGCTGGATCTTGGCCACGTGGTCCCGGTTCAGGTCCACACCCTCCGCGTTGTAGCGGGTGAGATGGCGGTCCCCCTTGGCCAGATAGTCCTCCAGGGAGAAGTTGACGTCCCCCATGGCGCCGTCCGCATTGAGCATGGGCACGATCAGGATGTTCACGCCGTCCAAAATGCCTGCAGACTTTCCGGTCCCCAGGTGCTTGATGAACTCCATGGCACCTTCGGTGGTGAGCTGTTCGTTGCCGTGCTGCTGGGTGAGGTACAGGATGGTGGGCTTGGCCGGATCGGAGATGTACTTGACCAGGTGGATATCGCGGCCCTTGACGGTCTGGCCGATGACCTCCAGCTCCATGGCCGGCTGGCGCGCGTCCTGGTCCTTCAGGAACGAGACCAGCTGGTCATAGGTGGCCAGCTTCGACGTGGTGATCTGGCCATTGCCGTCGTAGGTGGGCCCTTCGCCCACGGCATTGGCAAGCGGAGCCGGTCCTGCCACGACGGTGAGCGCCAGGGCTCCGGTTGCGGCAAGGATCCTGAAGGATTTCGTCACAGTGCGTTACCTCTTTCGAGTGCTTCGGGTACCGCCCAGCCGCTTCGTCGCGGCGGCGGGATGTGACACCCAGCCAAGCAAGCCTAACGAAAACTGTCAATACGCTGGACAAAACCTGAAAGTACGCCCCTGCGCAGGGGAAACACCGGGCAGTGGCTTCCATTGGCGGAAGGGGCCCGGCGTTTCGTTTCCCGGGGCTTGGTAAACTGGCAAAGGCCGACCAGGAATCGGCCCACCCCAACTAACCACCGTTGATGATCCGCGCCGCCGTGCGCCCATTTTCACCGGTGGAAGCAATATCAATCCCCGCAGGAGAACCAGCACTTCATGACAGCCCTGGCACCCGAAACATTCCACGAACAGCTCATGAGCCGCCGCTACGAACCCAGCGTTGCCGCCGTCAACGAACTGTGCGATTCCCTGCAGGAGGCCAAGCCCGGAACCGCGGTGCCCTACGTGGACCCCATGCACGACGTGGAGGAAACCCGCATCATCAGCCTGTTCTCCAACATTGGCGAGATGGATCCGTCCGGGTTCATCACGGCCGGGGACCAGGATGCCGCTACCCGGATGCTGGGGATCCAGTGGAAGCTGGGCCTGCGCCCCGAGTTCGTCATGCCGTGGAACGTCCACCCCTGGCACGTTCCAGGCGAAGCCAACGGCAAGTTCACTCCGGACCAGATCCAGGCAGGCCTGAAGCCCCTGCTCAAGTTCCTGGCCCTGGTCCCCCGCGCCTCGGTGATCGTGGCGCACGGCACTGAAGCCAACCGCCTGGCCAACCTCCTGTTGAAGACCGAAGTGCCACTCCTCTGGCGCCGCGGCCTGAAGACCTACAAGGTCCGCTCCCTGAGCGGCCGCGCCTTCGCCGGTTCCCCGGCGCGCCAGGAGGAGTACCTGGAGGACATGCGCGCGGCATACACAGACGCCATGGCCCGCACGGGTATCGCCAAAGCCTAAGCCAAGGACTTTAACGCCCGACGGCGGGTGGCCACCTTTTCAGGAAAGGTGGCCACCCGCCGTCGGCCGTTTAAGCCTGGGAACTTTTAGGATTTGCCCTCGATCGCTGCCTTTGCGGTGGGGTCGGAGTCGTTCAGGAACTTCTCAATCCGCTCCGGCTCGTCAGCCTCACCGATGGCTGCCGAGGCCCTCCCCAGGGAGTAGAGGGCCCGCAGGAAACCGCGGTTCGGCTCGTGCTCCCAGGGGATGGGACCCACGCCGCGCCAGCCGTTGCGGCGCAGCGCATCCAGTCCGCGGTGGTAGCCCACCCGGGCGTAGGCGTAGGAGTCGATGGTGCGGCCCTCCGTCCACGCCTCCTCGGCCAGGACGGCCCACAGGAGCGAGGACGTGGGGTGCTGCGCCACCAGGTCCAGGGCCTCGTGGCCGGCCTCAAGCTGTCCGTACACCTCTGTTTCGGCGGGCAGGAGCGTGGGCTCCGGCCCCATCAGGTTCCGGCGGAACTCGTCCGACATTTAGAAGGTCTTTCCGGCCGAACCGAGCTGCTTGGTGGCTTCCACCACGCGGGCTGCCAGGCCGGCTTCGGCGGAAGCGCCCCAGACGCGGGGGTCGTAGGTCTTCTTGTTGCCCACTTCGCCGTCCACCTTCAGCACGCCGTCGTAGTTCTTGAACATGTGGTCGGCCACGGGACGCGTGTAGGCGTACTGGGTGTCGGTGTCGATGTTCATCTTGATCACGCCGAAGGAGACGGCGTCGGCGATTTCCTGGTCGGAGGAGCCGGAGCCGCCGTGGAAGACCAGGTCGAACGGGTTCTCCTTGCCGATCTTCGAGCCCACCTGCGCCTGGATGTCCTTGAGGATCTCCGGGCGCAGCTTGACGCCGCCGGGCTTGTAGACGCCATGGACGTTGCCGAAGGTCAGGGCCGTGATGTAGCGGCCGTTCTCGCCGGACCCGAGGGCGTCGATGGTGGCCAGGGCGTCTTCCACCGTCGTGTACAGCTTGTCGTTGATGGCGTTTTCGACGCCGTCTTCCTCGCCGCCAACAGTGCCGATCTCCACCTCGAGGATCATCTTGGCGGCAGCAGTGCGGGCCAGCAGGTCGCGGGCGATGCGCAGGTTCTCCTGCAGGGTTTCTGCGGAGCCGTCCCACATGTGGGAGTTGAACAGCGGGTTGCGGCCGGCCTTGACCTCAGCCTCGGAAGCCTCGAGCAGGGGCAGGACGAAACCGTCCAGCTTGTCCTTGGGGCAGTGGTCCGTGTGCAGGGCGACGTTGACGCCGTAGTTCTTGGCCACTTCGCGGGCGAAGGCTGCGAAGCCCAGGGAACCGGCAACCATGTCCTTGGTGGATGCGCCTGACCAGTAGGCGGCGCCGCCGGTGGAAACCTGGACGATGCCGTCGGACTCCGCCTCGGCGAAACCGCGGAGCGCTGCGTTCAGCGTCTGCGAGGACGTGACGTTCACGGCCGGGTATGCAAAGCCGCCCGCCTTCGCGCGGTCGATCATTTCGGAGTAGATCTCTGGGGTTGCAATGGGCATGCTGGCTCCTCTGCTGAGTTTCGTCTGTGGGTGGAAGACCCTCAAGTAGACCGCTTACGGCTTGGCACCATCCTAGCCATTCCCGGACCGCGAGGGTGTTTCGGGTCACCGCCCGGTAACACTCAGACGTGCTGGTTGAACACGTGCCGGCGGATCCAGGCGTGCATGGCGATGGCGGCTGCGGAGGCGGCGTTGATGGAGCGGGTAGAACCGAACTGCTCGATGGACAGGGTGGCGACGGCGGCCTGGTGGACTTCCGGGGTCAGGCCGGGGCCCTCCTGCCCGAAGACCAGCACGCAGTCTCGCGGCAGTTCGTACGTCTCCAGCGGGACCGAATCCGGGAAAATGTCGATGCCGATGATCGCCAGCCCCTCCCGCTGCGCCCACTGGACGAAGTCCTCAACAGTGGGGTGGTGGCGGACGTGCTGGTAGCGGTCGGTGACCATGGCGCCGCGCCGGTTCCACCGCCGCCGGCCGATGATGTGCACCTCTTTGGCGAGGAAGGCGTTGGCCGTGCGCACCACCGTGCCGATGTTCAGGTCGTGCTGCCAGTTCTCGATGGCCACATGGAAGTTGTGCCGCCGGGAGTCGAGTTCCGCCACGATCGCCTCGTGCTTCCAGTAGCGGTACTTGTCCAGGACATTGCGGCGGTCGCCATCGGCAAGGAGGTCGGGATCCCAGTGGTCGCCGTGGGGCAGCTCCCCTTCCCAGGGCCCGACGCCGACCTCCGCCTTTGCGGGTTCGGCCTCCCCGGGCTCGTGGCGGGGTTCCTCTGGCAGGCCGGGCGTCTGGTTCACCCCTCAACACTAGACTGGACCACTGGAGCATTCATCACCGGTGGAGGTAGTCGTGGCAGAAGAAGACCAGGTAGCAGGAAACCCCGCGGTTTACCGCAGCGGCCAGGAGATTGAATGCTGGCTGACGGACATGGACGGCGTCCTGGTCCACGAGAACCAGCCCATCCCCGGCGCCGCGGAACTGATCCAGCGGTGGGTGGACACGTCCAAGCGCTTCCTGGTGCTGACCAACAACTCCATCTTCACCCCGCGCGACCTGGCCGCCCGGCTGCGGTCTTCCGGCCTGGAGATTCCTGAAGAAAACATCTGGACCTCCGCCCTGGCCACCGCCCAGTTCCTCAAGGACCAGGTGCGCTCGGAGTCCGGCAACCGCGCCTACACCATCGGCGAGGCAGGGTTGACGACGGCGCTGCACGAGGCCGGCTTCATCCTCACCGACCAGAACCCGGACTTCGTGGTGCTTGGTGAGACGCGCACGTACTCCTTTGAGGCCATCACCACGGCCATCCGCCTGATCCTTGCCGGTGCCCGGTTCATCGCCACCAACCCGGACGCCACCGGCCCCTCGAAGGATGGCCCCATGCCGGCCACCGGAGCCATCGCGGCCCTGATCACCAAGGCCACCGGACGCGAACCATACATTGTGGGCAAGCCGAATCCCATGATGTTCCGTTCCGCCATGAACCAGATCGACGCGCACTCCGAGACCACCGCCATGATCGGCGACCGGATGGACACGGACATCATTGCCGGCATGGAGGCCGGGCTGCACACCGTTCTGGTCCTGAGCGGCATTACGCACAAGGACGACATCGCCGCCTATCCGTTCCGGCCCAACCAGGTGCTGAACTCCGTGGCGGACCTGAAAAACCAGATCTAGAAGATGCTCACCCGGGAACCGCCCCGGGGCAGCGGGAAGAATCCGTCCAGCAGTTCCGCCACCAGGGGCCGGTAGATCTGCGGATTCCAGCCGGGGCTGGCGTGCGCCGGCGCCGCACCGGTGGTCTGCAGGTTGCTTGAGACCATGTTGTCCTTGAAGACCACGGCCCAGGTTTCCGCTGCGGTTTCATAATCGACGGTCCTGTCCCGGGGGTTGCCGATATAGGCCATCTTTGCGGTCCCCAGCTTCCCGGCGAACTGGCGTCCCTCGAAGTGGTAGATGTATGCGGACTCCGTCTGGACCAGCACGTTCGAAGGGGCGATCGGGGACAGCTGCTCCAGCGTCTGGTCCAGGATCTGGCGCCAGCTCCGTTCGTCCTTGTGGATAATGCGCTCGCCCAGCTCATACCCGCCGCGCAGCGTGGACGGGAACCTGAAGCCGCGCTCGTAAAGGAACACCACGCCGTCGAACCAGCTCTGGTCCAGGACATCGTGGGCGCTGTAGGGACTGGAGTCCAGGAGGATGAACTGCACCTGGACTCCCCGCAGGGCAAGCAGCCGGGCTGCCACCTGGGTGGCGAGCATCCCCCCAAAGCTGTGCCCGTAAAAGAACAGTTTGGTGATCTTCTCCGCGGTGATGTAATCGGTGATCGCGTTGACCACCTCGGTGATATTCAGCCCCAGGTTGGAATACCCGACGGCGGCGAGCCGGGCGCGCTTGTTCAGCGCGCCACGCATGGTGTTGAGGATCCATTGGGCCTCTTCCCAGCTGGTTTTGTAGCCCGGGAACAGGAACCAGCTGGCATCCGGGTAGTAGGCGTCGGCGAAGTCATCGGCAACGCTGAGGATCCTGGTGGTCCGGCGCTGCGACTGGACCTCCCGGGTCACCAGCATGTCGGCAGCGAGCAGGCCTGATGCCCCCGCGCTGGCCAGGAAGGTGCGGCGCGAAAAGCGCTTAAGGGCAGCCGCCTCCGACAGCAGCCGGGCACCGGATACCCCACGCCGGCTCTGCGGACTGACCTCCCCCTCATACGGCACACTCCTACCGTAAGCCCAGCCAAACGTGCCTCCGCAACGGGCGGCTGTAACCGTTGGGTGACGCAGGGGTCAGCTGGCGGCCTGGCCTTCCGTGGCGGGGAGGGGGGCCGACGGTTCCTGCTGGCGGCGGTGGATTTCCAGCCCGATGTCGTTGTAGCGGCCCAGCAGGTCCGCGCTGTCCTGCGTCTGCGGACTGTCGAGCAGAGCGAAGAGCGCGTCACTGGCCGCAAGGAGCTCGTCGTTCGAGTATTCCGTGAGTGGCCGGCCGTACAGCTCCTCGATCCACATGACGGGCAGGTGCGGATATTCCCCGGCGAAGCGGCCGCCAGGGAACAGTTCCCTGATGTCATCGTCCATGGGCAGCGGCTGGTCACTGGAGGGACCGCCCGGGGAAGCGGTGCGTGCAAGGGGTGTCAGCTGGAGGGAAACCCCGGCGCCGCTACCGGCCAGGGTGTTGGCGTCCAGCACGTTCAGGTCACTGCGCAGTCCAGCCAGGGCGGTGGACTCCACAAGCCCGGCCTGTGACAGGTCGACGCATATGTGGCAGCGGATGCCCATCCGCCGGACACGGCGGATGATGTGGATCAGGTGGGGGCGGGAACCGCACGTCAGGCTGCCCCGGACTTCAATCCGGACGACGTCTGCGGGGACATCAAAGTTAACAACTGCTTCTAATGCTCGGTCCATAGGTACTCCAAAAGAGGTCTATGGCCGACGGCTCAACCTCCGCAAGCGTAACCTTCACGGGAGCCCTCGCACAACCCGTCCCTTAGGAGCGCACGCCTTGGCTTACCTTGCCCGGTTCCTCGTAGTGCGTCCGGGCACCGGTGCCGCCCACCGAATCCACCAGGGTTTTGGCGATGTCCCGCAGCTTGGTGTTGCTGTTGCTGGACGCCTCGGTGAGGATTTGGACGGCAGCCTGCTGGCTGCAGCGGTTTTGGGCCATGACAATGCCAACGGCGATGTCGATGATGGTGCGGGACTCCAGGGTGGCCCGGAGGTTTGACGCGCTGTCCGCATGCAGTGAGAACCGGACGGCAAGGCGCAGGGCCTGTGAAATCTCGCGGGTGAAGTCCCGTGCCCTGGCCGCGGCATTCCCCTCGAATTTACGGGGAACATCGGAATAGAGGTTCAGGGCCGCCTTGGCCTCGCCCTGCAGGGTGAACGGGAGGGAGAGCACCGAGCGCAGCCCGTGGGACGCCACGGCCGTGGCGTAATCGGGCCCCCACCGGTTCTCCTCCAGGAGGTCGGGAACGTGGACTTCACGTTCCTCCTCAGCGGCCGTAAGGCAGGGGCCCTGGGACAGCGAATACTGGATTTCGTCCACTTCCCGGGCGGAGTCGCTGCTCCAGCCGATGGTGGCCGCCTTGCGGTCGCGCAGCAGGGTGATGCCGCACAGGGCGTCGTCGCCGTCGCCGGCCATCTGGTGGGCGGAGAAACGGGCCAGTTCGTTGAGGAAGTCCTCGAAGTCAGCGCTTTCCAGGATGAGGTTCTGGACCTGGTCGGTTGCGCTCAAAGGCTGTTGTGGGGGGAGCAAGGTGCGTGGTCTCCAAGCAACTAAAAAGTGTTACCGCATATCATAAAACAGCGCCAACAGCCCAGCCAACTGCGGTCCGCTTGCCGCCCCGGGCTCTCACCCGGGGCGCTGCAGGACTACGCCAGCCCCAGCTCATCCTTGCCGAAAGCGAACAGATAAGGAACGCCTGTTTCCGCTTCGATTTTTTCCTTGGCACCGGTATCCCGGTCCACGATCACGGCCACCGCCACAACGTTGCCGCCGGCTTTCCGGACGCCTTCCACTGCGGTCAGCGCCGACCCACCGGTCGTGGAGGTGTCCTCAAGGACCAGGACCTTGCGCCCCTCGACCGAAGGGCCCTCCACCTGGCGGCCCATGCCGTAAGACTTCTGGGCCTTGCGGACCACGAACGCGTCAACGGCCCGGCCGGTATCAGCGGCAGCATGCATCACGGCGGTGCCAACGGGGTCGGCGCCCATGGTCAGTCCGCCCGCGCACTCAAAGTCGATCCCGGCGTCGTCCGCCAGTGCGAGCATTACCTGCCCCACCAGCTTGGACGCCTCGTGGTGCAGGGTGATGCGGCGCAGGTCGATGTAGTAGTCAGCCTCAGCTCCGCTCGAGAGGATCACCTTGCCGCGGACCACGGCGAGTTCCTTGATGAGTTCGAGCAGGCGGGCGCGGGCAGCTGCGGTGTCGACCGCAGTGTCAGTGGGCGAAGTCATGGGCTCAAGTTTAGTGGCTGGGCTGACGGTGAGCGGGCGGGCAAAGCCGGGTGCATGTTCGGGGCGCGGCCCGAAGGCGATGACGCGCGGCAGGACACGCTTGACCACCGGGTTGTGGCGCAGGATGAAGAAGGCCAGCCGCTGGATGGAGAGCCCGGCGCGGGCACGATCCCGGGCCAGGACATCCCCGGACAATCTCCCGGCGAAGAGCGGAACGAACACCACCCGGTGCATGATGCGCTGCACGGCCTGCACCATCACCGTGGGCATGCTGCGGCGGCGCTGGATCGCTGCAAGGGTCCGGGTCCGCACCTGGCCCCTACGCAGATCCGGTGCAAGCCGTTCCGCGGCCGCCACCGCGTCCTGGATGGCCAGGTTGATGCCCACTCCCCCGGCCGGTGACATGGCATGGGCGGCGTCCCCGATGCACAGGAAACCGTCGGTGTACCAGCGCCGCAGGCGGTTCAGTTTAACGTCCAGCCAATGCAGGTCATCCAGGCTGCGGATCGAATCAACGCGGTCGGCGAGGTCCGGGCGAAGGGCCGCCACGCGCTGCCGGAACCGCTCCACGCCGCCGGCCCTGATCCTGGCATCCGAGCCCTTGGGAGCGAGGTAGCCCAGCTGGTAGTAATCGGTGCGATTGAGGGCAATCATGGCATCCCGGTGGCCCAGTGAGGGCACCACACCCGCCACTTCGCCCTGCTCGGAAGCGCGGCGCGGGAGCTTGAACCACCAGGTGTCGAACGGCACCGGAAACTCCCGGGCGCGCATTCCCGCCGCCTGGCGCAGCACTGAGTGGCGGCCGTCCGCGGCCACCACAACGTCTGCGGAGAGGACGTGTTCGGCCCCGCCGGCGTCCCGGTAGCGCACGCCGGTGACCCGGCCGCCGTCGAACTCCAGGCCGGTGGCCCCGCTCTCCATGAGGAGCGTGAACGTCGGTTCCGCAGCGGCAGCGGAGGCGAGGAAATCCAGGAAGTCCCATTGGGGCATCATGACCACGTAGTTGTACGGGGGTTTCAAAGCGTCGAAGGCTGCCAGGGTGACCAGCCCGGTCCCCGGGACCGGTACGGCCACGTTGGTCAGCCGGCTTTGCGGCAGGCTGCGGAACCCGGTGCCCAGGCCAAGTTCGTCGATCAGGCGGATGGTGGAGGCATGCACCGTGTCGCCGCGGAAATCGCGCAGGAAGTCCCGGTGCTTCTCCAGCACCGTCACGTGCACCCCGGCCCGCGCCAGCAACAGCCCCAGCATCATTCCCGCAGGGCCCCCGCCCACCACGGCACACCCCGTTCGCTCCATGCGTTCACGCTACGCCCCGGACGGGCCGCCCGGAACAGTTGAGGGTTGTTGACTGCGCTGGCTAGTCTGGACCACATGCGCGAACTCCAGGCCAAGATCATTGAAGAAATGGGCGTTCAGCCCCGGATCGATCCCGCAGGGGAGGTGCGCAAACGCGTCACGTTCCTCAAGGAATACCTGAAGGCAACCCACACCAAGGGGTTTGTCCTGGGCATCTCCGGCGGCCTGGACTCCTCCCTGGCCGGAAAGCTGGCACAGCTGGCGGTGGATGAGCTTGAGGCCGATGGCGTGGAGGCCAATTTCGTGGCCGTCCGCCTGCCGTACGGCGTGCAGCATGACGAGGAGGACGCCCAGGCCGCATTGGACTTCATCAAGGCCAAGACGGAATGGACGTTCAACATTTCCGCCGCAGTGGACGGTTTTGAAGACGAGTTCGAAAAAACCGTGGGCTCGGAGATCTCCGACTTCCACAAAGGCAACACCAAGGCACGCACCCGCATGATCGCCCAGTATGCATTGGCCGGCGAATTCAACTACTTGGTGCTCGGCACCGACCATGGCGCCGAGTCCGTCACCGGCTTCTTCACCAAGTACGGCGATGGCGGCGCGGACATCCTGCCCCTGTTCGGCCTCAACAAGCGGCAGAACCGGGCCCTCCTGGCTGAACTGGGTGCACCCGCCCGCGTCTGGGAGAAGGTGCCCACCGCCGACCTGCTCGATGACCGGCCCGGCCGCACGGACGAGGACGAGCTGGGCCTCAGCTACGACCAGATCGACGACTACCTCGAAGGCCGGGAGGTTCCGGACGCGGTTGCCGAATCGATCGAGCAGAAATACCTCCGGACCCGCCACAAGCGCACCGTGCCGGTGACCATCTTCGACACCTGGTGGAAGCACGAGGGCCCGGAGGAGCCCCGCGCCGGACTCTAGGCAGCCTCGCTGACTTTCCCACCCTTGGGGAGCACGACGGCGGACGGCACCGCAAAAGGCGCCGCCCGCCGTCGTCGTTCCCCGCCTTTGCCGTAGAGACTCAGCGGGCGCGCCGGCCACCGCCGCCCCCGCCAAGCTGCTGCGTGATCCGGTGCGCCTCCGCCATCAGGAGGCCACCCAGTTCCTCCTGCCGTTCCGGCTTGAAGCGCGGCTCAATGCCCGTCAACGACAGCGCCCAGGCAGGTTTCCCGGAGCGGTCGAACACCGCGGCACCCATCCCCCAGCTTCCCTCCAGGACCAGCCCGGGGTTCACCGAATAGCCGGCCAGCCGGGTGCGGGCCAGGTTCTCCCGCACCAGTTCGGGCGTGTGGTTCCCGGCAAACTCGCCTGCGTGTTCGCCCCAGCGGTCCAGCAACTCCTCCTGCTCGCTTTCGGGAAGGAAGGCCATGATGGCCGTCCCGGCCGATGCGACTCCCAGCGGGAACCGGACACCCTCGTGCAGGACGAAGGACCGGACCGGAAAGCTCCCCTCCTCACGCAGCAGGCAGACCGTCCCGCCGCCACGGCGGATGGAGAAGAAAGCGCTCTCGCCGGTGGCCTGCGCCAGCCGGCGGAGGCTGGGCCGGGCGATGTCCTCCATGGGGAACCGCGCCGAGGCGACCGAGCCCATGAGCAGGATTTCCGGGCCCAGCACCCAGTTGCCCGTGACGGGATCATGGTCCAGCAAACCTTCCGCGGCAAGGGATGTCAGGAGCCGGTGGACGGTGGGACGCGTGAGGCCCGATTCGCGCACGAGGTCCACCAGCGGCATCCCCTCCGCGCTCCGGCCGACCAGCCTCATCAGCCCGGCGATCCGCGTCACCACCTGCGCTCCCTGCACCGGCATGACCGACATAAACCCTCCTAATGTCCACATTATGGATAGGTGCAATGCTACTGTCCACACTGTAAATGCGCCATCGTCGATCCTTGACAGGCCCGCTGGCCGGCCCGTAGTCTCCAAACTCAGATCCCCGGTATCCACTTAGTGGACACCGCCGCGCTCAATGAGGAGACGACATGAAGAAACTCCAGGCTTCTGCCGCCGGCGCCCTGGAAGGGGCACTGCAGGACGGCATGACCCTCGCTGTAGGAGGCTTTGGCCTGAGCGGCATTCCTGCCGACCTGATTGAAGCTGTCCGTGATTCGGGCGTCCGCGACCTCACCGTGGTGTCCAACAACATGGGCGTGGACGGCAAGGGGCTGGGCATCCTGATCGAGGCAGGCCAGGTCCGCAAAGTCATTGCGTCCTACGTGGGCGAAAACAAGCTGTTCGCCGAGCAGTACCTTGCCGGGAGGCTTGAGGTGGAATTCACCCCGCAGGGCACCCTGGCTGAGCGGCTCCGCGCCGGCGGCGCCGGCATCCCGGCCTTCTACACCAAGACCGGGGTGGGCACCCTGGTTGCCGACGGCAAGCCACACGAAGTGTTCGACGGCGAAACGTACGTCCAGGAACGTGCCATCAGGGCCGACGTCGCGCTGGTCCACGCGCACACCGCTGACACGGATGGCAACCTCATTTACCGCTACACCGCCCGGAACTTCAACCCCGTGGTGGCCACCGCCGGCAAACTGACCATCGCAGAGGCGGAAGTGATCGTGGAGCCCGGCCACCTGGACCCGAACCACATTGTGACCCCCGGCGTTTTTGTCCAGCGGCTGGTGCAGGCCACGGACCGGGTCAAGGACATCGAGCAGCGGACCGTCCGGCAGCGCGCCGGCCTGGTCTCCGCCTGACCGCCGCGCCGTCCACCCCACCCCCGGAAGAACATCACTCAATGGAGAGAAACGCCGCAATGACCACTACGCAGTTCAACCACCAGGACGTCCGCCAGAAGGGTTTGGCCCTGATGGCTGAAAAGTTGGCCGGATGGACGCAGAAGTGGTTCCCGGACGCGTACATTTTTGCCCTGGCGGGCGTGCTGCTGGTGGCCGTCGCAGCCTTGGCCATCGGCGCCTCGCCCAAGGCAGTGGTGGATTCGTTCGGCAACGGCTTCTGGGACCTCACCGCCTTCACCCTGCAGATGGCCATGGTGGTGCTGACCGGCTACGTCGTGGCAACCTCGCCGCCCGTGGCCCGGCTGATTGACCGGCTGGCACAGGTGCCAAACTCCGCCCGCACCGCTGTCAGCTTCGTGGCCGTGCTGTCCATGTCGGTGTCGTTCGTGAACTGGGGCCTGAGCCTGATCTTCGGCGGGCTCCTGGCGCGCGCTGTGGCCCGCCGGGCGGACCTGCACGTCGACTACCGGGCTCTGGGCGCGGCTGCCTTCATGGGGCTGGGCGCAGTCTGGGCTTTGGGCATGTCCTCCTCCGCGGCCCAGCTCCAGGCGACAAAGGCCTCCATCCCCCCGGCGCTGCTGAAGATCACCGGCGTCCTGGACTTCGGCACCACCATTTTCACCTGGCAGTCCCTGCTGACCCTGGTCATCCTGATGCTGCTGACCACCGTCATCGCCCACTTCTCAGCCCCCACCGGCGGTGCCGTCAAAACCGCGGCCGATCTCGGCGTCGACCTTGATGACCAGCCCGAGCCGCCGGCCGAAAAGTCGCGGCCCGGCGAGTGGCTCGAATACAGCAGGGTCCTGCCCATCCTGGCCGGGGTACTGACCCTGGGCTGGCTGGTGTCGCAGCTGCTGACCCTGCCCATCCTGAGCGTGGTCAGCTCGCTGAACGGGTACCTGCTGGTGTTCCTGATGCTGGGGCTGGTGCTGCATGGAACCCCGCGCAAGTTCCTCCAGTCCGTGACCAAGGCTGTACCCGCCACGGCAGGAATTTTGGTCCAGTTCCCGCTCTATGCCGCGATGGCGGCCATCCTTACCAAGGCCACCGGCGCGGGCGGGCTCTCGGTCTCCGAGCACCTGGCACACTTCTTCACCAGCATCGGCGGCAACGGGGCGTTCGCAGTCATCATCGCCATCTACACAGCGCTCCTTGGGATGTTCGTGCCCTCCGGCGGCGGAAAGTGGCTGGTGGAGGCGCCATACGTCATGCAGTCAGCCACCGACGTGAACATGAACCTGGGCTGGACCGTGCAGATCTACAACATGGCCGAGGCCCTGCCCAACCTCATCAACCCGTTCTTCATGCTGCCGCTGCTGGCCGTCCTGGGCCTGCGCGCCAGGGACCTGGTGGGCTTCACGTTCCAGCAGTTCCTGTTCCACCTGCCGGTGGTGCTGCTGCTCGCCTGGCTGCTGGGGATGACGTTCGATTTCGTGCCGCCGGTAATACCCAACTAAGTAGAGCCAAGACCACTTAAGGAGAACCCCATGGGATGGACCAGGGATGAAATGGCTGCGATCGCGGCCGAAGAATTGAACGACGGCGACTACGTGAACCTGGGGATCGGCATCCCCACGCTGGTGGCCAATAACCTGCCCGAGGGCGTGCGGGTGGTCCTGCAGAGCGAGAACGGGCTGCTGGGCATGGGTCCGTTCCCGTACGAGGGCGAGGAGGACGCTGACCTCATCAATGCCGGCAAGCAGACCGTCACGGTGCTGCCCGGCGGAAGTATTTTCGACTCCGCCACTTCCTTCGGGATGATTCGCGGCGGGCACGTCAAGGTGGCCATCCTCGGCGCCATGCAGGTGTCCGGCAACGGCGACCTGGCCAACTGGACCATCCCGGGCAAGATGGTCAAGGGCATGGGTGGCGCCATGGACCTGGTGGCCGGAACCCCGCGCGTGGTGGTCCTCACGGAGCACAACGCCAAGGACGGCACGGCCAAGATCGTGCGCGAATGCACGCTGCCTTTGACAGGGCTCAGCTGCGTGGACCGGATCATCAGCGACCTCGCGGTCTTTGACCTGGTGAAGGACGACGACGGCGGGCGGCAACTCACGCTGGCCCGCCTGGCGCCAGGGGTCACGGTGGAGGAGATCCGGGAGAAGACGGAGGCGGACTTCGAGGTCCGCCTTGAGAACGAGGAAGTGGCGGCATGAGCCTCAAGGAACAGTTCGGCAAGGACGTCCTGATCACCGGCTGGGGGCACAGCAAATTCGGGAAACTCAGCGACGATACCCTGGAATCCCTGATCGTGCAGGTTGCCACGGACGCCATCAGTGGCGCAGGCATCGAACCGGGCCAGATCGACGAGGTCTATGTGGGCCAGTTCAACTCCGGCATGATGCCGCTGGCCTTCCCGTCCTCGCTGGCCCTGCAGGTCTCGCCCGATCTGGCCAATGTCCCGGCCACCCGTGTGGAGAACGCCTGCGCCTCCGGTTCGGCCGCCTTCCAGCAGGGCACCAAATCACTGCTGGCCGGCACCGCCAGGACTGTCCTGGTGATCGGCGCCGAGAAGATGACCCACGCGGGAGCGGATGTGGTGGGCGCCGGACTGCTGGGCGCGGACTATGACATGGCCGGCAAGCCTTCCACCACCGGCTTCACCGGGCTCTTCGCCGAGGTCGCGAAGCACTACGCCAAACGCTACGACGCCGACGGGAACCTGGGCGACGTCCTGGGCACCATCGCGGCGAAGAACCACCGCAACGGTGTGGACAACCCGTACGCCCAGCTCCGCAAGGACCTCGGCGAGGAGTTCTGCCAAACCGTTTCAGACAAGAACCCGATGGTGGCCGATCCCCTGCGCCGCACGGACTGTTCCCCTGTCTCCGACGGAGCGGCCGCCGTCGTGCTGTCCGTTTCACCCACCGGCGGCGCCACGGCCCCCGTTCGGCTTGCCGGCTTCGGCCAGGCCAACGATTTCTTCCCCGCCGCACGCCGCGACCCCACCGCCTTCGAAGCCACCCGCGTCTCGTGGCAGCGCGCCCTGGCGATGGCCGGCGTCGGGCTGGAAGACCTGGACTTCGCCGAGGTGCACGACTGCTTCACCATCGCCGAACTGCTCATGTACGAGGCCATGGGCCTGACCGAACCCGGCCAGGGCTCCCGCGCGCTGAAGGAAGGCTGGGTCTTCAGGGACGGCAAGCTGCCCATCAACGTCTCCGGCGGCCTTAAGTCCAAGGGCCACCCCGTGGGTGCCACCGGTGTTTCCCAGCACGTCCTGGCAGCCATGCAGCTGACCGGGACAGCCGGGGACATGCAGCTGGCCGCCCCGCGCCGGGCTGCCGTCCAAAACATGGGCGGCGTGGGCATCGCCAACTACGTGAGCATCCTCGAAGCCGTCTAGCATCCTGCGGTGGGGCCCGCCATCGTGGGGCACTTTGACGCCGCCGGCGGCCCTTCCCGGCAATAACGACGGCGTGTCCGTGCCAAAGTGCCCCACGACGGCCAGTGGGGCCCGGATAGGTTAGGCAGCGCCCCGGATCACCGCCGCGAGCTCCTTGAAACCGAGCCGCTCCGCGTTCTGCAGAGCGGTCCGCCCTTCCGGATCGCGGATGGCAGGGTCCGCCCCGGCTTCCAGGAGGAGCCGAACTACCTCCTGCTGCCGGGGGCCGCCGTTGTTGAGCAGCACCGCCTCCTGCATGGCGGTCCACCCCAGGTTGTTCACGTGGTTGACGGGGACGCCGGCCGCAATGAGCATCCTGACCGTCTCCACGTGCCCGTGCTCGCTGGCGGGGATCAGGGCAGTGCCGCCGTAGCGGTTGGTTGCGGCCACGTCCGCCCCGGCCGCCAGGGTCAGCTGCAGCACCTCATTGAAGCCCTCGGCACCCGCATACAGGAATGCCGAATCCTGGATGGAGTCCTTGGCGTTGACGTCCCCTCCGCGGCTGATGAGTTGGGCTACCAAGGGCGCATTGTTGGCTTTCGCGGCAGCAATCAACTCCTGGTCGAGCTGCGACTGCTCAGCGGTTGAAAGGGCAGCAGCGGAGGTGGCGGGAGCCGACGTCGGGGAAGTGCCGTCACGAGATGGCACGGCGGTGCCCGGGCCGCCGGGACTTACAGAGACAACGGATGGCGGAGAGTCTACTTCTTGAGGTTCACCGGGGCTGGCCTGGCAGCCGGCCAGGAACATGGCCAGGCCCATGCCGGTAATGAGCAATGCCCCGGTGCGGTTCCGCCCCATAAGCGCAGCCTACTTTGCAGTTCCGGCGGCGGCGATGGCGTCCGCCCCGGCGGTGGCGCAGGCTTCATCCAGGGCACCGTCGGGCGCTCCACCCACACCGATGCCGGCCACGGAAACGCCGTTGACCTTCAGCGGGACGCCGCCGGCCAAAAAGAGGGTTCCCGGCAGGTCCGCGATCGAGGGGCCGTTGCCGTTGACGCGCTTGGCCAGCTCGCTGGTGGGGGTGCCGAAGGCCGCGGCGGTGTAGGCCTTTTGCTTGGCGGCCTCAATGGTGTGGGCAGCGGCGTTGTCTCCCCGCAGCAGTGCCTGGACGGTGCCAAAGCGGTCAACGAGTGCAACGGTGACGAACGGCAGTTTGTCCGCCTGGCACTTGGCGAGCGCCGCTGAGACAGCCTGGGCGGAGGCTGTGGCAGAGATGCGGTTCTGCTGCACCACCGTCTCCGGCGCCGGCTGGACATCAACGGCAGGTACGACGGCGGGTGTTTCAGGGCCGCTGACACGGCCAGTACCGGCGTTGGCGGCTGCGGTGGCTCCGGCCGTCACCAGGATTGCCCCGGCTGCTGCGGCGGCGAGTACTTTGTGGGACTTGTTCATGATGCGTTCCTTGGGTTGGGTGGTCCTTGTTGCCGGTTTCCATCCTTCAGGGCCGCGGTTGGCGCCGCATCGGGCGTTCGTCTGTCCCTGGCTGGCCCGAAAGGCCAGCCGTATCAGCCAAAAGGCTGAGGGACCGGACCGCCCTGGAGCCCTAGCATGGAAGGCAGTGAATCCAACCATGAGATCCGGACCCCGCATGCCTGGCAGAGACACCATCCCAACCACGGGCCCCGCGGCCGCCGTTGCAGCCGACGGCAACGGGTCCCGTCCGGCGCCGCCCACGTCCAAGGAACGGCTGGGCGGCATCGAGGCCGCAGTCCATCTCGGCTTCGCAGTGCTCCTGGTGGCATCGGTGGTGCGGTACGTCATGAGGCACTCCCCGGCGGACAACCTTGTGGTCCTGGGACTCGCCGCCGCCGCCTGCCTGCTGTACGCCGTCGTGGCCCTGCTCCCGCTGCGGGACCGGCACCCTGCCCCGTGGATGGTTGCGCTGGTGGCGGTCTGGGCGGTCCTGGTAGTGGCAGCTCCGAGCTTCGCGTGGTGTTCCTTCGCCCTTTTCTTCCTGTGCAGGAGTGTGCTGCGCGGGGCCGCGTCCTACGTCCTGGCGGGTGCCATCACCGTGGCAACCGCGGCCGGACTGTTTCGGTTGGGCAACGGCACAGACGTAGCCATGCTGCTGGGACCTGTGGCAGTCGGAGTGATGCTGACGCTTATCTACGACCGGATACAGCACGACGCCGAGGAGCAGCGCCGCCTGAACGCGGAGGTTTCGCTTGCCCAGGGCCAGCTGGCGGCGAGTGAACGCCGTGCGGGCACCATCGCTGAACGGGAAAGGGTGTCCCGTGAAATCCACGACACCGTCACCCAGGGCCTGGCCAGCAGCCTGCTCCTGCTCGAAGCGGCGGGCCGTGGGTGGCCGGGCGCGGCAGCGCAGGAGGATCTTCACCAGGCCGCCGGCCTGCTCCGCACCAACCTGGCGGAAACCCGGAGCCTGGTACACGAGCTTGCCTCCCCCGGGCTGGAATCAACGCCGTTGCCGGAGGCGCTGCTGCTTGCTGCCCGGCAGTACGTGCCGGCAGCCACCCTCACGGTGACGGGCGCGCCGGGGCCGGTCCCGCCGGACGTACGGCACGCGCTGCTGCGGGTGGTTCAGAGCGCGGCCTCCAACATCGCGCTGCACGCTTCGGCAACAGTTGCGGCCCTGACGGTGGGCTTCCTGCCCGACTCCGTCACTTTGGACATATATGACGACGGCGCCGGTTTTGACCCAGCGGCGGCCGCTCCGCCGTCGAGCGCCGGAGGGTACGGCCTGCGGGCCATGCGGCAGCGGGTGGAGCAGCTGGGTGGCCTTTTCTCAGTGCAAAGCACTCCCGGCGAAGGGACCATCGTGGCCGCGCAACTGCCGTTGGAGGTTGGTAAATGAGCAGAATCACGGTCCTGCTGGTGGACGACCACCTGGTGGTCCGGAGCGGCCTGCGTGCGCTGCTGGGAACCCAGCCTGACATGGAAGTCGTTGCCGAGGCATCTTCGGGCGGGGAGGCGTTGGAGCTGGTGCGCGTGCACTCCCCGGCGGTGGTGGTGATGGACCTTGCCATGGGCCCGGGCATGGATGGAATCGAAGCGATCAGGCGGATCCGGGATCTCGACAGCAGGCAGGCGATCCTGGTTTTTACCACCTACGACTCGGATGCCGATATTGTCCGGGCGGTGGACTCAGGGGCCATGGGCTACCTCTTGAAGGATGCCGCCCCGGAGGAGATTTTTGCCGCCATCCGGGGCGCGGTGCAGGGCAGGAGCGTGATGAGCCCGCCGGTGGCCTCGCGGTTGTTCCAGCAGCTGCGCAACCCGGACGAGGTGCTCACCCCCCGTGAGGCCGAACTGCTCAGTCTGCTCACCGAGGGCCTGAGCAACCGCGAACTCGGGCGGCGGCTCTTTATCTCCGAGGCCACCGTCAAAACCCATCTGGCGCACATCTACGCCAAGCTCGGTGTGGATACCCGGGCGGCCGCGATTGCCACCGCGATCCGCCGCGAGGGGATGCGGTAACAGGGCTTTATGGCCAATACCCTTGCACCATGGCCCCGCGCCCCGTACGTTGGGGACTGCGGGGGACGTTCTCCGCACACTCCGGGATGATCCCCGGAGAGAGAATCAGAGTCACATGAAGGAATGCAGCCATGGCAACAGGCACAGTTAAATGGTTCAACGCCGAAAAGGGTTTTGGCTTCATTGCCCCCGATGACGGGTCCGCTGGGACTTCTGCATATCAGTAAGCGCGCTTTCCACTGACTTTTCTCCCTTGATGGCCGGGTATGCGTTGTCTTGGATTGCCTTGGTGACTGCCGGGTAGAACGGCGTCACGGGACGCGGTACGGCGTTCTGGATCGAGGTCTGGAGAACAGACAGATAAGGCAGCTTGGCCACAAGTGCCTGGTCTTCGTACAGCGACGTCAGGATCGGAGCCAGCGAGGCCTGGTTCGCAAAGAACTTCTGGTTTTCCTCGGTCTCAATGAACTTGATGAAATCCAAGGCCGTGGCCTTGTTCTTGGAATACACACTGATGGCTGCGTTGTGCCCGCCAAGGGCGGAAGCGCCGGGGCCGTCCTTGCCCGGCAGGGGCGCCATGCCGAACTTGTCCTTGACGGCAGAAGAGCCTTCAGTGCTCATCAGGCTGTAGACGTAGGGCCAGTTGCGGAGGAACAGCAGCTTGCCGCTCTGGAAAGCCTGGCGGCTGTCCTCTTCCTTGAAGGTGATGGCTTCCTTGGGGATGTTGCCGTCCGCGTATGCTTTGGCCAGGTTCTCCAGGCCGGCCTTGGCTTCCGGCGTGTTCAGGTTCGGCTTGCCGTCCTTGTTGAGAACCGAACCGCCGGCAGAGTTGATGGCCTCGGAAGCGTTAACGGTGAGGCCTTCGTACTTACTGAACTGGCCGGAGTAGCACCCGATGTTGTTTTGCTTGGCGATGGAGCACATGCCCATCATCTCGTCCCAGGTCTTGGGCGCGTTGGGGACCAGGTCCTTGCGGTAGAAGAGGATGCCACCGTCGGAATCCTTGGGCGCAGCGTAGAGCGTGCCCTTGTACGATGCCGCTTCCACCGGTGCCTTGAGCATCTTGGAAGTGTCGATAGCCATTTTGTCCTTCAACGGCTGCAGCCAGCCCTTGGCCGCAAACTCCGCGGTCCAGATAACGTCCACGCTGACCACGTCATAGTCGGACTGCTTGGCCTGGAAGTGCTGGACGAGGTCGTCGTGCTGCTGGTCCGCCTGGTCGGTCTGCTCTTTGAACGTGACCTTTTCATCAGGGTGGGCCGCGTTCCACTTCTCAATGAAGGGGCGCACAACGTTGTTGTTGTCCTTGCCCTGGACGTAGGTGATGGGGCCGCGGCCGTCGAGGTTGGCTTCAGCGTCGCTGCCACCACCGCCCGTGGTGCCGCCTCCACCTCCACCACCGCAGGCGGTCAACGTAAGGGCCAGAATGCCGGCAGTGGCAGCCGGAAGCAGGAATCTCGGGGTTTTCATTAGCTTGAAGCTCCTCGCTGAGTGACAAGTAAGTCGACAGTGCGCTTGCTAGGTGAGGTTGATGTGGTGACCATCACACTAGTAAGGTTGCTGTCGGGAATGCAAGCGTTTACATCAAAAAGTTATCAGAGGGGAACCAAATGCCCGACATATCCGTTCCGGCGCCCCAACCACAGCCATCACCCTGGTGGGCCGACGCCGTGGTCTACCAGATCTACCCGCGATCCTTTGCCGACGGCAACGGTGATGGAATGGGCGACCTGCGCGGCGTCCGGGACCGGCTCCCCTATCTCGAAGGGCTGGGCGTGGACGCCATCTGGCTGTCGCCGTTCTACAAGTCGCCGCAGGCCGACGGCGGCTACGACGTTGCGGACTACCGGCAGGTGGACCCGCTTTTCGGTTCGCTGGCGGACTTCGATGCCATGTTGCAGGAAGCTCACCGCCGTGGGCTGAAGGTCATCGTTGACCTGGTGCCCAACCACACTTCGGACGAGCATGCCTGGTTCCGGGAGGCGCTGGCGGCAGCGCCGGGAAGTCCTGAACGCGACCGCTACATCTTCCGGGACGGCAAGGATGAGATCCCTGGATCCGGGGACGGCAGGAGGCCGCCCAACAACTGGAAGTCCATTTTTGGCGGCCCGGCCTGGACCCGTGTGACCGCGGCGGATGGATCTTCCGGCCAGTGGTACCTGCACCTCTTCGACACCAAGCAGCCGGACCTGAACTGGGAGAACCCGGACGTGCACGAGGAGATGCGTTCGGTACTGCGCTTCTGGCTGGACCGCGGCGCGGACGGCTTCCGTGTGGATGTTGCCCACGGCCTGGTCAAGGAGCCAGGACTGCCGGACTGGGAGGGGGCAGCTGCGATGGTGGAAGGAACCTCCGCTCCGCGCCGGGAGAGCCACCTGCCCGGTGATGCACCCCACGCCCACACCGACGCCGAGGAACCGCACCGGGCTGTCTCCCCGATGTATCCGCCGTCACCGTTCTTCGACCAGGACGGCGTCCATGCCATCTACCGCGACTGGAACCGGGTCCTGGGAGAATATGGCGGGGACCGGATGATGGTGGCAGAGGCCTGGGTGGAACCAGCCGAACGGCTCGCCAGGTATGTCCGGGCCGATGAGATGCAGCAGGCCTTCAACTTCGATTTCCTGCTGGCCGGCTGGGACGCCGAACGCATGGCTGAGGCCATCGAGGCATCCCTGGCAGCCGCAGCATCCGTGGGGGCGCCCTGCACGTGGGTCCTCAGCAACCACGACACAGTCCGGCACAGCACCCGCTTTGGGCTCAAGGATCCCACCACTTTCCCCAAGGGCATTGGTGCCGCAGACGACCAGCCCGATGCAGCCCTGGGCCTTGCCCGCGCCCGGGCCGCCACCATGGTTGCGCTGGCGCTTCCGGGGTCGGCCTACCTTTACCAGGGCGAGGAGCTGGGTCTTCCGGAGCACACCACCCTTCCCGACTCCGCCAGGCAGGACCCCACCTTCTTCCGCACCCAAGGTGCGGAGATCGGCCGGGACGGCTGCCGCGTCCCGCTGCCGTGGGCTGCGGACCAACCCGGCTTTGGTTTCTCTGGAACACCGTCCGGAGACGCTCCCGGCCCGTGGCTCCCCCAGCCGGAAAGCTTCGGTCCCCTGGCCGCCGACCAGCAGGACGGCGAGGATGGCTCAACGCTGGAGCTGTATCGGGCCGCCCTGGCCTTCCGGTCAGCCCGGCAGCTGGGCCGCGGCGGCGTGGAGTGGACTGACGGGCACGCGCCGGACAGCGGTCTGCTGGCGTTCCGGAACGGCCAGGTGGTGGTGCTGTCCAACATGGGCTTCGCCTCGGCCCCCGTGCCCGAAGGTTACGCGGTGGTGCTGTCCAGCGGTCCCGAACCGGCCGAAGACTGGGCCGAAATGCGTGAGGTCCCGGTGGACTGCACGGTGTATCTGCAGAGGATGTAGCGGCAAAAAGACTTCAGCGGACCCGCTCGGCGTGGCCGAAGCGGGTCCGCGCCCCGGCCCCGATGTGGACAAGGACGGGGACCTCCTTGCCCACGACAGTTTCCAGGGCGTCCAGCAGCCCGGCGACCTCGGCTGCGAGCAGGTGCGGGGCCACGCCCTGGCGCGGCAGGAGGCGCACCTTCAACGCCGGCGAGCCTTTCACGTCGTATGTGGTGACGGTTGCACCGGCAAGGTCCGGTCGTCCCTCGAGGGCCTGCCTCAGCGCCTGTTCCGCTACCCCGCCGCCAATCCGGACATCGCCCGGGGTGTCGCCGGGATCGTATTCGGTGGCCAGCAGGTTTGACCGCCCTTTTCCTTGCTGGGCAATCCAGGCCACCATCAGCCCCATCAGTGCCAGAAGCGCCAGTGCCGCCACGATCCACAGCCAGCTTTCCGGGCGGCCGGGGAACCGGGTGGAGTCAAAGAGCCGGTTAATGCCGTTCCACGCCCCGGCGGACCAGGAGTGCCACCAGGAGGCCGCCGGCGGAAGGGTGGCCAGCAGCACAAGCAGGACGCCTGCCCCCAGCAGGATCAGGCCCAGCACGGTGAGCAGGATGCGGTTGAGCAGCGCCGGCGTGCTGTTCATGCTCCGATCACCCCGGAAGCAGTGACATTGATGCGGGGAACCGGTGCCGGTTCCAGCAGCATCTGGTCCAGCTCGTCGCGGACGGCTTCCAGCACCCTGCCCTGGTCCACGGGAACACCGGAGGTGGGCCGGACGTTGACCAGCACCTGTCGCTGGGAGACAACCACCATGACCTGTTCGGGAGTGACATTGGCGGCCAGCCTGGCGCGGCGGGCGAGGGAGGAGGCGATAACCTCGTCGTCCACCACCACGGCCGGGAGCCTCTCCCCCCGTCCGCCGCCAAGGAGATGGCGGGCCCGCTTTCCCGGGAGGATGCCATTAAGCAGGAAGATCAGGCCCACCATCGCCAGCACGGCTCCGAGCGAGGCAAGCAACAGCGGTGAGGTTCCGGCAGGAAGATCCACCATGCGCTGGGCCGCCACCTGCGGCTCAATCAGCCACGCCGGCTGGCCCACGGCGTGGACTCCCGCTTCGAGGACACCGTAGGCGGCCAGCACCAGGACAAAGACAGCGGCAACAACGGACACCGCGGCCCTTGCGGAATGGGTTTCGCGGAACACGATCCTGCGCATGTCCGGTCCGCTGCTTCTGCCCGGTGTGCCGTCCGCCCGGCGGTCTTCCACTGTGCTGCTCACCGCACCCGTCCTCCTGTGCTGATCCTTGCCCCGCTGATGCGGATGTCCACCCGGCTCAACCGGGAACCACTCAATGCCGAAACCGTGGCCAGGATGCTTGCCTTGGCCCTGACGGTACGGTCCCAGATGGACCCGCCGAACGCGTCCACCCTTGCGGGATCCAGTACCACGGACTGCAAAGGCGGGACGCTGATGGGGCTGACGAGGGACAAAGCCAGCAGGCCGTCGTCGTCCGCCCAGTCCGCCCTCACGTCCTCTGCGTCCACGCCGAGCGCCTGCGCCGCAGCCGCTTTGGCAAGGCTTGTCAGTGCCTGGGTGCTGATCCGGTTATGGCCGCTTTGCGCCTGCCCACGCACAACGGGCGCGGGCGAGCTCATGAGGACGAGCGCCGGCCGGTGATGGCATCGAACACCCCGCGCAGGTCAAGTTTCCCTTCGGCGGCACGGCCCAGGAGCGCGCCGATGGCCATGAAGAGCAGGGAGACCAGGAAGCCCCACAGGCCGAACTGCAGGGACATGAAGGCCACGAAGGCGCCCACGGCGGTGCCTGCCACGGTGAGGTTCACAGCAGCGCCTCCCGTTCGGGTGCAGCGGGCGCGATCGTCTTGACCGGTGGCGGCACGTAGACGTCGGTGATCTCGACATTCACTTCGATGACCTGCAGCCCCACGAGTTCCTCGACGGCGCGGTATACAGCGGCGCGGACATCGTTGGCCAGCGCATGAAGCGGTGTTCCGTAACTTGCCACCAGGGTGATATCAACAGCCACCTGCGTTTCGCCCACTTCCGCGTGGACGCCGGCAGCGTGGTCGGAACTTCCAACGGCGTCGCGGATGGCGCCCAAGGCACGGGACGGGCCCGAACCCAGGGAGTAGACGCCGGGAACCGAACGCGCGGCGATTCCCGCCACCTTGGCCACGGCAGTCTCTGAAATTACCGTCCGGCCCGGACCCGGAGCCGGGCTTGCCGCAGGACGGTTTGGCACCACGGGTTGTGGGTTCTGGTATTCCATCAGGCACTCCCCCTTCTGTTGTTTCCACCCTATCCCCAGGCCGCGGCACATGCGCTGGAAAGTCTGCGGCCTGCCGTCAAGGAATCGGGCCGCAGCCCGCGGGGAACAAACGGGTTGAAAAGGAACAGGCGGGGAGCCCCGAAGGACTCCCCGCCTGGATCAGTGCCGCATGGAGCTCAGTGCCCCATGGACCGGCAGGGACGGTGCGGCCTACTTGTAGAGGCCCTCGCCGCCAACCCTGACGTTGGTGGGCAGGTAGCCGAAGGGGCCGAGGCCGTTCCGGCCAAAGCTCCTGTCCACCTGGGATACGCCGTCACGGAAGTTGATCTTCACCGTCGGCGACAGGGAACCGCCGCGGACGCCGTTGACGTTGTCGATGAAGGACTGCACCAGGCCACCGGGCTGAACATAGTGCGAATATGCCTGGAACTGCCGGCCGTTCTGCTTGGCGGACGGGCTCTCCGGGGCGTTGGCGGGCAGGTTGAGGTCGGTGGGGGACCCCAGCGCCAGTCCGCTGTTGTTCATGGGCTGGTAGTCCGAGCGGACGCCATCGCCCACGAAGCCGTAGACGCCGTCGGGGCCGCGCATGCCGGCTGCGTAAGTGAACTGGTGGCTGATGGTGAACAGGTAGTACTTGTTCTTGCCGCCCTCATTCTGGATGAAGATCTGCGGACGCTCCGTCTGGTCGTTCACGCAGTTGGCGGAGAGGATGGGCGGCAGGAAGGACCACTTGGTGAGGTCCTTGTTGTCCGCCACGGCCAGGCCCACGTTTGCGGTCTGGTAGTACGCGCCGCTGCTCTGGACGTCGTTGACGTTCTCGGCGTGGGGGTCGCCCGGCTGGTAGCCGAGGTCCTCGCCCTTGCACTGGTAGTCGCCGCGGTTGCCGCCCGTGTTGCCTTCGAACACCATGAAGGTCTTGCCCGGGTGGGCCGGGTCGGCGAACGTGTAGGGGTCGCGGAAAGCGAAGCCGGGGTTCTGTGCCTTGGTCTGGTACATCTTTCCGTCCGGCTCCAGCAGCTTGGTGTGCTCGAAGCCGTCGAACGTGACGCCGTTCTGGTCCGCGTGGATATTGCCCAGCGCCTTGGCAATGGCTGCGTCAGGAGCAATTCCGCCGCCGCCTGCGTTCCGCTCGGCCACGTCATAGAAGGTGGTGGCCGTGTAGAAGACGTTTACGTGGTTGCCCTGCATGAGGCGGGTTGACCCGGACCACTCGGTGTTGCCGATGGAGGTGTTATCCAGGAACAGGTGGCCGCCGTAGTTCCACTTGTCCTTGGCCGGATCCGCGTTGGTCTTCCGGAAGAAGTAGCCGATCCTGGCGTTCCAGTGGCGCTGGTCGAAGCCGTAGCCGGCATGGCGGTCAGCCACCAGGGAGAAGATGACGTCCCAGCCCTTGTAGCTGATCTGGTTGGCGTTCTCGTCCGTCAGGGACCAGGTGTCCCAGACCCAGACGTCGTCGTTCATGGTGGGGAAATCCTCGGGGATTTCCGGCATGGTGACGTCCGGGCTCATGGAGTTCGTGCCCGGGGAGACCGATTCGTCGCTCTGCGCCATGATCTGCTTGGCGTCCGCGCGGGTCCACTTGGAGGTGAAGTCCGACGCCGGGTCGAGGGCCTGCTGGGTGTGTTGTGTCGGCAGGGGGAAGCCGGGAGTGGGGGCCGGCATCTGCTCGACGGCGGGCGGATCAGAGGGCTCGTTGGCCTGGGCCGAGGGGACGGCCAGGAAGGCCGAGGCCGCAACGGCTGCCGCCAGTGCCGCGGCGGCGGGGCGCCACCGCAGCAGCCGGTGTTGGGGGTGCTTGTGCATTTCTTGCTCTTCTCGCGGAGTTGTAACTGTTCGTGGAAGACGGGCGTATGCCCATGCCCCGGAACAACCGCGGACCCGGCAACACCGCAGGCGTCATCAGGGACGCCGTTGTGTTGGGGAATCAGGGCCTGGGTGCGGCCCTGGTGGCCGATGGAAAGCATGCTTCCCCTCTGCCGCGCTCCACGCTAGACGGGGCGCCGCGGGCAGTTCAAACCCTGTTTCGTGGGCCGGAACGGGCTACCGGCGAGTAGAGTGCAAGCGCTTACGCAACCCAACGCGCGCGCGTGCCACATCGGTTTGGCACTAATCAAATGTTTCACCGGCGGCTCAAAGATTTCCTTACCGGGAGCCCCCGTTGTTGCCGCGGTCACAACTGCCGCCCGCGGTTCAAGAGATCGGGAGCCTGGTCTGGGGCTTGGCGCTTCGGGTCATCGTTGGTGCACGGTGCAGGCGCGGGCCTCGACGGGGGCGAATAGCCGGCTAACCCGGTCGACTGTGACCCCGTCGACCGCCCGTCGATTGCTCCGTAGGTGTCGTTTAGGACCTCGAAAACGACACCTACGGAGCAATCGATGAAGAGGGGTTAAACGAAGAAAAGCACCAGTTCCGAAGAACTGATGCTTCCCAGTGGTGGCTCCGACCGGCGTCGATCCGGTGACCTTTCGATTTTCAGTCGAACGCTCTACCAACTGAGCTACAGAGCCTAGGTGACTAGTCACCATGACAGCCGGAATTTCTTCCAACAATCAGAGCGACCCTGACGGGACTTGAACCCGCGACCTCCGCCGTGACAGGGCGGCGCGCTAACCAACTGCGCTACAGGGCCTTGCGTTTCTTGCTTTCGCGGTATCTCTACCGCTTTTTTCAAGGCTTCCAGCCTACCAGACTTTTTCAGCCTGCTTGACCAGTTCCTTGCGTACCCCCAACGGGATTCGAACCCGTGCCGCCGCCGTGAAAGGGCGGTGTCCTAGGCCGCTAGACGATGGGGGCCAGAACCCGTTCGGAACAAAATAAAAGGCGTCAAGCGAGGCTTTCCGTCTTTGTCCTTTGCGTTTCTCCGAACTGGACTCTAAAACTATAGGGCCTCATCAGGAATTATCCAAAATCGGCGAAAAACCGCGCCGTTTGGCCGCCGTACAGGCCAAGATGGACGGATGGATGCCGTCGCAGCGCTCAATGAGATTGCTTTCTGGCTGGAGCGCGGACGCGCCGCCACCTTCAAGGTCCAGGCCTTCCGGAAAGCGGCGGCCGCCATCAGCCCGCTTGGCCCTGATGAAGTGGCCAGCAGGGCCCGGACCGGGCGGCTGAAGTCAATGAAGGGCATCGGCGACCGCACCTATGCAGTGATCAGGCAGGCGGTGGAAGGCGAGGTCCCCGACTACCTGGCGGACCTGCGGGAGAAGGGCGCCCAGCCGCTGGCCTCCGGGGGGACGGAAATCCGTGAGGCGCTCAGAGGGGACCTGCACAGCCACAGCGAATGGTCCGACGGCGGCTCCCCCATAGAGCTGATGGTGGCTGCGGCGGAGGTGCTGGGCCGGGAGTACCTGGCCCTGACGGACCACTCCCCCAACCTCACCATCGCCAACGGACTGTCGGCCGAACGCCTGCTGGACCAACTGGACGTGGTGGCGGCGGTCAACGGCAACGGCGGCAGCACCCGGCTCCTGACAGGAATCGAAGTGGACATCCTGGAGTCCGGCCAGCTGGACCAGGAACCGGAGCTGCTGGACCACCTGGACATCGTGGTGGCCAGCGTCCACTCAAAGCTGCGCGCGGACAGGAAGACCATGACCGCCCGGATGCTCGGCGGCATCCAGGATCCGCACACCAACGTTTTGGGCCACTGCACGGGCCGGCTGGTGGAGGGTTCACGCGGAACCCGGCCGCCGTCCGAATTCGACGCCAAGGAAGTGTTCGCCGCATGCGCGGAACATCACGTGGCCGTCGAGATCAACTCGCGCCCGGAACGGCAGGACCCGCCGGATGCCCTGATCCAGCTGGCACTGGAAGCCGGCTGCCTGTTCTCGATCGACAGCGACGCCCATGCACCCGGGCAGCTGGATTTCCTGCGGTACGGCGCCGAACGGGCCGCCCGCAACGGCGTGCCGGCCGAGCGGATTATCACCACCTGGCCGGTGGAAGAACTGCTTGCCTGGGCGGGCAAGGGATAGGGCCTGCGGCGGAGGCCCCCGGGTGATCCGCCGGGGAGTGCAGGCTACTTGACGGCGTCGGCCAGCTTCTGCCGGAAGTCCGCCTTGGTGCTCAATGTCAGCTTCTCCCCGTTGAGGAAGAAGGTGGGCGTGCCGCTGACGCCCAGGGCATTGCCGTCGGCGATATCGGCCAGGATGCGTTCTTCGGTTTTCGGGTCGGCGACGGCGGCATCGAACTCAGCGAGGTTGAGGCCCAACTGCCCGGCATAGGTCCGGAACAGGGGCGCCTGGGATTGCTGGTTTCCGGCCCACTGGGCCTGGCTGTCGAACAGTTTCCCTGCCATCTGCTGGTACTGGCCCTGTTGCGCGGCAGCCTCCGCTGCCAGTGCGGCCTGGCCGGAATTGGGGTGGGCAGACAACGGAAAGTACCTGTTGACGAAGGTGATCCTGTCACCGAACTCGGCTTTGAGCTCCTCCACGAAAGGATGGATGGCGCCGCAGGACGGGCACTCGAAATCCAGGAATTCCACCAACTGCGCCTTTTCCTCGCTTGGCGTGGTGAGCCTGTGGCTGTCCGCCCGGACCAACTGTTCCACCCCGGTGGCCGGGGCTGCGGCCTGCGGGGGTTTGGTGGCGGTGAAGAGGGCGTACCAGGCGACGCCGCCCACCACAATGACGGCCAGCAGGATCCAGATGATCTTCCTGACAAGGCGGGGGGTATTACGGGCAGGAGCCTGGGGGGAGGACATAGTGGGCATCCTAGCCGAGGACACCGGCGTGACCGATTTCCGCCAGCCAGCGGCCCGTTGCCGCCGTACATTTGTCTCATGCCGCAAACCAGTCCCCATGAACCGCTGACCACCGCACAAGCAGCAGTGAAGCCCGTGACGGCCCTTGGCCTGGCCGCCATGGTGGTCACGGTGGTCCTGTGGGCGTCGGCGTTCGTTGGAATTCGGGCCATTGGCCCCCACTTCTCCCCCGGCTCCCTGACCCTGGGCAGGCTGGCGATTGCCGCCGTCGTGCTTGCCTTCCTGGTGGTACCGCAACTGCTCAGGAGCCGGGTCCTGCCGCGGGGACGTGAATGGCTGCCCATTCTTGCTTATGGCGTGATGTGGTTCGGCGGCTACAACGTGGCCCTGAATGCCGCCGAGCACATCCTCGACGCCGGTACCAGCGCCCTGCTGATCAACGTCAACCCCATCCTGGTGGCAATCATGGCCGGCATCTTCCTCAAGGAAGGCTTCCCACGCTGGCTGCTCATCGGCAGCACCGTGGCATTCGCAGGCGTCGCGCTGATCGCCCTGGGGTCCGGGCAGCCACGTTCCGGGGAAAGTTCGACGGCGGACCTGGCCGGCGTGGCGCTTTGCCTCCTTGCCGCGGTGCTCGCCGCAGTCAGCGTCATCATCCAGAAGCCGGTGGTGCGGAAGTTCCCGGCGGCCCAGGCAACCTGGTTTGGCATCGTGGTGGGAGCTTTGTGCTGCCTGCCCTTCGCCGGCCAATTGGCGTCCGAAGTGCAGGCAGCCCCGCCACAGGCCACGCTGGGGCTGGTGTACCTGGGTGTCTTCCCCACCGCCATCGCCTTCACCACCTGGGCGTATGCGTTATCCCTGGTGGACGCAGGGAAGCTTGCCGCCACCACGTACCTGGTCCCCGGCACCACGGTCTTCATTTCCTGGCTCCTGCTTGGCGAGATCCCCACCGCCTGGGCACTGGTGGGCGGCCTGGTGTGCCTGGTGGGAGTGGGGCTCACCCGGCGCCGGAGCCGGGACCGCGGATGGCAGCGGCCACTTCGGCGCTAGAGTCGGAGTATGCCAGCCAGCCTTCCGCCGGGGCTTCCGATTGTGCCCTCCGGCCCGGGTGAGCCGTCCGGGTTCACCATGTCGCCTGACGAGTTCGAGGCCGCCGTCCAGGATGCCCTGCACAGCATTCCGGACCGACTGGCGCGCGCCATGGACAACGTGGCCGTCTTCATCGACGACGACTACGTGCCGGGACCGGGTGAAGACCCGGACACGGTGCTGCTGGGACTGTACGAAGGGGTCCCGCTGACGGAACGTGATTCCTGGTGGGAGGCCGGTTCCCTGCCGGACCGGATAACAATCTTCCGCGAACCCATCCTCGAGATCTGCGGGTCCAGGGACGACGTGATCCACGAAGTGGCCGTCACCGTGGTGCACGAAATTGCGCACCACTTCGGCATCTCCGATGACCGGCTGCACGAGCTGGGCTGGGGCTAGCCTTGTAGGCATGGGACACGACCACAGCCACAACCACGGAATCACCGCCACCGGGCGGCACCGGAAACGCCTCGTGGCCGTCCTGGGGATCACGCTTGGCGTGGTGGTCATCCAGATCATCGGCGCTGTACTGTCCGGATCGCTCTCGCTGCTCGCGGACGCAGGACATATGCTGTCGGACGCGGCCGGCGTCACCATCGCCCTCCTCGCCTCCTGGATTGCGGTCCGCCCGGCAAGCGCCCAGCGGACGTACGGCTATCAGCGCGCAGAAGTCCTCGCGGCCCTGGCCAATGCACTGATCCTGATCGTGATCTCCGTGGTCATCTTCACCGAAGCGGTCCGCCGGTTCGGTGCGCCGCCGGAAGTGCAGACGGACATCATGCTTTTTGCCGCCATCCTCGGCGCCGTGGCCAACCTGGTGTCGCTCGTCATCCTGCGCACGGCACAGGATGAGAGCCTGAACGTCCGCGGCGCCTACCTGGAAGTGCTGGGCGACCTCCTTGGTTCAGTGGCCGTCATCATCGCGGCGGCGGTGATCATGCTGACCGGCTTCCAGGCGGCGGACACCATTGCTTCTGTCCTGATTGCCCTGATGATCCTGCCGAGGGCCTGGAGCCTGCTGCGGGATGTGGTGGATGTGCTGCTGGAAGCCAGCCCGAAGGGAGTGGAGGTGCAGATGATCCGCGAGCACATCCTGTCGGTGGCCGGCGTGACGGACGTGCATGACATCCATATCTGGACCATCACGTCCGGTGTCCCCGTCTTCTCGGCCCACGTTGTTGTGGAGGACGGAGTGCTCAACGCACGGGGCGCCGACCAGTTGCTGGACAAGCTCATCACCTGTCTGGGCTCGCATTTTGATACCGACCACTGCACCTTCCAGCTGGAACCCGCCAGCCACTCCGAGCACGAGGCACACCAGCACGCCTAAGCGCGACACACCCCGCCGGCCAGGCTCCTAATGACACTGTTGTGGTTTATGTTATTGATGTGACTGCTGTTGCTAATGTGCATGTTGTCACGTAACCTCGGACTGCTGGGGAGCAGCTGAGGGGCATCGTCATGCCGCATCCAGAACCTCACTCCCGGCCTTACCGTTGCGAGGTCTCTGCAGATGGCTTTATCCGGATCCGGCCGCAGGACTGCGGTGCTCTGCGCCGCCGTCGTCCTTTTTGCATCCGTGGCAACACCGGCAGCCGCTGTACCGGCGCCATCTGCCCCGCTGGCCGCTCCGGCCTCGCCTGACATCCCATCGCCCGAGGACATTGCTGCAGCAAAGACCAGCGAGGCCGCGACGGCGGACCAGGTCAGTGCGATCGAGCGCATCCTTGCCGACGCATCCACCGCCCAGCAGGCAGCGTTCGCGGTGGCCATGCAGGCCAACAACTCGTACAGCGAGGCGCTGGTTGAGCTGCAGCAGAGGACGGAGGCAGCATCCGTTGCCTCTGCCAGGGCGTCGTCCGCCCGGGAACAGCAGGACAAGGCCCGGAAGCAGGTGGGGCAGCTCGCCGGGGACCTGTACTGCAACGGCGGCCTGAACCCCACCCTCGGAGCCCTTGCCAGCGGCGGGGAAAGCCTCCAGCAGGCAGCAACGCTCGAGGCCCTTTCAGCCAGCCGCAGCCGGGCCTTTGAAGCCGCGGACACCGCAGCCACCGCTTACCGTTCCCTCACCGCATCTGCCGAAGACGCCACCAAAGCCGCAGACGACGCCGCGAAGACCGCCGAACAACGCAAGTCCCAGGCGGAACAGGCCAACGCCGCGCAGGTCAAGGCCGTGGCCGACGCGAAAGCGCAGCGGACCATCCTGGTGGACCAGCTGGCACAACTCCGCAACACCACAGTGGCGCTCGAATCGGCGCGCGTTGACGCACTGGAGAAGCAGCGCGAAGAGGCACGGCTCGCGGCCTTGTCCGCCGCCGCCGACAAAGCCGCACAGGAAAAGGCGGCGAGGGATACCGCCGCACAAAATGAGGCAAGCCGGAACCAGGCTGCACAGAACCAGGCAGCGGGCCAGAACAGCCGTGCACAGGAAGCGGCACCTGCTGCTCCGGCACCCGTTGCTCCCGCGCCCGCACCGGCTGCTCCTGCTCCGGTTGCCCCGGCCCCGGCTGCACCGGCCGCCCCGGCTCCAGCTGCTCCTGCGCCGGCGGCCCCCGCCCCGGCCCCGGCACCAGCGGCTCCTGCACCCGCGCCTGCACCGGCCCCTGCGCCTGCTCCCGCCCCGTCCACCGGATCAGGCACCTATGAGGCAGCCATCTCCGTCGCTTTGGGTAAGGTGGGGGCCCCGTACTTTTACCAGTGGGGCGGTACCGGCCCCTATGGCTTTGACTGCTCCGGGCTGGTGCAGAACGCCTTTGCGGCAGCCGGCAAGAACCTCCCCCGCACGGCTTCACAGCAATACGCCGCCGCCCCGGTCCACGTCCCCCTTTCGCAGGCGCGCCGCGGCGACCTGCTCGTGTGGGGTTCGGCGCCTAATTTCTACCACGTGGCCATCTACCTGGGTAACGGCCAGGTGGTGCAGGCACTCAACCCGCAGGAGGGCATTACCGTTTCCACCATCAGCTCCATGGTGGGCATGGACCTCTACCCCTATGCCGCCCGCTACTGACCGGCACGGCTGACCTTACCCATTGCGGGTCCCGCCTGAAGGGCCTAACTTTTCGCGCCGCCGTCGTCAGCTCAAAATGTCCTTGGTGACGAACCGGCCGTAGGCGAGCGCCCCGAACACTGCCACGTAGCCGGCCTGCAGGAGGGCGTTGCTGGCGAAGGAATCCCACACCAGCGGCTGGCGCAGCATGTCCCCGAAACCAAGCCAGTAGTGGCTGAAGAGCCACGGATGCAGCCACTCCAGCTGCGGCAGCTGGTCCGCGATCTGGGACACCACCGAAACCACCACCGTGGCGGCCATCGCTCCCACCGGCACCACGGTGAGGGTGGACAGGAACAGCCCGATTGCGGAAAGTCCGGCGAGCGAGACAGCCAGGTACGCGGCAATCAGCACTATGCGCAGGGCGGCTTCGGAGGGCTGGACCACCCCGCCGGAGAGCAGTGTCACGGGACCTACCGGGAAAAGGGCCGCGCCGATGGCCGCGCCCGCAAGGCCAACGGTCAAGGGAGCGGCGATGCAGAAGGCCAGCGCGCCCGCGTATTTGACCAGGAGGAGCCGCACGCGTCCGGCCGGCGCCACCAGGAGGTACCGCAGGGTTCCCAGGCTTGCCTCCCCGGCGATGGTGTCGCCCGCAACCACACCTACCGTGAGTGGCATGAACAACGGCACGGAAACCAGCATGGCGGTGAAGGCCACGAACAGGCCGTTCTGGGTAATCCGGTCAAGGAAGGCGGGTCCCCGCCCGGGGGGAACCGCGGACGAGACCTTCACCGCAACGGCAATCAGGACCGGGATGGCGGCGAGCGCCAGGAGCAGCGCCCACGTCCGCCGCCGGCCGAACAGGACCCTGAGTTCCGACGCCAGGAGGGACATCCCCGAGCTGCGTGGCGTCGAGGCGGGGATGGCAGTTCCGGCAGCCTTCGGAATGTCCGCGGGCACACTACTGGGCAACGTCGAATCCTTCCCCGGTGAGGGCAACAAAGCGGTCCTCGAGGCTTTCACGCTCGACGGCGAATCCACGGACGCGGACGCCGGCCTGGACCAGGTGCGCCACAACGTCCTCGGGAAGCACTGCCGGGGACGGGGCGCCGCTTGGCAGCGCCGCCAGGATTGTCCCGCCATCCGGCTGTGCCGGTTCAGCCTGCCCGGGTTCAGCCTGTGCAGGTTCCGGTACGAGCCCCAGCCGTGCAAGGACCTGGCGGGCAGCGCCGGCGTCGGGCGTCACCAGCCGGAGCCGGGTGCTCCCGGCCTGCCGCAGCTCGGCAAGGGG
This sequence comes from Arthrobacter sp. SAFR-179, assembly GCF_059414945.1. Taxonomy (NCBI): domain Bacteria; kingdom Bacillati; phylum Actinomycetota; class Actinomycetes; order Micrococcales; family Micrococcaceae; genus Arthrobacter; species Arthrobacter sp. SAFR-179. Next base: position 135,872 of record NZ_JBPFDM010000009.1, read on the forward strand.
CCCCTGCGCCACCAGTTTCCCGGCGCTCATGACGGCAGCGTGGGTGCACATCTGGTCCACTTCGGCCAGCAGGTGGCTGGACACAAAAACGGTGGTGCCCTCATGCGCCAGCGATCGCACCAGGTTGCGGACTTCCCGGGTGCCTTGCGGGTCCAGCCCGTTGGTGGGCTCATCCAGGACCAGCAGGTCCCGTGGCGAGAGCAACGCGTTGGCAATGCCCAGCCGCTGCTTCATTCCAAGGGAGTATGCGTGCACCCGCTTCCCGGCGGCATGCTCCAGGCCCACGCGCTCCAGCGCCTGCTGCACCCGCCTTCTGCGCGTGGCGGGGATGGTGTGGGGGCTTGCGCTGTCGAGCCGGTGCAGGTTGTCGGCGCCGGACAGAAAGGGATAGAAGGCGGGGCCTTCCACCAGCGCGCCCACGCGCGGCAGCACGTCATGGAGCTTGCCGGGCATTTCCTGTCCGAGCAGGTTCACCGTTCCCTCGGATGCGGCAGCCAGGCCGAGCAGCATGCGGATGGTGGTGGTCTTGCCGGAGCCGTTGGGCCCCAGGAAACCGAAGACAGTTCCGTGCGGGACGGCAAGGTCCACATGGTCGACGGCGGCCTGCCGGCCAAAGTGCTTGCTGAGCCCGCGCGTCTCGATCGCCAGGCCGGAGTTCACCGGGCCGGGCCCCGTCCCGCCACCACTCCCCCGTCGGTCCACCACTTACTGGGCCGCTGCTGCTGCGGCCTGCAGCCTCTCCGGCGGCACCATTCCGGCGAAGATCCGTCCGTCGTCCGTGACCAGGACGTTGAGCAGGGCGGTGGAGAGCAGCCGGCCGCCGGGGACGGCGACGGCGGCCTGGGACAGCAGCGGGTCCTGCAGCAGTGACTCGGCTGCCGCAGCGGACCCACGCGCCGTGCCCAGCACGGTCTCCCAGCCAGTGCCGGTCACAGACACGTCCTTCCTGGCGTCTGGATGCATGCCGCCTGGGCTGTGCACATCCGGGGCGTCACGGGGCTTGTCCGGAACGGGAAGTTCCTTGACCGTGCTGCCCGGGGGCGGGGTGAAGTTGAAGACGGACTGGTCCGGGGCGTCCAGCGAGAGGCTGGTGAACCCGAAGCGGAACGCGGGGTTGTCCGCCCCGCGTGCGGTCACCTGGACGGACAGGGGCATGCCGTTTTCACCGTCGACGGCGATGGCCACCTTGCCTACCAGGGTCGCGTCGGTGCGCGGTTCAATGAGCAGGTTGTAGGCGGCGCGTCCGGCAACGGAAACGTCCGGTCCCACCGAAACAGCGGTGGTGGGGTCAACCTTGGCCAGGAATTTTTGCGCGATTTCTGCCGGCGTGGGCATTACGCCCGCCATGTGGTGGTCCTTGGACAGCGACGGGTCCTGGGCATGCTGCGGCAGGGTCACGTGGGCGGCCGTGTTGTCTTTGGATGAATAGAACCAGACGTCGCTGCCGTGGCGGACTACGTCCCGTTCGGCCAGTTGGTCCATCACCTGCACGCGGGCATTGTCCTTGCCGTCCAGGTAAACGCGAGCGGTGTGCTTGCCTGACAGCAGCTCAATGACGGAGGCGGCGCTCCCGGCAGCGGCGGGAGCGGATGGCTTGCCGGCGGCCGGCAGCCCGGGAAGTCCCAACTCAGCGGACTGTTCCACCGTCCCGGAGAACGAGTGCACCTGGTGGCTTGCCGCCAGTTCCAGGACCTGCGCGGGCGTCTTGGCCGGGAGCGGGTTGCTGGCACCGGCCGGAAGGGAGCCGGCCAGGGCGCCGGCAGCGATCACCAGCGGGGCCGCGACGGCGGGCAGCCACCGCAGCCACATCCGGCGGCCGTCCGTGCCGTTCCGCCATGACCGTTTTTCCTGCGATCGTCCGCTGGAATCCAGCGTGTTGGAGCCCATAGGTAAAGACTACGCCGGTGCAGGTGGATGGGGGCCACCCGCAGCGCCCCCGTCCTGCACCGCGGGCCCTGGTGGCTCTGGCACCACGGTGCCCGCACCGCCGTCGACCGTTATTTTTTGGCCGGTGCTGATCAGGCCGGTGGCGTCTGCGACCCCAACGACCGCAGGGATCCCGTATTCCCTGGCCACCACGGCGCCGTGTGAATTGGCTCCGCCCATCTCCATCACTAGTCCTCCCGCCGTCAGGAAGAGCGGTGTCCAACCGGGGTCTGTTGACGGGGCTACCAGGATTTCACCCGGCTCAAGGCGCGCTCCGACCGGATCCAGGATGACGCGTGCCGCAGCAGTCACGGTTCCCGCCGAGGCAGGGCTGCCGGTGAGCGTATCTTCAGCCGAGATCCCGACGCCGGTCCGCACCGCTTCGGGTTCGGTCCCGTCCGAGAGCAGCACCCGGGGAATGTGCCGGCGCCTGAGCTCCTGGGCGTAATCCTGGCGGCGGCCGGCCACGAGCGCCCGGAAGTCCTGGACGGCCACTCCGTTGGCCGCGGCGGTCCCGGACAATGGGATCCCGGACAATGCCTGCCTGGCTTCAATGAAGTCCAGGAAGAACACGTCGTCCTGCCGTTCGATGGCTCCGGCCTGCGCCAGCTCGCTGCCCACCAGCAGCAGTTGCCGGCGGACTTCAGCAAGGCCTGCAACCAGCTGGTACTTTGGCAGCTCGCGCAGGCCGGCCAGCAGCCGTGCCCGGTGCAGTGCGGCACGCACCAGCCTTCCCCTGATCCAGCCGCGGGCGGCGGCGCGGGCAACGAGCCTGTCCACCTGCGCTTCCGCGTCTTCGATGGCCTTGCTGAACTGGGCATCGGGCGCCAGGGCAGGGTCCTCCAGCCGAAGGTAGTTGGCAAGGATTCCCAGGATGTGTGCCGGCTCGTCCGACCACCGCGGCAGGCCGACATCAATTTCAGCCACCGCGCGGTGTCCGTATCTGTCCAGGAACCGGGCCAGGCCGGCGTCGAGGCGAGCCGGCAGTTGCCCGGCCTGGAACGCGGCCGCCAGGAGGTTGGGGTCACCCGTCATCAGCGCGTCACGTGATTCACGGTCTTCCCGGATTTCCTTGGCAAGATGCCACAGTTCCAGGTCCATTTCGGTGGTGACGTTGTTGGGCAGGCCCCGGATCACGGGCTGCAGTTCGTCCCAGGCATTTCCGCCCACCAGCTTTCCCGCAACGCCGAGCATCGCAAAACCCACGGCGGGGAGGGGGAGAATGGCTGGAACAATCGGGAACAGGCGCCGCCGCAGGAGCAACTCGGCGTGGTCAAGGCGTGACAGCGCGCCCTCACCGCCGCCGAAATGCAGCGACGCCTCGAAGTCCTGCGTGAAGCGGTCCAGCCGCCGGAGGGCTGCCGCCGGCCGGAACAGCGCCCGGAGGAAGGTGGCGGGAACCTTGGCGCGGGCGGCTGCGGGGGCAACGTGACGCAGCAGCCCGAAGGGCGTCTTCGTAGTCACCGAAAAAGCGGGGTCCTCGAACAGCTGCCGCATGACCGTCGCGGTCCGGGCTTCCATGATGTCGAAAACCCGGGGAACCAGCCAGCGGCCCGCCGTGCTGCGGATGGGAGTGGTGAAGTCGACGTAGATCCGCTGCCCGGCTTCCGCGTAGGGGGATGGCCCGCCCCGGGGATCAGGAACCGGGAAGCCGGCAGCTGTTGCTATGGAGGAGGCGATGAGGCGCACCGCCGCGAGGCCCATGGGGGTAAGCGGCCGGGTAAGCCCCTGGGCCAGGCTGAAGCAGAGATAGGCCCTGGTCCCCCGGGTGGCGGACCGGCCCTCAGGGATCCTGCCGGCGGTGCCGTTGCTCCTGGGGACCGGGTACAAAGTGGTGATCGGCCTGGACTGCGTGAGCCACATGCCCCCGGAACGGTCGATGGCCCACTCCGTGTCCTGGGGGGCGCCGAAATGATCCTCGGCCTGCAGGCCGAGGCGTGCCAGACCTGCAATGTGCCAGTCCGTCAGGCAGGCAGCGCCAGTGGCCGAGGAAACATTCCGGGTCTGCGTCCCACCACCCGGCAGGGGCCGTACCTCCACGCCCTTGTCGCCCAGCGTCCGCTCCAGGACCTTGCCGCTCAAGGCATCCACCACGAAGTGGTCCGGATTGACGGCGCCTGAGACAACAGCCTCACCCAGGCCCGGGCTGGCATCGATGACGATCTGCCGCCTGCGGCCGGTCAGGGGGTTCGCCGTGAACATGACGCCGGCCGCGTCAGCGTCCACCATCCGCTGGACCACTACCGCGAGCGCCACGCCTGCGGGGTCGATCCCGAGGCTTGCCCGGTAGGCGGTTGCCCGGTCCGTCCACAGCGACGCCCAGCAATTGCGGACGGCTTCGAGCAGAGCGGGTACGCCGATGACGTTGAGGTAGGTGTCCTGCTGGCCGGCGAAGCTGGCGAACGGCAGATCTTCTGCGGTGGCCGAGGATCTGACCGCCACCGGAACATCAGGGCCGAGGGCCGCGTAGGCCTCTTCCACCGCCTGCGAAACGGCCGCCGGAATCGGCGTTGCCCGGATCGCGGCACGTGCCGCTCCAGACAGCCCGGCTATGTCGGGCGGTTCCGCAGCCCTGGTCTGTGCTGCGTCCCGTCGTGCGGCCGGCGCTGGTTCCACGAACGCCGCATGGACCGCGGCCAGCGCGGGAGGCAGGGATCCGGGGACGCCGAGTGCCTGCCGGTAGGCGTCGGTGGTGAGGCAGAAACCGTCCGGGACCGGCAGTCCGGCGGACAACAGCTCTCCGAGGTTGGCCGCCTTGCCGCCTGCCAGGGGCAGCATTCCGGCATTGAGCCGGCGCAGATCCAGGACCAGTCCGGCGTCCGTGCCGGTGCCGGCTGTCCGCAACCCTGCCTGCTCCATGTTCCAGATCCCTTATCCGAGGGGCCGGTATTCCGGTGGTGCCTTGCTGCCGGGCCGGTGCCGGCTAGGCGGCGTCGCCCAGGATGGGACCGAACCGCGCACGGTCCGCCAGGCGGGGGTCCTCCCGGTCCGGGACCACCATCACCGGTCCCTTGGCGTGGTGGAGCACCCCGTCCGATGTTGAGCCCAGGAGCATTCCGGTGAAGCCGCCGCGGCCGCGGGTACCCACCACCACCAGCTCCACGTGCCGGCCTTCCTCCACGAGCACGTCCACCGGCGAACCGTCCTTGAGTTCGTAGCCGGCCTGCAGGTGCGGGTAGTGGCTGCGGAGCCACGCCATGCCGGCTTCCAGGGTGACCCGGATATCGTCAAACAACGCTTTCCGGTCCATGGGTGCGGGAACCCACGCCAAGGAACCGCTGTACTGGGGGACGGCGCAGATCACGCGGAGCGAGGCACCGAGCCGTTCGGCCTGGTCGGCTGCTTCCAGGACCGCAACACGTGCCTGCTCGGAGCCATCGACGCCGACCACCACCACGTTCTCCACGGGCCTGTGCCCGGACTTGGCCTGCTCTGCCTTGACGCGGCGGTCCTCCGTGCTTTCGCCCAGCCGGTCGGAGCAGAACAACGGGACCGTCACCGTGGGGCATTTTGCATGGGCCGGCAGGGCGCTGCTGACGGATCCCAGGAGGCGGCCCACGAAGCCGCCGCGGCCGCGGGTGCCCACCACCAGGAGTTCGGCGGTTTCGGAGATTTCCAGCAGCACTCCTGCGGCGTCGCCGTTCTCCACCGCGGAACTGACGTCGATGTCGTAGGCGGAAACCTTTTCCATGGCCTGCTTGGCGATGGCTTCGGCACCCTCACGGATGACGGAATCGTCCACCGTGGCATAGCCTCCGTCCAGTCCGGAAGCGGCGAAGATCGGCACGGAATAGGCGGTGACGATATGGAGCGGACGACGACGGCGCTGGGCTTCCCGTGCGGCCCACACCAAGGCGCACTGGCCATGGTCCGAACCGTCGACGCCCACCACGATGCCGTGCGGAGCGGCAGAAGCACCACCACCGTCCCGGGCCGGGTCCGAGTGCAACTCTCGTGAGCCCATGGGGGCCGCCTCCTCGCGATACGCCTGATGTTGCGGCTATTCTGCCAGAAAACGGACCGCCCGCCGCGCACCCCGGTCTCCAGCGGTGCGGGCAGGAAAAGGGCCGTTCCCGTTTCCCACTATTCTCCGTCCCCCAAGGCTTAGCAAGCCTGTTCAGGGGCGGTAAGGCGGGGTTATCCACAGGCCCTCGCGCGCGGTCCGGAAAGCGCCTTCACGTCAGCGGGAATGTTTTCTTCATTGGGCTATCCACGGCCGCATTTGTTCTGTAGTCTTCAGGACATTGTTGGTCCGGGACGCCAACTGCAATTTTCTGCGCGGACTGTCCCGGCCATGCGCTGCGGCCGTACTTGGGGTAACGGGACGCGGGCCGGCGAGGATGCCGGCACCTGCCGAAAGCTTCGAAGGAGGGAAAACTGTGGTGTCAAGCATGCCCGGGGATGCCGGGACCGAACAGACCACCACTGTGGTCATTGGCACCGGCCTGTCCGGGCTGGCCGTCGCCGCAGAGCTGCGCCGCCGCGGCGTGGACGCCATCGTGGTGGACGGACTGGACATCCTCGGCGCCCGCCAGCCCGCAAACACCTCCTCACTGCAGCGCTGCGATGCCGCGGACAGCGACACTCTCCGGGAGCGCAACGAGATCCTGCGCCACCTGCGCAACTACGCGGCAAGCCACAGCGTGGATGTCCGGACTACAACCCGGGCGGTCCAGCTGACCATGCTGGAAGGCCCCGCGCATGGCGCCGCTCCGCAGTGGCAGGTGCACACACCCACCGGCATCCTGGTGGCCGACCACATCGTCCTGACCAGGTGCGCGCACAGCCAGCTGCGGCGCATGCTCAGTGACTTCGGGATTGCCGTTGGCCGGAACGTGGCAGCGGCCATGCGTGCCATCGGCATCTACCTGGTGGGGGTGGGCGAGCTGATTACGCCGTCCCCCAAGGAGGTACTGCGCCAGGCCAAGACGGTGGGCCAAGCCATCTCCGCCAAGGTCAACCCGGACAGCGGACCTTCATCCGGCGGCCCCTTCCCGGCAACGGGAAGCTTTGCGGTGCTGACCTGCTGACGGCCTTCCCGGTGCCCGCCGCCAGGCTGGACCCGTCCGGACCTGCCGCCCGGGGCTACCCCCGGCTGTCCTCGGCGCTGTTCCCGTCATCCCCTGCGTCCCCGTCGCCGGTGAGCCGGCGCCGGGCCATCACGCGGAGGGCCACCAGCAGCCCCACGGCGACGACTGCAAAAAGCACAATGCTCCACTGGAAGGGCTCGCCGGCATTGGCAGGCCCGGATGGTTCCTCCGTTACCCCGGGCTGTGCCGTTCCCATCCCTGGAACCGCGCCCGCCGCCGTCGGGCTTCCCGTTGCGGACGTTCCGGACGCCGGGGCGGCGCCTGACGCCGCAGTGAAGGTGAACGTGCCCTCGATGGGGTGGGAGTCCGAGCCCACCACGCGCCACGCCACGGTGTACTTCCCTGCCGGGGCGCCCGGCCGCAGCTTTTGCGTTGCCACGTTGTCCGCAATCCGCGCCGCCCCTTCTGCCCATTCGGTGCCGCCGGCGTCCTTGACAGAGAATGATGAGCCGATGCCCAGCGGCTTGTTGCTGAAGGTTACGGAAACCTCGGCGGGCGGGGTCGCCAGTGCAGCACCCTGGGCGGGACTGGTGGACTCCGCGGCGTCATGGGCGGAGGCCGGCCCGGCAAGGCCCAACAGTGCGGCCGCGAGGACCAGGGCAAGGAAACCGGGCACAAGGCCCGGCAACGGGCGGCGGACTTGGCGCATGGTGGGGCTGCTCCTGGTGTTGGCTTCCTTACAGACTAGGCGCATTTGCAGGCCCACTCCCTGCCGCACCCTTAGGATGCAGGTATTCCCACACACTTCCCCGGAGGACTAATGCTTAAGCAAGGCTCTGCCCTGGACCGGTATTTCAGGGTCACCGAGCGCGGTTCCAACCTTTCCCGTGAGATCCGGGGCGGGTTCGCCACGTTCTTCGCCATGAGCTACATCGTGGTGCTGAACCCACTGATCCTGTCCGGTCCGGACACGAACGGCACCACGCTGGGCTTCACCGCGGTGGCCGCTGTCACCGCGTTGGTGGCGGGCATCCTGACCATCCTCATGGGCGCCTGGGGCCGGCACCCCTTTGCTTTGGCCACCGGCCTGGGCGTGAATGCCTTCGTGGCTGTCACTGTAGCCACAAACCCGGGCCTCACCTGGCCGGACATGATGGGCCTGGTGGTTCTCTCCGGCGTCACCATGCTGATCCTGGTCCTCACCGGTTTCCGCACCGCCGTCTTCAAGGCGGTACCGGACGGCCTCAAGACGGCGATCGTGGTGGGCATCGGCCTGTTCATCGCCCTGATCGGTCTGGTCAATGCCGGGTTCGTGCGGCGCATCCCTGACGTTGCAGGCACCACGGTGCCCGTCGGGCTGGGCTTTGAAGGCAAGCTGCTGGGCTGGCCCACGGCCGTTTTCGTTTTCGGCCTGATCCTGACCATCGCCCTGGTGGTACGCAAGGTCAAGGGCGCCATCCTGATCGGCATCATCACCTCCACCGTGCTGTCCGTGATCCTTGAGCTGACCCTGCACATCGGGCCCAGCTTCGACGGCAAGAACTTCAACCCCCAGGGCTGGTCCCTGGTGGCACCGGCATTCTCCGGCTGGGCCGCCCCTGACCTCTCACTGATCGGCAAGGCCAACCCCTTCGGCGCCTTCGAGCACCTCGGCTTCGTGGCCGCAACACTGCTGGCCTTCGTGATCCTGCTCAGCATTTTCTTCGACGCCATGGGCACCATGGTGGGCCTGGCCAACGAAGCCGGCACGGTGGACGAGCACGGCAACATTCCCGACGTCGACCGCGTGCTCCAGGTGGACGCGCTCGGCGCCATCATCGGCGGCGGCGCTTCCGTCTCCTCCAACCAGATCTACGTCGAAGCCGGCGCCGGCATCGGCGAAGGCGCCCGCACCGGCGTCGCCTCGATCGTCACCGGCCTGCTGTTCCTGGTGGCCATGTTCTTCACCCCGCTGATCAACCTGGTGCCCTTCGAGGCTGTGGCCCCGGCCCTGGTGGTGGTTGGCTTCATGATGGTGTCCCAGGTGGGCAAGATCGACTGGCAGGACTGGGGCATCGCCATCCCGGCGTTCCTGACGTTCACCCTGATGCCGTTCACCTACTCCATCGCCAACGGCCTGGGTGCAGGCTTCATCGCCTACGTGCTGATCCGCACCGTCCAGGGCCGCGTCAGGGACATCCACCCGCTGATGTGGGCCGTTGCAGCTGCGTTCGCGCTGTTCTTCGCCATCGGCCCCATCGAGGCCGCACTGGGCATGTAACTCCCAAGGTATGGACACAGGGCTGGTGCGGCAGATGCCGCGCCAGCCCTTTTGTTTACACCGGCGTGTTCGGTGCCAGCCCCTCATCGCCGGACACCGCCAGGGCCTTCCTTTGGCGCAGCCGGTCCAGCCGGTTCATCAGCGGCGAAGTGGTGGCGCCATGGATCACGATGGACAGCGCCACCACCAGCCCAATGAAGGACCAGAGCCAGTGTGCCTGGTCCCCGAAACTACCTTCGCCCAGCGCGTACGCCAGGTAGTACAGCGACCCGATTCCGCGGATGCCGAAAAATGAGAGTGCCACGCGTTCCCGCGGGCCGGTCTTGCCGCCCAGCAGGCCCAGCCAGCCGGCCAGCGGCCGGACCACCAGCAGGAAGGCCAGGGCCACCAGCACCTCCGTCCAGCCGATCCCGGCGAGCAGCCCGCGGGCGATGGCGCCGCCGAGCAGGACCAGGATCACCACGGTCAGGAGCCGTTCCAGCTGCTCCACGTAGGAGTGGAGCACCCGGTGGTAGCCGTGGGTGCGTTCAGCGGCCCGGATGGTCACGGCACAGACAAACACCGCAATGAACCCGTAGCCCTGCACCATCTCCGTCAGTCCGTAGGCCAGGAACGTCGCCGCCAGGGCCACGAAACCTTCGGAATGGTTGGACAATCTGAGGCTTTCCGCCCGGGCGGAGAAGAACACCCGGGCGAGCAGCTTGCCGGTGAGGAAACCCGCCAGGAGCCCGATGGCCAGCCGCCACAGGACGTCCATCCCGAACCATTCGCCGAACCAGGCGGACGGGTTTGCCCCGGCGATGCTGATGGCAATGGCCAGGTACACGAACGGGAACGCCAGGCCGTCATTGAGTCCAGCTTCGGAGGTGAGGCCGAACCGGACTTCATCTTCCTTGTCGGTGTGTTCGTCCTGGTCCGCGGGTTCGCCCACCTGGACTTCGGACGCCAGGACAGGGTCCGTGGGGGCAAGGCTGGCGCCTACCAGCAACGCCGCGCCCAGCCCCAGGCCCAGGAACCACATGCCCAGCAGGGTCAGGGCAAGGATGCACAGCGGCATGGCGACGCCCAGGAGCCGCCATGTGGTGGACCATCGCTTGCGTCCCACCGGGCGGTCCAGGGCCAGTCCGGCGCCCATCAGCGAGATGATCACGCAGATCTCCGCGAGGTGCATGACGAAGTCGCCGTGTTCCACCGGGTCCGGGTCCGGCAGCGAGGGAATCAGCGCGAACGCTCCCATGCCGGCGCCCAGGAAGACCATGGGCATGGACAAGGGCATATCGCGCAGGAGCTTGGGCAGGACGGCGGCGATGAGAACGGCCAGGCCGGCGGCGGCAAAGAGGATATCTGGGGCTTCGAACATGGGAAAAGGCTCTCCAGCCTGGAATGGTGGCGTGGATCCGGAAGCGGACACACCACGCTTCGATGGGGCGGACTGCTCTCACCATATCCCCTGGACCAGGCATCTCCCCGGCGCACGGGTTCTTGGATCCCGGACAGCACGACGGCGGCGCTGCTGGTTTTCGTGCCCGGCATGCGGTGAGCTTGAGGCATGTCCCTCCAGCTTCCCGCCGTCGACGTCCCGCCCCAGCCCTGGACCGGAAGGTTCGACGGCGACGGCCCCGGCCACCGCCGCTGGTGGCAGGCCGTGAACCAGCCCGGCAACGCCACGGCGCGAGCCGCGGGCGCGGACGTTGAGGCGAGGGCGGCTGCCGGCAGGCCCGTGGCCCTGCTGGGCTTCGCCAGCGACGAGGGGGTGCGCCGGAACAAGGGCCGCACCGGCGCGTCCGCCGCCCCCGCAGCTTTGCGGAAGGCGCTGGGTCCGTTGGCTTTCCACCTGGACCGTCCGGTGTCTGACATCGGCGACGTAGCGGTAGCCGGGGAGGACCTGGAAGCCGGCCAGGAACGGCTTGGCCGGGCGGTGGCAGGCCTGCTCGATGCCGGCCACCAGACCGTTGTCCTGGGCGGCGGACATGAGACTGCCTACGCGAGCTATCTCGGCGTCAGTGCATCACCGGCTGTCCGGGACGGCCAGCGCCTTGGCGTCCTGAACCTTGATGCCCACTTCGATCTCCGCGACGAGCCCGTGCCCAGTTCGGGGACTCCGTTCCTGCAGATGGCCCGCGCCGAAGCGGACGCCGGGCGCGAATTCCGGTACGCCGTCGTCGGTATCTCGGAGCCGAACAACACCCGGGTCCTGTTCGACACCGCGGATAAGCTGGGCGTGCGGTACCTGCTGGACGAGGACTGCGACGCGGACCGGGTTCGGGACTTCGTGGCCGCGTTCCTGGCGGACATCGACGTGCTGTACCTGACCATCGACCTGGATGTGCTGCCCGCCGCGGTGGCGCCCGGTGTGAGCGCGCCTGCAGCCTACGGCGTGCCGCTGCCCGTCATTTCCGCGGTCTGCCGGCAGGTGGCGGAGAGCGGAAAGCTCCTGCACCTGGACGTGGCGGAGCTGAACCCTGCGTTCGACATTGACGGCCGGACCGCCAAAACCGCCGCGCGGCTGATCCACACCCTGCTGCGCTGAAAAACGCCGCCGCCTGGCCTCAGGATCCTTTGAGGACGTACCGCCGTTCCGGCCGGCCCACGCCGTACTTGAGCCGCACCTCCAGCGTGCCTTCGTCGTGCAGGTACTCCAGGTAGCGGCGCGCGCTGACGCGGGAAGTGCCCAGCTCCTGGGCTACTTCGGCGGCCGAGACGTCACCGGCGGCGGCGTTGACCGCCGCCTCCACCAGCCTCAGCGTCTCAATGCTGCAGCCCTTGGGAAGTGGACGTTCGCTGCGGTCAAGGCCGAACACGCGGTTGACGTCCGATTGCTCGGCCACGTCCTTTGAGGCATCCAGGCTTTGGTAGGCGTTGCGGTAGTGCTCCAGGCGCTCCTGCAGGTCTGTCTGCGAAAAAGGCTTGATCAGGTAATGCACAATGCCGCCCCGCAGCGCCTTCCGCACGGTTTCGACCTCCCGTGCGGCACTGATGACCAGCACATCCAGCTCCGGTGCCACGCTGCGCAGGCGCTGCATCAGGTCAAGGCCGTTGATATCCGGCAGGTGGATGTCCAGCAGCACCAGGTCCGGCTGGAGCCGTTCAGTCTCCGCCACGGCCTGGGCTCCGGTATGCGCGGCGCCCACCACCGCGAATCCGGGCGTGCGCTGGATAAAGCCGGCGTGCACCTTGGCCACCATGAAATCGTCATCGACGATCAGGACCTTGATCATGGCCGGGTACTCCCTTGTTTCAGCACGGCGGTAAAGACAGCCCCATTATCGTTGGCCACCGTCAGGTTCCCGCCACTGCGGCGGCACACCACCCGGGACAGCGCCAGTCCAAAGCCGCGGCTGCCGGCCGGACCGGGTTCTTTCGTGGTGAAGCCCTGGCGGAAGATGTGGTCCGCGGAGCCGCCGGAGCCGCCGGGAACGCCGGGGCCGTTGTCCCGCACTGTCACCACAACGTCTTGTCCGGCCTTGCCCTCCACCAGCACCCTGACGGCTGCCTGCGGAAGTCCGCTGACGGCGTCGAACGCGTTGTCCACCAGGTTCCCCACCACCGTGGTGAGGTCCCGGGACAGCTCGTCATCCACCTTGTCCAGTACGGAGTCGGGGTCCAGCTGCAGGGCAACGCCGCGTTCGGTGGCGAGGCTCGACTTGGCAATCAGCAGGGCAGCGAGCGCGGGATCCTTGATCCGGCCGGTCACTTCATCGTTGAGCCGGGTCCGGTCCACGGTGGCACCGTTGACGAACTGGACCACGGAATCGTACTCGCCGATCTGGATCAGGCCGGAAATGACGTGCAACTGGTTGGCGAACTCATGCGCCTGGGCCCGCAGGGTGTCGGTGGCGGTGCGGGTGGTGCCCAGTTCCTGCTCCAGTTCTGAGAGTTCCGTGCGGTCGCGAAGCGTGGTCACCGAGCCAATCACCTTGCCCCGGGACTGGATGGGCACGCGGTTCATCACCACCAGCCGGTCACCCACGAGCACCAGCTGGTCCGGCCCGGGCTGGTCACGGGTGAGGACTTCCTTGAGGGCGGGTTCGACGGCGAGGCCCGCCACCCGCTTGCCCACGCAGTCAGGCGGGAGTCCCAGGAGGGCACGCGCACTGTGGTTGGCCACCGTGATCCGCTCGTTCAGGTCCAGCGCCACCACCCCCTCCTTGAGGCCGTGCAGCATGGCTTCGCGGTTTTCAACCAGGCTGGTGATCTCGCTCGGTTCCATCCCCAGGGTCTGCCGCTTGACCCGCCGTGACAGCAGCAGGGAACCGGCGATGCCCAGGACGCTCGCAACGCCAAGGTAGGTGAGGAGATTGGGCACGGCATCGCCCAGCCGCTCGAGCACGGTGGGGTAGTTGCGGCTGATGGAGGCGATGCCGATCATCCGGCCGGTGTCGTCCAGGACCGGAACATGGGCAGACAGGAGCGGGGCGGGCGTCCCGCCTACCACTCCGGTCCAGGCCCTGCCTTCCATCACCCTGCTGGCGCCGAGTTCCAGCGGCTCTCCCAGCAGGCTGGGGTCCGAGGACGCCACCACGGTGCGGTCCAGTCTTGCCAGCGCCACCCGGGATGAACCGGACACGATCCGCACGGATTCCGCCACCGCCGGGAGCACGGCCCCGCCCCGCGGTTCAGCGTTCGGGAGGAGCTCGCGCACGGTCGGGTTGCCGCCCAGGGCCTCGGCGGCCGACAGGGCACGCCTGCCTTCGATCCGTTCAAAGGCCGCAGCGGACTGGGCCAGGGAAATGGCCACGACGCCCACCAGGACAGCCAGGACAATGAGCAACTGCAGCAGAAGGTACTGCCCCGCGAGGGACATTCCTCGTCGTCGAGTCACAATGGGCTTCCTGGTGTTTGCTGATGGGCCGGGGTTGTCCGGCGGCGCTGCCGGCGTCTTCTTATGCGCGCAAAAGTACGGGGTGCAGGGCCGCCGGTGGTACCGGGAACTATATCCCAAAGCCCGCGGCAGGGCGGATGTGGGGTTTTGGAAACGTGAACGCAATGAACACAACTTTCTCTGCGTACACAAGAGTGATCCCGGTCACGGACGCCCCTAGCATCGAAATCACAAGTCAGCTGCTGCTGATCAGATTTGTTTTGAGAGAAGAGGAACCCATGCGCCAGATCCGCGCATTGCGAATTGCCGCCGTTGCCGCCGGCATCGCCCTGATGGCCACCGGTTGCGGTGCCACCAGCAAGAGCTCCACCGGTGCCGAGAGCTCCGGCGCCGCTGCCGGACCCATCACCGGCCTGCAGATCATGGTCCCCAACACCCCCGGCGGCGGTTACGACACCACTGCCCGCGCCGCCGCAAAGGTCCTCGACGACGAGAAGATCTCCACCAACACGGAGGTCTTCAACCTTGCGGGCGCCGGCGGCACCGTTGGCCTGGCCCGCGTCGTGAACGAGAAGGGCAACGGCGACCTGGCGATGCTCATGGGCCTGGGCGTGGTGGGCGCCAGCTACACCAACAAGTCCGAGTCCAAGCTGACCGACACCACTCCCCTTGCCCGGCTTATCGAAGAGCCTGGCGCCATCATGGTGGGCAAGGATTCCCCGTACAAGACCATCGATGACCTGGTGAAGGCGTGGAAGGCTGATCCCGGCTCCATCGCCGTGGGCGGCGGCTCCTCCCCGGGCGGCCCCGACCACCTGCTGCCGATGCAGTTGGCCGGTGCCGTGGGCATCGACGCCACCAAGGTCAACTTTGTCTCCTACGACGGCGGCGGCGACCTCCTGCCCGCCATCCTGGGCAACAAGCTGGGCTTCGCCGCTTCCGGCGCCGGCGAGTTCCTGAAGCAGATCGAATCCGGTGAGGTCCGCGTCCTGGCCACCTCCGGCGAGAAGCGCCTGGAAGGCGTGGACGCACCCACGCTGAAGGAATCCAAGATCGACCTGGTGTTCACCAACTGGCGCGGCGTTGTGGCCCCTCCCGGAATCAGCGATAAGGACAAGGCTTCCCTGATCGCGGCCCTGGAGAAGATGCACGGCACGGCCGGCTGGAAGGAAGCGCTGAAGACCCACGGCTGGACCGATGCCTTCATCACCGGTGACCAGTTCAAGACCTTCCTCACCGAGCAGGACAAGCGGGTGGCGGACGTCCTCACCAAGCTTGGGTTGGCGTGACCTCCCTGACCACAGGTCTCAAAGGCCGCTCCGAGCTGGGAGTTGCACTCCTGCTCGGGGCGGCCGGCGTCATGGTCTTCCTGGACGCCAACGGCCTGGTAACCCCGTATTCCAAGTCCGACCCGGTCGGCCCCAAGACCGTGCCGTTCATCGTGGCCGGACTGCTGGTGGTTTGCGCCGTGCTGCTGGCCGTCAACGTCCTCCGCGGCGGCCAGGGCGAGGCTGAGGGCGGCGAAGACGTCGACCTCACGCACCCCGCCGACTGGAAGACCGTCCTGCCGCTGGCCGGCGCCTTCATCCTGAACATCCTGCTGATCGACTGGGCCGGCTGGGTGATCTCCGGAACCATCCTGTTCTGGGGCAGCGTCCTGGCCCTCGGCAGCCGCCGCTACGTCCGGGACGGGCTGATCTCCGTGGCCCTGTCCCTGCTGACCTTCTACGGCTTCTACCTCGGCCTGGGCATCGCGCTGCCGGCCGGCCTCCTGGAAGGAATCCTCTAAATGGACGTCTGGTCCTCCCTGATGGACGGCTTCGCCACCGCCCTGACCCCCATGAATTTCCTGTACGCCGTCATCGGCGTCATCCTGGGCACCGCCGTCGGCGTCCTCCCCGGCCTGGGCCCGGCCATGACCGTAGCCCTGCTGCTTCCCGTCACCTACGCCTTGGAACCCACAAGCGCCTTCATCATGTTCGCCGGCATCTACTACGGCGGCATGTACGGCGGTTCCACCACCTCGATCCTCCTCAACACCCCCGGCGAATCGTCCTCCGTGGTCACCGCCATTGAGGGCAACAAAATGGCAAAGGCGGGCAGGGCGGCGCAGGCGCTTGCGACGGCGGCAATCGGCTCGTTCGTCGCCGGCACCATTGGCACGGCCCTGCTGGCCGTCTGCGCACCGGTTGTGGTGAAGTTCGCCGTGAGCCTCGGCGCGCCCAGCTACTTCGCCATCATGGTTTTGGCCCTGCTGGCCGTCACGGCCGTGCTCGGCTCGTCGCGGCTGCGCGGTTTCGCTTCCCTGGGCCTCGGCCTGGCCATCGGCCTGGTGGGCATGGACTCCGTGACCGGCCAGCGCCGCCTGACCTTCGGCCAGCCGCTCCTGGCGGACGGCCTGGACATTGTTGTGGTGGCCGTGGCCATCTTCGCCGTGGGCGAGGCACTTTGGGTCGCCGCCCACCTGCGCCGCACTCCCCTGCATGCCATTCCCGTGGGCCAGCCTTGGATGGGCAAGTCCGACTGGAAGCGCTCATGGAAGCCGTGGCTGCGCGGTACCGCCTTCGGCTTCCCGTTCGGCGCACTGCCGGCTGGTGGCGCCGAGATCCCCACCTTCCTCTCCTACGTCACCGAAAAGCGGCTCAGCAAGCACCCCGAAGAGTTCGGCAAGGGTGCCATCGAAGGCGTGGCCGGCCCGGAAGCAGCCAACAACGCTGCTGCCGCCGGCACCCTGACCCCCATGCTGGCCCTGGGCCTGCCCACCAATGCCACCGCCGCCGTCATGCTGGCTGCCTTCACCTCATACGGCATCCAGCCGGGCCCGCAGCTCTTCGAAAGCCAGGGACCCCTGGTGTGGGCATTGATCGCCAGCCTCTTCATCGGCAACCTGCTGCTGCTCCTGATCAACCTGCCGCTGGCACCGATGTGGGCCAAGCTCCTGCAGCTTCCCCGGCCGTACCTGTACGCGGGCATCCTGTTCTTCGCCACGCTGGGCGCCTACTCGGTGAACCTGCAGGCGTTCGACCTGGTGATCCTGCTGGTCCTGGGCGCGCTCGGATTCATGATGCGGCGCTTCGGGCTTCCCGTCCTGCCGCTGATCCTCGGCGTCATCCTGGGCCCGCGGATCGAAGGGCAGCTCCGCAAGACCCTGCAGTTGAGTGCGGGTGACCCGGCAGGGCTCTTGAGCGAGCCGATCGCCGTCGGGATCTATGTCATCATTGGCCTCATCCTGGTCTGGCCCTTCGCCTACAAGCTGTTCCGCCGCAGCCGTCCGGAGCGCAAGCCCTTGGTTCCCGCCAATTCGGGCGCGGCGGATTACAGCGACTGAGCGGGCGTGCCACCCGGCAAACCCATCTACCCACATCGAGCAGAAACTAAGGAGACACCATGACCGTCGTTGTGGGCTACGTCCCGACCCCCGAGGGCGAAGCTGCCCTGACCCAGGCCATCACCGAAGCCCGGAAGAGCAACAGCACACTGGTGCTGATCAATTCCTCCAAGGGTGAGTCGACGGTGGACAGCCGTTTTGCCCCGGATGGCGAGATCCAGGACATCGAGCAGCGGCTGGCCGGCCAGGGCATCAAGTACGTGATCAAGCGGCCGGTCCGCGGCCATGATGCCGCGGCTGAGGTGCTGGACGCCGCCGAGGAACACAACGCCGAACTGATCGTGATTGGCCTTCGCCGCCGCACCCCCGTGGGCAAGCTGATCATGGGCAGCACGTCCCAGCGCATCCTGCTGGAGGCGGACTGTCCGGTCCTGGCCGTAAAGGCGGGCTAGGCCGGAACGGCCGCCGGTGCCCGGAACAGCTCCTGGCGCTGGCGGCCCAGGCCCTCCACCTCCGCCTCCACCACGTCGCCCGGCCGGAGGTAGGGGAAACGGCCGCTGAGGGCCACCCCCTGGGGCGTTCCGGTGAGGATCACGTCGCCCGGCTCCAGCCGCATGTACTGGCTGCAGTGGTGGACCAGCGTGGGCGCATCGAAGATGAGCTCCGACGACGAAGAATCCTGGCGCGGCTCACCATTCACCCAGCTGCGCAGCCTCAGGTTGCCGCCGTCGATCCCGTCTGCCGGTACCAGCCAGGGCCCCAGGGGCGTGGACCCGGGAAGGGACTTGCCCTTGGTCCATTGACCGGCCGCTCCGGGCAACTGGTATTCCCGCTCCGACAAGTCATTGGCCGTGACGTAGCCCGCAATGCACGCGGCGGCTTCTCCCACCGAGCCGAGGCAACTGGCTTCCCTGCCGATCACGATGCCCAGTTCCACTTCCCAGTCGTAGTGGGTGGATCGGGGAGGCAACGGGGCGGGGTCGCAGGGCCCCGTGACGGTGTTGCTGGGCTTGAGGAAGACGACGGGAATTGCGGGCGGCTCGGCCCCTGACTCTGCGGCATGGGCGGCATAGTTCATCCCGATCCCCACCACTGAGCCCGGCCGGGCTACGGGGGAACCAATCCGGAGTGCAGCCGCGCCTTCCAGGACGGGCAGTTCCCCGGCCTCCAGTGCTTTGCGCACGTTGGCCAGGCCGCCCGAGCCAAGGAACGCTCCATCCACATCAGCGGTAAGGGGCAGCAGGCTGAAGTACCGGTCGGTTCCGTCCGCCGAAGACACCAGCACGGCAGGCTGTTCACTGCCGCTTTCGCCCAGGCGCATGATCTTCATACCGGATTCTCCTCAAGCTGTATCGATCGGGGTGCTTCCGGGCCTTACGGGGCCCTAATCCATGGTCGTTGATACCCGGTGGACGCCGCGAACGAACGCAATATGACTGCACTTCCCCACCCGAGAAACGACAGTCATCTGACATCTAGCAGGAGCAGCCGGTAGAATGGTGGAGCCACCCCGGCACGAAACACAGAAAGTTCAGTAATGACTACAGCCACTTTGGAGCGGATCCCCGCCGCTGCCGAGCCCACCCAAGGACCTGCCGTCCGGTCCATCAGCCTGGAGTTCTCCAGCGCCAGCGAGGTCCATGCAGGACTGGAAGAGGCAGTGGCCGAAATGATTGAGGTGGCAGCAAAGGATGCCGAATGCGGCATCCTGGTCACCCGGCTTCATCCGGGACGCTACACGGTAGCCCTGGATGCATCAGTGCCTTTCGGCGAAACGTACGAATCCGTCGCCGCCTGACCTGCCCTCCGGGGCCGCCGCGGCCTTACCCGGGCCACAGCCGCCAGGGTGTCCGGCAACGAAAATCCCCGCCCTGCCGTATGGCAGAGCGGGGATTTCTTGCTGCTGGCGGAACGGCTAGCCGCGGCGGACCTGCACCCCGTCAGACTTCAAAAAGAGCTGTTTTTCAGTGGGACCGGCCGGCACAAGCCACAGAACGTTGCCGCTCTGGGACACTTCCTCCACCTCCCCGGCGGCTACAACGTGTGCCTGCTTGATAATCTCGACGTGATCGCCGGCCTGGAGGGACCTCCAGTCCGAAACCACGGCGGAATGGGCATTTCGCTTCGACAGGACTGCCCCACGTGCTTTCATGTGAACTTCTACCCCTTTGTATCGTTCTGCTGCCACAGCCTCTTTGATGTGACTTTCACTACATCTTCAGTTCTACTACACTCCCGGCGCCACGGTGGGCCGTGGCGCCGGAAATTCCACCTTTCGGACTCTCCGTCCAGAAGTGCTGAAGATTCTTCGCTGTCAGGCCAGCGGCCCGAGGGCGGATTCGGCCGCCCGGAGCACGTCACCTGAGGCCACCAGGCGGTCCGCCGCTTCCAGTTCCGGCGACAGGAACCTGTCCGTCCCGGGTCCCTCCACCACCTCGCGCAGCGCGGCCACCACAGCGGTACCCGCTGGCCCCGGCGTCAGGACCCCACCGGAGAGCTGGGTGCGGATATCCAGAGCGCGGGCAGAGGTCACGAGTTCAATGGCCAGGACGCGGCGGAGGTTCTCCACGGCCTTGCGCAGCTTACGCGCCGCGTGCCAGCCCATGGACACGTGGTCCTCCTGCATCGCGGAGCTGGGAATCGAGTCGACGGACGCCGGAACGGCAAGCCGCTTGTTGTCCGAGACCAGGCCGGCCTGCGTGTACTGGGCGATCATCAGCCCGGAGTCCACGCCGGGGTCGGCCGCGAGGAAGGCCGGCAGGCCATGCGAACGGGCAGGATCCAGCATGCGGTCGGTACGGCGTTCAGCGATGGAGCTGAGGTCCGCCACCGCGATGGCGAGGTAGTCCAGCACGTAAGCCACCGGAGCGCCGTGGAAGTTGCCGTTGGAGCTGACCCGGCCGTCGGGAAGGACCACGGGGTTGTCGATCGCTGCAGCCAGTTCCCGCGTGGCCACCAGTTCCGCATGGTCAACGGTGTCGCGGACGGCGCCGGCAACCTGCGGGGCGCAGCGCAGCGAGTAGGCATCCTGCACCCGGGAATCCCCCACTCGGTGCGAAGCAACGATGGGCGAATCTGACAGCACGCGCAGCATGTTGTCCGCACTGGCGGCCTGGCCGGGGTGCGGCCGAAGCGCGGCGTGCAGCTCGGGCAGGAACACCTGGTCGGTGCCCAGCAGCGCCTCAACGCTGAGCGCGGCGGTGATGTCCGCCGTCGTCAGCAGTTGCCGAAGGTCGGCGATGGCCATGAGGAGCATGCCCAGCATGCCCTCGGTGCCGTTGACCAGCGCCAGGCCTTCCTTTTCGGCCAGCGTTACCGGCTCGATGCCGTGTTCTGCCAGCAGCTCAGCGACCGTCCGCTCTCCCCGCCCGCCGTAGGTCACGCCGTCGGGCCCTTCCGCCTCCCCTTCGCCCATCAGGACCAGGGCGCAGTGGGACAGCGGCGCCAGGTCACCGGAGCAGCCCAGCGAGCCGAACTCGCGAACCACCGGGGTGATGCCGGCGTTGAGGACGTCCACCATGGTCTGCAGGACCACGGGGCGGACGCCGGTACGTCCGGAAGCCAGGGTCTTCGCGCGCAGGAACATGATGCCGCGGACCACTTCCCGTTCCACGGCCGGGCCCATGCCGGCGGCGTGGCTGCGGATCAGGCTTTTCTGGAGCTGGGTGCGCAGTTCGTTGGGGATGTGGCGGTTGGCCAGGGCGCCGAAGCCGGTGGAGATGCCGTAGGCGGGGACGTCGCTGGAGGCGAGGTCGTCAATGTGGGCGCGGACCCTGGCCACGGTGTCCAGGGCGTCCGGGGAGATGGCCACCTTGGCGTTATGGCGCGCGACGGCGAGCACATCCCCGGGCGTGACGCCGGCGGAGCCAAGGGTGACGGTCAGCGGTTCGTGGGTTGGGCCCACGCGGACAGGGTTCCCTGGCCGGGGGTCCCGGCCGGCGAGGGACCCGGCATGAGCTTGCGAAGGCTGGGAGCCGGCGGGGACTTGCGAGGTTAGGGAGTTCGTGGGGACGGTCATGGAAAGTTCCTTGTTTGTATTCCCATCGACTGCTCCGTACTTGTCGTTTTGGAGGCTCTAAACGACACCTACGGAGCAATCGATGAGGGGTGGTCCGGGGTCAGCGGGTTTCGGCGGGGCTCTCTGGGGCCACGCGGACAGGGTTCCCTCGCCGAGCTTGCGAGGCCAGGGAGTCCGTGGGGAGCATCGGGATGCGGACGCCGCGCTCTTTGGCAACGACGAGGGCGCGCTCATAGCCCGCGTCGGCGTGGCGGATGACGCCCATGCCGGGGTCGTTGGTGAGGAGGCGTTCGAGCTTCTGGGCGGCGAGGTCGGTGCCGTCGGCGACGGAGACCTGGCCGGCGTGGATGGAGCGGCCGATGCCGACGCCGCCGCCGTGGTGCAGGGACACCCAGGTGGCACCGGAGGCGGTGTTGAGCAGGGCGTTCAGCATGGGCCAGTCGGCGATGGCGTCCGAGCCGTCCTTCATGGCCTCGGTTTCGCGGTACGGCGAGGCGACCGAGCCCGAGTCCAGGTGGTCGCGGCCGATGACGATGGGCGCCTTGACCTTGCCGTCCTTGACCAGCTGGTTGAACAGGAGGCCGGCCTTGGCGCGTTCGCCGTAGCCGAGCCAGCAGATGCGTGCCGGCAGGCCTTCGAACTCGACGCGCTCCTGCGCGGCATCGATCCAGCGGTGCAGGTGCTTGTCCTCCGGGAACAGTTCCTTAATGGCTTCGTCGGTGACGCGGATGTCTTCCGGGTCACCGGACAGGGCCACCCAGCGGAACGGGCCAAGCCCTTCGCAAAACAGGGGCCGGATGTAGGCCGGGACGAAGCCCGGGAATTCGAAGGCGCGGGTGTAGCCGCCCTTGCGGGCCTCATCGCGGATGGAGTTTCCGTAGTCGAACACTTCGGCGCCGGCGTCCTGGAATTCCACCATTGCCTGCACGTGCCGGGCCATGGATGCCTGGGCCTTCTTGGTGAACCCTTCCGGATCCGCCTCGGCTTCGCGGTGCCACTCCTGCACCGAAATGCCTTCGGGCAGGTAGGACAGGGGGTCGTGGGCGGAGGTCTGGTCCGTGACGATGTCCACGGTGAGTTCGCCGGCTTTGTGGCGGCGCAGGATCTCGGGGAAGACTTCGGCGGCGTTGCCCACGTAGCCCACGGACCAGCCGCGGCGTTCCTCCTTGGCCTTGAGCACCTTGGCGATGGCGGCGTCGAGGTCGGTTTCCACCTCGTCCAGGTAGCGTTTGCCGGCGCGGCGGCGCAGGCGGGTTTCGTCGACGTCGACAATCAGGCAGGCGCCGTCGTTCAGGGTGACGGCGAGCGGCTGGGCACCGCCCATGCCGCCGCAGCCGCCGGTGAGGGTCAGCGTACCGGCGAGGGTGCCGTTGTCATCCCCGGTGAGCTTGCGGGCGATCGCGGCAAAGGTTTCGAAGGTGCCCTGCAGGATGCCCTGGGTGCCGATGTAGATCCACGAACCGGCGGTCATCTGTCCGTACATCATCAGGCCCTCGGCCTCGAGCCGGCGGAATTCAGGCCAGTTCGCCCAGTCGCCCACCAGGTTGGAGTTGGCCAGCAGCACGCGGGGAGCCCACTCGTTGGTGCGGAACACGCCCACCGGCTTGCCGGACTGGACCAGGAGGGTTTCGTCCTTTTCCATGGTTTCCAGCGTGCGGGTTATGGCATCAAAGGCGGCCCAGGAGCGGACGGCCCGGCCGGTGCCGCCGTAGACCACCAGATCGTCCGGGCGCTCTGCCACCTCCGGGTCCAGGTTGTTCATCAGCATGCGCAGCGGGGCTTCGGTCTGCCAGGACTTGGCGGTGAGCTCGGTGCCGCGGGCTGCTTTGACCGGGCGGGCACCGGTGGTGAAATCGGCGGGTGCCATGATGGGCTCCTTTTCTTGGTGTCTGAGATTTCGAAGAAGTTCTGTAACAACTAAAGCGCCTGGAGAAGGGGCTTCACAGGGCTTTCAAGGGGGTGGTGTCCGGAGTCCCAGACAAGCCCCTGCCTCGTTTTTAGACAGCCTTATTTGACCGGGCGTCCGTGGATTCGGACGGAGAGTTCGTCGGCCACTTTCTGCACCCGGGCGGCCAGCACCGGCCACTGGTCATGGGGCAGTTTGTCCTCCAGGAAGGTGACTGCGACGGCGGCGGTGGGCCACCCCAGATGGTCCGTGACGGCGGCGGCGATGGAGCCGAAACCGGGCGTCACCTCCCCGTGTTCGGTGGCATATCCACGCTGCCTCACCTGGTCGAGGTGCGAGGACAGCGCGGAATACTTCATGATGGCGCCCTCCACCTCGTGCCGGGCCGAGAAGGCCGCTGCATTCGGATACAAGGCGCGCACCTGGGACTTAGGCAGCGCTGCCAGGATGGCCCGGCCACTGGCGGTGAGGTGGCTGGGCAGCCGGACGCCGACGTCCGTCACCAGGGAAGGACGGTTCTTGGCGCGCTCCTCCACGATGTACAGGACGTCGCGGCCATGCAGGACGGCAAGGTGCGCACTCTCGCCAATGGTGTCCACCAAACCCGCCAGCAGGGGGCGTCCCAGGCGGGACAGCGGCTCCTGCCGGGAGTACGCCGAACTGAGTTCGAATGCGCTGATGCCCAGCCCGTACCGCTGCTCCTCATGGAGATGCAGGACGAAGCCATTGGCCTCCATCACCCCCAGCAGGTGGTAGACGCTGGACCTGGGCAGGTCAAGGCTGGACGCGATCTGGGATGCCGCCATGGGGCCACGCCGCGAAGCCAGCAGTTTGAGGATGCGCAGCGTGTTCTCGGCGGCAGGAACTTTTGACGCCTTGACCGCGGCGCGCGGCGCTTCGCTGTCTCTGCTTAGTACAGTGCTCATGGCCTGGAAGGTTCTTTCTGCGTAGCTATGTCCGGTATCCCGTACTTAAGCTTGCGCCCTCCGCAGGCTTTCGAAGTTCGGGTAACCGCACCCGTTGTCTGAGATACCAGACGCCTTCCAGTGAGCCGCGAGTTACGTCCCTGGATACCCCGCAGACAGCCTCACTTTCAAGACGTCAATCCTCGCCTGGATCCGCGCGATGTCTTCGAGCTGGCCCAGGTAAAAGCCCTTCCTGGCCACTGCATCCACGGTGCGGCCGTAGGACGATGGCGGGCCATTTTCCGTGGTTGCCCACCGTGCCAGGGCACCCCAGAGTGTCCATCGGATTACCTCAAGAGCTTGTCTGTTTGCGGCGTCCCAGTCCGCTTCGCTTTCCATGCCTCCAGCGTCACGGACGGGCCCGCCAGGATCATCCTGCCTTCGTGCCTATGTGGATAACCCGGCCGAGTTCAGATGCTGAGCACAACTTTGCCGCGTGCCCGCCCCTCGTGGAGGTACCGGACGGCGGCCGGCGCTTCGGCAAGGGGAAAGGCTTTGTCCACCGCGGGCTTGACGCTGCCGGCTTCCATCAGCGATGCAAGAGCCTCCAGGTCCAGGTGCGTTTCCTTTGCCACAAGCCCTTTGAACTTCCGGGCGGAAAACAGGGAGATCAGTGGGGCAACAAGGGACCGCTCAAATCCGCCGGTCAACTTGCTGCCCCCTTCGCCACCAATGATCACCAGGGTGCCCTTGCGTACGAGCAGGCGGCGCAGGAAAGACAGCGGGCGGTTTCCCGCCGCGTCCAGGATAAGGTCGTATACCTTTCCGGCGCCCGCGATATACGTCTTGGTGTAGTCCACCACGGCATCCGCCCCGAGGGAACGCACCAGCTCAACCTTGCCCGTGCTGCACACGCCTGTCACCTCTGCTCCGAAGGCCTTGGCCAGCTGGACCGCAAAGGAGCCCACTCCCCCGCCCGCGCCAAGGATGAGTACCTTCTGGCCGACGGTGACCTGGCCGGCGTCACGGACAGCCTGCAGGGCGGTGACGCCGGAAATTGGCGAAGCCGCCGCTTCTTCGAAGGTGAGGTGGGACGGCTTGCGGGCCACCTTGTCATCCTTGGCGCAGACATACTCGGCAAAAGATCCCTCGCAGGTCCCGAACACCTCGTCCCCAGGAGAAAAACGGGCCACCCCAGGCCCCACGGCTCCCACAACGCCGGCCACTTCCCGGCCGCGCACGGGAACTTTCGGCTTCTTCAGGCCGTAGCCGAAAAGCCGGACCAGATACGGCAGCCCGGTCATCAGATGCCACACGCCTTGGTCCACGCCCGCTGCCCGCACCCGGATCAGCACCTCACCGTCGGCGGGCTCCGGCCGGGCGATGTCCCGCAGCTCCAGCACGTCTGCCGATCCATAGACGTCCTGCACGATTGCTTTCATCATCGATCTCCTTCGGGCTGCTGGTCAGGGAGCACAAGGTGAAGCAGGGCATCCGCCCGGTTACCGGCGGCCCCTCACGGTATGGAATAGCCGGAGTCGAGTCAAGGGGTGTGCGGGGTGGTCGGGAAAAGAAACTGTTCGTCTGGAATGAAAGACACCAACCCGCCGTGAGCCCCATCACGGTGCTCCCGAAAATGGTCTGTTGGTTAGCGGCTCCCCTCCCAATGACGAGAAGGTATTTGCATGCAACCAGCTCCAACCCCAACCCGGAACGAAACCGCGGCGGAACAGCACAACCCTAGGGCCGTCGTCGGACACGTCCTCACCAGGGGCCTGAACGTGCGGCACATCCGCTTCATGGCCCTGGGATCGGCCATCGGCACCGGCCTCTTCTATGGCTCTGCGTCCGCCATCCAGAAAGCGGGCCCGGCCGTCCTGCTGGCCTACATCATTGGCGGCGCCGCGGTCTTCATGGTGATGCGGGCCCTCGGCGAGATGGCCGTCCGGCACCCGGTGTCCGGTTCCTTCGGCCAGTACGCCAGCCGCTACCTCGGCCCGCTGGCAGGCTTCATCACCGGCTGGACCTATGTGTTCGAAATGGCCATCGTAGCCATCGCGGATGTCACCGCCTTCAGTATCTACATGGGCTTCTGGTTCCCGCAGGTGGACCGCTGGATCTGGGTCCTGGCGATCATCTTCTTCCTGGCCGGACTAAAC
This sequence comes from Arthrobacter sp. SAFR-179, assembly GCF_059414945.1. Lineage (NCBI taxonomy): Bacteria > Bacillati > Actinomycetota > Actinomycetes > Micrococcales > Micrococcaceae > Arthrobacter > Arthrobacter sp. SAFR-179. The sequence goes on from NZ_JBPFDM010000009.1 coordinate 162,226, forward strand.
CTGCTGAGCGTCAAGGTCTTCGGCGAACTCGAGTTCTGGTTCTCGCTAATCAAGGTCGCGGCCATCATCGCCATGATCGCCGGCGGCGCTGCCATCATCGTCTTCGGCTTCCAGGCGGCCGATTCAACCGTTACCCCCGGCCTGGGCAACCTCGTGGAACATGGCGGGTTCCTCCCGTTCGGCTTCGAAGGGCTGCTCGCTTCCTTCGCCGTGGTCATGTTCGCCTTCGGCGGGATCGAAACCCTGGGCATCACCGCCGGCGAGGCCGCCGACCCCAAGAAGGTCATCCCCAAGGCAGTCAACACCGTCCCCGTGCGCGTCCTGCTGTTCTACGTCCTCACCCTGGGCGTCCTCATGAGCCTCTTTCCGTGGGACCAGATTGGCAGCAACGGCAGTCCCTTCGTCCAGATCTTCAGCGGCTTGGGCATCCCCGCGGCACCCCACATCCTGAACGCCGTGGTGATCACCGCCGCGCTCTCCGCCATCAACAGTGACATCTTCGGTGCCGGCCGCATCCTCTTCGGGCTTTCCAACCAGGGCCACGCGCCGGCTGCCTTCGGCAAGGTCTCCCGGCACGGCGTCCCCTGGATGACCGTGGTCATGATGGCGGGAATCCTGCTGGTGGGCGTGGTCCTCAATGCAGTCATTCCGGAGGACGTCTTCCTGGTGATTGCCTCGATCGCAACGTTCGCCACGGTCTGGGTATGGGTGATGATCCTCGCGTCCCATGTGGCGATGAAGCGGGAAATCGCACGCGGCGGACTGCCGGCGTCGGAATTCCCATCCCCGTGGTGGCCTGCCGCATCGGTCCTCACCATCGCGTTCATGGTGCTGGTGATCGCCGTCCTGGGTGCCTTCGAGGACACCCGCATTGCCCTGTACGTGGGCGCCGCCTGGCTGGGACTGCTGGTGGTGGCCTATCGCCTGTGGATCAAAGGTGACGGCCGACGCCGGGCCCACCTTGAGGACGAGACGTCGCCGCTGCCGGTGGTCAGGACTGCCCGGGACGGCGGGTAGGCACGTCCCGTAACGCCAAAAAGGTGCCCGGCCCCCACAAGGGGCCGGGCATTTGTTTTCAAGCCTTATGCCGTGGCTGCGGCGGACCGGACCGCCTGGCTGAGCGACGTCGTCGGACGCCCAATGAGCTTCCGGAGGTCGCCGGTGCTGACCAGGAGGTCACCGCGCGCAATGCCCAGATCCGAATCAGCGAGGATCTCCGCGAACGCCTCCGGCACCCCAACGCCGGTGAGCAGGCCAACGTAGTCGTCGGCGGGTAGGTCGTTGTAGCTGATGGTCTTTCCGGTGGCAGCGCTGATCTCGGAGGCGAGGTCCGCCATGCTGAAGGCCTCATCGCCGCCGAGCTCGTAAACCTTGCCGGCCTGGTCATCGGCCACGAGGACCGCGGCGGCGGCGTGGGCATAGTCGGCCCGTGCGGCCCCGCTGACCTTGCCCTCCCCGGCACTGCCCGCGAGCGCGCCCTGCGCGAGCGTTCCCGGGAGCTGCTCGGTGTAGTTTTCCAGGTACCAGCCGTTCCGCAGCAGGACGAAGGGGACACCGGATTCGCGCAGCAGCGCCTCCGTGGCCTTGTGTTCGCCGGCCAGTTTCATGGACGTGGTGTCCGCATTGGCGATGCTGGTGTAAGCCAGCAGCTCCACGTCTTCGGCCTTGGCGGCATTAATCACGGTGCGGTGCTGTTCCACCCGCTGCCCCACTTCGCTGCCGGAGATCAGCAGCACACGCCGGGCGCCACTGAGGGCGGCGGCCACGGAACCGGCATCGGCGTAGTCCATCTGCTGCACGCGGACCCCGCGTGCAGCGAAATCCGCCAGCTTTTCCACCGACCGGCCGGCAGCCACGATTTCCGCAGCCGGTACGCCCTGCTCGAGGAGGGCTTCAAGAACGTGGCGGCCCAGCTGTCCGGTGGCGCCTGTCACAACAATGCTCACGGTGGTTCCTTTCGGGAGTTTTACTCTGTCGAAGGGCACAACCACGGCGCGGCGGCAGAACTTCCCGATGGAGAGTACGCACTTTGAAGTAAGGTACTGACCCAAAAGTAAGTAACCATACTTCCGGTAAGCTGGTGGGCATGGAAACAGCGCCGCACGCGGCTCCCCTCCCCCAGGCCTTTGCCGACGGCGTGTTCCCGGCAGGTTGCCCCAGCCGGACCCTGCTGGACCACATCACCAGTAAATGGGGCGTGCTGATCCTGATTGCGCTGTCCGAGGGCGACCAGCGGTGGAGCGACCTGCGGCGGCGGGCCGAGGGCATCAGCGAGAAAATGCTGGCCCAGACGCTGAAGACGCTGGAGCGTGACGGCCTGGTCAGCAGGAGGGCCCAGCCGGTGATTCCCCCCCGGGTGGATTACAGCCTCACGGAGCGGGGCTACGAATTGAGCGCCCTCCTGGTGCCGCTCGTGGCCTGGGCGTTCGACAACGCCGAGGACATCATCAACGGAGTTCCCCAAAGCAAGTAATGCCCCTCCGGAAACTCGAGTACCTGTTACTGATGTTGCTGGTGTGATTAGCGCCTAGCGTGGGCGTACGGTGGCGGCCGGAATGGGAGGACCATCCTCTGCTGGGAGCGTTCCGGCCAACCAACACCGTTAGCGGGCGGCAGGCTGCCGCCTGGAGGAGTTGGTGACATGGCCAGGGACGACTACGCACCGGATCTTTCGCATTTGGGCCAGCCGCTCAGCGTCGGCGATGCCCTGGCCCGGGCCCTGCGCCGGACGCTGGACGCCTTCAGCCCGCGCTGCCCTTACCGGGTGGGTGACACGGTCATCGGCGACGACCCCTTCAGCGGCAGGCGCGAAGGGGTCGTCGTATGGCGGGACCGGCGTTCAGTGGGGGTGAAGACCACGTACGGCGTCTTCTTCTTCGACCACCGGCTGGTCAGATTGCTGGATTGAGGTTGGCGCGGGGCTGGCCCAGGCAGGCCTACCGCGCGGACCAGCCCCCATCCATCGTGTAGCTGGCGCCGGTGACCATGCCCGCGTCCGGGGATGCCAGCCATGACACCAGGGAGGCCACCTCTTCCGGCTCCACCAGGCGCTTGATGGCGGACTCGGTGAGCATCACCCTGGACAGGACCTCGGACTCGGGAATGCCGTGCACCTGGGCCTGGTCCGCGAGCTGCTTTTCCACCAGCGGCGTGCGAACGTACCCGGGGTTCACGCAGTTCGAAGTGACACCGTGCTCCCCGCCCTCCAGCGCCGCCACCTTGCTCAGCCCTTCCAGGCCGTGCTTGGCGGAGACATACGCGCTCTTGAACGGGGAGGCACGGATACCGTGCACCGAGGAGATATTGATGATGCGGCCGAACTTGTTGGCGTACATGTGCGGCAGTGCCGCCCGGATCAACAGGAACGGGGCCTCCAGCATCAGGGCGATGATCCTGCGGAACTCTGCGGGGTCGAACTCCTCAATGGGGCTGATGCGCTGGATCCCGGCATTGTTGACCAGGATGTCGCAGTCCAGGCTGAGGGTGGACAGGGCGTCAACGTCCAGCAGGTCCACACTCCACGCGGTGCCGCCCACCTCATCGGCAAGCGTCGCCGCAGCGGCGGAGTCGACGTCGGCCACCACCACCTTCGCTCCCCGTGCGGCAAGTGCGCGCACGCACGCAGCGCCGATTCCGCTGGCACCGCCGGTGACCAGCGCCTTCCGTCCATTCAACGTGTTGTCCATGGCAGTTCTCCTTTGTGCGCCCGAATGGTCCATCATCAGCTCAAAAATTCAGGAGGCGTCACGGCCGGCCCCGGCCGTGCCGCCCAGCAGCGGCTCAGCTGCGCGTGGCGCTGAGCAGTCCCTCGCGGGCGGCGTCTTCCTTGTCCACGTCCTCCAGGGCAATGCCCTTGGTTTCGTTCAGGCTCAGGACGGCCACGCAGGTGATGGCGCAGGCCACAACCAGATAGATGGCGGTGGGCACCCATGAGCCGGTGTCCTTGAGCCACTGGGTGGCCAGCAGCGGCGCCAGCGAGCCGGCGAAGATGGAGGTGACCTGGGAACCGAGGGAGGCGCCGGAGTACCGCATGCGGGTGGGGAACATCTCGGCCATGATGGCCGGCTGCCCGGCGTACATGAGGCCGTGCAGGCAAAGGCCGATGGTGACGGCAAGGACGATGACCAGGGCGTTCCGCGTATCGAACATGGGGAAGGCGAAGAACGGCCAGGTGGCACCCAGGATGGCGCCGGCCAGGTAGACGGGCTTGCGGCCGATCCGGTCCGCCAGGCGGCCGTACTGCGGGATGACGGCGAAGTGGATGACGTGCGCGATCAGCAGTGCCAGCAGCAGCGATGAGGTGTCGTATTTGTGCACGCTCTTGAGGTAGACAATCGCGAAGCTGACCACCAGGTAGTACATGATGTTCTCCGCGAACCGCAGGCCCATGGCCTGGAAGATGCCCTTGGGGTACTTGCGGAGCACCTCGAACACGCCGTAACTGACGGCCTGTTCCTTTTCGACCAGTTCCTTGGCTTCGAGGAAGATGGGCGCTTCGCTGACGTTGGTGCGGATGTAGTAGCCCACGAAGACGATCACGGCGGAGAGCCAGAAGGCCACGCGCCAGCCCCAGCCAAGGAAGGCTTCGCTAGTCAGGGTGGTGGACATGATGTACAGCACCAGGGTGGCCAGCAGGTTGCCCACCGGAACGGCGGCCTGGGGCCAGCTGGACCAGAACGCGCGGGTCTTGTTCGGGCTGTGCTCGGCCACGAGGAGGACTGCGCCGCCCCATTCGCCGCCCAGCGCGAAGCCCTGGATGAACCGCAGGAGCACCAGCAGCGCGGGAGCCAGATAGCCGATGTCGGCGAAGCCGGGGAGGCAGCCCATCAGGAACGTGGACACGCCGATGATCACGATGGTGAGCTGCAGGGTGGGCTTGCGGCCCAGCTTGTCGCCGATCTGGCCAAAGACGATCCCGCCGAGCGGCCGCGCGACGAAGCCCACGGCGTAGGTGAGGAAGGCCTGGATGATCCCGTCCAGCTCATTGCCGGTGGCGGGGAAAAAGTACTTGCCAAAGACCAGGGTGGCCGCGGTTGCGTAGAGGAAGAACTCGTACCACTCCACCACCGTCCCCACCATGGAGGCGGCAACGATTTTCTTCAGTCCTGATCCTTTGGGTGCATGCCCGGCCTCGTTGGCCCGGCGTTGCTCAATGCTCATGGTTCTCCTCAGTGTCCACATTGACACGCGCTGTGATCTCCAGCACAAGTGACTCAGATGAGTATTGCTGCACAATCGGGGCACTTCAATGCCCAAAGCGGCACGAAACGTGTGCACAATTGCAGATATGAATGCCAACCCCGATGACCTCCTGGTCCTGCTCGCGGTGTCACGCTCCGCAAAGTTCACGACGGCGGCCCAGGCGCTGGGCTTGAACCACACCACGGTTTCCCGCAGGATCGCCGTCCTGGAGAAAGCGCTCGGCGGCCGGGTGCTGTCCCGGGCCGCGGGCGGCTGGGAACTGACGGAGCTTGGCGAACGGGCCGTGCGGGCGGCGGAACAGGTGGAGGAGGTGCTGGGCACGCTGGGACCGGCGGGCCAGGCACCTGACCCGATTGCCGGCGTCGTGCGTATGACCGCGACGGACGGCTTCAGCGCCTACATTGCCGCTCCGGCCGTGGCGCGCCTGCGCCGGGACCATCCGGGCCTGAGCGTGGAGGTGGTGACCATGACCCGCCGCGCCCTGCAGCAGCGGTCCGGGCTGGACATCGAGGTGGTGGTGGGCGAGCCGCAGGTGCACCGCGCGGAGGCCATCCGGCTGGGCGAATACCGCCTGGGGATGTATGCCTCCCGCGCCTACCTGGCGGAGCATGGAACTCCGGCCACTGTGGCCGAGCTCAATGCGCACCCGCTGGTCTATTTCGTGGATTCAATGCTGCAGGTGGATGACCTCGACGCGCCGCGGCGGCTGGTTCCGGCCATGCGGGACGGCCTCACCTCCACCAATGTGTTCGTCCATGTGGAGGCCACCAGGGCCGGGGCCGGCGTCGGGTTCCTGCCGTGCTTCATGGCCGACCTGCACGATGACCTGGTCCGGCTGCTGCCCGACAAGATCGGCGAACTCCTCCCCTACTGGCTGGTCCTGCGCCCGGATTCGCTGCGCCGCCCCGCCGTGGCCGCCGTCGTGCAGGCCCTCCGGGAACGCATGGCGGAACACCGCGAAGCGCTCCTTGGCAAGGGAGATTCCTCATCGACTGCTGAGTAACTGCCGTTTAGGGGCCCCAAAACGGCAGTTACTCAGCAATCGACGGGGGTGGCGGCGGGTCGTGGCGGACTGGTGCCCCCGCGGCGAAGGCCCGGACCTGGGCGTCGTCCCAGAGGTGCGCCGGCACGGCACCGCCCAGCAGCCGGCGCCGGAGCCGGGGGTCGTCAACGATCGGCTCGTCGCTGCCCGCCATCACCATGTTTCCGTACCGCCGGCCCTTCAGCATGGCGGGGTCGGCAATGATGACCGTGTGCTTAAAGGCAGCCGCGATGGTGGCCGCGTCCTCGCGGGCGTTCCGGAGGTCGGGGGCGTCCCCGGAATTGGCCACGTACAGGCCGCCCGGGGCAAGGACCCGCTTGACGTGCTGGTTGAATTCCGTGGTGGTCAGCGGGCGCGGGGTGTGGGCACCGGCAAAGACGTCGCGGATGATGAAATCCCGGGTGTGGGCCGTCAGGGTCTCCGTCACGGCCCGGGCCTCGCCCACGCGGATCCGGAGCAGCGGCGCCTTGGGAAGGTCGAACCAGTTGCGGACATACTCGGCGAGCTTCCCGTCCAGTTCGACCACCACCTGGCGGGCGTCCGGGTACGCCGCGGCGAAGTAGCGTGCCATGGAGCAGGCGCCGCCGCCCAAGTGCAGTCCGCGCAGTTTCGCCGACGATGCGTCCGACGGCGGCCAGCGGGACTCGACGAGCGCGGCCATCCACCGCATGTACTCGAAGTCCAGGAACAGCGGATCGGCGAGGTCGATGTGCGAGCTCATGACCCCGTTGATCTTCAGGAGCCAGCCGGTGGAGTTGTCCTGGTCCGCCACCAGTTCGCAGTCACCGGTATCGATGTAGTAGACGCCCTCCACCGGACCGCTTTGGCGGGAGCCCGCAGGAACGTCCACCACACCGGCCACCGCACGGATGCTGTTCCGGCCGCCTGACTTTCCGCGTTTTGCCATTACCCGTGCCGCGCTTCAGTCATGCTTCAACCTTAGTTGGTGGGCACTGCCCCTTCGCCGTCGCGGATCCGTTTCACCACCGCGGTGGTGGACCGTTCAGCCACATAGTCCAGGATGGCTACCCGGCCGCCGTACTCTTCCACTGCCGGGGACTCCGCCAGCATCCCGGGCGTGTAGTCCCCGCCCTTGGCATAGACTTCAGGCCGGAGCCGCCGGATGAGCGGGGTGGCGGTGGGGGTATCGAACACCGTCACGTAGTCCACGCAACTGAGCGCGGCCACCACCGCTGCGCGGTCCGCCATGTTGTTGATGGGCCTGCCCGGGCCCTTGAGCCTGCGCACCGAATCATCGCTGTTCAACGCCACCACCAGGATGTCGCCCAGCTGCTTGGCCTGGTTGAGGTACCTGGTGTGGCCGCTGTGCAGCACGTCGAAGCAGCCGTTGGTCAGCACGATCCGCTGCCCCTGCGCACGGTGCACCTCGATCTGCCGCTCCAGTTCGTCCCCGGTCAGGGCAGTATCGGCGAAGGCCTCCAGGTAACGGCTGAGCTGGGCGGTGCTGCACACGGAGGTGCCGGGCTGGTGGACCACCACGTCCGCGGCCGACTGGGCCAGGTCCAGGCTGGCGGTCAGCGGCAGCCCGGCGGCACGGGCCAGGGTGAGGGCGGCCACGAAGGTGTCCCCTGCCCCAGATGCCTGCTTCTCAGCGGCCGGCCGGGCCCACGTCCGGTGACGCACGCCGTCGGGCATCAACAGCACGGTTCCGTCCCGGTCCAGGGTGACCACCACGGCCCGCGCACCGGTTTCCTGCAACAGTGCCGCGGACTCCGCGGCCACGGCTTCCACCCGTTCCTGGCCCTCCGGCAGTTTCTTGTCCAACAGCCGGGCGGTTTCCTGCGCGTTAGGGGTCACCAGGTCCGGCCGCACTGCGGCCCAGGGACGCGGATCATGGGCGTCAACCACCACCAGCGGACGGTCGGCGCCCGCCGTGTCAGCCCCCAGGACACCGGCAAGGGCGGTGCGGACGGGGTCCGCCACCACGCCGGTTCCGTAGTCACACACCAGCACGGCGTCCTGGTGTTCGACGGCGGCACGCACCGAGGCGGCCAGCGCGGCCAGCGCGTCGGCCGGGACGGTCCTGGCCGAGTCATCGAGGCGCAGCATCACCTGCCCGCCGCTGCTGATCCGGATCTTGGTGGTGGTCACCATGTCCGGGTGGGTATGCAGGTGCCGGACATCGATGCCTGCGGCGGCAAGCTGTCCGCGGAGGTCCTCGCCGGCGTCGTCGGAGCCGATGATGCCCGCCACCGACACTTTCGCGCCCAGGGCGGCCAGGTTCATGGCGGTGTTGGCTGCTCCGCCGGGAACCGATTCGCGGGACTGGAGATCCACCACGGGGGCGGGGGCTTCCCGGCAGAGCCGCTCGATGCTGCCGCTCCACCAGCCATCGAGCATCACATCGCCGATGACCAGGATGGAGGGCTGTTCCGCGGCCAGCCGGCCGGGGAGCCAGTCGGACAGTGCCCGCTGGGTGGACAGGTCGATGGATTCCGGGGACTCGCTCATGGCAGGTCCTGTTCCTCGATGACGGAACCGGCTCCCGAGCCTGACGGTGCCGGCGGAGCTTCAATGTGCACCACTTTGATTTGGCTGAACTCGTCCAGGAGTTCAGGCCCGTAACCGAACCCCGCGCCGCTCTCGCCGCGGGGCTGGGCTGCGCCGCCCGGGGCACCGCCAAACACCGCGTTCACCTTTACGGTCCCTACCGGAAGTGCGGCCACCGCCTGCTGGATGTGCGCGATGTTGCTGCTCAGGACGGTGGCAGCCAGTCCGTACCGGCCGCTGCACGCCAGGCGCAGGCCGTCGTCGAAGGTGTCCACCACCTGCACCGGAGCCACGGGTCCGAACGTTTCCTCGGTCATGACCTGCATGGTTTCGGTGCAGTCCAGCAGGACGGTGGCGGGGTAGAACGAGCCGGGCCCGTCCGGAAGCGCACCGCCCTCAACCGCCCGTGCGCCCTGGGCCAGGGCCTCGGTGACGTGGGCATGGACTGCGTCGCGCATCCGCAGGTCAACCAGTGGCGCCACGCTGCCGCTGTTGTTCCGGAGCGCAGCCTCCGCCTCCAGGGCTTTGGAGAACTCGGCAGCGATGTCCTTGTGCACGTAGATCCGTTCCACGGACGTGCAGATCTGGCCGCTGTTGCTGAAAGCTCCGATGGCAGCCTGCTGCGCGGCCCACCCGGGGTCTACGTCGCGGTCCACCAGCAGGGGATCGTTGCCGCCGTTTTCCCTGAGCACGTGCGCGCCGGTGAGCGCAGCGGCCCGGGCGATGCGTGCACCGGAGGCACTGGATCCCACGTGGGCGATCACGTCAACCTCAGCCTGTGACAGCGACGCTCCAACGCCGGCGCCGCCGGAGATGGTCTGGAAGACGCCGGCTGGAAAGGCCGGTGCCAGGACTTCTCCCAGCGTCTCCCCCAGCCGGGGGCAGCGCTCGCTGGGTTTGTGGATGACGGTGTTGCCCGTGACCAGTGCGGCGCCGATCAGCCCGCAGGCCACGGCCACCGGATCGTTCCACGGAGTCAGCAGGACGGCGACGCCCCGGGGTTCGGCCAGCGTGTAATCCGAGGCCAGACGGTTGCCGCGGAGGCTGTGGCCGCGGTGGACCGGGCCCAGTTCCGCGTACTGTTCCAGGGTGGAAACGCCGGCGGCAATACCTGCCAGCGCTTCTTCCTCCGGGCGGCCGGTTTCGCTGGCGTTCAGCCCCGCGAGCTCCCGGGCCGCTGCCGCCAGGGCTTTGGCGGCAGCCTTGAGGGCTGCGCCCCGTTCGGCAGGTGCGGTTGCCGCCCAGCCCGCTGCCTCACCGCGCGCCACGCTGACGGCATGGCTGACTGCCTCCGGCCCCCCTTCGGGCACCGTCCAAAGCACTTCACCGGTGCGCGGATCCTGGATGGTGATGCCGGAGCCCTCTGCTGTCTGGGTGCCTGCGGTTGTTTCAGTGGCTGTGGTGGGCATGATGTTCCTCCCGCCTTTCAGGTGCTGGATATGTCGTAATGTCGCTGGTTCGGCTGCGGCCGTCAAGAGTGCTGTGGCCGGTGGCGGCTTAGGGCCAGGAGCCCTCTTCCTCGTGGCAGATCAGCATTTCGCGGACCTCGCAGCCGGTGGGCTGGTTAAGGGCGAAGAGGATGGCCTGCGCGGTGTTGGCGGGGTCATTGAGCCGGGAATCGTCCTGCGGCTTGTACTGTTCGGTGCGGTCATCGAAGAACCTGGTCTTCATGCCGCCGGGGATCATGGTGGTGACGCCGATTTCGCCACCGGTTTCCGCGGCCAGTGCGTGGCTGAATCCCACCACGCCGAACTTGGAGGCGCAGTAGGCGGTGGCATCGGCCACGGCGCGCTTGCCCAGGGTGGACGCCACGGTTACCACGCGGCCGTGGGTTTCCTTGAGGTAGGGCAGGGCGGCGCGCACTACCGAAACGGTGCCCATGAGGTTGACGCCGATGACCTTTTCCCACTCGGTCGCCTCCACGTCCGCGAGCTTGCCGCAGCGGTCGATACCGGCGGCCGTGACCACCGCGTCCAGGCCGCCAAGGGTCTCCGCGGCTTCGCGGACGGCCTTCTCCACGGCTGCCCGGTCGGCAACGTCCACCTCGAACGCCTTCACGCCGGCGACGCTGCTGATGTCACGGTCCAGGACCACCGGGGTGCCGCCTGAGCGGAGGACGGCATCGACGACGGCGGCTCCAAGTCCGGAGGCACCTCCGGTAACCAGGACGCGGCCGGGGGTGGTGGATGCGTTTGCAGTTGCTTCTGCGGTCATGGTGTTCCTTTCAAGAGGGAAAACAAGTCAATGGATCAAACAAATCAACGGGCTGGGCGGTTCAGCTGACCTTGGCGAGGGCGTCCGCCAGGCCGGTGGTGGAGCGGGCGGGATGGAAGGGGACGGTGAGGCAGCGGCCGCCCCAGCTTTCCACCAGGTCCGCCTCCGGGAGCCGGGCTCCCTTGTAGTCGCCGCCCTTGACCCAGATGTCGGGACGGAGCCGGTCCAGAGCGGCCTCGGGCGTGTCCTCGTCGAAGACCATCACCGCGTCCACGCATTCCATCGCCAGGAGCAGTTCCGCCCGGTCGTGCTGGCCGATGATCGGACGCTCCGGCCCCTTGAGCCGCCGTACCGAGTCGTCGGAGTTGAGGCACACGATCAGGCAGTCCCCCAGCTCGCGGGCTGCCGTAAGGGACCGGATGTGGCCGGCGTGGATCAGGTCGAAGCAGCCGCCGGTGGCAACAACCTTTCCGCCGCTTTCGCGCACCGAGCGGGCCAGCAGCAGCGGTTCCGTGGTCCGCCGGCCGGCGGCCGGCGCCGAATGCCCGGCGGCAGCATCTGCAGTGTCCGGCAGGGCCGAAACTCCCCCGGCCGCCAGGAAATCCGCGGCGTCATGCACTGCCAGGGCCGCCGCGTCGGGCAGGTCCCGGCCGGCGAGGAGGTGCACGGCCAGGCTGGCTGCCAGGCGGTCGCCTGCCCCGCACGGATCACCCGCCTCCACGCGGGGCGCAGGAACGGCACGGGCAGCAGCATCCCCCTGCCGCAACAGGACCGCCCCTTCCTCGCCCTTGGTCACCAGCACGGCCTGGCTGCGCCACCGCTTGAGCAGGATTTCCGCCACGGCGTCTGCCGAGCCTGCCGCGCTTCCGGGACCGGCCTGGACGGCCTTGGTGGCTTCGGAAATGTTCGGAGTCACCACGGCCACCCCGGGCACGGGTTCCGGCCCGGAGGGGTGCGGGTCCCAGATAATCGGCACGTCATCGGCGAGCCGGGCCAGCACGTCCCGCAGCTGCGGGTTGGCAGCCAGCCCCCTGCCGTAGTCTGCAACGATGACCACGCCGGCATGTTCCACGGCGCGGAGCATGGCGGGGCTGACATCCGGAACGGGCGTCTTTTCACAGCCCTGGTCAAAGCGGACCACCGGATGCGAACCCGCCCGGACCCTGGTCTTGACCGGCGAGGGATAGCCGCTGGTCCCTGCGACGAGCCGCACCCCGGCGAGGTGCGCACGCAACTGGCTGCCGGCGTCGTCATTGCCCAGGACTGTCACCAGCGTGACGGGCCAGCCGTCCTGGGCCAGCATGCGCGCCACCAGGCCTGCACCGCCGGCGCGGCGGCGCACGCCCGAAACGTCCACGACGGGTACAGGGGCGTCCGGGCTCAGCCGCGTAGCTTCACCGGAAAGGTCGACGTCGAGCATCACGTCGCCCACAACCACGATCCTCATGGCCGGCCCCCTCTCGGGAAGCCGGGGACAACGGCTGGAGTGTGGCGGGCAACTTCAAGGTCGAAGGCGCGGCAGATGGCATGCAGGGCGATCAGGTGCCCTTCCTGGGCGTTGGCGTTGAGGGCGTCGATCATGACGGCCTCATCGCAGGCGTCCGCCAGCGGGTTGGGTCCGGAACCGGTGAGCGCCCAGGTGGTCACATTGAGCCGGGACGCCGTTTCCGCGGCGCGCAGCAGGTTGGGGCTCTTGCCGCTGGTGGACAGCAGCATCAGCACGTCGCCGGAACGGGCATGGGCCCGGACCTGCCGGGCGAAGACCTCGTCGTAGCCGTAGTCATTGGCGATCGCGGTCACGGCCGACGACTCGGCATGCAGGGAGATGGCGGAGAACGGGACCCGCTCGCTGTCGAACCGGCCCACCAGTTCGGCGGTGAGGTGTTGCGCCTCCGCGGCTGAGCCGCCGTTGCCGGCGGCCAGCAGCCGCTGCCCGCGCAGCAGGCGCACCGCCAGCTCCACGCCCCAGGCGGCGAGCCTGCCGGACTGGCTGCGGAGCGACTCCAGGGCAGGAACCACGTTGTCCAGGTGGGTGCGCACGGCGTCGGCGCTGGCGGCATCCACGAAGGTGGCGCCGGGGAGCACCGCAGGCAGCGACGGGGCCGCAGTCAGGGTGCGGAGGTCTGCCTGCCGCAGGGATGCCTCGCGCACGGACGATTCACGCAGGGATGATTCGGCGGTCACAGTGCGGCTCCTTCCATGGGTACATTGCCGGCCGAAGCGCCGGCCGGGGCGCCGGCGATGGCCAGCTGGTAGGCCTTTTCGGTTTCCGCTGCCACCCTGTCCCAGGAGTACCGGGTGCGGGCGCGGCGTTCTCCTGCCTGGCCGAGTTTTGTTCGAAGGGCGGGGTTTTCCAGCAGCAGTGACAGGGCCGATGCGATGGCCTCCGGGTCCCGCGGCGGGACGTGCAGGCCGGTGGTGTGGTCCACTACCGTGTCCCGGAGCCCGCCAACCGCTGCTGCCACCACGGGGATGCCGCAGGCCATGGCCTCCAGCGGAACGATGCCGAACGGCTCGTACCAGGGGGCGCACACCACGGCGTCGGCGCTGCGGAAGATGCCTGGCATCTCCGAACGGGATACCTGCCCCTGCAGGGTCACCTGTTCAGACACGCCGAGCTGGGCGGCGAGGTCCAGCAGGCGGCGGATTTCGGGGTCGGCGTGCATCACGTTGGTGTCTCCGCCGCCGCCCACGATCAGGAGTTCGACGTCGTCAAATCCTGCCGCCTTGAGGTACGGGAGCGCGCGGATCACCAGGTCCACGCCTTTGCGTGGCACCAGGCGCCCCACCGACAGGATGCGGTAGCGGCGCTTCCGCGGTGCCACCGGGCCATCCGCCGAGAAGAAGCCCAGATCCACGCCGCAGGGCGCGATGGAGATCTTGCCGGTGGCGATGCCCATGGCTTTCAGCTCGAAGACCTCGTCGGAGCAGGTGGCGATGATCCGGTCCGCGGAACGGCCCACTCCGGGTTCCAGCCAGCGGCGCGCCTCGGGGCTGGTATCCTCGGCGCCCTGGTGCCGCCGCTTGACGGTGCCCAGCGCGTGGAACGTCTGGAGCATGGGCACGCGGTACCCGGTGTCGGGCCGCCTGGCAGCGTCCAGGGCAGCCAGGCCGGACATCCAGAAGTGGCCGTGCACCACGTCCGGCGGCCGGTGCCCCCAGTCCCTGGCCACGCCGTCCGCGAGTTCGCCCATGTAGGGCAGCAGCTCATCCTTGGGCACGTGCCGGGCGGGCCCGGCGTCCACGTGGACCACTTCAAGGCGGCGCCCCACCCGGACCCGTGCGGGGAGCTCCGTTGCGTCCCTTCGGGTATACACGGTGACATGGTGGCCGCGGTTGGCAAGGGCCTCGGACAGCGCGGCAACGTGAACGTTCTGGCCGCCGGCGTCCACCCCGCCCAATGCCGCCAGCGGACTGGCGTGTTCGGAAATCATGGCAATCTTCATGGTGTCTTCCTCTCCCGCGCCGGAACGAGGATCCGCTCGTCCGGCCGCTCGTTGACGGCGTGCCGCGGCCGGTTCCGCAGGTCCGCCAGCAGCTCGTCCCACCGGTCCTGGAACTTACCCAGGCCGTAACGCTCCAGCGCCGCCTCCCGGGCGGCTGCTCCCCGCCGTCGTGCTTCCTCCGGATTGGCCACCAGCCGGGACGCACAGCGAAGCAGCTCGTCGACGTCGGCGGAGACGATGCCCGCTTCCTGCGGCACCGCGCGTGGAGCCTCAGTGGTGGCCAGCACCACCACCGGCATGCCCAGGTGCATGGCTTCCAGCAGGGACAGCCCCAGCGAGGTCCACCGCATGGGGTGGACATAGACGCGGCAGCGGGCGAGTTCCCGGTGCAGCTCCCGGGTTTGCAGGTCGCCCCGCGACGTCAGGCGCGACGCCTCGATTCCGGTAGCTTCTGCCAGCCCGTCCGTCTTCATGCCGAATACCTGCAGCGGTGCCACGGACGCGAAGGCCGGCAGCAGGTCCGTTCCTGTGACCCGGCCGCGCCGCACCGGTTCGTTGACCACTACCCCCAGTTCCGGCAGTTCACCGGTGTAGAGCTGCCCGGGGTCCGGAATTCCGTGCTCGATCACGGTGGTGGGAGCGGAGCCGTTGTCCCAGGCCAGCCTGTTGAAGTGGGTCACGTGGACCACGGGGATGCTCTTTTGGTCCGCGAGCGGGTGGCTGGTGTTGGGGAAATTGCCTTTAGGCGTGTTGTGCTCCACGAATACGGCCGGAAGGTCGACGCCGGGCATCCGTCCCAGGGTTCGGAGCACTTCACCGATCTCTTCCGGGCGCTGGAGGACGACGGCGTCCACCGCCTCGGGGTCGAGGGTCGCCAGGTCCACCTCCCGCACTGATTCCGGCCAGTCCCTGCCGGCGCGGCCCAGCCCCCACGCTCCACCTCCCGGCAGGACGGGAAGCAGGTACTCATGACGGCCGCGGACAAAGGCGTCCGTCCAGGAACCGTGGACATGCCAGAGCAGGATTCTCATCTGTTGCGGGCCTTTCTACGGGTGCTGACGTGGGTGCTAAAGGAGCTCACTCCGCTGATCAGGCGTTCCACCGCCGCCACCACTTCCTCCGGCGATACCGAGTCGAGGCAGGGGTGGCCCGGGACGGGGCAAACCCGGGCGCGGGACATGCGGCAGGGCGCGTTCTGGTCCCCGAGGAGTTCCAGGGGCACGCCATAGGGGGCCCAGCGGATGGCCGGGACCACGGGCGAAAACAGGCACGCCACCGGTGTGCCCACCGCGGCAGCCAAATGGGCCGGGCCGGTATTGCCGCTGACCACGGCATCGGCGCCGGCCATGACGCCGGCCATGGTGGACAGGTCGGTACGCCCGCCCAGGTCCAGGGCCGAGGGGCCGGCTACCGTGGCGGTCAGGGACTTTTCGCCGGGGCCGCCCGTTACCACCACCCGGTAGCCTGCGCCCTGAAGGAGTTCGACGGCGGCGGCATGATGCAGCGGGGGCCAGGCCCTGGCGGGGACGGCGGCTCCGGGGTGGACCACAACATAGGGTTCCTCACCTACCAGGCCTGTCACGTCCGGAACGGACTTCACGTGCAGCTTCCCGTCGTCGCCGGCGGGGAGCCGGAAGCCCGCCGCCCCGGCAATGCCCAGTGCCCGCTCCGCCTCGGGTTGGTCTTCAGGGAAGTCCTCACCCGGTTTGAGGCGCACATCCAGCAAGGAGCCGGCGTAGTCAGTGGAGGCTCCGGTGATGCGCTCAACGCCTGCCAGCCGCAGCAGCAGGGCCAGCGGCAGCGGCGACTGGTGGAAGGACGTGAGGATGACTGCTTCGGTGATCCGGGAGTTTCGGACGTATTCGATCAGCCGGTCGGCGTGCGGTCCGGTCATTTTGGGCGCCGGGTTCATGATCCAGGGACTGTCCCAGCTGTAGACCTCGGCCACGTCGGGGAGCAGGGCCGCGGCCGCTTCACCCTGCCTGCCGCACAGCATCACCACGTGGTTGGTGCTGCCGCCGTACTCGGCCCGGCCGTTGGCTACCGCCCGCACGGCAGGGCCTGACAGCAGGACGTCGCCCATGCTGTCCAGCCGGGCCACCAGGACGCGCCCCATCAGGGCGTCCCCTGCAGCAGGCCGACGGCGGATGCCAGGTCCGGGGCCACCAGCCGCGCCGCGGCCACTTCCTCGGCGCGGGTCACGCGTGTGGGAACCAGGACGCCGGTGGCACCGGCCGCCTCGGCAGCACCCACGTCGGCGCCGATGTCCCCGATCAGGGCAGCTTCCGAGGCGTGGATGCCCAGTTTGCCGCAGGCGCTGTGGACCATGCCCGGGGCGGGTTTGCGGCAGGCGCAGCCGTCCTGCTCGGCATGCGGGCACACTTCCCACACGTCGAAAGGGCCGAGCAGTTCTTCCACCCGGGCATTGACTTTTGCCACGTCCGCGGCCGTGATCAGCCCGCGGGCAATCCCCGACTGGTTGCTGACCACACCGGTGGCGATGCCCGCCGCCCGCAGGCGGTCCAGGACAGCCTTGGCGCCGGCCATTGGCCGTACTTTGCCGGGGTCCCCGTTGTAGGGCACATCGACCACCAGGGTCCCGTCCCGGTCGAACAGGACAGCCCGGAGCTTGGAGGTTTCAGAGCTTCCCATAATCGGACCGTTCCCTCCTGCTGCTGCTCCTAAACAGGGCCGCGGGCTTTTTCAGCCGCAGGACCGCGTTCTTTTGGCCGGTTGAACAGGCAAGATACGAATTCGACTGCTGACGGATACTCCTTCCAGGGCCCTCCACAGCCCCCTCTGCGCTCCCGGCGTTGACGTGCCTCGGGAAGGTGCCGCCCGGCGTCGTCCGTTGCCTGTTGCCCGCGCAGGGCCAGCCTTACCTGGCCCTGGTACCGCCCAGCCGGCGGCCCGCTGCACCCACGCCGGCGTGCCCGTTCCGAGCCTCCCGGAAGGATGCAACGTGGCTTGCTGACCGGTCTACCTGCGCAACCCGGGATGACGCCCCACTGCCGGCGGCGTCTTCCCGCGCACCGAACTGGGCGCTGGCCTCAAGGCGCCGCTGAAGCTCCACCAGCACCTTGGCCAGGCGGCGGGACACCTGCATCTGGGACATTCCCAGCCGCTTGCCCAACTGCACCTGCGTCTCCTCGCAGAAATAGCGCCGGTACAAAAGCTCCCTGTCCGAGTCGTCCAGGTCCTGCATGGCCTCACGCAGGCAGGCGAGTTCCTCGAGCCGTTCCAGGGGTGTCTCAGGGCAGGCAAGGACCTCACCGATGGAGGGCGCATCCGAGTTGGGGTTCACGGCGTCAAGGGAATCCGGGTGCATGCTGCTGGATGCCGAGATGGCCTCCTGAACTTCAGCCGGGTCAGTTCCCAGTTCACCGGCCAGTTCGGCAACACTCGGATTCCGTCCCAGTGTCTGGGTCAACTCCGGTTCCGCCCGGAACAGCCGGGTCCGCAGGTCCTGGATGTGGCGCGGCGGCCGCACAACCCACGTCCGGTCGCGGAGATACCTCTTGAGTTCGCCCGTAATGGTGGGCGCGGCGTAGGCAGGGAAACTTTCGCCCTTGGCCTGGTCGAATCCGCGCGCGGCCTTCACCAGGCCCAGATAGGCCACCTGGTTCAGGTCCGCCCGCTCCCGGCCGCGGGCCTCAAAGCGGGCAGCGAGGGCTTCGGCGAGGTCCAGGTACCGTAGGACCAGGTCGTTTTCGAACGTTTCCCGCAGCCTTCCAGAGGTGGCGGGAGGAGTTGGTTGTTGTGCCGGCTGGGACTGTTGGCGATGGACAGGTGAAGCGTCCACGGCAAAAGCGGCAAAGGATTCGGGCATGAGTGTTGGTTTCCCTCGGTCTGGTTCCGAAAGCCTGCGGCAAGACTTAGAAGTAGGAAATCATAAGGTTGCTTATAAAACAATGCTTCTCCGCTATAGGCTCGTCATGGAGGGCCGCAACCAGTCCAAATCTGTGAAGGAGTCGTAGCCATGCGCGTAGCCATCACCGGGGCCAGCGGAAATGCGGGAACAGCACTGCTGCGCAACCTGCAGGGCCACCTCGCCCATAAGCCAGGCAGCCTGGAGCTGGTGGGGATCAGCCGCAGGCTGCCCGATACGTCCACAGAGCCTTATGGCGGCGTGGAATGGCACACCCTGGACGTGGGCCTGGACCAGGACAGGCCCGCGCTGGAGAAGGCGCTCGAAGGGGTGGACTCCGTGGTCCACCTGGCGTGGCAAATCCAGCCGAACCACAACCTCCAGCTCCTGCACCGGACCAATGTCACCGGCACGAAGAACGTCCTCGAAGCCGCAGCAAAAATGGGCGTGAAGCAGGTGGTGTGTGCGTCGTCCGTTGGCGCCTACAGCAAGGCGGACAAATACCAGCGCAGGGATGAGTCCTGGCCGGCAACAGGAATGGCGGGCTCGCACTACAGCCGGCATAAGGCCGAGCAGGAAAAGCTCCTTGACCAGTTCGCGGCCGCGGAGCCGGAGATTTCCGTCGCCAGGCTCCGGCCGGCGCTCATCTTCCAGGGCAAGGCGGGAAGCGAAATCGGAAGGTACTTCCTGGGGAACATCTTTCCGCGCCTGGTACCGCGGAAACCCTGGGTTCCACTGCTGCCGGCCCCGGATAACCTGATCTTCCAGGCGGTCCATGCTGACGACGTGGCAGAGGCCTACTGGCGGGTGGTGGACCAGCGGGCCAGCGGTGCCTTCAACATCGCGTCCGAGCCGGTTTTGACCCCGCAGGAACTGGCCCGCATCCTGGGCGCCAAGAGAATCCTCCCCATTCCCATGCGGCTGCTTCACGCCATAGTGGACCTTACGTGGCGGGCACGCATCCAGCCCACGGACTCGGGATGGGTGGAGATGGCGGCGGGGGCGCCCATCATGGACACCAGCCGGGCGCAACGGATCCTCGGGTGGGAACCACGGGTGTCATCGGTGGACGCCGTCAAGGAACTCCTCGCGGGCATGGGAACGGGGAAAGGCGTCAAACCTTCCCCCGTCCTCAAACCGCGGCGGCCCTAAACCCCAGCCACCCTCCCGCCGGCCTTAGATGCGCGGATTTTCCTCCCCGCGGACATCACGCCCAGCGGAGGTGCCGGTATTTCCCGTCGCGGTGTTTTCCGCGTCGCGATTGCGCCGCCGCCCGGATTCTGCTTCCGTCACTTCTGCGGGCCTATCCGTCCCGGCGCCGCCGGGAAGGGTGTCATGGCTTCCGCGGTCATCCCGTCCCGCGTCGGCATGGCGGCCGTCCCTGTACGCCGCGTCCCGGTCGCCATCACGGACAGCACCTGCGTCGGCAGGTCCACGCCCGTCATGTCCGGCGTCACGGTACTCGCGCCGCTCCTCAGTGCCCTCAACGCGGTCCCGCCGGCTGCCATCGCTTCCGACATCGGGATCGAGTTCATCCGCCTTCCGGGTGCGGCTGGCGACGTCACCCCGCAGGGACTGGGCCTCGTGGGCCCGCTGCTCGGCTTCCTGCCGAAGGCGGGCCGCGTCAACCTGCGCCTGCTCTGCATCGGCACGCGCGCGGATGGCCTTGGCCTCGCGCTCGCGGGCGTCGATTTCCATGTTCTCGGCTTCACGCCGGATCTCGGCGGCCTTTTCCCGGTGCTCCTGGTCGCGTTTCTGCTGCATGGCCTTGCGGCGCTTTCCGCCGGCCAGAAGGAGCACCACGATCAGTGCCACCACAACAATGGCAACTATCACCCATACCCATGGAGCTGTATCCATGTTTCCCACCACTTTCCACTTCGTTGTGACCGGGCAGGCCCTCGCCATTCCGGCTGACATTTTTGGAACGGTTATAACTCGCTTAGCAAGGGTACTTACTTTTTATTAGTAACCATGCTTATCATTTTACGGCCAGTATTGCTGGTTCTTGATCAACAACCGGCCTTCTTGGAAAGAGAGAGCGAAGATGACAGAGAACCAATGGCCCGAGGACCCCGCTTACACGACTCCTCCGGGCAGTACAGGAATCCCCGGTGAGCGGGAGGCCACTACCTTCCCGTCAACAGCCGGCCCCTACACGGGCGAGGCCGGAACCGGCTACGCCACCACCGATCAGACCTCTGCGTCCTCGCGTAAAGAGGCTGCCAAGGAAGAAGCAGCCGACGTGGCCCGCACTGCCGCCGGGTCTGCCCAGAATGTAGCCCAGACGGCCAAGGGCGAGGCCGCTAACGTTGCCCACGAGGCCAAGGCCAACGCCCAGGACCTGTTCCACCAGGCGAAGTCGGGCCTGACCAGCCAGGCCGGCACCCAGCAGCAAAAGGCCGCCGAGGGCATCCGCAACATTTCCAGCCAGCTGCACAGCATGGCCAGCGCACCGGACCAGCAGGGCATGGCCAGCGACCTGATCCGGCAGGCAGCCGATCGCACGTCCTCCATGGCGTCCTGGTTGGAGAACCGGGAGCCCGGTGACCTCCTGAACGAGGTCCAGCGGTTTGCCCGCAACCGGCCCGGAACGTTCCTGCTCCTCGCCGCCGGCGCCGGCGTCCTGGCCGGACGCCTCACCCGCGGCCTCACCGCAGGCGCCCCCGACTCGTCCACCGGCACCGGGGCTGCGGGCCTTTCCGGCCAGTACTCCGGGACCCCTTACGGTGACCAGTACAACCGGACAACCCCCGTTGCCGGCGGAACCGTTCCGCCGCCGCCGGTCCAGCTCCCCGGCCCGGCCACCACGACAGCAGGTTACGACGGCGGCGCACCGGGCAGCAGCTACCCCGAGGCAGCGGGTCCGGCCAGCGGCCTCGACAGCCCGCAGCTGGTGGAGGAGCCCTGGTCCGGGAACCAGCTGTCCGAAGACCCGCTGCGTGACCGCGCACTCGCCGACGATCCCATGGCGAACGACCCCCTCACCCAGGACCGCACCCGGGGTGGCCAGACGGGTGGTCTGTGATGAGTAGCCACATTCCGGAGATGCCGCCGAGTGAGGCGCATATGAAGGCTGACAACGCGTCGCTGGGTGAGTTGCTGGGGGATGTGACCCGGGACCTGTCCACGCTGATGCGCCAGGAAGTGGAGCTGGCCAAGGCCGAAGCGAAGCAGTCCGCCACCCGTGCAGGGAAAGGCGCCGGCATGCTCGCCGGCGCCGGCGTGGGCGGGCACTTCGTGCTGCTCTTCCTGTCCCTGGCCCTGATGTGGGCCCTGGGCGCCATCATGCCCCTGGGCTGGTCCGCGCTGATCGTCGCCGTGATCTGGGGCATCATCGCCGCGGTCCTGGCCTCCATCGGCCGCAAGGAACTCAAGCAGATCAAGGGCCTGCCCCAAAC